>NZ_DAMAPU010000001.1:0-257815 GCF_032071645.1 Superficieibacter sp.
GGGGGAGAGGGTGAGGGAGAGGCGTTGACGTGAGGGAAGGAGGATAAACGCCCCCTCACCCCGACCCTCTCCCTCAAGGGAGAGGGAGAAAACAGGACGTTACCCCGAACTCGATCTGTTCCCTCTCCCGGGGGAGAGGGTTAGGGAGAGGGCGTTGACGTGAGGGAAGGAGGATAAACGTCCCCCCCCCCCCCCCCCCCCCCCCCCCCCCCCCCGGAGAAAACAGGACGTTACCACGAACTCGGTTTTGGGGAGAGGGTCAGGGAGAGGGCGGAAACCCATCCCCCGCGCCACCACCCTCCCCGGTAAAGAGAGCAGAACGTGCCGCGTAAGGCCAATAACCATTATCTGGAGAATGGAAAAAAATGAGCATCAATAATACACCACTCATCTCCATCTATATGCCAACCTGGAACCGGCAGCAGTTGGCGATCCGCGCCATAAAATCGGTGCTGCGTCAGGATTACCCGCACTGGGAAATGCGCATTGTGGATGACTGCTCGGCGCAATTTGAACAGCTACAAAAGTTTGTCGAAGACCTTAACGATCCGCGTGTCAGCTACACCCGTAACGACTTCAATTCCGGGGCCTGCGCGGTGCGGAACCAGGCGATTATGCAAGCAAAAGGCCAGTACATTACCGGCATTGACGATGACGACGAGTGGACGCCGGAGCGCCTGAGCATTTTCCTGGAGCATAAACATCAACTGGTCACCCACGCGTTTTTGTATGCCAATGACTATGTCTGCGAAGGGGAAGTCTATGCGCAACCGGCCAGCCTGCCGCTGTATCCGAAATCACCTTTCTCGCGCAAGCTGTTCTACAAACGCAACATCATTGGCAATCAGGTGTTTACCCTGGCGTCGCGCTTCAAAGAGAGCCTGTTTGATACCGGGCTGAAGGCCGCCCAGGACTATGACATCTTTCTGCGCATGGTGGTGGAATACGGCGAGCCGTGGAAAGTGGAAGAGGCCACGCAAATTCTGCATGTGAATCACGGCGAAATGCAGATCACCTCCTCGCCAAAGAAATTTTCCGGCTATTTCCAGTTCTACCGCAAGCACAAAGACAAATTCGACCGCGCCAGCAAAAAATATCAGCTCTTCACGCTGTACCAGATCCGTAACAAACGGATGAACTGGCGCACGCTGTTGACGCTGTTTTCCGTGCGCAACGGTAAACGTCTGGCCGACGGCCTGCGGGGGAAGTGATGCTGCTGGAAGATTTACGCGCCAATAGCTGGAGCCTGCGCCCGTGCTGCATGGTCGTTGCCTACCGCATCGCTCATTTCTGCTCGGTGTGGCGCAAGAAAAACGTCATTAATAACCTGTGGGCCGCGCCGGTGCTGGTGGGGTATCGCCTGCTGACCGAATGCTTTTTCGGTTACGAAATTCAGGCCGCAGCCACCATCGGTCGCCGCTTCACCATTCACCACGGCTATGCGGTGGTGATCAATAAAAATGTGGTCGCCGGGGACGATTTCGTCGTGCGCCACGGCGTCACCATCGGCAATCGCGGGGCGGGAAATCTCGCCTGCCCGGTGATTGGCAACGGGGTGGAGCTGGGAGCCAACGTTATTATTACCGGCGACATCACCATCGGCAATAACGTCAGGATCGGCGCGGGCAGCGTCGTGCTCGACAGCGTGCCGGATGATGCGCTGGTGGTCGGTGAGAAAGCGCGCATAAAGGTCAGCCAATGAATATTCTGCAATTTAACGTTCGACTCGCCGAGGGCGGCGCGGCTGGCGTTGCGCTGGATCTGCACCAGCGGGCGCTGCAACAGGGGCTGCACTCGCGGTTTGTTTACGGCTACGGAAAGGGCGGCAAAAAAAGCGTCAGCCACGATAGCTATCCGAATGTCATCCGCCACACGCCGCGCCTGACGTCAATGGCGAACCTGGCGCTGTTTCGCCTGTTTAACCGCGATCTGTTTGGCAATCTGGATAACTTATACCGCACCGTTACCCGCAGCGAAGGGCCGGTGGTGCTGCACTTTCACGTCCTGCACAGCTACTGGCTGAACTTCGACCGGCTGGTGGATTTTTGCCAGCGGGTGAAGGCCCATAAGCCGGATGTGCGTATGGTCTGGACCCTGCACGATCACTGGAGCGTGACCGGGCGCTGCGCGTTTCTCGATGGCTGCGACGGCTGGAAAAGCGGCTGCAAACAGTGCCCGACGCTCGGCAACTATCCGCCGGTGAAGATCGATCGCGCGCATCAACTGGTGGAAAAGAAGCGCCTGCTGATCCACGAAATGCTCGCCCTCGGCTGCCAGTTTATTTCGCCGAGCCAGCACGTTGCCGACGCGTTCAATACGCTGTACGGCAAAGGCCGCTGCCGGATCATTAATAACGGCATCGACGTGGCGACGGAAGCGATTCTCTCCGGCCTGCCCACCGTCAACCCGGACGCCGGAAAGCCGAAAATTGCCGTGGTCGCGCATGATTTGCGCTACGACGGTAAAACCAATCAGCAACTGGTGCGGGAGGTGATTGCGCTGGACAACGCGCCGGAAGTCCACACCTTCGGTAAATTCTCGCCTTTCGAAGGTGCAAACGTCGTCAACCACGGCTTTCTCACCGACAAACGTCAATTAATGACCGAGCTGAACCAGATGGATGCGCTGCTGTTTACCTCGCGGGTGGATAACTATCCGCTGATCCTGTGCGAAGCGCTGTCGATTGGCGTGCCGGTGCTGGCGAGCCACAGCGACGCCGCGCGGGAAGTGCTGCAAAAATCCGGCGGCGTGACCCTGAGCGATGAGGAAATTTTGCGCCTCGTGCAGCACGGGCGCGAAGACATTACTGCGGCGGTTTTCAACGTCACCCATGACGCGTTCCATGAGCGCAGCCGGGTGGCCTATAGCGGACAACAGATGCTGGAGGAATATGTCTCGTTCTATCAGAATCTGTAGCTACCTGCTGCTGCCGCTGATCTACCTGCTGGTCAACGTAAAAATTGTCCAGCTCGGAGAGAGCTTCCCGGTAACGATCGTCACCTTCCTGCCGCTGTTGCTGCTGCTGTATATCGACAAAATCAGCATTAAAAAGCTGATGATTGCGCTGGGGGCCGGAGCAGGGCTGACGCTCTACAACTATCTGTTCGGGCAGTCGCTGGATGCCAGTAAGTACGTGACCTCGACCCTGCTGTTTGTCTACATCGTCATTATCATCGGCATGGTCTGGAGTATTCGCTTTAAAACCATTTCACCGCATAACCACCGCAAAATCCTGCGCTTCTTTTATCTTGTGGTGACGCTGGTGGTACTGCTCGCAGCAGCCGAAATGGCACAGATTATTCTGAGCGGCGGCAGTAGTTTAATTGAAATAATTTCGAAATATCTTATTTACAGTAATAGCTATGTATTGAACTTTATCAAATATGGCGGTAAACGCACCACCGCGTTATATTTTGAACCGGCGTTTTTCGCACTGGCATTAATCTCAATTTGGCTTAGCATCAAACAGTTTGGTATCAAAACACCAAAGACCGATGGTATGATTCTGGCAGGGATAGTTCTTTCAGGCTCATTTTCCGGGGTGATGACATTTATTCTGTTTTACCTGCTGGAATGGGCGTTTCAGTATCTGAACAAAGAGGCTATCCGCAAACGACTGCCGCTGGCGATTATCTCTCTGGCCATTTTCCTGGTCGGTGTATTTTTTGCCATGCCGTATATTTCAGGACGTCTCGGTGAATTAGGTACGGAAGGATCGTCGTCTTATTATCGCATCATTGGACCGCTGGTGATGGTGGGTTATTCATTAACCAATATTGATGGCGTAGTCAGATTCGGCTCACTTTATGAATATGTCGCATCATTCGGAATCTTTAACGGTGCGGACGTCGGAAAAACAATAGACAATGGCCTGTATCTGCTCATTATTTATTTTTCGTGGATCGCCGTATTTCTGACAGGATGGTATTTATTTAAAGTTGGAAGAATGGCGGTGCGAGCGTTCGGTAATAATCAGAATTATGGCGTTCAGTTGTATCTTTTTACGCCAGTATCGCTGTTTTTTACCGGTTCAATATTTAGCCCGGAATATGCGTTTTTAATCGTTTGTCCGTTTATTTTGCGTAAAGCACTGAATATCGTGCGCGCCTGATGAGGAAAGCCAGATGCTGTTAAGTGTAATTACCGTCGCCTTTCGTAACCACGACGGTGTGGTCAAAACGTGGCAGTCGCTGGCGCATCTGGCACGCGAAAAAGGCATTGAGTTTGAGTGGATCGTGGTTGATGGCGGCTCAGCTGACGGCACGGCGGAGTTCCTGGAAAACCTCAACGGTGAGTACAACTTACGCTACATCAGCGAGAAAGATCGCGGTATTTATGATGCGATGAATAAAGGCATTACCCTGGCGCAGGGCAAGTTTGCCATCTTCCTCAATTCCGGGGATATTTTCCACGCCGACGTCGGCCAGTTCGTCCGCCAGCTGACGGATAAAAAAGAAAATGCCATGTACATCGGCGATGCGCTGCTGGATTTTGGTGACGGCACGAAAGTTCGGCGCAGCGCGAAACGCGGCTGGTATATTTATCACAGCCTGCCCGCCAGTCATCAGGCGATCTTTTTCCCGCTGATGGGATTAAAAAATTATCCTTACGATCTGCAATATCGGGTGTCGTCAGATTATGCATTAGCCGCCAGACTGTATAAAAAAGGCTATAAGTTCGAGCGGATCCCCGGTCTGGTTTCAGAATTTTCAATGGGCGGGGTATCAACGTCCAATAATCTGGAATTATGCCGCGACGCCAGAAACGTCCAGCGCAATATTTTACGCGTGCCGGGCGTATTAGCGGAGTTATCTTATTTATTACGTTTGCGTACGACTGGCAAGACGAAAGCCTTATATAACAAACAGTAAATATACCCGTCATACTTCAAGTTGCCTGTGCGTTGGCTTTCCTCGCTCACCCTGGTCACTTACTGGAGTAAGCTCCCGGGGATGAGCTGCGTCGCCGCCTTCATCCAACTCGAATTATTTAGGGTATAAAAGGGTAAATAATGCAGGAATTAAATGGCTTCTCTGTGCCACGGGGTTTTCGCGGCGGTAATGCGCTGAAAGTGCAATTGTGGTGGGCGGTTCAGGCCACGCTTTTTGCCTGGTCACCGCAGGTATTGTATCGCTGGCGGGCATTTTTACTGCGTGCGTTTGGCGCGAAAATTGGTAAAGGCGTGGTTATTCGTCCGTCGGTAAAAATTACTTATCCGTGGAAACTGACGATTGGCGATTACGCCTGGGTCGGCGATGACGCGGTGCTGTATACGCTGGGCGATATTACGATTGGCGCAAATTCCGTGGTATCGCAGAAGTGTTATTTGTGTACCGGCAGTCACGATTATTCAAGTGCGCATTTTGATATTAACGCCACGCCAATTGTTATCGGCGAAAAATGCTGGCTGGCGACCGACGTATTTGTCGCGCCAGGGGTGACGATTGGCGACGCCACCGTGGTGGGCGCGCGCAGCAGCGTTTTTAAATCGCTTCCGGGCGGAATGATTTGCCGGGGCAACCCGGCGCAGGTAGTGCGGGAAAGGTAAATGCTTTTTCTGGGCAGAGATCGACGTCGCGAGCGCCCTCTCCCTAACCCTCTCCCCCAGGAGAGGGAACCGTCCGAGTGCGGGATGACGTCCGGTGCCGATTTTCTCCTTCTCCCCAGGAGAGGGGACCGTCTGGGGATAGCTTGAACGCCTTTCCCCCAACAGGGAAAAGTGCCGATTTTCTCCCTCTCCCTCGAGGGAGAGGGCCGGGGAGAGGGGGAGCGTTTGTCCACCTTCCCCCGCAACAGGGAAAGGGGAGCGTTTGTCCTCCCTCCCCACAAAACATGATTCAAAGGCCAACACGTTTAACATAGGAAACTTATTATGACTAAAGTTGCTCTCATTACCGGTGTTACCGGGCAGGATGGGTCTTATCTGGCAGAGCTGCTGCTGGAAAAAGGTTATGAGGTTCACGGTATTAAACGTCGCGCCTCCTCCTTTAACACCGAGCGCGTGGATCACATCTATCAGGATCCGCATACCACCAACCCGAAATTTCATCTGCATTACGGCGATCTGACCGACACCTCCAACCTGACGCGCATCCTTCAGGAAGTGCAGCCGGATGAAGTATATAACCTCGGTGCAATGAGCCATGTGGCGGTCTCCTTTGAGTCGCCGGAATATACCGCTGATGTTGATGCGATGGGCACCCTGCGCCTGCTGGAAGCCATCCGCTTCCTCGGTCTGGAAAAGAAAACCCGTTTCTATCAGGCGTCCACCTCTGAACTTTACGGTCTGGTGCAGGAAATTCCGCAGAAAGAAACCACGCCGTTCTACCCGCGCTCGCCGTATGCGGTCGCCAAACTGTACGCCTACTGGATCACCGTTAACTACCGTGAATCCTACGGCATGTATGCCTGCAACGGCATTCTGTTCAACCATGAATCCCCGCGTCGTGGCGAAACCTTCGTGACCCGCAAAATCACCCGCGCGATCGCCAACATCGCTCAGGGGCTGGAGTCCTGCCTGTACCTCGGCAACATGGATTCCCTGCGTGACTGGGGCCATGCCAAAGACTACGTCAAAATGCAGTGGATGATGCTCCAGCAGGAAAAACCGGAAGATTTCGTGATCGCGACCGGCGTGCAGTATTCAGTGCGTGAATTTGTGGAAATGGCGGCGGCCCAGCTCGGCATCAAACTGCGCTTTGAAGGCAAGGGCGTGGAAGAGAAGGGCATCGTGGTTTCCGTGACCGGTCATGACGCGCCGGGTGTGAAACCGGGCGATGTGATTATTGCCGTTGACCCGCGCTACTTCCGTCCGGCGGAAGTGGAAACCCTGCTTGGCGACCCGACCAAAGCGCATCAGGTGCTGGGCTGGAAACCGGAAACCACCCTACAGGAAATGGTTTCTGAGATGGTGGCAAAAGATCTGGAAGCGGCGAAGAAACATTCCCTGCTGAAGTCCCACGGTTACGAGGTTGCCATCGCGCTGGAGTCCTGAGCATGACCAGACAACGTATCTTTGTGGCCGGACATCGCGGCATGGTGGGATCGGCCATCGTGCGCCAGCTTGAACAGCGCGGTGATGTGGATCTGATCCTGCGCAGCCGCGATGAGCTGAATCTGCTGGACGCTGCGCAGGTGCAGCAGTTCTTCGCCCGCGAACGCATCGACCAGGTCTACCTGGCTGCGGCGAAGGTCGGCGGTATCGTGGCGAATAACACGTATCCGGCGGACTTCATCTACGAAAACATGATGATCGAGAGCAACATCATTCACGCGGCGCATCTTAACGACGTGAACAAGCTGCTGTTTCTCGGCTCATCCTGCATTTATCCAAAGCTGGCAAACCAGCCGATGGCGGAAAGCGAACTGCTTCAGGGCACGCTGGAACCGACTAACGAGCCGTATGCGATTGCCAAAATTGCCGGGATCAAGCTGTGCGAATCTTATAACCGCCAGTACGACCGCGACTATCGCTCGGTTATGCCGACCAATCTGTACGGGCCGAACGATAACTTTCACCCCAGCAATTCGCACGTTATTCCGGCGCTGCTGCGCCGTTTTCACGAGGCGACGCAGCAGGGCGCATCTGATGTGGTGGTCTGGGGCAGCGGGACGCCAATGCGCGAATTCCTTCACGTTGATGACATGGCTGCCGCCAGCATTCACGTTATGGAACTGGATCGCAGCGTCTGGCAGGAAAATACCGAGCCGATGCTGTCGCACATCAACGTCGGGACCGGGGTGGACTGCACCATCCGCGAACTGGCGCTGACGCTGGCGCAGGTGGTGGGCTTTAAAGGTCGGGTGGTGTTTGACGCCAGCAAGCCGGACGGCACGCCGCGCAAGCTGCTCGACGTGACGCGCCTGCATCAGCTCGGCTGGTTCCATGAAATCACGCTGGAGGCGGGCCTTGCCAGCACTTACCAGTGGTTTCTGGAAAATCAGCAGCGGTTCCGGGGGTAAATATGTTTCTCAGCGCTGAAGAGTTTGCCACCGTCGTTCGCGCCACGCCGCTGATCTCAATCGATCTGATTGTGGAGAACGAACGCGGCGAGTTTCTGCTTGGTCAGCGGACCAACCGTCCGGCGCAGGGTTACTGGTTCGTTCCCGGCGGACGCGTGCAGAAAGATGAACCGCTGAAGGAGGCGTTTGCGCGCCTGACGGAAGCGGAACTGGGCGTTAGCCTGCCGATGACGGCAGGCGAGTTTTATGGCGTCTGGCAGCATTTTTATGACGACAATTTTTCCGGGAACGGTTTTTCCACCCATTACATCGTCCTGGGTTTCCGCCTGCGGGTGGACGCCAGCACCCTGCGCCTGCCGCCGGATCAGCACAACGATTACCGTTGGCTGACGGCAGAGGCGCTGCTGGCAAGCGATAACGTGCACGATAACACCCGCGCGTATTTCCTCGCAGAACGCCAGGCGGGAGTGCCGGGACTATGAAGATCCTCGTTTACGGCATCAACTATTCGCCTGAACTGACCGGCATCGGCAAATACACCGGCGAAATGGTCGAGTGGATGGCGCGTCAGGGCCATGAGGTGCGGGTGATCACCGCCCCGCCTTATTACCCGGAATGGCAGGTCGGCGAGCATTACTCCGCCTGGCGCTATCGCCGTGAAAACGGCGCGGCCACCGTCTGGCGCTGCCCGCTGTACGTCCCGAAACAGCCTTCCACCCTCAAGCGGCTGATCCATCTGGGCAGCTTTGCGTTAAGCAGTCTGTTTCCGCTGCTGGCGCAGCGCCGCTGGAAGCCGGATCGCATTATCGGCGTGGTGCCGACGTTGTTCTGTACGCCGGGGATGCGCCTGCTGGCAAAGCTCTGCGGCGCGCGCACCGTGCTGCACATTCAGGATTATGAAGTCGATGCCATGCTCGGTCTGGGGATGGCGGGTAAGGGAAAAGGGGGCAAAGTTGCCCGGCTGGCGACGGCGTTTGAGCGCAGCAATCTGCTCGGCGTGGATGCGGTATCCACCATTTCCCGTTCAATGATCAACAAAGCGCAGGAAAAAGGCGTCGCGCCAGAGAAACTGATCTTTTTCCCCAACTGGTCTGAAGTGGCGCGTTTTCGCGATGTTGCTCCGGCAGACGTGGACGTCCTGCGCCAGCGACTGGGGCTTACCGGGGCGCAAAAAATCATTCTTTACTCCGGCAACATCGGCGAAAAGCAGGGGCTGGAGAACGTTATTGAAGCGGCGAATTTGCTGCGCGAACAGCCGTGGACGTTTGTGATCGTCGGGCAGGGCGGAGGTAAAGCGCGGCTGGAGAAAATGGTGGCGGAACGCGGCCTGACCAATATCCGCTTTTTGCCGCTGCAACCGTATGACGACCTGCCTGCGCTGCTGAAAATGGGCGACTGCCATCTGGTGATCCAAAAGCGCGGCGCGGCCGACGCGGTACTGCCCTCCAAACTCACCAATATTCTCGCGGTTGGCGGCAACGCGGTGATCACCGCCGAGCCGGAAACCGAACTGGGCCAGCTCTGCCGCACGTATCCCGGCATCGCGGTATGCGTCGAGCCGGAAGTGGTGACGGCGCTGGTTGCCGGAATTGAACAGGCGCTAACCCTGCCTGAGAGCAACACGGTGGCACGTGAATATGCCGAACGCACGCTCGAAAAAGACAACGTGCTAAGCCAATTTATTTCAGATATTCGGGATCACTAATATGAGTCAACCTACGCTCTATCCGGTCGTCATGGCGGGCGGAACCGGTAGCCGTTTATGGCCGCTTTCCCGCGTACTCTATCCCAAACAGTTCCTCTGCCTGAAAGGGGAACTGACCATGCTTCAGGCCACCATCAGCCGTCTGAACGGCGTGGAATGCCAAAGCCCGGTGGTGATCTGTAACGAGCAGCACCGGTTTATCGTCGCCGAGCAGCTGCGCCAGCTTAATAAGCTGACCGAAAACATCATTCTTGAACCGGCGGGCCGCAATACCGCGCCTGCTATCGCGCTGGCGGCACTGGCGGCCCAACGTAGTTCGCCGCAGGACGATCCGCTGCTGCTGGTGCTGGCGGCGGATCATATGATCCAGGACGAGGCGGCGTTTCGCGCGGCGGTCACCGCCTCCATTCCTCACGCCGAAGCGGGCAAGCTGGTGACCTTCGGCATCGTGCCGGATCTGCCGGAAACCGGCTACGGCTATATCCGGCGTGGCGACGCGGTGCCAGCAGATGCGGACAATCTGGCCTTTGCGGTCGCCCAGTTTGTCGAAAAACCGGATCTCGCCACCGCCCAGGCCTACGTCGCCAGCGGCGAGTATTACTGGAACAGCGGCATGTTCCTGTTCCGCGCGGGGCGTTACCTGGAGGAGCTGAAAAAGTTCCGCCCGGACATCCTGGAGGCGTGCGAGCGCTCAATGGCGACCGTCGATCCCGATCTGGATTTTATCCGCGTGGATGAAGCGGCGTTTCTCGCCTGCCCGGAAGAGTCGGTTGACTATGCGGTGATGGAGCGCACGGCGGATGCGGTGGTCGTCCCGATGGACGCGGGCTGGAGCGATGTCGGCTCCTGGTCGTCACTGTGGGAAATCAGCGCCCACACGCCGGAGGGAAACGTCCACCACGGCGACGTCATCAGCCACAACACCGAAAACAGCTACGTGTACGCTGAATCCGGTCTGGTGACGACGGTCGGCGTGAAAGATCTGGTGGTGGTGCAAACCAAAGACGCGGTGCTGATTGCTGACCGCCATCACGTGCAGGAAGTCAAAAAAGTGGTGGAGCAGATCAAAGCTGAAGGTCGCCATGAACACCACATTCACCGCGAAGTGTACCGTCCGTGGGGCAAATATGACTCTATCGACGCGGGCGACCGCTATCAGGTGAAGCGCATTACCGTCAAGCCGGGCGAGGGGTTATCCCTCCAGATGCACCATCACCGCGCGGAACACTGGGTGGTGGTGGCGGGCACCGCCAAAGTCACCATCAACGGCGACATCAAACTGCTCGGCGAAAACGAGTCGGTGTACATCCCGCTCGGCGCGGCGCACTGCCTGGAGAACCCCGGCAAAATCCCTCTCGACCTGATTGAAGTGCGTTCCGGCGCGTACCTCGAAGAGGACGACGTGGTGCGCTTTGCGGATCGCTACGGGCGGGTGTGAACCCTCATTAAAAGAAGAGAAAAATATGACCAAATTAACCTGTTTTAAAGCCTACGACATTCGCGGCAGGCTGGGCGAGGAGCTTAACGAAGAGATCGCCCGGCGGATTGGACGTGCGTACGGTGAATACCTGAAGCCGCAAACTATCGTCCTCGGCGGCGATGTGCGCCTGACCAGCGAAGCCTTAAAGCTGGCGCTGGCGGACGGCCTGCGCGATGCGGGCGTTGACGTGCTGGACATCGGTCTTTCCGGTACCGAAGAAATTTATTTTGCGACCTTCCACCTCGGGGTGGACGGCGGGATTGAAGTCACCGCCAGCCATAATCCGATGGATTACAACGGCATGAAGCTGGTGCGCAAGGGCGCGCGTCCGATTAGCGGCGATACCGGGCTGCGCGACGTACAGCGGCTGGCGGAAGCCAATGACTTCCCGCCGGTGGACGCGACTAAGCGCGGCAGCTACCGACAAATTGCCCTGCGCGATGCCTATATCGATCATCTGCTCGGCTATATCGACGTGAAAAATCTGACGCCGCTGAAGCTGGTGATCAACTCCGGCAACGGCGCGGCTGGCCCGGTGGTGGATGCCATCGAAGCGCGCTTCAACGCGCTGAACGTACCGGTAGAATTTATCAAAGTACATAACACCCCGGATGGCACTTTCCCCAACGGTATTCCTAACCCGCTGTTGCCGGAATGCCGCGACGACACGCGTAATGCGGTGATCGCTCACGGGGCGGATCTGGGGATTGCTTTCGACGGCGATTTTGACCGCTGCTTCCTGTTTGACGAAAACGGGCAGTTTATTGAGGGCTACTACATTGTCGGCCTGCTGGCGGAAGCGTTTCTGGAAAAACACCCTGGCGCGAAAATCATCCACGATCCGCGTCTGTCCTGGAACACGGTGGACGTGGTCAGCGCGGCGGGCGGCGTGCCGGTGATGTCGAAAACCGGCCATGCGTTTATTAAGGAGCGGATGCGCGAAGAAGACGCCATTTACGGCGGCGAAATGAGCGCTCATCACTATTTCCGCGACTTCGCCTACTGCGACAGCGGGATGATCCCGTGGCTGCTGGTGACTGAACTGCTGTGCCTGAAAGGGCAGATGCTGGGCGAGCTGGTACGCGACCGGATGGCGGCATTCCCGGCGAGCGGCGAGATCAACAGCAAACTGGCGGACCCGGCGACGGCGATTGCCCGCGTCGAACAGCATTTTGCTCCGCAGGCGCTGGAGACCGATCGCACCGATGGATTAAGCCTGACCTTTGCCGACTGGCGCTTCAATCTGCGCTCGTCCAACACCGAGCCGGTGGTGCGTCTGAATGTGGAATCGCGCGGCGATACCGCCCTGATGCAGGCGCGGACTGAGGCTATTCTGGCGCTGCTGAACCAGTAAGGGGCGGGGACGCCCTCTCCCTGACCCTCTCCCCCAGGGAGAGGGAACAGGCCGCGTTTGTGGTTAAGCCCGATGCCGGCTTCCTCCCTCTCCCTTGAGGGAGAGGGCCGGGGAGAGGGGGAGCGTTTAGCCTCCTTCCCCGCAAAAGGGACCGGGGCTGCTTAGCAGAGGGCCGGGGAGAGGGGGAGCATTTAACCTCCTTCCCCGCAAAAGTGACCGGGGCTGCTTAGCAGAGGGCCGGGGAGAGGGGGAGCGTTTAACCTCCTTCCCCGCAAAAGGGACCGGGGCTGCTTACCAGAAGACCGGGGAGAGGGGTTAACAACCTAACCCAACGCAAGGGAACACAAAGGAACAACGATGACGACTCTAACAAAGCGCGAGCGAGCCAAAACGAATGCATCGTTAATCTCAATGGTGCAGCGATTTTCTGACATCACCATCATGTTCGGTGGGCTATGGGTGGTTTGCCAGGTCAGCGCGCTGCCGTTTTTGTACATGCATCTGCTGATGGCGTTGGTCACGTTGGTGGTCTTCCAGATGATTGGCGGCATGACCGACTTTTACCGTTCATGGCGCGGCGTGCGGATGACCACCGAACTGCTGTTACTGCTACAGAACTGGACCCTGAGCCTGATCTTCGCCACAGGCTTAATGGCCTTCAACGATGATTTCGACCACAGCTTTATCACCCTGGTGTCGTGGTATCTGCTGAGCACCTTCGGCATGGTTTCCTGCCGGACGATGATCCGCTTTGGCGCAGGCTGGCTGCGTAATCTGGGCTATAACTCGCGCCGGGTGGCGGTAGCGGGTGAGCTTCCGGCAGGCCAGGCGCTGATGCAAAGCTTCCGTAACCAGCCGTGGCTGGGCTATGACGTGGTGGGAACCTATCACAACAACGCCGCCAGCGAGCGCGAAGGCGATTTAAGCCAGCTGGTTGAAGACGCGCGGGCCGGGAAAATCCACAACATCTATATCGCCATGCCGATGCAGGAAGAGGCCGGGATCAAAAATCTGGTGCGCGAGCTGGCGGATACCACCTGCTCGGTGATCCTGATCCCCGATCTGTTCACGTTTAACATCCTCCATTCGCGGGTAGAAGAGGTGAACGGCGTGCCGGTTGTGCCGCTGTATGACACGCCGCTGTCCGGCATCAACCGCATCCTCAAGCGGCTGGAGGACATCGTGCTGGCAACGCTGATCCTGCTGCTGATCTCCCCGGCGCTGTGCTGCATCGCGCTGGCGGTCAAACTCACCTCGCCGGGACCGGTGATCTTCCGCCAGACCCGCTACGGCATGGACGGCAAGCCCATTATGGTGTGGAAATTCCGCTCAATGCGGGTGATGGAGAACGATGCGGTCGTCACCCAGGCGACGCAGAACGATCCGCGCGTTACGCCGGTGGGTAACTTCCTGCGCCGCACCTCGCTCGATGAACTGCCGCAGTTTATCAACGTGCTGACCGGCGGGATGTCGATTGTGGGACCGCGTCCGCACGCCGTGGCGCATAACGAGCAGTACCGGGCGCTGATTGAAGGCTACATGCTGCGCCATAAAGTTAAACCCGGCATCACCGGCTGGGCGCAGATCAACGGCTGGCGCGGCGAAACCGACACCCTCGAAAAAATGGAAAAACGAATTGAGTTCGATCTGGAGTACATCCGCGAATGGAGCCTGTGGTTCGACATCAAGATCGTCTTCCTGACGGTGTTCAAAGGCTTTGTGAACAAAGCGGCCTACTGAGGAACAGTTGATGAGCTTACGGCAAAAAACCCTCAGCGGCGCAAAATGGTCGGCGCTGGCTACGGTGATTATCATCGGGCTGGGGCTGATTCAGATGACGGTGCTGGCGCGTATTTTCGACAATCACCAGTTTGGTTTGCTGACGGTATCGCTGGTGATCATCGCGCTCGCCGATACGCTTTCCGATTTTGGTATTGCCAACTCGATTATCCAGCGTAAAGCGATCGATTATCGCGAACTGACCACGCTTTACTGGCTGAACGTGATGCTGGGGATCGGCGTGTTCATCAGCGTCTTTTTGCTCAGTGACGTGATTGCCGGGGCGTTGCACAACCCGGATTTAGCGCCGCTGATCAAAACGCTGTCGCTGGCTTTTGTCGTGACGCCGCACGGCCAGCAGTTTCGCGCCCTGATGCAAAAAGAGCTGGAGTTTAACAAGATCGGCTCGATTGAGACGCTCTCGGTACTGGCGGGATTTACCTTCACGGTGATCAGCGCGCAGTACTGGCCACTCGCCATGACCGCCATTCTGGGTTATCTGGTGAACAGCCTGGTGCGCACTCTGCTGTTCGGCTGGTTCGGGCGCAAAATTTATCGCCCTGGCCTGCATTTTTCGCTGCGCTCGGTCGCGCCGAATCTGCGCTTTGGCGCGTGGCTGACGGCGGACAGCATCATCAACTACGTCAATACTAACCTGTCCACCCTGGCGCTGGCGCGCATTCTGGGGGCCAGCGCGGCGGGCGGCTATAACCTCGCGTGGAACGTCGCGGTGGTACCGCCGATGAAACTCAACCCGATCATCACCCGCGTGCTGTTCCCGGCGTTTGCCAAAATTCAGGACGACACCGCAAAGCTGCGCGTCAACTTCTACAAACTGCTGTCGGTCGTGGGGATCATCAACTTCCCGGCGCTGCTGGGGCTGATGGTGGTTTCTGAAAACTTCGTCCTGCTGGTGTTTGGTGAGAAGTGGGTGGGCATCGTGCCGGTGCTGCAACTGCTGTGCATCGTCGGCCTGCTGCGCTCGGTGGGCAACCCCATTGGCTCACTGCTGATGGCGCGGGCGCGGGTCGATCTCAGCTTTAAATTCAACGTCTTTAAAACCTTCCTGTTTATCCCGGCGATCCTGATCGGCGGTCATCTGGCGGGCGTTATCGGCGTGACGCTGGGCTTTTTGCTGGTGCAGATCCTCAACACCATCCTGAGCTATTTCGTGATGATTAAACCGGTGGTTGGGCCGAGCTATCGCCAGTATCTGCAAAGCCTGTGGCTGCCGCTGCGTTTATCGCTGCCGACGCTCGTTACCAGCTATGGCCTCGGTGAATTGCTGAGCGGGCGGCTCTCTCTGCCGCTGCTGTTCGCCGCGCAGGTCGCCATTGGGGTGATGAGTTTTGCGCTGGTGCTGGTGCTTTCACGCAACAGCCTGGTGGTGGAAATGAAAAAACCGTTTTGCCGCAGCGAGAGAGTAAAAACCCTGCTGCGGGCGCATTAATCAATAAATAACGACTGACAACCCCTTTCAGAGGCGAGAATGAAATTATTAATTTTGGGTAATCACACCTGTGGAAACCGTGGTGACAGCGCCATTATGCGTGGCCTGATTGATGCGATTTATCATCAACAGCCGGATGCGGATCTGGATGTGATGAGCCGTTTTCCGATCAGCTCGTCGTGGCTCCAGGGCCGGACGATTCTGGCCGATCCTTTGTACCAGCTAAGCCAGAAACAGCAGGCCGCGCCGGGCATGAGCGGGCGGGTCAAAAAGATCCTTCGTCGCCGCTATCAGCACAAGGTGCTGCTGGCAAAAGCGACCGGCGAAGGCCAGTTGCGTAATTTCCGCCTCGCGCCGGAATTCGACGACTTTGCGCGCTTTATGGAAAAATACGACGCCATTATCCAGGTCGGCGGCTCTAACTATGTTGACCTCTACGGTCTGACCCATTTCGAATATCCGTTCTGCGCGTTTATGGCGAAAAAGCCGATTTATATGGTCGGTCACAGCGTCGGTCCGTTCCAGAACCCGGACTTTAACCAACTGGCGAACTACGTTTTCGCCCGCACCGATGCGCTGATCTTACGCGAAACCGTCAGCCGTGATTTGATGGAAAAAAGTTCGATTGATACCCGCAAAGTGGAGCAGGGCGTGGATACCGCCTGGCTGGTGGATCGTCGCACTGACACCTTCACCCCTGGTTATGCCGTTCAGCACTGGCTGGACATCGTGCGCCAGCAAAAAACCGTCGCCATTACCCTGCGCGAACTGGAGCCTTTCGACAAGCGTCTCGGCACCACCCAGCAGGCTTATGAACAGGCGTTTGCCGAAGTGGTTGACCGCCTGATGGAAGACGGTTATCAGGTGCTGGTGCTCTCAACCTGTACCAGTATCGACCGCTATAACCGCGACGACCGGATGGTGGCGCTGCGCATGGCGCAGTATGTGAAACATCCTGAGCAACTGCACATCGCGATGGACGAACTCAACGACGTGGAGCTGGGTAAGATCCTCGCGGAATGCGACCTGACCATCGGCACGCGCCTGCACTCGGCGATCATTTCCATGAACTTTGGCACGCCTGCCATCGCCATCAACTACGAACACAAATCTGCCGGGATCATGCAGCAACTGGGGATGCCGGAAATGGCGATTGATATCCGCCATCTGCTTGACGGGTCGATGAAAGGCGTAGTCGCGGACATCCTCGCTCAGCTCCCCGCGCTCGGCGAAAAAGTAGAACATGCCGTCGCCCGCGAGCGGGAAAAAGGCTTCGCGATGATCGAATCGGTGCTGGCACGGATCCGGGGGGCACAATGAAGGTCGGCTTCTTTCTGCTGAAATTTCCGCTGTCGTCCGAGACTTTCGTACTGAATCAGATCGTCGCGTTTATCGATATGGGATATGAGGTGGAGATCGTCGCGCTGCAAAAGGGGGATTTACAGAACACCCATCCCGCTTTTCATGAATACCGGCTGGCGGAGAAAACCCGCTGGTTGCAGGACGAGCCGCAGGGCAGGCTGGCAAAACTGCGCCACCGCGCCTGGCGCACGGTAAAAGGCGTTTACCGGCCCGCCACCTGGCGGGCGCTGAACCTGCGGCGCTATGGCGATGAGGCGCGCAACCTGATCCTGCCTGCGATCTGTGCCACCGCGCCGCGCGGCTTACATGCCGATGTGTATATCGCGCACTTTGGCCCGGCGGGGGTGACTGCCAGCCGGTTACGCGAGCTGGGAGTGATCGACGGTAAAATTGCCACCGTATTTCACGGCATCGACATCTCAAGCCGCGACGTACTGGCACGCTACACCCCGCAATATCGCCAGCTATTTCGCTCCGGCGATGTGATGCTGCCGATCAGCGAATTATGGGCGCAGCGCCTGCGCACCATGGGCTGCCCGCCGGAAAAAGTTCAGGTGTCGCGGATGGGCGTGGATATGCAGCGCTTTTCCCGTCGCCCGCTCAGAGCGCCGGGCGAGACGCTCAATATTATTTCCGTGGCGCGACTGACCGAGAAAAAAGGGCTGCACGTCGCCATTGACGCCTGCCGACTGCTCAGGGCGCAGGGGGTTAATTTTCGCTACCGCATTCTTGGCCCCGGTCCGTGGGAGCGCCGACTGCGCGCGCTGATCGAACAGCATCAACTGGAAGACGTGGTGGAGCTGTGCGGTTTTCGTCCCGGTCATGAAGTGAAAGTCATGCTGGATGAGGCCGACGTGTTTTTACTGCCGTCGATCACCGGCAGCGACGGCGACATGGAGGGCATCCCGGTGGCGCTGATGGAAGCGATGGCGGTGGGGATTCCGGTTGTTTCCACCGTTCACAGCGGCATCCCGGAACTGATCGACAGCGGCGAGTCCGGCTGGCTGGTGGCCGAGAACGACGCTACCGCGCTTGCCGCACGGCTGGCCGCCTTCAAAACGCTCAACGGCGAAGCGCTGCTGCCAGTGCTTAACCGCGCCCGCCAGAAAGTCGAAACTGAATTCAACCAGCAGGTGATTAATCAACGGCTCGCCAGCCTGCTGCAATCGCTTTAATACAGAGGTTTTATGGGTAAACATCCGCAGGAACTCTCCCGACGTCATTTTCTTTCGGCGGGCACTGCGCTTGCCGCACTGCCTCTGCTTCACAGCCCACTGGTCAGGGCCGTTGACACCAAAAAAACGGTCGATGTCCGCGATTTCAATACCGGCAATGACTGGATCCGCGCGTTTAAGCTGGCTTTCGCCGCAGGGCAGACCGTCGAAGTGCCCGCGGGACTGGTCTGCGAGAACATCAACGCCAGCATTCTGATGCCGCCGGGTAAAACCCTGCATCTGCGCGGAGTGTTAAAAGGCAACGGGCGCGGACGATTCGCCCTTCAGGACGGCTGTAAAATCATCGGCGAGCCGGGCAGCAGCCTGTATAACGTTATGCTTGACGTGCGCGGATCGGACTGCGCGATCGCGGGCGTCACCATGAGCGGCTACGGCCCGGTCACGCAGATTATGATCGGCAGTAAAAAACCGCGCATTATGCGTAACCTCACCATTGATAACATCACTATCACCAAAGCCAACTACGGCATCCTGCGGCAGGGTTATCACGACACCGTCACCCACGCGCGGATCACTCACAGCCACTTTAGCCACCTTCAGGGCGACGCCATCGAATGGAACGTGGCGATCAACGACCACGACATTCTCATCTCCGATCATGTGATTGAACATATCGACTGCACCAACGGCAAAATTAACTGGGGAATTGGCATCGGGCTGGCGGGCAGCACCTATGACAACAGCTACCCGGAAGACCAGGCGGTGAAAAATTTCGTTGTCGCCAATATCACTGGCAGCCATTGCCGCCAGTTAGTTCACGTCGAGAACGGCAAACACTTTGTCATCCGCAACGTTAAAGCCCGCGATATCACCCCGGAATACAGTAAAAACGCCGGAATTGATAATGCGACGGTAGCAATTTATGGCTGTGATAATTTCATTATTGATAATATCGATATGCAAAATAGCGCCGGAATGCTTATCGGCTACGGCGTAATAAAGGGCAACTATCTCTCCATCCCGCAGAACTTCCGCCTTAATAACATCCACATTAATAACGGCGACCTGCCGTGGAAGCTGCGCGGCATCCAGATCTCCTCCGGCAATGCCACCTCGTTTGTCTCCATCACTAACCTCACCACCCGGCGCGCCTCGCTGGAGTTTCACAACAAACCGCAGCATCTTTTTATGCGCAATATCAGCGTGATGCAGGAAGCCCGGCGCGGCCCGGCGTTAAAGCTGAACTTCGATCTGCGCAAAGATGTGCGCGGCAAATTTATGGCCCGCGACGACACGCTCCTTTCACTGGCGAACATCAAGGCTGTCAATGAGAAAGGGGAAAGCTCGGTGGATATTGACCGGGTGGATCAGCATGTAGCGCGGGTGGAAGGGTTGAACTTTAAGCTGCCGGGGCGGTGATTTGCGATTATTCCTGGAGGCAGACCGGCTCGCTTAGGAATTTGTCCAGGGTATTCATCTGTCGTAAGGCGTATCATCTTAAAACTGGCTGGATAAAACATTTTTAGAGTCTATAATTCACAAATCATTTATAGGTGGAAGAAATAATGATTAATTTGAAAGCGGTTATACCGGTAGCGGGTCTGGGGATGCACATGTTGCCTGCTACTAAGGCCATTCCTAAAGAAATGCTGCCGATTGTCGACAAACCTATGATTCAGTACATCGTCGACGAGATTGTTGCTGCAGGGATCAAAGAGATCGTTCTGGTCACTCACTCTTCCAAAAACGCCGTTGAAAACCACTTTGACACGTCCTATGAACTGGAAGCTTTGCTGGAGCAGCGCGTTAAGCGTCAGCTGCTGGCGGAAGTACAGTCCATCTGCCCTCCGGGCGTGACCATTATGAACGTGCGTCAGGCTCAGCCACTTGGCCTCGGCCATTCGATTCTTTGCGCTCAACCGATTATCGGCGATAATCCTTTCGTCGTCGTGCTGCCGGATATTATCCTGGATAACGCCAGCGCCGACCCGCTGCGTTATAACCTGGCCGCTATGGTGGCACGTTTTAAAGAAACGGGCCGTAGCCAGGTTCTTGCAAAACGTATGGAAGGCGATCTGTCTGAATATTCCGTCATTCAGACCAAAGAGCCGCTGGATAATGAAGGTAATGTAAGCCGCATCGTTGAGTTTATTGAAAAACCCGATCAGCCGCAGACGCTGGAATCCGATCTGATGGCCGTTGGCCGCTATGTTCTTTCAGCCGATATCTGGCCAGAACTGGAACATACCGAAGCCGGTGCCTGGGGGCGTATTCAACTGACCGACGCCATCGCGCAACTCGCTAAGAAACAGTCCGTTGATGCGATGCTGATGACCGGCGACAGCTACGACTGCGGTAAAAAAATGGGCTACATGAAGGCATTTGTTAATTACGGTCTTCGCAACCTGAAAGAAGGTGCGAAATTCCGTGACAGCATTAAAAAGTTGCTTAATGCAGGATAACTAATACCCCTGACAGCCCGAGGGTAATCCAGACCAACGACGGCAGTGAAATTATGATGTTTGAGAATTTACTCACATCATGATTTCACTGCCGTTTTGTTTTTGCTTTATCAATCAATAACTAAAAATGGTAGGCTTAGACATATTTTTTATTATGTAGATTAAGAATTTTCTTGTCTCAAATGTAAATTCATATAACATTGAAGCAGATGTTGATGAAGGATTTAGTGTGCCTGTTGCGTGCCGGGAAGCGGCGCGCGCTGCATACGCGCGGGTGAGGTTACAGTGGACTGGTAGCTGTTGAGCCAGGGGCGGTAGCGTATGTGCTCAATATAAATTGGAAACAGGAAGTATATTCAAAAAAGAAGCTTTAAATAATTTTGGGAAGAAATTAGCGGGGCCGAGAGTCAAAACTAGTTGGTTGTAGCTACTTTCAGTAAGCTACAAAGGGGACATAAAAAAACTATCTATTTATTAATCAAGGCGATGAGCTAGAATAGCTGTCTCCATACTGGAAAGTGTGTACAACCATCCATATGCAATACTAATGAAGAGTTAGCAGATCTTAAAGCAAAGAGTTTAAATGCATCCATATATACTTTAAAAATTCTATAGCTCTTTAGCTTTTTATTGAATGATTAATATATTTAAAACTAAAATGTATATGAATACACAGGTAATTTAAAAATTAACTAACTGTCCCCAGGGACAATAAGTTGAAAGGTGATATTTTTACTATTCTGGGATAATTAATTGTGGTGAAAAATAAAATAGTGCTATCTGCCAACTCGGATTGGTATATTTATAATTTTCGTAAAAACACAATTTTGGAGCTTCTGTCTCAGGGATATGATGTTTTTATACTATGTCCAATGGGAGAGTATAGCCTTAAGCTCGAGAAGCTAGGTTGTGCTGTTATTAACATCAAAATGGCCAGGAAAAGTAAGAATCCATTTCGTGAAATACAAAGTGTTTTTGAATACTTAAAAATATATAGAAAGTTGAATCCTGACGTTATTCTAAATTTTACACCTAAAGCAAATATCTACAGTACGCTTGCTGCTCCCATATCGAAAGCCAGAGTTATAAATAATATTTCTGGGTTAGGTAGCGCATTTTTTAATGGAAAGAAAACATCTTTTTTAATTAAATATCTATATAAAGTGTCACAACATTTTGCAGATCACGTTTTTTTCCAAAATAACGATGACTTGGAATTATTCGTGAAGAATAAAATAATTTCCAAATTTAAAGCTTCCAGGATTCCAGGATCTGGTGTTGATCTAAAAAAATTCAGTCTAAAAGTCAGAGAAGATGACGGATATATTAAGTTTATCCTGGTTGCAAGGATGTTATGGGAAAAGGGAGTACAATATTACATCGACGTTGCTCGTAAAATAAAAGAAGATTACCCTAACGCCAAATTTTTCTTGTTAGGGGCTATTGATGACGGAAATCCACATGGTATTTCTGTTGAACAAATTAATATTTGGACCAGTGAAGGTATTGTTGATTATTTAGGTGTGACTGATTCAGTTGAGAGTATCCTTCAGGACATGGATGCTATTGTTTTACCTTCATATTACCGAGAGGGGGTTCCAAAATCTTTATTAGAAGCTGGTGCCTTAGGTAAAATAATTATTACAAGTAATAATGTAGGTTGTAGGGATACGGTAGATGACGGAGTAAATGGGTATCTATGTGAACCTAAAGATTCAGAATCACTTTATAACGTTGTTCAGAAGACTATACTATCTCCTTACAATGTTCGTATTCAAATGGGACAAATGGGAAGGAGGAAAATGGAAAAAGAATTTAGTGAAGAAATAGTTTTACAAGCATATATAGAAAAAATAAGAGAAACATTATGCTGATTTTCGAAAAAATAATATTAAAGTATCACAGAGTTAGATTTTTTCTGCTCTACCCATCAATTAAGCGCGATGCATACAGTATTTATGGGGATTTCAATATTATTGATCCTGTCAATTTTTTCTTTGAAAGTGGTTTATCCTTAAATCATGGCTGTTATATAAATGCTAGTGGGAAAATTTCAGTCGGTAGAAATGTATCAATATCTGCGGGTGCTAAATTGCTTTCAACTAGCCTTGATGTGAAAAATGGGCTACCAGCAGATCATTATTTTGGTGAAATAAAAATTGGCTCAAATGTTCAAGTTGGTGCTGGAGCTATACTCCTACCTGGAGTTAAAATTATAGATAATGTGGTAATAGGCGCTGGCAGTGTTATTACAAAAGATATTAATGTAAGCGGTATTTATGTAGGTTCTCCTGCAAGACTGTTGAGAAAGTTTAATGAACAATAAATTATTATCTAATATTTTTTCATTAACTTTTGTTAAATTTTTCGATGTATTCATACCAATATTATTGATACCTTTTTTAATTAGAGTCTTAGGTAGTGATGGTTATGGCGTTTTTGCAACATGTTTAGTATCGCTAAATTTTTTATTAACATTAACTGACTTTGGCGTTAATGTACATGCAACAAAACTAATAGCAACAACAAGAAATAAATATAAGCCCTTATTTATTTTACGAAATGTTATATATACTAAATGTTTTTTGCTGGCAATAGCTATTGCAATTATTTTCTTTATCGGACTATATTACAGCGGGCAGTATTTAATTATATGTATGATCATGAGTATAGCATTGATAGGTGATGCTTTTTCGCCACTATGTTACTATCAAGGACTACAAAAATTACGCTTTTATGCCATAATAAGCTTAGTCTGGCGAACGTTATCTGCGATTTTAGTTGTTTTGTTAGTGAAAGACAAAAACGATATTTTCGTTTATGCATTATTGCACTCAGCTACGTATTTCGTGATAAGTTTGAATTTATATGTTCATATTATTAAACAAAACAATCTATTAAAGATAAAAAAACAATTCCAAAAACTAAATTTTAAAACCAACTCAAAATCAATTCTCATTGGTGGATGGCAAATCTATTCTTATAGGTGTATGAGTGGTTTGTTTCTACCAATACTTACAAACTTTATTGCTATAACAAACACATCCGATATGGTTGCAGTATTTAATGTAATTCAAAGATTATTTTCTGCTGCATATAGATTCTTTGAGCCAATCAATAGCGCTATTTATCCTTACTTAAGTAAAAGTTATAAGGAGAGTTTTTCTTTTTTTAGAGCTAAAAGTATAAAGTTTTTATTTTTATTTTTAGGAATCAGCCTGGGGGGATATGCTGTTTCACTAATTATCAAGCCCTATGTTATAGATTTCTTTGTAGGGAGCACTCCAATAAAAGATAAAGATATAGATTATATGTATATATTTATTGGCTTATCATTAGTTTTCAATGCCATGAATTTGTATATAACACATAACATGATTATTTTAAACCAAACTCGATTTATAAAATATTTCGTGTCTATATCATTAATTGTGCTTTTACTGGGGTTGAGTATCATATACTATCTATCATTATCTATAGTGTATATATCGATAATGTCATTTTTACCATCGATGATCATTTTTTCATTTGCATTTTTTCTATATATAAAAGCTTTTAAATTAAATTAGGTATTTATAATGATAGATAAAATATTAATTTCACTATTTATTGTTTCACCTAAAATTGGGTTATTTGATCTTTCTATACTTGCTATGCTTGTACATGTGGGTTTAGCACTAAGTTCAGCTCTAGGTTCTTATAGACCGAATACGGCTTTAGATAAAAGAATAGTCGTAGCATCTTTTTTTATGTTTCTCCTTTTCTTTTTAGCCATATTATCTTTCTTCATTAATGGCGCCTATGATTTTGATGAGCAGTTTTTATTTAAACCAATAAGAATAATATTGATTTTGATGATATATTATTTTATTTTTAATCAAAGGAAATTAACAACTGATAATATATTAAAAGCGATAGTCCTTGCAGCTTTGATAAATGCTGTTGTGATATACATTCAGTATTATGGTTCATTTATTGGTGTAAGCAGTACGTTTTTGCAAAATCCTAATTTCAGTGAGTCTGTTATTACTCCATATCGTAAAGCCGGTATGATGTCTGGCTTTCCTGTAGCTGGACTACTTTCTTTTTGTGGAGCAATGATTTGTTTTCACTTTTATTTAAAGTCGAATAGCTATAAGTATCTTGCTTTGTACCTTTTTATTGGTTTGACTTGTTTTGTTACTGCACGTACTGCAATGATGCTATTTTTCTTAGGAACAATGGCATACATTTTAATCCTTGTTTTTAAAAAGGGGAAAATAGGTTCCTTCGCTTTATTTACTACTCTTTTCCTGGTTGCGCTAATATATATTTCTAACTCAACCAATGACGTTATAGCTAAAACACGAGATAAAATGTTTGCTAATGTAATTAATTACGTTACAACTGGGGATGCCAATGATTACTCTACAAACGACTTATTAACAAATCATTATGTATTCCCAACGGATTTTAAAACATTTATTTTTGGTAATTCTATTCCTTCTGAAAAAAATATCGTTAATACGGATGTGAGTTTCTTTAGAATTACATGGAACAATGGATTCATTGCCATGTTGATTTATGTGTTTTCCTACCTTTTTATCTGGCGTTCTACGGTTAAAAGTCTTAGAGGTGAATATCTTAATAAGCTCATAGTATCTATAATATTTATGGGTGTATTCGTATCTAATTTTAAAGGGTTTTATTTCTTCTCTCGAGTTATAGGTGACATAACAATGCTATTATTTATTATCAGTGTATCAGTAACTCATGTGAACTCCAGAGATCATAAATGAAGAGTAATAATAAAATATCAGTATTAATGTCAGTTTATAATGAAAAGGATGAGTGGGTTATAAAGGCAGTTAATTCTATCTTGACTCAAGATTATGAAAACTATGAATTAATCATTATAATTGATAATCCAAATAGAGATATTTCTCATATTAAGGTGGCTGTAGAAAGACATAATAATGTTTTAATAAAAATAAATGAAAAAAATATTGGACTGGCAGATAGCCTGAATCGAGCTGCATCTATGGCCAATGGGTCTTATTTGGCTCGAATGGATGCTGATGATATTAGTTTACCAGGCCGTCTAAAATGTCAGTTTGATTATCTTCAGAAATATGATTATGACATGGTAGGCGGAGCTATAGAGCTAATTAATGATCAAGAAGAACCCATAAGTTTCAGCCGATTACCAAGTGATCTTTCTTTATTAAAAAAATTGGTTAAATATAGAACAATTTGCTTTCACCCGACATGGCTATTAAAACGTGAAGTATATGATCTTATTAATGGATATAGAGCGTTTCCAGCAGCACAAGATTTAGATTTTATATTACGAGCTTTAGACAAAGGGGTGAAAATTAGTAATGTGAGTGATGTTGTATTAAAATATAGGATAAATGATAACTCTATTTCAGTAAAAAAATCACTTATACAGCGTCGTTGCCAGAGATTTGCGCATAAATTATCTAAAAAAAGATTCAATAATAATGGTGTTGATGGATTTACTAATAAATCGATGATGAAAGCTATCAGAGTAAGTCGAACGCTTGAATATTTGCATAATATATCTAATCGATTGATAAAAAAATCTTCTTTTTTAAGGAAAAAGGGAAATGGAATTTTAGCTTCAATTTACTTATTTTTATCTATTATTATTTCATATGAACAGTTTATATTCGTGTACAAGGCAGTGGCGTCTAAAGTTATTTTAAGGTTAAATAGTAATAATAGTTAAAGGTGTATTCCAAAACGTAATAGCTTTACTTATTCCATAACACATGCTCGAAATGAATGATATGCCGATTTTGTTGCTTGCAGAGTAAATACTAATGAAATATGGTGAGTTTAAGAGCCTCTTCTTACAGTTCGTGCATATATATAAATATGTTGTTCTGCTAAGTAATTAAAATCGAGCACCATAGGACTTTGAGGGATGATAGGTAGAATTTATAAGTGTTTAGTTAGTTAAATTTATATTTTCTAAATATAAAAGTGATCGATGAATCGACCACTTTTATATGCTACATCTTGTTATCTATACATTATATCTAACGCTTATCATTACCTGATTGAAGATTGACGTTTAACTTACTGTATTTTATTCCAGAGATGTGAATGCTATCATTATTTTGAGATGATAAGTTGTTATCATATATCGATAATTTATCCCATTCTTGCGGAGTTTTTAATTTTCTGATGTCTCTGAAAGCAATGCTCTTAGTATTTCCCTGGACTTCAATATTATTTTGCGTAATAGTATAGTTAGATGGAGTTACAGAAGCTTTCTTCGAAAAATATATTGATATGGCTGAATAGCCTCCTATATTATAAAAATTGTTTTTTGTAATGATAATATCCTCAATTTTGTCTTTGTGATCATTTGGCTCCAGATCAATCGCACCAGGCATATTTTCTTTTGTTGTATTGATAAATTTGTTGTCGATGATTTTAATACTTTTTCCGGAAATAATACTAATTGCATTTCTGTTATTATGGTTTACACCATCAAAAGTATTTTGTGTTATTGATATATTTTCATTAATAGCGTTATCCTTTTTTCCAATGTAAATGCCATCGCCACGAAATTCTTTAAATATAATTCTTTCCAATGAGATGTTAGAAACACCTAGTAGTTTTATTAAGTGCTGGTGCTCGGTCATTTCCTTTGTGAGCGACATTCCTTGCAATGTTATATTTTTTATTGTTGAACCTGAAGCATTTGCCGTCAAAGTAAAAAGACTATTGGCTTCAGGAGGAGAACCCGTCTGTATGATCTGTGTATTATTTGCTGAAAGACTATAAATATTTACTTTATTCGATAACGTTATACTTTTTGTTACGATGCATTTTCCTTCTGGGATAAGAACGTTCTTATAATTATTGACTACATATTGAATTGCTTTTGTATCATCTGTTTGTCCATCGCATTTTATGGTATTTTCGCTAGCTTTGAGTGAACCAGACGTGCTGATAGCTATCATGAAAAGGCAAGATATAGGGATCGATTTTGTCATAAGTTAAACTCCTTCGGGGCGAAATTTTTTGGAGATACTAAAATAACATTCTACTATCTTTTAGTATAGAGATGCTTTTTTAATTATATTTCATTTTTATTCACTTGCTAATTTTTTGTGTGTCAAAATAAATTCGTGAAAATATTCAATGATTTATTTCATGTTGCTGATAATAATTTTTTCATGTCTTAACTATTGGTAATATATGCAAAATAAAATTATAGAACGTATCGTTATATCTGCTGAATCCATTGCCAATGGAGGTGCGGAAAGAGTTTCTGTTAATATCGCTAATAAGCTATCAGAGAAATATAATGTCGCGATTTTACCTTTTGAAGATAAAAGTTATTATACTCTTGAGCCTGGTGTTTCAGTAATAGCGAAAAGAAAAAGAATAGAGTCCTCCAAACTATTGGACTTTTTTAGTTGTATATGTTTCGCTCTTAAATATACTACAAAAAATGATATTATAATAAGTAACATGATACGCCCAAATTTAATTTTCTGTATAGTCAAAGCCATTCGAGGCGGTAATGTTATATGTGTTCACCACTCCAGTTTTCGTAGATTAAAGAATGTCTTTCTTCGACTCCTTGTTAAAATTTTATATGCTCAAGCGACTAAAGTTGTTTGTATCTCACAAGATATGCTTATGGATTATGAAAATATTTTTAAAAATCGCAATGGCGTCCTAATACATAATCCTCATGAGATTGAGAAAATAAATGCATTGGCGATGGAAGATATTTCTGATTTTGAATTTATAAAAGGAAATTATTACTTCTGTATGGTGGGTAGAGTAATTGGCTTAAAGCGAATTGGAGATTTTTTGGAAGCTATAGCTACCTTACCTGAAAATATTCATGGATTGATAATAGGTACGGGGTCTGATTCAGATTTGGAAAAATTGGAAATAAAGATACAAGAATTAAACGTGTCTAATAGAGTTTCTATGCTTGGTTCAAAGACAAATCCTTTTCCTTATATTAAGGAGTGTACTGCATGTGTATTATGTTCAGAAACCGAAGGGTTCCCTAATATATTAGTGGAATCCATATCATTAGGTATTCCAGTAATATCATCGAATTGCATTTCAGGCCCCAAAGAGTTAATTTGCACTCAATTTTTTAAAAGTATTCCGATCGGTGGTGTGGTTTCAGGTGATAATGGACTACTTTTTAATGTTGGTGATGTTGGCGGATTAAAGACTGCCATTTTAAAAATCATTTCAAATAATGATTTTAATTCTACAGAGTTAAAAAATAACTCTATGATTTATAATGTAGATGCAATTATAAGAAAATATGAAGATTTAATCACTCGTTAGTGAATGATTATGTTATTTATTTTTTTTGATTCGGAATCTTATAAACACGCGTTGAAAAAAGAGGTTGCCATGACTATTCTCGTTACCGGTGGTAGTGGATATATAGGTTCGCATACAGTTCTGTCGTTACTTGAAAGTGGTGAAGAAATTGTAGTGTTGGATAATTTTATTAATTCATCACCGATAGCTTTACAGCGTGTCAGGGCTATATCTGAACGTGATTTTAGAGTATATGATGGTGATGTCCGAGATCGCAGTTTATTAAAAAACATCTTCAATGAAAATGATATTACAGATGTAATTCATTTTGCAGGACTTAAGTCTGTTAACGAATCTGTTATAAAACCTCTGGAATATTATGACAATAATTTGACTGGTAGCTTGGTTTTACTGGATGAAATGAATAATGCTGGTATAAAAGGGCTAATTTTCAGTTCTTCAGCTACAGTTTACGGTGAGCCTGAATCTATCCCTTTAGAAGAATCAAATAAAATTGGTGGTACAACGAATCCTTATGGCACTTCTAAATTGATGGTTGAGCATATTCTAAGTGACTTTTCTAAGGCACATAATGATTTCCGTATTACCGTGTTGCGTTATTTTAATCCGGTCGGTGCCCACTCTTCTGGAATGATTGGAGAAGACCCTAATGGAATACCCAATAACTTGATTCCTTATATTTCACAGGTGGCGATAGGGAAACTTGATTATCTTTCTGTTTTTGGGGGCGATTATCTAACCAAAGACGGTACAGGAGTTAGAGATTATATTCATGTTATGGATTTGGCGAATGGTCATCTTGCAGCTTTAAAACATAGAAACCATGGAGCATCTTATAAAGTATATAATCTTGGAACGGGAATAGGCTATTCGGTATTGGATATCATTAATGCATTTCAGAGAAGTTCTGGAGTAAATATCAGTTATAATATTAAAGAACGACGCCCTGGTGATATTGCTGAATGCTGGTCAGATCCATCGCTTGCTCATAAAGAACTTGGATGGGTAGCTAGTAGGGGTATTGATGAAATGATGGATGATACATGGCGTTGGCAAAAAAATAATCCCAATGGATATAAATAAAATCTTATAACTTATTGTAGTTTTTGTATGGAAGCAAATGCTTGTGTAATAATTACTAAAATGAGTAAAGTTCTTTGTAGATGCTGCTTTACATTCTTTTGAGAATCGACTTAATCTGCCTAAAAAGGACATTTTGTGGTTGGTCGAAATTTTATGATATAGAATTATAACTGTAAGTCTTTTCGCAAATGCTTACGATCCAATAATTTATATATTCGTTTTTTGAGTAACAGCTATTGAAAACACCATGAAAGCTAGGTGTTATAACTTTAGATTAGTTTGTCAATTTTCAGTCTTAGGCGATCATAAAGCCTGTGATTATTAGACGGAATGGTATATATTCACTGACTGTCCGTTATACGAGAAAATCACTCATTAAGTGATGACCACACCTGACAGGAGTACATAATGTCCAAGCAACAGATCGGCGTCGTCGGTATGGCAGTGATGGGGCGCAATCTGGCGCTCAACATCGAGAGCCGAGGTTATACCGTCTCCGTATTCAACCGCTCCCGTGAAAAGACCGAAGAGGTCATTGCCGAGAACCCAGGCAAGAAGCTGGTTCCTTACTACACGGTGCAGGAGTTTGTTGAATCCCTTGAAACGCCGCGTCGTATCCTGTTAATGGTGAAAGCGGGCGCAGGTACTGACAGCGCCATTGATTCGCTGAAGCCGTATCTGGATAAGGGCGACATCATTATTGATGGTGGCAATACCTTCTTCCAGGACACCATTCGCCGTAATCGTGAGCTTTCAGAAGAAGGTTTTAACTTTATCGGCACGGGCGTGTCCGGTGGCGAAGAGGGCGCTCTGAAGGGGCCGTCCATCATGCCTGGCGGTCAGAAAGACGCTTATGAGCTGGTTGCGCCAATCCTGACTAAAATTGCTGCTGTCGCAGAAGACGGTGAGCCGTGCGTGACTTATATCGGTCCCGATGGCGCAGGCCATTACGTCAAGATGGTACATAACGGTATTGAATATGGCGATATGCAGCTTATTGCTGAAGCCTATGCATTGCTGAAGGGCGGTCTGAACCTTTCGAATGATGAACTGGCGAGCATCTTCACCGAATGGAACGAAGGCGAGCTGAGTAGCTATCTGATCGACATCACCAAAGATATCTTCACTAAAAAAGATGAAGAAGGTAAATACCTGGTTGATGTGATTCTGGATGAAGCGGCTAACAAAGGCACCGGTAAGTGGACCAGCCAGAGCTCGCTGGATCTCGGTGAGCCATTATCGCTGATCACTGAATCGGTATTTGCCCGCTATATCTCCTCCCTGAAAGAACAGCGTGTTGCGGCATCGAAAGTGTTAAGCGGCCCGCAGGCTAAACCAGCGGCAGATAAAACAGAATTTGTTGAGAAAGTGCGTCGCGCTCTGTATCTGGGCAAGATTGTTTCTTATGCGCAGGGCTTCTCACAGCTGCGTGCGGCTTCCGACGAGCATAGTTGGGATCTGAACTACGGCGAAATCGCGAAGATCTTCCGTGCGGGTTGCATCATTCGTGCGCAGTTCCTGCAGAAGATTACTGATGCTTACGCAGAGAATGCCGGTATCGCCAACCTGCTGTTAGCGCCTTACTTTAAGCAGATTGCTGACGACTATCAGCAGGCGCTGCGCGATGTCGTGGCTTATGCGGTACAAAACGGTATTCCGGTTCCTACTTTCTCCGCCGCCGTGGCCTACTATGACAGCTATCGCTCAGCCGTGCTGCCTGCTAACCTGATTCAGGCGCAGCGTGACTATTTCGGTGCGCACACTTACAAGCGCACTGATAAAGACGGCGTGTTCCACACAGAGTGGCTGGATTAATCTGATTTAGGTTGAAAACGTAAAAGCTCGGACTAACAAAGTTCGGGCTTTTTTATTTGCTGCTCTTCCTTCATTCATCACTCTTGTTAGTCGAGTTTCTAAGAAAAAACGCAGTATCAATCATAATCGGGACACTCGCATTCAGCGAAAGCCGCCTTGACAGGCTATAAGCCGAAGCGTTAAAAACGCTCTTAGCTGAAGGTAATCGTGGTGGCTGTACAGTCATCTCCTCCACATTTAAACTCACATAAGTTGCTCTCTAATGAAAATAACAATTTCTGGTACAGGCTACGTTGGTTTATCAAATGGTATTTTGATTGCACAACATCATGAAGTCGTGGCATTGGATATCGTTCCCGCCAAAGTGGAGATGTTAAATCAGAAAAAATCGCCCATTATTGATAAAGAGATCCAGCAATACTTGGCTGAGAAAGATCTGAATTTTCGTGCGACAACGGATAAGCATGAAGCTTACCGCAACGCAGATTATGTCATTATTGCCACGCCGACGGACTACGATCCTAAAACTAACTACTTCAATACAACGTCGGTAGAAAGCGTTATTCGGGATGTGGTTGAAATCAATCCGTCCGCAGTGATGATTATTAAGTCTACAATTCCGGTTGGCTTTACCGAGTCGATTAAAAAAGATCTCAACGTCGACAATATCATTTTCTCCCCGGAGTTCCTCCGTGAGGGCCGGGCGCTTTACGATAACCTGCACCCCTCACGAATTGTGATCGGAGAGCGTTCCGAACGCGCCGAGCGTTTTGCGGCGCTGTTGCAGGAAGGAGCCATTAAGAAAGATGTGCCGGTGCTGTTTACAGATTCTACCGAAGCAGAAGCGATTAAACTTTTCGCCAATACCTACCTGGCGATGCGCGTGGCCTACTTCAACGAACTGGACAGCTATGCGGAAAGTCTGGGACTGAATACGCGCCAGATTATCGAAGGGGTATGCCTCGATCCACGTATCGGCAGCCATTATAACAACCCTTCGTTTGGATACGGTGGTTACTGCCTGCCGAAAGATACGAAGCAGCTGCTGGCGAATTACGAGAGCGTGCCAAATAATTTGATTTCCGCAATTGTCGATGCTAACCGTACGCGCAAGGACTATATCGCTGATTCAATCCTGGCGAGGAAACCTGCCGTGGTGGGTGTTTATCGGCTGATCATGAAAAGTGGGTCGGACAACTTCCGCGCGTCGTCCATTCAGGGAATTATGAAGCGTATTAAGGCGAAAGGTGTGGAGGTCATTGTCTACGAGCCGGTGATGAATGAGAATGAATTTTTCCATTCACGGGTGATAAAGGATCTGGACGCTTTCAAACAAGAAGCTGATGTAATTATCTCTAATCGTATGGCTGAAGAGTTGTCAGACGTTGCGGAAAAAGTTTATACCCGTGATTTGTTCGGTGGGGATTAATATTTACTGATTTATTTCTTTATTCTGGTTATTAAAGCCGTATCAGAGCAGCCCTCATCCCTGAGGGCTTACTTCCTAAATATTATAATAACCCTTATACCACTCAACAAAGTTCGCCACACCTTTCTTAACGCTGGTTTCAGGTTTGAATCCAATCGTTTCATACAGTGCTTTGGTATCTGCACTCGTTTCTAAAACATCTCCAGCCTGAATCGGCATCATATTCTTTTCCGCTTCAATTCCCAAAGCTTCCTCAAGCGCAGTGATATAATCCATGAGTTCAACGGGAGAACTGTTGCCAATGTTATAAACCCGATAAGGCGCGGAACTGGTGGCAGGGGAACCTTCCTCAACACTCCATTCGCTATTCACGTCAGGGATGACATCCTGAAGACGCACAATCGCTTCGGCAATATCATCAATATAGGTGAAGTCACGTTTCATTTTGCCAAAGTTATAAACGTCGATGCTTTTTCCTTCGAGCATCGCTTTGGTAAATTTAAACAGCGCCATATCGGGGCGGCCCCAGGGGCCATATACGGTAAAGAAACGCAGGCCGGTTGTTGGCAACCCGTATAAATGGGAATAGGTGTGCGACATCAGCTCGTTAGCCTTTTTTGTCGCCGCATAAAGAGATACGGGGTGATCGACAGAGTCTTCAGCCGAAAAAGGCATTTTACGATTCAAACCATATACCGAACTGGAAGATGCATATAACAAGTGCTGAACATGGTTATGTCTGCACCCCTCCAGCACGTTCAGATGACCAATGAGATTGGATTCAGCGTAAGCATGAGGATTTTCTATGGAGTAACGTACTCCTGCCTGTGCGGCCAGATGAATGACACGATCAAATTTGCCGTCTGCAAACAGCTGTTCCATTGCTGCCCGGTCAGCTAAATCAATTTTCTTAAAAACGAAATCGGGAGATGTTATTTGCGCGAGGCGGGCTTCTTTGAGGGAGACTTCGTAGTAACCGTTTAGATTATCAATGCCCGTAACCTGATGTCCTGCCTCAAGGAGACGCTGACTGACGTGAAAACCAATGAATCCTGCTGCGCCGGTAATCAGAAACTTCATGTTATTTCTCCGCTTTGAGTTTTTCCTTATTGGATATGATTTTACATTGATTTATAGCCCATGCTAATCACTAATTTGGCTTAACTCAACTTGCGTGAAATTTAGCGTCGATTTTAGCTGCTATCCCCTGGCTTAAGCGGGCGCTAATAGAGCGGATAACGCGGCGGTTTGCCTCACAACTCCGAAAAGCCGCAGATAGCGAGAAAATGGGGGACAGACTGATAGTACAAAGCGGAGCGGATAACTTCTATGCATTGTCTGGCTGGCTGACTGCCCGGAACATCACTGGTGATTAATCCTAAAAGCTCCGGGTGGTACTTCTCTCCTGATGCTTTATATGTAAATATTTGTTTTTAATATTTTTTTAATGATTGTGAGCTAATGGGCGCAATCTAATGATCTGTAACTTCCCTGATTCATTTGCTTGTAAAAGAGAGTTACATAACTTTTTGCCCGATAAGATGCGGTGATCACACTGGCAATAATATCAAGGTGGTATTATTGACTTGCTATGCATTAACTTGAGGTTGTTGCTGTTACATCTCATCAATCAGAAAAAACCTCTGGTAACAGCAAGTTTACCTGTCGTTAAATAGCGCTGACGCATTATAAAAGCTGCTTGTAACCGCGAATGATACAAACGACAATAGGTGCGCAAAAATTAGGGGCAGGTTGAGGTTTTAGGCGCGTTTTGCTCACAACCTGTACAAAACTGAATGCACATCAGTACACTGGTAGCTGTCAAGCCAGGGGCGGTAGCGTGCCTGAGCGAAATATGAGCATTCAGTCTTTTAACTATAATTATCAGAATTATGAGTCTAATCAAAAATAGTTTTTACAACCTGGCTGGTTTTGCTATTCCCACACTTATCGCCGTTCCCGCTCTTGGGTATCTGGCCCGAACTATAGGCGTTGAAGCGTTTGGTATTTTTACTTTGGCTTTTGCTATTGTAGGGTATGCCAGTATATTTGATGCGGGGTTAAGTCGAGCGGTTATCAGAGAAATTTCCATTTATCGAGACGATCTGTCTGAACAACAAAAAATTATTGCCACGGCTGGCATTGTGGTCCTTATTCTTGGGATTATTGCTGCGCTGCTACTATTACTCACCACTCCGCACCTGACGACCTTATTAAAAATATCTGCTGATATGAGTAGTGAGGTCAAGCAGTCGTTTGTGTTGCTGGCTTTTATTATCCCTGTCTATTTATTAAATCAGGTCTGGCTGGCATGGCTGGAAGGGCATGAGCAGTTTATCAATATTAACGTGCAGCGTTCGGTCAGTAATTCGGCGATTGCAGGTCTTCCTGCATTATGTTGTTTTTATCAGGCGTCTCTAAAATCCGCCATTATTGGACTGGTATTAGGGCGTATTATCTCTTTTGTCATAACCTGCGTAATTTGCCGTAAAATTATTTTAGGCAGCGGCGTTAAGTTCAGCAAAATTACTTTCATTCGCCTTATCCAGTTTGGCGGTTGGCTAACCATCAGTAATGTCATCAGCCCGATGATGGTCTATTTTGACCGGTTTGTGGTGTCTAACTTACTGGGAGCCGGTAAAGTCGCTTATTATACTGCGCCATCAGAAGGCGTAGGCAGATTGCTGAATATACCGGCGGCGCTGGCCAGAGCGCTGTTTCCTAAATTAAGTTATGCGCAAACGGTAGAAGAACGCGTCCGGCTTGAAAAGCAAAGCTTTCTTCTGATGTCTGCGGCCTGTATTCCGATTGTGATTTTTTGTTTGTTATTCGCTAAATGGCTAATGACAATGTGGATGGGCGAAGAGTTAGGCACGCATTCCGCAACAATTTTACAAGTTTTGATCATCGGTTTTTATTTCAATGCTGTCGCGCAAATCCCTTATTCATTAATTCAGGCAGCAGGTAAAGCAAAGCTGACGGCGTTTATCCATCTCATTGAAATCATCCCCTATCTGGTGGTTCTGTATGTGTTAACACTGCATTACGGTTTATTGGGAACCGCTATTGCCTGGAGCGGAAGAGTCGCCATCGATGCACTATTGTTGAAAATAGTGTCTAATAAAATTAGCAGACATCAAAGATAATATGGACTATAAATCAGCGGCAATAATTGTTACCTATAATCCAGACAATGCCATTGTCGATGCCTTTATCACTACGCTTGTTCCGCAAGTTGAACATGTGATTATTGTTGATAATAGTGAGAGATCGTCTGTCAGCCATTATGATAATGAAAAGGTAAACGTTGTCAGATTGAATGATAATATTGGCATCGCGGCGGCGCAAAACATGGGCCTGCAACAGGCCATTGATGCGGGTTGTGATTTCATTTTTACGTTCGATCAGGATTCCCGGATCTCTGATACATACTGTCACGATATGATTGCGGAATATGGGCATTATCAGGGTTCCCATCCTATCGCCTGTCTGGGGCCGGTAATCAATCAGCCGTCAACAAATAGTCCATTAGTTGAAAAGGACTTTATCATTTCTTCTGGTGCTCTCTTTCCTGTTGATGCCATTAAACGTGTCGGATTGTTCAGGGCCGACTGGTTTATCGACATGATAGACGTTGAGTGGAGTTACCGGGCGCGAACGAAAGGTCTGCTTTCCTACGAAACGCCACGTATTTCCATGCAGCATAATATTGGTGAGAACGACTATCCTAAGTTGTTCAACCGGGAGGTGCGGATCGGCTCGCCAGTAAGGCAATACTATCTGGTGCGCAACTGGATTTTTTCTTTAAAATCAGACAGTTTCAATACGAAATATAAAATTTATATTATTACGTTGCTGTTGAAAAAAATTCCTCTTTTTATGCTCCTTGCCCCACGAAAAAAACGGATCAAATTTATTTTACAGGGATTGCGGGATGGTATTGCTGGTAAAGGAGGGAAGTACTCATATTAATGAGTCTTCAATGTGATGATGAACGCGAATATTAATGTTGATATTATCCTTGCTGCGCATAATGGCGCTAAATTTATCCAGGAACAAATAAATTCACTACTTCAGCAGTCCCATAAGGCGTTACGGGTGATCGTGACCGACGATGGTTCTGAGGATGGCACCATCGATGTTGTTAACGACATTATGGCGAAAGACCCGCGCGTGAGCTGCCATATCTGCCATGATGCGAAAGGCGTCGTAGAGAATTTTAATAACGGTTTGCAGTTCAGTGATGCGGATTACATTATGTTCTGCGATCAGGACGACGTCTGGGAAAATAATAAAGTTGAAGTGATGCTGGCGGAGATAGTGCAGAAGGAGCGCCGCGGAGGGGATATCATCCCTTGTCTCGGGTTTTCCAATCTGCAGGTTGTTGATGAAAACCTCACCACCATTGATGAAGACTTCTACCGTTTTTCACACCTTGATCCTCGCAATAATTTAAAGCTGAATTATCTGCTTTGGCGTTCCTCAGTGTACGGCTGCACCATAATGATGAATAAAACGCTGCTGAACCTGGCGGGTAAAGTGCCTGATAAAATTGCCATGCACGATCACTGGTATGCATTTCAGGCCGCTCTCAGTGGCAATGTTTTTTACGTGGCCCGGTCGCTGATTAAATATCGTCAGCATTCGGCTAACGTTGTCGGTGCACATCAGCGCGGCTTAGGCGCACGCCTGAAAAGATTCAAAAAAACCCTGAAGGGCATTCAGCGTTCCGTCGAATCAGCCCGCGTAATGAACGCGTTGCTGCATCATCAGGATGTGAATCAAACACTTTCAATTGGCGAGAAATTCACGTTTTTGCAGAAAAATGTGATGCCTTACAATCATGAGCGACCGGCTTACAGTACCCTTTTTTCATTACTTTGGTTAATTCATGGATAAGTTAATTGTTCTTTCTGGCGTCAATATGGTGGAAGGCGGCATCCTGACCGTTTACAGAACGATGATTGCCACGTTTAGTAATGTTCCTGGCGTTAAGCTTATCTGCCTGGTTCATGATACCGCGCTGTTCGAGGAATATACCTCGCTGCCGAATGTGGAATTTCGTGAATACAAAGAGATTAAGTCTGGCTGGCTAAAACGGCTTAAGTTTGAATACATCACCAGCTATGCACTCAGCAAAGAGATTAACCCTGATGCGTGGATATGCCTGCACGATATGTCTGCGCGAGTTGCCACGCCGAATCAGTTTGTTTATTGCCATAATCCGTCGCCGTTCTATCAGTCCAGCGCGGTTGATCTGAAGTATGACCGGACCTTTTTCCTGTTCACTAAATTTTATAAGTTTCTGTACGGCCTCAATATCAAAGCCAATCGTTATGTGATTGTGCAGCAGGAATGGATCGCAAAATATTTTCAGAAGACCTACGGGATTCGCAATTTGCTGGTCGCGCGTCCGGTTTCTGACGCTGCGCCAGTGCATGAAACTGCGCGCCTTACGGCAGCGTCATCAGGCGCGAAATCGCTGCTTTATCCCGCTTTTCCTCGCACCTTTAAAAATTTCAGCGTGCTGGTGGAGGCTATGGATCTGTTAAAGCAGCAGCAACGCGACGTTTATGACGGTCTTCAGATTCTACTGACCTTCGATAAGGGAATGACCCGATTCGGTGATTTCATCATTGAAGAGTGTGAAAAGCGTCAGCTTAATAACATTCGCTTTATCGGCCTGCAAAGTAAAACGCGGCTCGATGAGATGTATCGCCATGAAGCCGATGCGCTGATTTTCCCGTCAAAACTTGAGACCTGGGGATTACCGCTGTCGGAAGCGAAAGCGTTCGGCTTGCCAATTCTGTCGGCTGAACTACCCTATGCGCATGAGACGATAGGTGATTACGATAAAGTCGCTTTTTTTGCTCCTGATAACGCTCAACAGCTGGCCGATAAACTGGCAGCATTTTATCAGGGGCAGAATATTTTCACGGCGACGAGCTATGTGGACGATCCGGCATTTTTGGTCAGCCACAGTTGGGATGCTTTAGCGCAACACATTCTTAATTCTTTGGACGTGAAATAATGAGTTCTTCTGTCAAGGTTGGTATTGCGGTAGTGACCTATAACGGTGGAGAAATTTGGCAGCAGGCGGCGCAGGCCATCCACGAAAATTGCCAGCCGGGTTTTGAGGTAGTAGTTATCGATTCCCAAAGTCGGGATAACACCCAACAGGTTGCCAGACAATATGGTTTTACGGTGCATGAAATCCCGCAGAGTGAGTTTAACCACGGTGGGACGCGGAATGTGGCAATGGAGTTATTCCGGGATAAGGATTATGTGGTTCTCCTTACCCAGGATGCCATTCTGGATACCCGTGATGCCGTCGCAACGCTGGTGAATTTTATGGCAGAAAATGACCTCAGCGCGGCATATGGTAAACAGCTGCCCCATCGGGATGCCAATGCCGTGGCGGCTCACGCGCGCTATTTTAACTATGGCAGCCAGTCGCTCATTAACCAGCAGCAAAGTATTCCGCAGCGCGGCATCAAAACCGTGTTTATGTCGAATTCTTTCTCGGCATACAAAGTAGCTGACTTTCAACGTATTGGCGGCTTTCCAACCGGCACGATCCTTTGCGAAGATATGTACTTTGCAGCGAAAGCTATCCAGCAAAATTATAAAACGGGTTATTGCGCCGATGCCGCGGCTCGTCACTCGCACAATTATTCCACTATTGAAGAGTTTAAACGCTATTTTGACATCGGCGTGTTTCATTATGATGAACCCTGGATTCGAAAAGAGTTTAATGGTGTCTCTTCTGAAGGCAGCAAGTTTATTAAGTCGGAAATTAGCTATTTAATTAAACACAATCCATTATTATTGCCTAAAGCATTTGCTAATAATGCTGCTAAATTAATTGGCTATAAACTCGGTTTGAAATACAAATCCCTGCCGTTCTCACTCGTTAAAAAAATGAGTATGCACAGACGGTACTGGGATAGCAGTGCTTATAACAGGTGAGTCATAATGAATAACAAGGTACGTCAGTTTTTGCCAAAATATTTATTTGCATTAGTTGATTTTGGTATCTATATTTCTTGTCTTTTTGTGGCGATGGCGCTAACCAAACATTATTTTGGTGGCGATCTTTCACCCTTCCTGCCGCAGGAAGATTATAACTACCGTGTGCTTTCGCACTTTATCCTCGGCTTTATTGCGGTGGCCTGGTTTGGCATTCGCCTGCGGCACTATACCTACCGCAAGCCGTTCTGGAATGAGCTGAAAGAGATCCTGCGGACCATCGTGATCTTCGCAGTTATTGACCTGGCGATGGTGGCGTTTTCCAAATGGCATTTCTCCCGTTACCTGTGGGCGTTTACCTGGTGCGGCATTTTTGTACTCATCCCGGTCGGCAGGAAGCTGGTTAAGCTTTTCCTCAATAAAATAGGTATGTGGAAGAAGAAGACCATCATCCTCGGCGGCGGTATTAACGCTTATGACGCCTACCAGGCCCTGATGAGCGAAAAGAACCTCGGCTACGACATTCAGTATCTTTATGCCATTAACGGCCAGGATGTGCCGATTGATGCGAACATCAAAGTCCTGAGTGCAGAAGAAGAAATCTATCGCCTGGATGATTATAAAAACATTCAGTACATTCTGGCATTTGATGATGGTGATTCGCAGCAACTGGAAAGATGGCTGAAAAATCTGACCAAGAAAAAATGCCGCTCGATTTCGGTGATCCCAACGATTCGCGGCGTTCCGCTGTATGGCACCGATATGGCCTTCATTTTCAGTCATGAAGTACTGCTGCTGCGCGTGAATAACAACCTTGCCAAGCGCAGTTCCCGCTTTGTTAAACGCACGTTTGATATCGTGGTCTCCAGCCTGCTGTTAATTTTACTTTCGCCGCTGTTTATTTATTTAAGCCTGCAGGTGAAAAAAGATGGCGGCTACGCGATTTATGGTCACGAACGGGTAGGGCGCAGAGGGCGCCTGTTTAAGTGCCTGAAGTTCCGTTCGATGGTGATGAATTCACAAGAAGTTTTACAGAACTTACTGGAAAGCGATCCCGTGGCGCGCGCCGAGTGGGATAAAGACTTTAAGCTGCGTGACGATCCGCGCATCACGCCCATCGGCAAGTTTATCCGCCGTACCAGTCTTGATGAACTCCCGCAGTTGTTTAACGTGCTGAAAGGTGAGATGAGTCTGGTCGGGCCGCGTCCGGTCATCGCTGAAGAGCTTCTGCGTTACTGTGACGATGCGGATTACTACCGTATGGCAAAACCGGGTATGACGGGGTTGTGGCAGGTGAGCGGACGTAATGACGTGGACTATGAAAAACGCGTCTATTTCGATTCGTGGTATGTGAAGAACTGGTCCCTGTGGAACGATATCGTTATATTATTCAAAACTGTTAGCGTCGTGCTGAAGCGCGACGGTGCATATTAAAAGTACGAAAGGAATGATGATGAAAGTTATTGACACCAAAATCGCGGGTGTAAAAATTATCGAACCCCGCGTTTTTGAAGATTCACGCGGTTTTTTTCTCGAAACCTTTAACGCCCAGCGTTACAAGGAAATGCTGAACATCGATCTGGATTTCATTCAGGACAACCACTCGCGCTCGGTGAAAAACGTGCTGCGCGGTCTGCATCTGCAAACCAACAACCCGCAGGGCAAGCTGGTTCGCGTGGTGCAGGGCGAAGTGCTTGATGTAGCCGTGGATATCCGCAAAGATTCACCCACCTTTGGTGTCTGGGAGTCGGTGATCCTTAGCGAAAGTAATAAAAAACAATTCTGGATCCCGCCGGGTCTGGCCCACGGTTTTGTGGTCCTGTCAGACACCGTTGATTTCGAGTACAAGTGCACGAACTATTACGATCCAAAAAGTGAAAAATGCATTCTGTGGAATGATACCGACCTGAATATCGACTGGCAGGTGACCGATCCCATTCTGTCTGAAAAAGATATGAAAGGATTGACCTTCAAAGAATATATTTCTCAACTTTAAATATTAAATCTACAAAGGTCCAATTGATGAAAATTCTGGTAACGGGTGGCGCGGGTTTTATTGGTTCTGCCGTGGTGCGTCATATTATTGAGAATACCGCCGATCGGGTTGTTAACGTTGATAAATTAACCTACGCAGGCAATCTTGAATCGCTGGAAAGCGTGGCTGACAGCGATCGCTATGCGTTTGAAAAAGCAGACATCTGCGATCAGGCCGCGCTGGAGCGTATTTTTGCAGAGCACCAGCCTGATTTAGTGATGCACCTGGCGGCAGAAAGCCACGTTGACCGCTCTATTACCGGTCCGGCGGCGTTTATCGAAACTAACGTGGTTGGCACCTACACGCTTCTCGAAGTTGCGCGTGCTTACTGGAACAATCTGGAAGGCGCGCGTAAAGAAGCGTTCCGCTTTCATCACATTTCGACCGATGAAGTCTACGGTGATTTACCGCACCCGGACGAATGGACCGGCAGCGAGCCGCTGCCGCTGTTCACTGAGCAGACGGCCTATGCGCCAAGCAGCCCTTATTCCGCGTCCAAAGCGTCCAGCGACCATCTGGTTCGCGCGTGGAAACGCACCTACGGCCTGCCGACTATCGTGACCAACTGTTCCAATAACTACGGTCCTTATCACTTCCCGGAGAAGCTGATCCCGCTGGTGATCCTCAATGCGCTGGAAGGCAAGCCGCTGCCGATTTACGGTAAAGGCGACCAGATCCGCGACTGGCTGTACGTGGAAGATCATGCCCGCGCGCTGTACTGCGTCCTGACCCAGGGTAAACCGGGCGAGACTTACAATATCGGCGGCCATAACGAGAAGAAAAACATCGAAGTGGTGCACACCATTTGCGATCTGCTTAACGAACTGGCTCCGTCGGCGACTTCCTATCGCGACCTGATTACCTGGGTTGCAGATCGTCCGGGCCATGACCGTCGCTATGCTATCGATGCGGACAAAATTCAGCGTGAACTGAACTGGGCACCGCAGGAAAGTTTTGAAACCGGCATCCGTAAAACCGTTCAGTGGTATCTGGATAACCAGACGTGGGTGAACAACGTCAAGAGCGGTGCTTATGCTAACTGGATCGACCAGAACTATAAGGATCGCGCGTAATGAATATCCTGTTGTTTGGTAAAAGCGGGCAGGTAGGCTGGGAGCTTCAGCGTGCGCTGGCTCCGCTGGGCCAGGTCACGGCGCTGGATTTTAACTCCACCGATTACTGCGGTGATTTCACTAACCCGGAAGGCATCGCGGAAACCGTGCGCCAGCTGAAGCCGGACGTGATCGTCAACGCGGCGGCGCACACCGCCGTTGATAAAGCCGAATCAGAGCCTGAACTGGCGTATCTGCTCAATGCGCAGAGCGTGGAAGCCATTGCCCGTGAAGCACAACTGCTGGGTGCCTGGGTTGTGCATTATTCCACCGATTACGTGTTCCCCGGTGACGGTGAGACGCCGTGGAAAGAGACCGACGCTACCGGGCCGCTCAACGTGTACGGCGAAACCAAACTCGCCGGTGAGCAGGCATTGCAACAGCATTGCGATAAGCATCTTATTTTCCGTACCAGCTGGGTTTATGCCGGTAAAGGCAATAACTTCGCCAAAACAATGCTGAATCTGGCGAAAAGCCGCGAAACGCTGTCGATCATCAGCGACCAGTTTGGCGCGCCGACCGGGGCGGAACTGCTCGCCGACTGTACCGCGCACGCGATTCGTACCGCGCAGGCTAAGCCGGAAGTCGCTGGCCTGTATCACCTGGTGGCATCCGGGATCACCACCTGGGCCGACTATGCGCAGCTGGTATTCGACCAGGCGCGTGCAGCCGGTATCGAGCTGGCGGTGCAGGAAGTGAAAAAAGTGCCGACCAGTGCTTATCCAACGCCAGCACGCCGCCCGAATAACTCGCGCCTGTCGACTGAAAAATTCCAGACCACTTTTGATCTTCAACTGCCGCACTGGCAGTTGGGCGTTGAAAGAATGCTGGCAGAACTGTTCACCGCAGCGCCGCTTTAACCAATAAAATCAGAGATAAAACAATGACAACTCGTAAGGGCATTATTCTGGCTGGTGGTTCGGGAACGCGCCTCTATCCGGTCACGATGGCGGTGAGCAAACAGTTACTGCCGATCTATGATAAACCGATGATTTACTATCCGCTGACCACCCTGATGCTGGCTGGCATCCGCGATATTCTGATCATCAGCACGCCAATGGATACGCCGCGCTTTGAGCAGTTGCTGGGCGACGGTAGCCAGTGGGGATTAAACCTGCAATATAAAGTGCAGGAAAGCCCGGACGGTCTGGCACAGGCGTTTATTATCGGCGAAGAGTTTATCGGCAATGACAGCTGCGCGCTGGTGCTGGGCGACAATATTTTCTACGGTCATGACCTGCCGAAGCTGCTGGCTAATGCGGTAAATAAAGAATCCGGCGCGACGGTATTCGCCTACCACGTTAACGATCCAGAGCGTTACGGCGTGGCCGAATTTGACGAAACCGGCAAGGCGATTTCGCTGGAAGAAAAACCGGCGCAACCGAAAAGCAACTATGCGGTGACGGGGCTTTATTTCTACGACAACAGCGTAGTTTCGCTGGCGAAAAACCTGAAACCGTCCGCGCGCGGCGAACTGGAAATTACTGACATCAACCAGCTTTATCTGGAGCAGGGCAAACTCTCCGTTGAGATGATGGGTCGTGGTTACGCATGGCTGGACACCGGCACCCACCAGAGCCTGATTGAAGCCAGTAACTTCATCGCGACGATTGAAGAGCGTCAGGGTCTGAAAGTCGCCTGCCCGGAAGAGATTGCCTACCGTAAAGGCTTTATTGATGCCGACCAGGTTCGCAAGCTGGCCGCACCGCTGGCGAAGAATAACTACGGTAAGTATCTTGTGAAGATGATTAAATAATCCTGTTTATAGTGGCCGTAATCATGAAATGATTGCGGCCACTTTTTTAAGATTGAAAGTTATTGTCTTGCTTTTTTAAATAATGTCTTTAAGGTAATTATGAATCGAATCAGTAACAGTGATTTTCCTTCAGGGTATAATAGCCAGCAGGTAAACCTTGTCGATTTACTAGGTCAAATCTGGAAGGGAAAAAAAATCGTTGCGGCGTTTATAATCGCGGCTATTGTGCTCGCTGTTGTTTATTTATCAGTGGCTAAAGAGAAATGGACGTCTACCTCTATCATTAACCGCCCTGATGTTGGCCAGATCAATAATTATAGTAACGCTATGAATATTCTTTATGGCGATGCAGCACCGTCTCTGGTCAATATTCAACAGGATTTTATCGATCGTTTTAATGCCGCTTTTTCCGCACTCGCAGAAACTCTGGATAATCAGAACGAACCGGAAAAGCTGACCATTGAATCGGCTGTGAAGGGGCAGACTCTGCCGTTAAAAGTTTCCTATACGGGGCCATCACCTGAAATTGTGCAAAGAAAGCTCTCTGAGTTTATTCAGAAGACCGATGAGCAGGTAGCCAATGAACTGCGTGCGGATTTGACCATGAACATTCGTGCAAAATCTGATGAGCTTACCAAAGCGGTCACGCGCCAGGAAACGATTGCGAAAGAGCAAAAAACGCAAAAGATGGCCCAGATAAATCAGGCGCTCACTGTGGCTTCCCAGTCGAACGTGAAAGAGCCTAAGGCACAGCAGGTCGATCAGGTGACGCAGGACACCATGTTTATGCTGGGTAGCGATGCGCTGAATTCGATGATGAAAAACGAAGCCAGTCGTCCGCTTGCTTTTTCCGACGAATATTATTCTCTTCGCCAAAATTTACTTGCGGTGTCAGCGTTAACCATCGATAAGGCTGAGATTCATTCTTACCGCTATGTTATGAAACCAAATCTGCCGTTTCGCCGTGACAGCCCGAAGAAAAGCATCGTCCTTGTTATTGCAGTGTTCCTGGGATTGATGGCTGGCTCTGGTTGGGTGCTTGCGCGCAATGCAGTAAATAATATTAATCATAAAAGATAATCATTATTTAGAGCTTATCCCATCAGACTATTCTATTACGCTGCGGTTTTCAGCATCCAACTGGCTGCAACAATGTACGCCTGATGGGACAGGCTCTTATTCTGGTTACGCTTAAAATGAAGGGGAGTGTTTTTGCAATATGAAATGCTTCCCTGTTATCATTGTATTACTACAAAATCATGGGCAACTTATTTCGTAGTTATCCATACTGGCGCTCACTACAATGGATGTTGTCAAACCTACCTGATAAATATGATTGCACTATTACTATTTTTCATGCAGTTTAATTCTCTGTTTATATCGGGACTGCAGGCAGTTGACGATCATACGGCATTGCTCCTGCGTGTCGTTATTGGTCTGATTATAATAATTATGTATTTAAAAAGCCTGGAGGTTGAAAATAATTTAATCATAGGGACAGCAATCCTCGCACTTTTTTTTCTGATTAATTTAAATGCCACCTGCATTAACCTGATTTTTACGTTATGGTTTGTTTATTTGGTGCGAAGAAAAGGGGCGACTGGCGTTATTCAGAGCGTTTATTATTCAACGCTTTTATTCTCCGTTTTTTTTGCTTTATTAGTGGTAAAAGGTATTATTTATCCCGATATCGTCTACATCCCGGAAACGGGGCGATACCGGAATAACATGGGATTTTGGTCAGCCAACTATCCCGGTTTCATTGCCTATTCATGCTTTATGACGCTGTTTGCCTGTAAGGGATATCTTTCGGGGTTAATCCATCCAGTGTTCCGCTGGTTTACAAATGGCTTGATGGCGTTTTTCATTATCATTCCTTTTTTGGCAGATTCGCGTACTCCCGGCTACGCGATGATCGCCTCTCTGATGGTTTTCATTGCTCTTTCCAGCAATTTGATTCGCTATCTGATGGCGTTTTATCTGCCACTTGTACCCGTGGTTCTGCTGGCGATGTCGTTATATTTGCCGTGGTATTATCACGGGGGAGAGCTGGATTATGTACTCAGTGGGCGTTTGAGTTATTATTATGACTATTTAAGCGCGCTAAAAGTTAATAATTACTTCTTTGGATCGCCGCTGCCTGATTTTGCGCTGGATAATTCATACCTGATCCTCATGACTGCGTTGGGTCTCGGTTTTATCATTCCGTTCACCTATATGGTATACAGGTCGGTGTTAAATAATCCCAACAAGTATTTTATCGTTTTAGTTTTTTCATTGATTTGTTATGGATTTACCGAAGCGGTAATGGCCCGGGCGGAAACCAGTGTGGTAATCCTGTTTTATTTGCTGATGTTTATTAAAACCCAGGGGACCGAGTTTGATAAGCACGGCAATGCGCTAAAAGTTGACGATTTGTTATATCGCAAAAGCACAGCAGAATAGCGCCGAAGGGCGCTATTCTTTATGTCATTTAATGACGTTTGCGTAAATTCTCAATCACCGTCGTCAAATCCAGATCCTGATCCTGCAATAGCACCAGCAGGTGATACATCAAATCAGAAGCCTCGTTGGTCAGCTCTTCACGGTCATGCACCGTGGCGGCCAGCGCGGTTTCCACGCCTTCTTCCCCCACTTTTTGTGCAATGCGTTTGGTTCCGCTGGCGTACAGCTTCGCGGTGTAGGAGCTTGCCGGATCGGCGGTTTTTCTTTCCGCCAGTAACTGTTCAAGCTGATACAGGAACAGCCACTGGTGGGACGTGTCGCCGAAGCAGCTGGACGTGCCTTTGTGGCAGGTCGGGCCAATGGGATTGACCAGCACCAGCAGGGTGTCATTGTCACAGTCCGGCGCGATGCTGACTACGTTGAGGAAGTGACCGGAGGTTTCGCCTTTGGTCCACAGCCGTTGTTTGGTGCGGGAAAAGAAGGTGACTTTGCCGCTTTCCTGCGTTTTTTCCAGCGCTTCCGGGTTCATATAGCCCAGCATTAATACCTCACCGGAGACCGCGTGCTGCACCACTGCCGGAAGCAGGCCGTCGGTTTTCTCCCAGTCCAGTTTTGCGCGTTGTTCCTCAGTTAACATACTCTTATCTCCACGCCCTGATTGACCAGGAACGCTTTTAATTCACCAATATTGATTATCTGTTTGTGGAACACCGAAGCCGCCAGCGCACCGTCAACGTCGGCATCGCGGAAGGCTTCAAGGAAATGCTCCATCGTTCCCGCGCCGCCGGAGGCGATCAGCGGCACGTGGCATACTTCGCGCACTTTTTTGAGTTGCTCAAGATCGTAACCGTTACGCACCCCGTCCTGATTCATCATGTTCAGAACGATTTCGCCCGCGCCGCGCTTTTGCACTTCCTGTACCCAGTCGAGGGTTTCCCAGGGGGTGATGCGGGTTCGGCTCTCATCACCCGTATATTGATTAACGTGATACTTGCCGCTTTGTGCGTCGTACCAGGTATCAATGCCAACCACAATGCACTGCACGCCAAAGCGGTCTGCCAGCCGGGTGATGAGTTCCGGGTCAGCCAGCGCCGGGGAGTTGACGGAGATTTTATCCGCGCCGAAGGAGAGGATCTGCGCCGCGTCGTCTGCGGATTTAATGCCGCCCGCCACGCAGAACGGGATATCGATAACCTCCGCCACGCGTGAAACCCAGCTTTTATCGACCACGCGCCCGTCGCTGGATGCGGTGATGTCGTAGAATACCAGTTCGTCCGCGCCTTCTTCAGCGTAGCGCTGGGCCAGCGGCACGATGTCGCCGATGATCTCGTGATTGCGGAACTGTACGCCTTTGACGACCTGACCATCACGCACGTCCAGGCAGGGGATTATCCGTTTTGCCAGCATTCGATGGCCTCCTTCACCGTAAATTTACCTTCCAGCAGCGCACGTCCGACGATCACGCCGCGCACGCCCGTACCGCGCAGGGCGGCTATATCATTGATGCCACCAATACCACCGGAAGACTGAAAAGCCACCTGCGGATAGCGGGCGCAGACTTCTTCATATAATGAGACGTTGGAGCCAGCCAGGGTGCCGTCGCGGGAAATATCGGTACACAAAACGTGTTTGAGTCCCACCGGCAAATAAGTTTCTACTAGCGCCTCCAGCGACACCCCGGAGTCTTCCTGCCAGCCGCTCACCGCCACCTGCTTGTTGCCTGCCGCATCTATACGCACGTCCAGCGCCAGCACCAGCGCGTCTGCGCCAAAACGTTGAAACCAGCCTTTGACGATTTCCGGGGACTTGACCGCCGTCGATCCAACTACCACGCGCGCCACGCCAGCCGCCAGCAGCGCCGCCACGTCTTCTTCACTACGCACACCGCCACCCACCTGCACCGGGACGTTAACCCCGGCGACCAGGGTTTGCAGCAGCGGAATTTGCCGTTTTGCCGGATCTTTCGCGCCGGTCAAATCCACCAGGTGCAGCACGTCAGCCCCCTGCGCGGCGTAATCCTGTAAGCGGGGGAGCGGGTCGTTGCCGTAATCTCGCTGCTGCGCGTAGTCGCCCTGATGCAGGCGGACGACCGTGCCATCGATTAAATCCAGTGCCGGAATAATCATTACATCTCCAGAAAGTTTTTCAGCAGCTGCGCGCCTGCCGCACCGGAGCGCTCAGGGTGAAACTGCACGCCGTAGAAGTTATCTTTTTGTATTGCGGCGGTGAAGGGTTCGCCGTAGTGACACTGGGCGATAGTCCAGGTATTCACCGGCATGGCGTAGCTGTGAACGAAATAGAAATATGCGCCGTCGTCGATGCCGCTGAACAGTCGGTTGCCCGCCTGCGGATAAACCCGGTTCCAGCCCATGTGAGGCAGCGGCAGGCCGAAATCGGTCATCTTCGGCACCTGCTGATCGATAATCCCCAGCAGATCCACGCCGTTGCTCTCTTCGCTACGGCTGCCAAGCAGCTGCATCCCAAGGCAGATACCCAGCACCGGCTGGGTGCAGGCGTTAATCAGATCGAATAACTCGCGCTCGCGGATTTGATCCATCGCCGCCTGCGCGGTGCCAACGCCCGGTAAAAACAGTTTGTCGGCGCGCAGTACCACGTCGGGATCGCGACTGACCACCGGCTCGTAGCCGTGGCGCAGGATCGCAGACCTGACCGAGTTCAGGTTGGCACAACCGGTATCAAGGATTGCAACGTTCATTACAGCACCCCTTTGGAGGAAGGAAGCGTGTCGCCTTCCACGCGGATCGCCTGTCGCAGCGTGCGGCCAAAGGCTTTAAACAGGCTCTCTACCCGGTGGTGGTCATTCTTGCCCTTGGTTTTCAGGTGCAGCGTGACGCCCATCGTATAGGAAAGCGAGCGGAAGAAATGCTCGACCATTTCGGTGCTTAAATCACCCACCCGCTGATAGGTAAACTCGGCGCGGTATTCCAGATGCGGACGACCGGAAATATCCAGCGCGCAGCGGGCAAGGCATTCGTCCATCGGCAGCACAAAGCCAAAACGGTTGATGCCGCGTTTGTCGCCGAGCGCCGCTTTCAGCGCCTCGCCCAGTGCCAGACCGGTGTCTTCAACGGTGTGGTGATCGTCAATATATAAATCACCTTTAACCATAATTTCCATACGAAAGCCGCCGTGGGTGGCAATCTGATCCAGCATATGGTCGAAGAAGCCGACGCCGGTGTTGATTTTGCTGCCGCCTTCACGGTCAAGCCACAGCTTGACGTCAATCTGCGTTTCTTTGGTGCTGCGCTCAACGTGCGCATAGCGGTCACGCTTTGTAAGCTGCGCGGCAATGGCTGACCAGTTCAGTGTTTCGCGGTTATAAAGCAGGCCGGTAATGCCCATGTTGTCGGCGAGCTGGACGTCGGTAGCGCGATCGCCAATCACGTAGCTGTGGGCTTTATCCATCACGCCGTCAACCAGCCAGGCCTCAACCAGCCGGGTTTTCGGTTTACGGCAGTCGCAGTTATCCGCTGGCATATGCGGGCAGATAAGCACCTCGTCAAACTGTACGCCCTGCGAAGAGAAAATCTGCATCATCAGGTTATGCGGACCGTCAAACTCCGCCTGCGGCAGGCTGTCAGTACCCAGCCCATCCTGATTGGTGATCATCACCAGCGTAAAGCCCGCTTTTTGCAGCTGGAGCAGCGCCGGGATTGCCTCTGGCTCAAACGCCAGCTTGTCAAAACGGTCGACCTGAAAATCGCTGGGTGGCTCGGCAATCAGCGTTCCATCGCGATCGATAAACAGAAACTTCTGTGTCATACCTTCTCCGCACTTAAGGCGTCAATGACGCGCTGAGACTCTTCACGGGTGCCGATGGTGATCCGCAGGCAGCCGCTTAAAGAGGGTTGTTTATTCTGATCCCGTAAGATAATGCCCTGATCCCACAAAGATTTAAATACCGCGCTGGATGCGGTGATCCGCACCAGAATATAGTTCGTTTCTGAAGGAAATACCTGTTCGACACAGGGGATATTTTTCAGCGCGTTTACCAGATACTGACGTTCGTCGAGGATCGCCGCCACCCGCTCGCGCATCGCCAGGATCCCCTGCGGGCTGGTAGCCTGCGCGGCGATGTCGGCGACCGGCGTGGAAAGCGGGTAGGGCGCGATGACTTTCAGCAGCAGCCTGATGATTTCTTCATTTGCCAGCGTAAAGCCGCAGCGCAGCCCGGCGAGGGCAAAGGCTTTTGACAGCGTGCGCAGGATCACCAGATGCGGGTACTCTTCCAGCCAGCCGACCAGCGAGGCTTGCGGGCAAAACTCAATATAGGCTTCGTCCGCCACCACCAGCGCCTTGTCGCGGGTCATCTCCAGCAGCACGCGAAAATCCTGCGGATTGACAATTTGCCCGGTCGGGTTATTCGGGCTGCAAACGTAGACCACTTTCACGCCGTCGAGCTTATCGGCAATGGCCTGCAAATCGAGCTGCCAGTTTTCCAGCGCCGGAACGGTACGGTACTCAACGCCAAGCGTTTCAGCGCTGACGCTGTACATGCCGTAAGTCGGTGGGCAAAACAGCACCGCATCCTGCCCCGGCTCGCAGAACGCGCGGATCAGTAGTTCGATGCCCTCGTCCGCGCCACGGCTGACCAGCACCTGTTCGGCTTTGACCCCCGCATACTGCGCATAGTTGTTGATCACGGCGGCGGGCTGGCATTCCGGGTAGCGGTTGAGGGTCTGGGCGCTGAGCTGATACTCCACCGGCGTCGGGTATTCGTTGGCGTTGAGCCATACGTCGCCCTTGCCGCCGAGGCGACGGGCGGACTGATAGGGCACCAGCGTGCGGACGTTAGCGCGGGCTAGTTCTTCGATACTCATGCTTGCTCCTTCAGCGCGTTCATGCGCAACGTGACGGCATTCTTGTGCGCGGTCAGCCGTTCAGCCGCCGCCAGCGTTTCGATGGTGGAAGCCAGAGCCGCGAAGCCCTCGCGCGACAGCTCCTGAACGGTCATCCGTTTCTGGAAATCCGCCAGCCCAAGACTTGAGCAGGTGCGGGTGTAACCATAGGTCGGTAACACGTGGTTGGTGCCGGAAGCGTAATCGCCCGCCGATTCCGGCGACCAGTCGCCGAGGAAAATCGAGCCTGCGCTGGTGATATCCGTCACCAGATCGCGGGCGTTGCGGGTCTGAATGATCAGGTGCTCCGGGCCGTACTGGTTGGAGATGTCCACGCACTGCGCCAGATCCCGCGCCACAATCAGACGGCTGGCTGCCAGCGCCTGACGCGCGGTGTCGGCACGCGGCAGGTCGGCCAGCTGGCGTTCGACGGCCTCGGCGACGCGCCCGGCAAGCGCCGCATCCGGGGTCAGCAAAATCACCTGCGAGTCCGGGCCGTGTTCGGCCTGGGAGAGCAGGTCGGAAGCCACGAAATCCGGGGTCGCTCCGCTGTCGGCAATGACCAGCACTTCCGACGGACCGGCAGGCATGTCGATAGCCGCGCCGTCCAGCCGCTGGCTGACCTGACGTTTGGCTTCGGTCACAAAGGCGTTGCCGGGACCAAAAATCTTATCGACTTTAGGGATCGATTCGCTGCCGAACGCCAGTGCGGCGATGGCCTGCGCGCCGCCGACGTTGAAGATCTCTTCCACCCCACACAGCTGCGCGGCATAAAGAATTTCATCGGCGATCGGGGGCGGCGAGCACAGCACCACTCGATTACAGCCCGCGATACGCGCGGGCGTTGCCAGCATCAGCACCGTTGAAAAGAGGGGCGCCGAGCCGCCGGGGATGTACAGCCCGACAGATTCAACCGGGCGCGTCACCTGCTGGCAGCGCACGCCGGGCAGGGTTTCTATGTCGACAGCGGGCAGGATCTGGGCGCGGTGAAAGGTGGTGATATTACTGACCGCCACCGCCATGGCCTGTTTCAGCTCCTCGCCCAGACGCGCGCTGGCATCGGCGATGTCCTGCGCGCTGACTTTCACCGTCTGCACGTCGGTTTTATCGAAGCGGGCACTGTACTCGCGCAGCGCCTCGTCACCGCGCGCTTTCACGTTGTCGAGGATCTCCGTCACCGTACGGGTAATGCTGTCCGAGGCAGAGATTGCCGGGCGCATAAGAAGTTCACGCTGCTGCGCGGGGCTACAGCTATTCCAGTCAATGAGAGTCGTAAAGCTCATCGGTTTCACTCCATCATCTTCTCAATCGGCAGTACCAGAATCGAACTGGCACCCAGCGCTTTCAGTTTTTCCATGGTTTCCCAGAACAGGGTTTCGCTGCTGACCATATGCATAGCCACGCGCTGCTGATCGCCTGCCAGCGGCAGGATGGTCGGACGCTCCGCGCCTGGCAGCAGGGCGATGACGTCATCCAGCCGTTCGGTCGGTGCGTGCATCATGATGTATTTCGATTCGCGGGCCTGGATCACGCCCTGGATACGGGTCAGGAGTTTATCGATCAGTTCCTGCTTGCTGGCGGCCATTTCGCCGTCGCGCTGGATCAGACAGGCTTTTGAGCGGTAGATAACTTCCACCTCGCGCAGTCCGTTTGCTTCCAGCGTCGCGCCGGTGGAAACGAGATCGCAGATAGCATCCGCCAGGCCCGCGCGCGGCGCGACTTCAACCGAGCCGTTAAGCAGACAGGATTTGAAGGCGATGCCTTTCTGGTCGAGATAGCGTTTGAGCAGGTGCGGATAGGAGGTGGCGATACGTTTGCCGTTAAGCATGGCCGGGCCGTCCCAGGCTTCGTCAGCGGGGGTGGCCAGCGACAGGCGACAGCCGCCGAAATCAAGGCGGCGCAGCGTGAAGTAGCGTGGATCTTCGCCCTGCGCGCGGCGGGTCAGCAGTTCCTCTTCCAGAACGTTTTCACCAATGATGCCGAGATCCACCACGCCATCCATGACCAGCCCCGGAATATCGTCATCACGCACGCGCAGAATATCAATCGGCATATTCTCTGCCAGCGCAATCAGGCGCTGGGTGTGAAGATTAATTTTGATGCCGCAGCGGGCCAGTAATTCGCGTGAGTCATCGCTAAGACGGCCTGATTTCTGCATAGCTATGCGTAAACGGGTGTTATCTAACATTCGGTAGTCCTCGTTATCCTGTCAATTCTGCCCAAAAAAAAGCCCCCGGAAGGCGATCTTCCGGGGGCTCTCTTGCGTTCATGCACCACTGGAAGATCTGAATGTCTTCCAGCACACATCGCCTGAAAGACTAGTCAGGGTGATGGTGATGATGGTGGTTTTTAAATTGAACGCTGGTCATAGTAATTCCGATGAATGCTTATTCATGTGTTGGGTTTAACCTAAACCAATTCACTGGAGGAAGGCAAGCCATTTTTTTAATCATTAAATCATTTCATATTCATACGCTGAATTGTCAGTTCCTTCACGGTGGCGTAGCCTTAAGAGAGCAGCTTACACCCAGGAGATAATGCATGAAAAAGGTCGCCATAGTTGGTTTAGGATGGCTGGGAATGCCGCTGGCGCTTTCATTAACGGCGCGCGGCTGGCAGGTTACCGGCAGTAAAACCACCCCTGATGGCGTCGAGGCGGCGCGGATGTGCGGGATTGAAAGCTATCCGCTGCGTCTGGAGCCGACGCTTTCGTGCGAGACGGACGATCTTGACGCGCTGATGAACGTTGATGCGCTGGTGATCACCCTCCCGGCAAGACGTTCCGGGCCGGGCGAAGACTTCTATTTTCAGGCGGTGCAGGAAATTGTCGATAGCGCACTCGCTTACCAGATCAAACGTATTATCTTCACCAGCTCGACCTCGGTTTACGGCAATACGCAAGGGACCTTAAAAGAAAGCGCCCCGCGCGAGCCGGTGACTGCCAGCGGGCGGGTGCTTAAAGAGCTGGAGGACTGGCTGCACCAGTTGCCCGGTACCTCGGTCGATATTCTGCGCCTGGCCGGGCTGGTCGGGCCGGGGCGTCATCCGGGGCGCTTCTTTGCCGGTAAAACGGCCCCGGACGGGCAGCAGGGGGTGAATCTTGTGCATCTGGAGGATGTGATTGCGGCAATCACCCTGCTTTTACAGACGCCGAAAGGCGGACACATTTATAACCTCTGTGCGCCAACGCATCCGGCGCGCGACGTTTTCTACCCGCAAATGGCGCGCCAGCTTGGCCTGGAGCCGCCGGTATTCACCCGTAACCCGCAGGGAAATAGCGGTAAGCTGATTGACGGGAGCCGTATTTGTCACGAACTGGGCTTTGAGTATCAGTATCCCGATCCGCTGGCAATGGCGATGGACTAACCGTATTTTTACCAAAAAATGCCATTAGCACTTCTAATGGCATCTGACTCGCTGGAAAATCAACCGGTTAGGTCATAGAAGAAGACGATCTTCCTTACGCTCTCTTGTCATCGCGCCTTTTTTTAGGGCAAAATACGCCGCCTGCAAAAAATGACACTAACCGACGTTAAACACGTCGGTTATTTTTTTGCATAAAGACACTCATTCAATACCAAGAGGCCGGGCTTCGTACCGGATAGATATTTACTAAAAACCGACAGTTGTTGTCGCTGAGGAATCCTGAAAAATGGGGCAATTTTTTGTTTACGCGACGGCATTCGCCGAAAAGGGGAATGACCATGTCGCATAACGTTACTCCAAACACCTCTCGCGTGGAATTGCGTAAAACGCTGACGCTAATTCCGGTTGTTATGATGGGTCTTGCCTATATGCAGCCGATGACGCTGTTCGATACGTTCGGCATTGTCTCTGGTTTGACCGATGGTCACGTCGCAACGGCTTACGCCTTTGCGCTGGTGGCGATCCTCTTCACTGCGCTGAGCTACGGTAAACTGGTGCGTCGTTTCCCGTCCGCTGGCTCAGCCTATACCTACGCCCAGAAATCCATTAGCCCGGTTGTTGGCTTTATGGTGGGCTGGTCATCACTGCTGGACTACCTGTTCATGCCGATGATCAACATTCTGCTGGCGAAAATCTATTTCGAAGCGCTGGTGCCTTCGATGCCGTCGTGGATCTTTGTTGTCGCGCTGGTGGCCTTTATGACCATCTCCAACCTGCGCAGCATTAAGACCGTGGCTAACTTCAATACCCTGATTGTAATTTTGCAGATGGGCATTGTGGCGGTGATTGTTGGTCTGATTATCTACGGCGTGTCGCACGGTGAAGGCGCGGGTACGCTGACCAGCTCCCGTCCGTTCTGGTCTGAAGGTGCGCACGTGGTGCCGATGATCACCGGGGCGACGATCCTGTGCTTCTCGTTCCTTGGCTTTGACGGTATTTCTTCCCTGTCTGAAGAAACCAAAGATGCCGAGCGCGTGATCCCGAAAGCGATTTTCCTGACCGCGCTGATTGGCGGACTGGTATTTATTGTTGCTTCTTACTTCCTGCAACTCTATTTCCCGGATATCTCGCGCTTTAAAGACCCGGACGCTTCCCAGCCGGAAATCATGCTTTACGTTGCGGGCAAAACCTTCCAGTGGGGCGTGCTGATTTTCTCCAGCGTGACCGTTCTGGCATCCGGTATGGCTGCGCACGCGGGCGTTTCCCGCCTGATGTACGTTATGGGCCGCGACGGCGTATTCCCGACCCGTTTCTTCGGCTACGTGCATCCGAAATGGCGTACTCCGGCATGGAACGTGGTGCTGGTGGGCGCGATTGCTCTGCTGGCTATCAAATTCGATCTGGTGACAGCAACGGCGCTGATTAACTTTGGTGCGCTGGTGGCATTTACCTTCGTTAACCTGTCGGTGATTTCCCAGTTCTGGATCCGCGAAAAACGCAACAAGACGCTGAAAGACCATTTCAACTATCTGTTCCTGCCGGTGTGCGGTGCGCTGACCGTGGGTGCGCTGTGGATCAACCTGGAAGAGAGTTCAATGGTGCTGGGCCTTATCTGGGGTGCCATCGGCCTGATTTATCTGGCCTGCGTCACCCGCGTATTCCGCAGCCCGGTACCGCAGTACGAAGATATCGCCTGAGTAGCCTGCCGGTTCTCACTGGCTGCCTGAAAAACCGGAGACCGCGTGCTCCGGTTTTTTTATAACTGTAAGTTATGGGTTAGAGGTTTTGGTTCTTGTTTCGCAGCGGGCGCGTCAGGAATAATTACCCGACTGATATTTTCCGGGTAAATCTTTCCTATGTTACAGATGATAATAAGCGGGCTGTTCTGCGGCGCGCTGTTGGGCTTTGTCATGCAACGCGGGCGTTTCTGCCTCACCGGCGGCTTCCGCGATATGTATATCGCCAAAAATAACCGTATGTTTTATGCGCTGCTGATTGCTATCTGCATTCAGAGCGTCGGCGTTTTTGCCCTGATCCAGCTTGGCGTGGTGCAGTACGATGCAGGCGCGTTTCCATGGCTCGGCACCGTGGTGGGCGGTTTTGTTTTTGGAATCGGCATTGTTTATGCGGGCGGTTGTGCCACCGGAACGTGGTATCGCGCCGGGGAAGGCTTGATCGGTAGCTGGATCGCGCTGGTCACTTATATGGTGATGAGTGCGGTAATGCGCTCGCCGCACGCGGCGGGGCTGAACCAGTTTCTGAAAGGGTACAGCACCGAACATAACTCGATCGCCGAAACGTTCAATCTTTCCGTCTGGCCGCTGATTGCGGTGCTGCTGGTGGTCACATTTTGGCTGGTGCTTAAAGAACTGCGCAAACCAAAATTGAATGTGGCAACGCTGCCATCGCGTCGTCGTGGACTGGCGCATCTGCTGTTTGAAAAACGCTGGCATCCTTTTTTCACCGCCGTTCTGATTGGCCTCATCGCGCTGTTGGCCTGGCCGCTTAGCGAAGCCACCGGGCGAATGTTCGGGCTGGGGATCACCTCGCCGAGCGCCAATATTTTGCAGTTCCTGGTGGCGGGTGACGGCAAGTTCCTCAACTGGGGCGTGTTTCTGGTGCTGGGCATTTTTCTCGGTTCATTCATCGCCGCCAAAGCCAGCCGTGAGTTTCGCGTTCGCGCGGCCGATGCTGCTACCACGCTGCGCAGTGCTTCCGGCGGCGTGCTGATGGGCTTCGGTGCCAGCATTGCGGGCGGCTGCTCGATTGGTAACGGTCTGGTGATGACCGCCATGCTGACCTGGCAGGGCTGGATTGGCCTGGCGTTTATGATCCTCGGCGTCTGGACCGCCTCGTGGTTCCTGTATGTTCGTCCGCAGCGCAAAGCCAGAGTCTCGGCTGCGGCAGCTTAATTGATTGTGGAGTCGATATGACGATTAAAAAACTGGATGTGATTACCCAGGTCTGCCCGTTCCCGCTGATTGAAGCGAAAGCGGCGCTGGCTGAAATGAACAGCGGCGATGAGCTGGTCATTGATTTTGACTGTACCCAGGCGACGGAAGCGATTCCGCAGTGGGCGGCGGAAGAGGGACACCGTATTACCGACTACCAGCAGGTCGGCGATGCGGCGTGGTCTATTACGGTGAAAAAGGGTTGAGTGTGTAAGGGATGGCCCGGATGATCGGGCCTGACCCGAGGGAGACGATTATCCCCTAAACCTACACCGTCTCCTGCGCGTACTGGTATAGCGCCTTCAGCAAAGCCTGTTTCTCACTATTCCCCTCATACTGACCCCACAGCATCTCCAGTTCCTGTGCATACGCCTGTAAAAACTCCGGGGTGAAAATAGCGCGGCGATGCTGCAACCAGCGCTGCTGCTCGGTTTCATCCAGCGTGCCGGGGAAGTTTCGTGCCCGGTAGTTAAACAGCAAACGCTCTATGCGTTTATCGGCAAAGGTGATATCCAGTGCGGGCAGATTACGTGGCTCCGTCTCCAGCACGATTTTCATTGCGGCGCGATCGGCGTCGCTAAAAAAACCATTATACAGCTGGGTATCAACATTTTCTGACGGCACAAACGGCTCGGCGTCAGCAAAAATAGCCACCACCTTCTCGCGCACTTGGGGGTTATCCCGCAGAATTTTCAGATTATCAAGGCAACGCTGGCGGTTGATCCCCAGCCGGTCCGCATCTTCCGGGCGCAGCGTGTTTGCCTGCGCCAGCACCGGACATTTATTTAAGTGCACCAGCTTCACCGGCACCGGCAGCGCGTCACCGAGATCCGCTTTGGCGGTATACAGGCGCTCACGCAGGGCGTCGGCATCCAGATCCAGTAAGGGCGAAACGTCTTCTGCCAGATCCACCATGATCACCGCATTGCGATTTTCCGGGTGCCACGCCAGCGGCGCCACCCAGCTGGTATTGCCGCGGCACGCGCCGAACATCCCGGAAACGTGCATCAGCGGTTTCATTTGCGGCACGTCGATCAGTGTTATCAGCTTGTTTTTACTGCGGTAGGAATACAGATACTCAAACAGGCGCGGCTGCTTCGTCTTCAGCAGTTTCGCCATGGCGATAGTGGCGTACACATCCGCCATCGCATCGTGAGCGTTGCTGTGTTCAATGCCGTTGGCTTTGGTCAGATGCTCAAGGCGAAAGCTCGGCAGACCTTCTTCATTTTCCGGCCAGTTGATCCCTTCCGGGCGCAGGGCATAGCAGGCGCGCATCGCATCCAGCAGATCCCAGCGTGAGTTATCGTGCTGCCAGCTCCAGGCATAAGGATCGTAAAAGTTGCGGTAGAAAATATTGCGCGTGACCTCATCGTCAAAGCGCACGTTGTTGTAGCCCACCACACAGGTTTTGGGCACGGTAAAAAGATCGTGGATGCGCCGCGCAAAGGTGGCTTCGTTTTCGCCCTTCGCCAGCGCTTCCTGCGGCGTGATGCCGGTGATCAATACCGCTTCCGGCTGCGGCAGATAGTCATCAGCAGGTTTGCAGTAGAAAATTTCTGGTTCACCAATGACGTTAAAATCAGCGTCGGTACGCAGAGCGGCGAACTGAGCCGGGCGATCCAGCGCCGGGCTGGTGCCGAACGTCTCGTAGTCGTGAAACAAAAATCCGGGCTGATGTGTCGTCTCTTGCATTGTTCTGGTAAGTCCCTGATGAGCGGCGAGAAGATATTCGCAGTATGGTAAACGATTTACCCCGTCGCCAGAAGGGCGGGTAAAAAGGCGAATGTCATATTTTCTTGCAATTTAGCCGGGTAAGCCGTAAAGAACTCCCGTACAAAGGACGGCGAATTATAGAATGAGGATATGCTGTTGAAACGCCGCCTGTTTATTGCTGTTTCTTTACTCGCTTCGAGTATTTCTTGCGCACTTGCCGCGGATACGTTTGCCGTTTCGCCGCAGCCGCCTTCTGTCCAGGCCGGAGCCTGGGTTCTTATGGATTATACCACCGGTCAGGTGCTGGCCGCCGGGAATGCGCATCAGCAGCGTAATCCTGCCAGCCTGACCAAGCTGATGACCGGCTATGTGGTTGACCGCGCCATTGATAGCCACCGCATCAGCGCCAGCGACATGGTCACCGTCGGACGCGATGCCTGGGCGAAGGGCAACCCGGTTTTTGATGGCTCTTCATTGATGTTCCTCAAAGCGGGTGAACGCCTGTCGGTACATGACCTGAGCCGTGGGCTGATTGTCGATTCCGGTAACGATGCCTGCGTAGCGCTGGCGGATTACGTCGCGGGCGGGCAGCCGCAGTTTGTGGCGATGATGAACAACTACGCTGAAAAGCTGCATCTGCGCGATACCCATTTCGAAACCGTTCACGGGCTGGATGCGCCGGGGCAACACAGCTCGGCCTATGACCTCGCGGTGCTCTCGCGCGCCATTATTCACGGCGAGCCAGCGTTTTATCACATGTACAGTGAGAAAAGCCTGACGTGGAACGGTATCACCCAACAGAATCGTAACGGCCTGCTGTGGGATAAAACCCTGAAAATCGACGGTCTTAAAACCGGGCACACTTCCGGGGCGGGATTTAACCTGATCGCGTCTGCCGTAGAAGGCAACCAGCGGCTGATTGCGGTCATTATGGGCGCGACCAGTGCTAAAGCCCGCGAAGACGAGGCGCGTAAACTGCTGGTCTGGGGCCAGCAGAATTTTGCTACCGTACAAATCCTGACTAACGGTAAATCCATTGCCCGCGAACGCATCTGGTACGGTGATAAAGAACACGTCGCCGTCGGCCCGGAGCAGGATTTCTGGATGGCGCTGCCGAAAACGGAAATCCCGCATATTAAGGCGCGTTATGTGCTGAACGGCAAAGAGCTGGACGCGCCGATTGCCGCCCACCAGCGCATCGGCGAGATCCAGCTGTACGACCGGGATAAGGTCGTCGCGCATATGCCGCTCACCACCCTGGAAAGCGTTGAAAAAGGCGGGATTTTCTCGCGCATGAGTGATTATCTGCACCACAAATCCTGATTTTCCACGCGCCTTTCGAAGGCGCGTTTTTCTTTGCGTCCGCGCTCATCAGCACACATACTTAGGCGATAAATTCCGTTTACAGGAGGCTGTATGGACTATCGCATTACCCAAACCGACGCGCGCAACGTGGCTGGCTTTCACCTGGTCGGGCCGTGGGAGAAAACCGTTAAGCAGGGTTTTGAGCAACTGGTACTGTGGGTAGAGAGCAATCAACTCTCACCGCGGGAATGGATGGCTGTTTATTACGATAACCCCGAAGAGGTGCCCGCTGAAAAATTGCGTTGCGCGACGGTAGTGTCAGTGGAAGAGGGTTTCGCGGTGCCGGAAAACAGCGCCGGGGTGATCCTGACGCAGATTGATGGTGGCGACTACGCCGTTGCCCGTGCGCGGGTGGAGAATCATAATTTTGCCGCAGCGTGGTATCAGTTCTTTGACAGCCTGTTAAAAGATGAGCGCTATAGCATTGCGCCGCGTCCCACCTTTGAAGCCTATCTTAATGACGGCAACGCCGAGGGTTACTGGGAAATTGAGATGTATGTTCCGGTAGCGTTACGGGGATGAAAATCCCCTGTAAAGCAGACGGAATTTTACGTCTCATGGGATGCCTCGCGCAGAAAACCCGGTACAATTGCGTTTTTCAGACTCCTGCCGGAGAGTGTGTTTGCGTGCTGATAAGTCGTTAAGTCCATTTGAGATCCGTTTGTACCGTCACTACCGGGTAGTTCACGGCATTCGCGTCGCGCTGGCATTCATTCTCACCTTTTTAATGGTGAGATTATTTAATATCCCGGAGGGCACCTGGCCGTTAATCACCCTGGTGGTGATCATGGGGCCAATTTCTTTCTGGGGCAACGTGGTGCCGCGCGCCTTTGAGCGTATCGGCGGCACGATCCTCGGCTCGGCGCTGGGGCTGGTGGCGCTTCAGCTTGAGCGTTATTCGCTGCCTTTGATGCTGGTCTGGTGTGCGGCGGCCATGTTCCTCTGCGCCTGGCTGACGCTGGGGAAAAAGCCGTATCAGGCGCTGCTGATCGGTATTACGCTTGCGGTGGTGGTCGGCTCGCCCGCTGGTGATATGCATACCGCACTATGGCGAAGCGGTGACGTGATTTTCGGATCGCTGCTGGCGATGCTGTTCACCGGCATCTGGCCGCAGCGCGCGTTTCTTCACTGGCGCATTCAGATGGCGAACTACGTCACCACCTTTAACCGGCTTTATCAGGCCGGGTTTTCACCCAATCTGGTCGATCGTCCGCGCCTTGAGAAACAGCAGCAGAAAGTGCTGAACGACGTGGTGAAAATGCGCGGCCTGATCGCGCCCGCCAGTAAAGAAACCCACCTTCAGAAATCCATATTCGAGGCTATTCAGACCGTCAGCCGGAATCTGGTGTGTATGCTGGAACTGCAAATCAACGCGTTCTGGGCATCGCGCGCCAGCCATTTCGTTATGCTCAACGCGCGCACGCTGCGCGAAACCCAGCAGATGACCCAGCAAACCTTGCTGACCATTGCTCATGCGCTGTATGAAGGCAACCCGCAGCCCATCCTGGCGAACTCCGAAAAGCTCAATGAAATCGCCGCCGAACTGCGCCAGTTGATGAATGAATATGAAGGGGACGATCTGGCCGAAACGCCGATGCACGGCTACGTCTGGTTAAGCATGGAGCTGGCCCGCCAGCTTGAGCTGTTGTCGCATTTGATCTGTCGGGCATTGCGCAAATAAAATGCAACCATCAGGCGATTTACGCGGTGGTGTTTCGATTCAGCCGCGTTTAGGGTTATGATAACCCCAAAGTAAAAACAGGTCTTCAGCCACAGCGACGCTGTCGCAGTGGCTTTAACGAATCCGAATCTCAATTAGCAGAGGTAGAAAATGGAAACAACCAAACCTTCGTTTCAGGATGTGCTGGAGTTTGTCCGCCTGTTCCGCCGTAAAAACAAACTACAGCGTGAAATCCAGGACGTTGAGAAAAAGATCCGTGATAACCAGAAGCGCGTTCTGCTGCTCGACAACCTCAGCGACTACATCAAGCCGGGGATGAGTGTAGAAGCGATTCAGGGCATTATCGCTAACATGAAGAGCGACTATGAAGATCGCGTGGATGATTACATCATTAAAAATGCTGAAATCTCTAAAGAGCGCCGTGAAATCTCCAAAAAACTGAAGGTGATGGGTGAACTGAAAGTTCACGACGTAGAACCTAAAGCTGAATAATGCGGGTATGCGGTGAGAATGTTCTCACCGCAACCGTTCACTGAAGTCGTTTCTTCATCTGTTACGTCTCTGGTCTGGTTCAGATCCGCTTCCAGGATGAACGAAACGCTAACTACTTGTCTTTCATAATAAGTTTACGTGCCATCAGATAGATTTTCTGACGCTGCCTGCCGATAAACAGAATTTCATTTGCTCGCAGGAGCAAGCTGATATTCCGCGTGTTTACCGGTAAATGCAGTTTCATCAAATAACCTGCGGCTCTGCCTATAACTTCATAAACCTCATCAAGACTATTATCATTCTTTTGGTTCAAGTCACCTCCATGATTCACTATATATAGAAAATAGCGATCCCTCCGCTTATCCAGTTACAGACAGACGGATGGTGTAGTCAGCAGGGTTAGCGTGTAGCCCTGTATTAATTACCTGTTGGCCTGAAATGAGAGCAATAATTCCCCTGATAATCGTTATTGATTATCCGAAAATAATGGCCTCATGGTTGACAATATAAGCCAGACCGATGTCGTTAAATAACACGCCCGGAAAAGTGCTTATTATAGAGATGTGCAGTCTATAATTAAGGCACCCTCGGGTGCCTTAACCAGTTCAGACCTGTTCATCGGGGTGATTGTAATCACGCCCGGATGTGCCGGGTTGTCTGATACTGGCATCAGCATGCATCTCCCCGTTTGCCGTTTGATGACGGGGTTCTGCCACCGTGTGAGATGCGCGAGGCAGGGCCTGAAGTAGCCGCTGTCCCTGCTGCGTGCGTATAGCTGACTCGCTGCTGGCAGGGTTTTCGGCCCGTAAGCCAAGTTCCTGCATCAGAGAATCATTACTGATTTCTTCCCTGTTGAAGATATGGCTTACTACGGCTTCGCCTATAGCAATAAACCCTTTTTTATCTTCTTCAGAATTTTGCACTTATTGAACCTCCTCATTGATGATTTTAGAAACAGGATATTGCTATCCATGTGAATAATTATAGTAAACCCAGTAAAACTGTGGGGTAGATATTTCTTATTTCTGACGATGATAATGAAAGGAAGCGGCTATTGGTATTGTAAGTCGTTGAAATTTAAAATCTATATTACGATTATCATTTTGCTGACGTTTGCAGCAATATTACATTGCAGGCTAACAAAGTTGCTATTTTAGAAACGGGCCGGGCAAACGTTTACGTGTATTATGCGGCACTTAAAACGCAGCCGGGGAGAGAAGATAAATAAAAATATCCCGCATTTGGCAGAGCAGCATGAGAGGCCGGGAAAATAGCACATCAGCGCATCATTTTTGCTATAAATTGGACTTGTTATCAATCGTCATACTCGTGGCAGCATTACTGGCGCTCGCCGGGTCGGTATAAGTGACGCTGGTATCCGATTCATTTAGCCCGAGGCCGGATACCACGCCTTACATTTAAATAGCCCACGATGGGGATTCGCATTTTAGCCACCGGGCAGATATGTAAACCTCATTTCGCGCCAGTGCGCTTAATCACACAATGCAGATTTTTATCACATATGTGCATATCTCATGAGCACTAACAGATATACTCTTTTGAGTTAATTTTTACACGGCGTACAGAGTGGAGGCTTCCTGTACGCCAGGCATTGAATGGACAAGGTTATGGCAAAACAGAAGAACACCGCGCGCTGGCAGGACTACGATCCCCGTTACATCTACTCTCTGGTGGTCAGACGTTATTTCGCGGATATGAAAACCAAAATCGAGATTGCCGAGGAACTCGGCATCTCACGCTTTAAAGTCGCGCGCCTGATCGATGAGGCCATTGAGCAGGATTATGTGCGCTTTATTTTCCCGAAGCAGCAGGCCATGGACGATGAAATCGCCGGAAATCTGCGGGCAAAATATCACCTGGATGATGCGGTGGTGCTGTCGGTTTCCGAATCCTGGACCACCCAACTGGAGTTAACCGACAAGCTCGGAGGGATAACGGCAAAATATCTCAGCGAAACGCTGAAAAAGGGGATGACGTTCGGTATCGCCTGGGGGCGGGTACTTTCCAGTACCGTCAGTCAATTAAACGCGCTGCCCGCTCTGGATGTGGTGCAGCTCTCCGGGGTACATCCCGGCATTGAGTTCAGCCAGGGGCCGATTGATCTTATCCATAAGATTGCTGCGCTTTCTCATGGGAAAGCGCATCCGATGTATGTACCGATGTGGGTGGATGATGAAGGGCTGGCGGAAAAGCTGGCGGAAGATCAGGCGGTACTGGATACCCAGCAGTTTTATTCCCAGCTCGATGTGGTGATCACCGGCATCGGTGCGTGGAAGTCAGGCTCGTCCAGCCTGTGTGATATTTTTCCGCAAGCGTGGCGTGAATCGTTATTCCGGCAGGATATTGCCGCCGATGTCTGTATTACACTAGTCAACAGCCAGGGGGAAATCCTCGAAAGTCCTATCGATCGGCTGGGCTTTGGGATCTCCACAGAGCAACTGAAAAAAACGAAAAAAGTGATTGGCGTGGCCGGTGGCGATGAGAAGTTTGACGGCATCGTCGCGGCGCTAAAATCCGGGCTACTGAACGTTCTGATTACCGATTTTGATACCGCGATAAAACTTCTGGATTAGCGCTGATCGCGAAGTGAACTGGCGGCCGCAGGATTGTTTCCATGGTCGTCAGCACTCTGGTGCCAGCCATTAACGAGGCAAATGTTTTTCCACATCTGAGCATCATGCTGTTTTTCACTCTCCGGCCTTTATCCCAGCGTTAACTTTACTAAAAACCTTTATTTTCATAGCGATATTCGATTTGCATTTATTTGGCTCACGGTTCTTTTGCTCATATGAGCAAACTCTTTTATGCCCTAATGTGATTTTTTGTGATCAAAGTACAACTTCTGGCAACCGCAGATTTCCCACCCGAACGGGTGTGCTATAAATGCTCATATGATTTTATGTTATTGCTCACATGAGCGGTAATGAAAAATAAGGAGAAGGTGGTGAGTACATTTACGATCCAGGTGGCCGACGGCGAAGGGTTTAACCATTACGACGAGGTGCTGGCGCATCTTTATGACCAGCTTTGCGCGCAGGGGATTGTCAAAACGTCCTGGCTTACGGCGATGCGCGAGCGCGAAGCCGATTACCCTACCGGGATTGAACTGGATGGCTATGCGGTGGCGATCCCCCACTGTGGCAGTGAACATGCTAACCATCCGGCCGTCTCCATCCTGCGCACGCCAGAGGCTGTAAAGGTCAATCAGGCCGACGGCGACGGAGAATTATCGGTACGGTTGATTATCTGCTTAATCGTTACCGACCCGGCAGATCAGCTTCAGTTGCTGAAAGCCATGTTTAATCATCTGCAAAATAAACATTTTTATAAGAGTTTATTGGAGCTGCCTGCCGAAGAGGCAAAGGCTCTTTTTGTGTCCACAGTCATTCAATAATAACTTACCGGAGTATTCTATGATTAATATCCTTGTTGCCTGCGGTAGCGGTGTTGCAACGTCCACTTTAGCGGCGGATGAAGTGAAATCGGTCTGTGCTGAATATAATATTACTAAATACAGCATTAACAAATGCAGTATGTCTGAGCTGCCTTCCCAGCTATCCCAGGCGGACGTGGTACTGACCACCAATAATTATAAAGGGGATATCGGTAAGCCGCATATGAGCGTCGCCGGATTTATCACCGGAATTAACGAAGAGGCGTTGCGTAAAAAACTCGGTGAGTTATTAACTGGCCTGGTTGATCACCAGGGCTAAAAGGGGATGGCAAAATGGAAATGTTGAAACATATAATGGAAACGATCACCAGCATGGGAGCAACCGCTATCCTGCCGCTGGTGATCTTTATTCTCGGATTAGTTTTTCGCATGAAAGTCGGGGCCGCAATAAAATCGGGCCTTACCGTCGGGATTGGTTTTATTGGCCTGGGACTGGTGGTCGGGCTGCTGAATGCTTCACTGCAACCGGCTATTGAATATTATTCAAAAATTGGCAGCGGATTTACCGTTGCCGACATTGGCTGGCCAGCCGTCGGCGCGGCGGCGTGGGTCGCGCCTTTTGCCGCATTGGTGATCCCGGTGGGCATCATTTTAAACCTGCTGCTGGTGCGCCTGAAATTAACCAAAACGCTGAACGTGGATATCTGGAACTATATGCACTTTTTAGTTCCCGGCGCGCTGGCTTATTTTGTTTTCGACAGTTTTTTTATCGGCTTCAGCGTGGCCGTAGTGTTAAGCGTGGCGGCGTTGTTTATCGGTGATTTAATCGCACCACGGTGGCAAAAATATTATGGCCTTGAAGGCACCACCTGTACCACGATGATCCATATTGGCTGGACGCTACCTTTTGCCTGGCTGGTCAATAAAATCATTGATTATATTCCGGGGCTTAATAAATTAGACGTTGACCTTGAAAGCGTGCAAAAACGGCTGGGCGTATTTGGCGAACCGGCAATTATCGGCGTTATTGTGGGTGCGCTGCTGGGGGTGTTAACCAAACAGGATATTACCAAAATCGTGCCGATGGCGATGGGCGTTGCCGGGGTTATGGTGCTGCTGCCCAAAGTGGTCGGCGTGCTGATGGAAGGGCTTAACCCTATCGGTAAAAGCGCCAAAGAAATTATGCAAAAACAGATGGGTAAAGATGCAGAGCTGAATATTGGTATGGACTGCGCGCTGGCGCTCGGCGATCCGGCTACGGTAACCGTGACGGTGATTACTATTCCGCTGACGATGCTCTGCGCCCTGGTCTTACCCGGTATTCAGATTTTCCCCATCGGCGTATTAATGTCGATTATTTATATGACGACCATGACGGTGATGATGAGCAACGGCAACGTGATCCGCTCTGTCATTTCAACTTTGCTGTTCTGCATCGTGGTGATGTATTTAGGCGGCTATGTGGCTCCCGGCGCAACGCAATTTTTACAGGGCGCGGGTGTAGGACTGAACGGACAGGGAACCGACTTTGTATTAACCGGACCCTGGGAGATCTTAACTTACTGGCTAAGCACGGTAACGCCTTAACCCAACAGAGCGGGGCTTGACGACAATGGCACAAATACTACCTTCAGTTTTCGGGGCGAATATTTTACGCCTTCAGGAAGAGATCGACTTCCTTGAACAGGAAAAAACAGAAATTTTACATGTTGATCTTATGGACGGCACCTATGTCAGCAATATTGCTTTTGGTCCGAATCAAATCGCGGCGATGAAAAAAGCCAGCGTCATGACATTTGACGTGCATATGATGCTGGCAAATCCAGAACGCCATATTGATGACGTTATTAATACCGGCGTTGAAATGATTTCCGTACACTATGAATCAACGCCGCACGTGCATTATATTTTACAGAAGATCAAAAAGGCTGGACGTAAAGCGGGAGTGGTACTTAACCCAGGGACGCCTGAAAGCGTGCTGGAATATCTGCTGGATGATATTGATTACATCCTGATTATGACCATTAATCCCGGTCAGCCAGGGCAGACTTTTATTGAAAAAAGCCTGGAGAAAATACGCAACACCAGAAAATTGATTGCCGGTCGGCCGATTCAGATTGAGGTAGATGGTGGCGTGAACGTTGATATTGCCCGCCGGGTAAAAGAGGCCGGTGCCGATCTGATTGTAGTCGGCGGAGCATTATTTAATAATAATCCGCAAGCTAATTATCAGGCGCTAAAACAGGCCGTTCAATAAAATTATTTGCGTGACAACACCAGGGCTTTTTTTGTTTGAGGTTTTCGACAGTTATTGTCGGGAGGAAAACCTCGTCTTAACACTGTAAAAATCAGGAGAAACACAATGAGTCACTTTAATGGAAAGGTCGCCTTAATTACCGGCGGCGCACACGGTATCGGCAAAGGCATCGCCAGGCAATTCGCTGAGCGTGGTGCTAATACGGTCATTGTTGATTATAACGAAGAAAACGGCACCAAAACCGCCGCAGAATTAACGTTTGGTCAGGTGAAATCACTCTTCATTAAAACCGACGTTTCTGACCCACAGGCGCTGGTCCGGGTCCGTGAACAGGTTATTGCCACTTTTGGCCGCATTGATATTCTGATTTTAAATGCGGGCGTGGCTTTTGCGAATAAGGTCAGTGACATTTCCTTTGACGAGTGGAATAAAACGCTGGCGATCAATCTGTCAGGTTTATTTAATACCGTAAAAGCTTTCTATGATGATTTCTTAACCAACAAGGGTTCCATTGTCTATATCTCTTCCGGTTCTGCGCTGTCCGGTACTGGCGGCGGCGTAAGTTATCCCGCCAGCAAGGCCGGTGGGGAAGGGCTGATTCGTGGACTGGCCAAAGAACTGGGGCCGAAAGGCGTCAACGTCAACGCGATTGCGCCACGGCTGATTGATACCGGCGAAATGATGCGGGTGAATTATCCGACCCAGGCAGACCTTGACGCCGTGCTGAAGAAAATTCCGGTGCGTCGCCTCGGAACGATTGATGACGTGGCAAATCTGGCGATTTTTCTGGCCGACAAGTCCAACTCCTATATTCAGGGGCAAACTATTTTAATGGACGGCGGGCGAACGATTGCATAAGAGGGAAATAACATGGGCATTAAAGAAAACACCATTAATATTCTCCGGGAATTAGAACACAACGCGGCCGGAATCGATAATGCGCAGGCCGCGCAATTTATCCGGCATATTAAGAAGGCCAACCATATTTTTTTGCAGGGAGCTGGCCGAAGCGGAATTGCGATCCGCGGGTTTGCCAATCGGCTATTACACCTGGGTTTTGCCGTCAGCATGGTCGGTGAAATTTCCGCACCGCATACCCGACCGGGCGATTTAGTGATCATTGGTTCCGGTAGCGGTGAAACCACCAGCCTGAAAAGCCTTGCCGAGAAAGCGGTGGCAAGCGGCGTGGACGTGGCGCTGGTCACCATGAAAGCCGACTCCACCATTGGCCGATTGGCTAAAAGCGTGCTGGTCCTCCCCGGCACCGTTAAAGACGAGAATGCGCGTGAAGACGGTGCCTTTTCGCAGCCAATGGGCTCGGCGTTTGAACAGCTCTGCTTCATTACTTATGATGCCATCGTGCTGGAGTTGATGGCCCAGCTCGGCGAAACCAGCGAAAGCATGTTTGTCAGACATGCCGATCTGGAATAGTGCTCACGCGTGACAGGTAAAAGAAAGGTGTTATGGGTTCACTCCCTGCGGATGGCGTTTACGCATACGTGTTGCCGCCCAACAGAGGATTGAACCTGCGCACACCATCGCCGTGCCCTGCCAGAAGGTGAATGAAAGCGGGGCACCGAGGATCACCGCCGCCAGCGCAGCGGAGAGGATGGGCGTGAAGTAGGACGCGCCTGCCAGAACGGTCACGTTGCCATGTAAAATGCCGATATTCCACGCGGCGTAGCCAAAACCCATTGCCGAAGCCGCCAGCGCCAGCGCGATAAGTGACCGGGCGCTGAATATCATCTCCCCGCCGCCGCTAAGCAGATATTTGCCCCAGAGTGCGACGGCAACCAGCATGAAGAAAAAGGTGATGCCATTTTTGCCATCGGCATATTTTGCCGTGACGATGGAGTAGGCGGCCCAAATTACCGCCCCGGCGAACGCCAGTCCGTAACTTAATGGGTTATCCTCAATATTGGCGAGGGTTGCCGCGAGATCTAACCCTTTATCTCCGCCCAAAACCCAGAAAATGCCCAGCATTGAGATCAAAACGCCGGGGAAAATCAGCAGGCTGGCGCGCTGTTTGTTAAACAGAATGGCGGCGACCAGCGTAAAACTCGGCCACAGGTAATTGACCATGCTGACTTCAATCGCCTGCCGCCCGGAACTGGCATAGCCAATCGACAATGACAGGCACAGCTCATAAGTGACAAACAGCAGACTTCCCCACAGCAGATAGCGGCGGGGAAAGGTGCTAAGTCGCGGAAAACCGACGGTAAAAAATAATATCGCCGATGCGACGGTGTAGATCATCGCCGCACCGCCTACAGGACCAAAACCTTCGCTGACGCTGCGGATCAGGCCCACCAGGCTGCCCCACAGCACGATCGCCAGCAGGCCCACGAGGGTCATTTTATTGCGCGTTTCTCTCTGTTGTATCATTACCGTTTTCTGTTCCGTAAAAGGTGAATCCCTGCACGGCGTTCGTTAGCGCTTCAATGCTGCTGAACGCGGCCATAGACAGGATAGAGCCAAAAACGCCTTCCTGAAACAGGGAATGTTATGCTGTCTGTTCCACCGCATTGCAGCCTCATGCGCTTTACATTTGGCTCTGCCGGGTAGAGGAGCCCGTTGCCTTACGCATTTCCCTTCCATGCTTCCGGTCAGACAAAGTGAGGCGGCGATTATCAGTCAATTTATTTGATGTAACAGGTCAAACAAACGATCTTTCTTCTTAGCCCCTGTCGCGTAAAGTAGTCACTATGCCGGGCAGGCTGCGCTTTTTATCGTGGTGCGGTCTGCTCAAGATTTCTCTCAACAGGACAACGCTGTTATGAAGAAGATCGGATTTTTGTCATTTGGTCACTGGACCCCTTCGCCGCACTCTGCCACCCGTTCAGCCGCTGATGCGCTGCTACAGTCTGTCGATCTGGCGGTGGCGGCTGAAGAACTGGGTGCCGACGGCGCATATTTCAGAGTTCACCATTTTGCCCGTCAGCTTGCATCGCCTTTTCCCCTGCTGGCCGCCATCGGTGCGAAGACCCGCCGGATTGAAATCGGCACCGGGGTCATTGATATGCGCTACGAAAACCCGCTGTATATGGCTGAGAGCGCCAGCGCAGCGGACCTTATTTCAGGCGGACGCCTGCAATTGGGTATCAGCCGTGGCTCGCCGGAGCAGGTGATCGATGGCTGGCGCTATTTCGGTTATCAGCCTGCCGAAGGTGAAACCGAAGCGGATATGGCGCGTCAGCACAGCGAAGTGCTGCTGGACGTGTTGCGCGGTGAAGGTTTTGCAAAGCCTAACCCGCAGCCAATGTTCCCGAACCCGCCGGGTCTGCTGCGCCCCGAACCTTTTTCCGCAGGCCTGCGCGAGCGCATCTGGTGGGGCGCTTCCTCCGATGCCACCGCAGTCTGGGCCGCGAAGCTGGGGATGAATCTGCAAAGTTCGACCCTCAAAAACGATGAAACCGGTGAGCCGTTTCATATCCAGCAGGCGAAACAGATCCGCGCTTACCGCGCCGCGTGGGCCGAAGCAGGCCACGCCCGCACGCCGCGTGTTTCTGTCAGCCGCAGTATTTTTGCTCTGATGGATGACCGTGACCGGGCATATTTTGGTGCAAGCGGTGATGACAGCGATAAAGTCGGTTTTCTTGATGAGAAAACCCGCGCCGTCTTCGGACGCAGCTACGCCGCCGAGCCGGAAAAGTTGATCGACCAGTTAAAACAGGATCAGGCCATCGCTGAAGCGGATACGCTGTTGCTGACCGTGCCGAATCAACTGGGCGTGGAATATAACGTGCACGTTATTGAGTCTATTCTGAAGCACGTTGCGCCAGCGATGGGGTGGCGTGAGTAAGGGTGAGTAGGGCGGGGTGGTCGGATGCCTCGCCAGTCTTTTGGCAAGTGTATTGTCATTCGCCCCGCATTTAAAAATCACTCATCGCTGCGATACAAAGAACCCTGACTCCGGCGTGCTCTGGCCCATATTTCATCATCGTCCAGCGACGTTTCAATCAGTTCGACAGGCGCGCCTGCGTCGTTAATGATGGCCACGAAGTAATCATCAATCGGTTCACAGGGACCCAAAATCACGTCTTCACCTTCAATGGCCAGGGCTAAATTATTTACTTTAAATGCCACATGCGGCACGGTTTTGATGAGTGGGTGCAGAGGGGAATTATCGGTAAAACGATGCCATTGCACCCGAAACTTGCCGGGATTATCGGTGGTATACATCCCCGCTTTTTCACTATACATACCCTCCGTGCTTCCATCCTGAACAGGAATACCGAAGTGATGAAACTGGTAATGAATATCTTTTTTCATGGAAAACCTCAGGGTTATTTATTGCGCCGTTGAATGGCTAAGCTGTTCATGGAATTCTTTCTCAGCGTCGGACACGATGCGTTTTAGCAGGTCGGGTCAACAAATGCTTATTTATGACTTTGTGTGACCCCTCCGTCAGCACAACGTCCTGATATTAATATTTCTCATTAAGTAGCGGTAAATAAAGCCACGCGGCAATACATCCCAAAAGGGCGCATATCATCAGTGTTAACCCCAGCCATTGTGACCATCCTGCAAGCATCAGGCCTGATCCAATGAATACGTAATAAAAGAAGCCAAATAGCGCGCCAGCTGTGCCCCGGCAATGCGAATAGGCGTTCAGCGCTGAGCTGAGCACGACAGGAATAGCCATTGAAAACGACGTCATCACCAGCGCCATTGGCAGCAGGAAATTCAGGGAATCGCTAAAACAGAGAACGCCAGTGCTACCAAACAGGTTGAGGATGCAGGCAAGCGTTAATATCCAGCGTTGACTTTTCCCCTGCTGGAACAGCAGGCGATTAATCTGCGAGCCGATTATTGAACCCGTGGCAAGTGCGACACCGCTGAAGCCAAAAGTCTGGGTATCAAAATGGAGTCGTGCAAAAATAAACGGTGCCAGGCTGTAATAGCTAAAAAGACTCACATTAAAGGCGGCGACAAGGACAATCGCCAGCCAGACTTTTTTATCACGCAACATCAGATAAAGCACGGACCAAAAAGCCACGTCTGAATGCTGCGACGAGCGTGTTTCAGGGAGAATGAACAGGCTGCCCGCCAGTAATAGTCCCGACAGAATTGTCAGAGCAATAAAGACGCCATAAAACTCCCATCGCCAGGCCAGCAACCCGCCGACATAAATGCCCACTGCGGGACTTATTGCCAGGGCAATGCCGATTAACGAGAAAATAGCTGCGAGCCTGGGGCCACTAAAACGATCGCGCAGCATCGTTTGGGTCACTACCGAGCCGGTGGCAGCGCCGAAAGCCGTTATCACGCGTGCCGCAAGTAATAAGGTGAAGCCCGAAACAACTAAAGCGATAAGCGTTCCCACGGCATAGACAGCCAGCCCTGCCAGTAAAGCGGGTTTGCGTCCCCAGTTATCACTGACGCGTCCCCAGAACAGAACCCCAGCGGCAAAGCCAATAAAATAAACGGATAAGGTTTGCGCAGTTTGCTGGGCGGTCACAGAAAAATGCGCGCTGATACTGGTCAGGGCCGGGCTATAAATCGTTTCCGCGATTTGAGGAAACATCAGTAATGCAGTGATCATCACCATTGCTGTTCGGCTAAACATTTTCGCCTCCTGAATAAAAGAGGCGTGATTGTAAGCCAGCCATTTTTTGAATATTATAAACATAATGCCTTTAAATATCGAAAATAGGACATTATGGCCTGGCTTAATGCTAATGCGGTATTCGATCCTGATACCCTGAAAAATTCTGTTATTGGGATTCAGGCAGAGTTGGGAAATCATGACTCAGGCTTACATCAGCACGCAATGGCCCAGATCCTTTTTACGCGCCAGGGTTGCATACGACTGACATTGAATAACGGTGCGTTGTTGTGCCTTCTTCCCCCCACCAGGGCGGCATGGATCCCCGCTGGCGTCAGCCATCGCGCGGAGATGAAGAATACGGTTGCCTATCGTTCAATCTGGTTTCAGCCGCAGCATTTTCCTTCGCTGCCAGCTTCGCCAGGCATTCTTAATGTTTCCCCCTTACTGCGTGAACTTTTAGAACGCATTACCGAACAGCCGTGGGAAACGCGCTGGGGATCCGGGTCTTCATTACACCTCGCCGCACTTTGTGTCGCAGAAATATGTACTGCTGCTTACGAACCAATGATGCTTGCCTTGCCTCAGGATAAGCGACTCAGCCGTCTGTCCGGGGATGCCTTGCCGCCAACGCTGCAAGAACTTGCCGCGCTTTGCGGTGCCAGCGAAAAAACGATAAGCCGTATCTTCCGACGCGATACCGGAATGTCTTTCCAGCAGTGGAGGCAGCAATGGCGTCTGATGAAGGCCGTTGAACTGCTCGCGACCGGCCAACGGATTACTGATACCGCCCAGAGTCTGGGTTTTGCCAGCGACAGCGCATTTATATACTTTTTCCGAACAATGACGGGGGAGACGCCAGGGCAGTATTTCGCCTGAAGAAATTGTGGGTTATAAACATTTTTGCCTGTAAGGGACTTTTATTCTATTTGGCGATTCCACCACAACCCAGCCACAGATTTTATTTACCCTGACGCTTCGCTTTCCCCTTTGCTTCGCCCACATCGCATCTTCAGTTTGCCTTTACAGAGCCTGTTCAGAACAGGCTATCAGGGTATTAAGGAGGGTGACTTTCGCGTATCATCCTGCTTTCATCAGGAGGAAATGATGCCGACCGATATTTCAAATACCCCCCGTATGCATAATTACCAGGCGATCGCTGACAGCATCGCGACGCTGTTATTTCCTCATGCTGAAGTCATCCTGCATAGTCTCAGGACGCAGCGCGTGCTTTACATTGCGAATAACTTCTCCGGCAGAGGTATTGGCGATGACTCAGGTCTGGACCAGCTACCCCTTGTTGAAAATGACGAGGTTGTGATTGGGCCTTATGAAAAAACCAACTGGAATGGTCAGAAAATCCGATCGATAAGTACCGTTTTGCGCGATGAAACAGGCCACGGTGACACCGTGATGTGTATTAACCTCAATCTGTCGGTACTGGAGCAGGCGCGAGATATCCTGAATCTTTTCTTTCAGTCCGGGCGAGTCATCCCTCAGCCTGATGCGTTATTTCGTGATGACTGGCAGGAACGCATTAATGTCTTTATACAAGGATGGCTTCGTGACAAACAACTTAGCCTCGCCACGCTTAATCGGGATCAGAAACGTGCCCTGGTTTCCGCGCTTTATGATGAAGGCGCTTTTGAAGGCAAAAGCGCCGCCAACTATATTGGACGGGTGCTGGTGCTGGGCAGAGCAACCGTCTACAAATATCTGAAAGAGTTTAAAGAAGAGAATGCATAAGGCTGCGCGCAATTTGCAGATCCTGGATGCCCAGACCTGTTAAATCGGCAAGGGTGATATCCTGTTGATGGCGTTCAAAACGATCGCTCTCTAATAAAGCGCCCAGTTCAATCAGGTGTTGCCCGGCGATCAGACCGGCTTTCAGTGCATGACTGACCTCGCCATACTGACGACACTGTTTTATTGAGTCCACAACAATTAATTTAGCCTTTCCAGGCAACGTCACTGCCAGCTCTTGCTTACCCGGGCTATCTGCACCCACGGCCGTTATGTGGGTGCCGGGAGTTATCCATGAGCTATTAATGAGTGGTTTGTGGGAAGGCGTTGCGGTCACAATCATATTTGCTTCCCTTGCTACACGCTCCGCCAGAGTAGTACCAGTAAAACTAACGTTGGTATCACGTATATTTTCCTGCATAACCTCCAGACTTTGCTGACTTCGTCCCCAGACGATCACATCGCGGCAATCCGTTATTTCTAAAAGCTGCCTGAGCTGTAGTTGTGCCTGAAGCCCGGTGCCATAAATTCCAATAGCATGTATTTTTTCAGGCATGAGCAGGCGAGCGACTATTCGTCCAGCAATTGCGGTCCGCATGGCTGTGAGCCATCCATGATCATGAAGGAGTACAACGGGCTGGCCTGTTTTTGCCGAGATAAGCATGATCAGACCATTATTACTGGCAAGCCCCTGCGACGGATTTTGATAAAAACCGGTGGAGATTTTCACCGCAAAGTAATCACTCTGATCTACCCACGCCGATTTAATACAACAATCGCCATCAACCTCTGCGAAAGTAAATTGCTGAACCGGCGGAGATTGCACTTCGCCCCGGCTGTAGGCAATAAAACCTTCTTCTAAAGAGCGGATCGCATCGCTGACAGGCAGACTGGCCTGTATTTCACTGAGCGTGACGACTCTCATGACACCGCTCCAATAAACTTCTCCAGCATAATATTTCGTCCGCAGAGAACAACGGCAACGCGCTTTCCTTTCCAGACGCTGGCTTGTTTCAGAAGAGCGGCCACGGCGACACCTGCTGCCCCTTCGATCATCCAGCGCTCGCTACGAGCAATCTCGCGCATTGCCTGCCGAATCTCTGCTTCGCTGACCAGCACGCACTCATCAATAACCTGCATACAAAGCGGGAAGGTGATACTCCCTGGCTCAAGGCCACCCGCTGTTCCATCGGAGAGCGTTTCGCTTTCCTCCACCTCAACAATATGCTGCGCCTGTAATGAGGCATACATCGCCGGAGAGGCTTCAGGCCAGCAGCCAATCACTTTAGTGTGCGGACTAAGATTTTTCAGTACGGCACCGATCCCGGAAATCAGACCGCCGCCGCCGACGGCGACAAACACTGCGTCCAGCTCAGGCTGCTGCTCCAGCATTTCCAGCGCGATCGTGCCCTGACCCGCAATGACGTCTTTATCGTTATAAGGAGAAACAAATATTTTTCCCTCCTGACGTGCAGCGGCTGCCGCCGCGATTTCCACGCTCAGCGGATCCGTATCCAGCGTAATGACTTTCGCTCCCCATGCCCGGATAGCGCTGAGCTTAAGCGAGGAAGCACTTTCTGAGGCGTAAACCGTCACCGGAACATCGTTCAGTTGGCCTGCCAGCGCCATTCCCTGACCATGATTGCCAGAGGAGGCAGTAATGACACCCCGGGCGCGACAATCCTCATCCAGCAAACGCAATTTATTACTGGCACCGCGAAATTTAAACGATCCGGTATGTTGCAAATGCTCTGCTTTAAACCAGACCTCACTATTAAGCTGCTTGCTAAAGCCCGGGCTGAAAAGCAGCGGCGTAACAGCGACTTGTGGGCGTATGGCCTGATGCGCATCGTAACAATCGGTAAGAATGGCAGTAAGTTGACGGGTAACTGACATGATACAATCCATAGTGGACTAAAAGTCCATAATAGACATTTTTTATTTTCATTGGCAAGCTGTTTTGCTTCACCAGGCAAGCTACCTGGCCGTAAGCGCGGGAAAGGGCGCTCAACGCCAGGTTGCCGTCTTCGTCCGGCAGTTCCGCTACCGCTATACCTGATCTAAACTGTCTCGCACAGCGCGGGCCGGGCATCGTCGACGCTGGAGGAGATTGGGTCATCGTAGTATTACGGCAGGGTGGCCTTTTTATGCGTTAATTCTGTTTACCCGAAGGTGTATTTCCGCAACAGGGTTTATACAAACGGTGCCAGCGGGTCTGCAATCTCAAACGCTACCGCTTTATCGGCCTTCGGCGGATAGATAAGCTCGCTGACGATCGACATTTTGAGCTTTTTCGCCTCGGCGCGCGTCAGCTTCACCTGCTGATCCCAGCCTTCGGTGTAGACCGCGCCCCATGCGCCAAGATCCAGACAGGTGACGTAAGTTTCCTGACGATACGGCAGGGGAGCGACGTCCAGCAGGCTGGCGGCGGCGTTGTTACCGGCAAATTTCCCCAGCAAAATTGCATGCTGGCAGGTCATTAACGCGTGATTTCCCTTATCGTCGGTGGCGGCGTAGGCCACGTCGCCGGTGGCGTAAATGTCTTCATGCCCGACCACCTGAAGTTCGCTGTTAACATGCAGACGGCCCTGACGGTCGCGTGGGGCATCAATCTGTGCCGCCAGCGCGTTGGCCTGTACGCCGACGGTCCAGATAACAGTGTGCGAAGCAATCTGACGCCCGTCTTTGAGCGTCACGCCGTTAGCCTCTACGCTTTCTACTTCGGCATTCACTAACCACTCCACGCCCAGCGCTTCAGAAGCCTGAACAATCACCTCGCTCAGCGCCTCGCTGAAGCGCGAGCCAGGCTGCGGACCTCGCTCAACTACGACTACTCTGGTCTTAGCATTCTCGCCAAGGATCTCGCGCAGCTTCGTCGGTAGCTCCAGCGCCATCTCGATCCCGGTAAAGCCGCCGCCGCATACGACTACGGTATTGCGCTGCGCGCTCTCTTCGTGCGTTGCCAGTGAATGCAGATGATTCTCCAGTACCGTCGCGCTCTCCAGCTGGTCAAGGTCGAAGGCGTGAGTTTCGGCACCGGCAACGAGTGAGCGGTTAACGTGGCTGCCGCTGGCCAGCACTAAACGGTCGTAGCTAAAGGTGTGGTTTTCGCCGGAGGTATCTGTCCAGTCAACGTTTTTGCTGCCTGGCAGGATCTGCGTAACCGTACCGCGCAGAAAACGGATGCCGGTTGCGTCAAATAGCGGCTGTAGAGGGGCAACCAGGGTTGGTACGGCGCTCTCATAGAAGCGAGGGCGCACGCGCAGCTCAGGCTGCGGGGCAATCACAGTAATATCAACGGGTTGTTTTTGATTTTTATCCGCCAGGCGCGCGGCGCTCAGTGCTGCCCACATACCGGCAAAACCGGCTCCGACGATGAGAATTTGTTTATGCATTTCTGTTGTACTCACTGTTGATTACGCTTCATTTACTAGGATTATATTTGTCGTAGTTAGTCGGCGCAATGCTATTTGTGATGCTGAGCTCGTTTTTACCTGAAATTTCTTCTTATTTTGTTGATTTTTAATGAATTAAAGGCAATTAATATTTTTGTTATTGGAATCGTTCTGGAATGAGGATGGCGAAAAAGCTACAATAACTCGGATTTATTTATGCTGAGATATTGAGAATGGCATTTTACAGTTCCGGGGTTGAATACGGCATCCATAGCCTGATGTGCATGGTGGATAGCAAGGGTGACGCCCGTGATATGAGCGTTCGCGAGATTGCCGACCTGCAAAGCGTGCCCTACGACTATCTGGCCAAGATCTTTACCCGCCTGTCAAAAGCGGGGCTGGTGCGTAGCATCGAGGGTAAAGGCGGCGGCTTCCAGTTGGCGAAACCTGCCGAGCACATCACGGTTCTCGACGTGGCGAATGCCATTGACGGCGATAAGCGGATTTTTGAATGCCGTGAGATTCGCCAGCGCCTGGCGGTATTTGACGAGTCGCCGCCGGAATGGGCCTGCGAGGGGATTTGCGGTGTACGCTCGGTAATGGACATGGCGCAGCAGCGGATGGAAGAGGCGCTGGGTCAGCACACCATTCTCGATCTGGCGCGCAAAATGTACCGCAAAGCACCGGACACTTTCGCGGTTGAAGTGCAGGAGTGGGTTGCCGCGCGCAAGGGGTAACTGACGATAGCGCAACGCTTGCCGGGCTGTGGCTTTGGCAACAAAAATTTCGTACTACAGCGTGAACGCTGATAACTAAAATCGCCGGGAGAGTGCTTTATCAGTTCACGTAACAGAGTGCAGATATGCTCAAAGGGCCAGCGACGGGGACGCCCGGCAGGCAAGGATTTCAGGCCTTCAACACCTGACAGCGTAAACCAGTTAACCCAACGCCCAACGGATGAACGGTCGCAGCAGAGTGTTCTGACCACGTCGCTGACACGGTCACCACGATGCAGCATCAGCATTGCGGTCAGTGTGCGGGCATGATTCTTGTCATGCGTTTTATGGATCGCTTTCTGCATCAGGCGTCGTTTGTCGCAGGGTATTGGTGCTATGATCGGCATCGCTCAGTCCGGTTGGTGGTTTGCGATATTTGGCGATTGATCAGATCGCACAATCCGGACCGAGTTCCCTCAAAGTGATCTACTATTCCGCGCAGCTATTTAGATGGAAGTACTAAATAGAATTATGTGAGAATAAAACATCAAAATACTATCACATTGTGAATATCAAAAAATAATACATTCACTTAATACATATATTGAGCGATATGCAATCACCTGTTAATAAATATTCTACTGTTTAATCCATTCCATTGATATCAATCAAAAGTATGAATGCTGAAAGGGAGTACTTCGTTTCACAGAGTAATAGTGTTTAACATTTTATCCGGTGTTGCGCCATCATGTTTGTTTTCCCCTTTGCCACAATGCCAGTTCTCGTCGGATAAGTTGTATCTGTATCAGAGAGGTTATTGTGTCGTTAAAAGGTCTGCGTTTTACGCTGGAAGTGGACGGACAACGGGACACTCCCCTGGCAGTGACCGACTTTTTGGAAAAGAAAGCGGTGCTGACCATCTGGCAGGGGATGGAAACCGAAAGCGCCAGAAGAAAGCGGCAGCCCGCCGCCGGATATGCGGCAGTACTGATTAAACAGCATCACAAATCTGTAAAACAGGGCAGTAAAGCAAAACAAAAATCAGGGAACAAGGAAGAATAGATATGAGCGGAAAACCGGCAGCCCGGATGGGCGACATGACAAAATATGGCGGCCCAATAATCCAGGGCTCGGCGGGCGTGATGATTGGCGCGCCGACCGGCGTGGCCTGTTCGGTCTGTCCGGGCGGCATGACCTCCGGTAACCCGGTTAACCCGCTGCTGGGCGCGAAGGTCTTACCCGGCGAAATGGAATTCGCGCTGCCCGGCCCGCTGCCGTTTGTGCTTTCCCGCACCTACAGTAGTTACCGCACAAAGACGCCCGCCCCTGTGGGGATATTCGGCCCCGGCTGGAAAGGGGGGGGAGATTTGTGGAGGGCAAGACCAGAGAGGAGAGCATGCAACTGATGGGCTATGGGGGCCCGGAAAAGCAAGCAATGACACAAAAGAAAGTGCAGGGCGATGTGATTCTGTCGAACCAGATAACAGTTGCATTGAAAATTGCTTAAAAGAAAAATTCAAAGGAATTAGACCTCGTTATACTGTATTACCAGATATCCCAATTCCAATAAATTTAGGGCTGTTTAAAAACTGTCAAGATTGGTCTGATGATGCATTGAAATCATGTAGAATGAAATGCTCTGGCAATGATTTTGGGCGGCTAATTAGATTTATGCTGACGGGGGTGATATGAAGACTTATTTCGTTTATTCTGTAAAAATAATATGGCTGAGCCTGTCCGTTCTAATATTGTGTTTTTCGTTGCATAGACTTTCACAATTGCATTCAATGCATGATATTAGTGAGTTAATAAGTGTAATGGCATATGGGATGGTATTGATATCATTTCCTACAGGGATGGCTTCTGCTGTCTTATTGTTTCTTGTTGATTTTATCATTGGTGTTAATATTAGCAATAAGTATGTTGTACTAACGGTTATATGGTTTGTTTTTTTACTTGGCGGATATATTCAATGGTTTCTGTTAATGAGTAAAATTATCAGGAAATGAGAATATAAGAAGTGAGGCATACAATGCAGCGCAAGAAGAAGTTTCATTGAGGATGAGATAATGACAATCATAAATAGAAATCTACTATTATTGATATCTTCACTATTTGTAATAAATATCTACTCATACGATTCATTTGCTTATGAAAAGAATTTATCATTGAGTTCAGTAGCCAGTTTCCCGTCAACGATAAATGCGTTGAAATAAAGATGGTTTTTTTGTGATAAATGTCTGTAAGTATGTAATACAAAAAAACGAGCCGAAATTATTCCATATATTCAAAATTGCTGCTCTGTTGTAGAGCAAAACGCTGATTGGATTCGGGGGCTGGATATTTATGTCCGGGAAAGGGCTTTGTAAAAAAACATCATTCCGTCATGTAAAATGTTGACCAATTGTTATTGGGCGAAATGGGTATATAATAATATGCATGCTTAAAATGGATTCATATTTTCCCAATAGTTCTATTCTCATATTAACCTTAAATTTTTCATATTTCTGATAACTGCTTAAACCTTTATATTCCGTAAGATCATATTGGCTAAGAACCCAGTAATCAGCGACAATTGTCGCCTGTTGCTCTATGGTATAAAAAAATAGGGTTTATTAAAGACATATGTACGCCAACATGATGATGCATACGTACTATCATGGGAAGAGGAATCATGAAGATAATATTTCCAGACAAAGGTTATGGCAAAAATAAATAAAGATATTTGACAGAATCATGATAACTGGTATAACCAGCAGAAAAATCAGTTCTATATTTGTTTCTTCTTAGAAGACTTCTCCGTTTTGAGTATTTGTAATAGCTTTTGATTGTGATCTGGATTGGTTGCTACCACAGTATATTTTTACCCGATCGTAGTTTATGGTGTTTTGAAACACACTTTTTACAAGTTCTATCTCGCCAGGAGTGAGTGATCTGAATAAAAGGCCAGTTTTTACTCTTTTCCATCGATGCGGTACTTCATATACCAGAATTTTGAGCCATTGGGTTGGATCAACAGGTACAGTCCAGAACTGTCTGTCATTTTGAAGGATTTGTCAGAGGGTTTGATCTTGCGAATAGCGGTGTCTGTTAATGCCATAGCGTGGGAGCTCCGTTTGCTCACCGAACCTTGAGGCCCCTGATTAGGCCCCCAAAAACTATGGACGTCAAAAAACCCGGTGGCTTCTTGCGAGACAACCGGGCAAAAGTAAGTTCTTGTTTTTTAACTATCTTGAGACTCACAGAGATGTCTCAGGACTAAAATTTGGCTCCTCTGACTGGACTCGAACCAGTGACATACGGATTAACAGTCCGCCGTTCTACCGACTGAACTACAGAGGAATCGGTTGGAGGCTTATCTTAGCGGCGTAGAATCTTTTGTCAAACCCCAATAATCGCCCGGGCGTTTGAGTGGCTCTTTTAGCAACAATCTGTTGTATTTGCCGACAAATTTTGTGGGAAAATACTTTGCAGGTTTCGCCTTTCTCCCCCATCATTTGAAATGTAGTTTCAACATTTTTAGCTAAGGTCAATTTTGGACGTTACTGCTTCCCTGCGCCAGGCCGTTGCGCGCACGCCCTGGTATAAAAAACGCAAAAGTTATCGGGTTCTCTTCTGGCGTGAGATTTCCCCGCTTGCCATCCCTATTTTTCTGGAAAATACCTGCGTCCTGCTGATGGGGGTGCTGAGTACCTTTCTGGTGAGCTGGTTGGGTAAAGAGGCGATGGCAGGCGTGGGGCTGGCCGACAGTTTTAATATGGTCATCATGGCCTTTTTTGCGGCGGTCGATCTGGGAACCACGGTGGTGGTGGCTTTTAGCCTCGGTAAACTCGATCCCAGCCGGGCGCGGGCGGCGGCGCGCCAGTCGCTGGTGATCATGACCCTGTTTGCCATTGGGTTAACGGTGCTGATCCATGCTTTTGGCGCGCAGATTATTGATTTTGTGGCGGGTGAAGCGACGCCAGAAGTGAAAGAGCTTGCCCTGACCTATCTGGAACTGACCGCACTGAGCTATCCGGCAGCGGCGATCACGCTTATCGGCAGCGGCGCGCTGCGCGGAGCGGGGAATACTAAAATCCCGCTGATGATCAACGGCGGGATGAATATTCTCAACATTCTGATCAGCAGCGCATTGATTTATGGCGTTTTTTCCTGGGACGGATTAGGTTTCGTCGGCGCGGGGCTGGGGCTGACCATCGCACGCTATATCGGTGCGGTGGCGATTATTGTGGTGCTGATGATTGGTTTTAACCCGGCGCTGCGTATTTCGTTGAAAAGCTACTTTGCACCGCTGAACTTCAGCATCCTGTGGGAAGTGCTGGGGATTGGCATCCCGGCGAGTATCGAATCGGTATTGTTTAACGGCGGCAAGCTACTGACCCAGATGTTCGTGGCGGGGATGGGAACCGATGTTATCGCCGGTAACTTTATTGCTTTTTCTATCGCTTCGCTCATTAACCTGCCGGGGAATGCCCTCGGATCTGCCTCCACCATCATTACCGGTAAACGGCTGGGGAAAGGGCAGATAAGTCAGGCTGAACGCCAGTTGCGTCATGTGTTCTGGCTGTCCACGATTGGCCTGACGATTATTGCCTGGCTTAGTGCCCCCTTTGCCGGATTAATGGCCGCGTTCTATACCCGTGAGGAAGATGTGAAGGAAGTCGTGAAGATCCTCATCTGGCTGAATGCGGCATTTATGCCGATCTGGGCGGCCTCCTGGGTACTGCCAGCAGGGCAAAAAGGCGCTCGCGACGCGCGTTTTTCTATGTGGGTATCCATGCTCAGCATGTGGGGCTGCCGCGTGGTTGCGGGTTATACGCTTGGCGTCGTGCTGGGCATGGGCGTTGTCGGCGTATGGCTCGGGATGTTCTTTGACTGGGCGGTGCGCGGAGCCTGCTTTTACTGGCGTATGATCAGCGGACGCTGGCTGTGGAAGTATCCGCGCCAAAAGAAAACCGCCGGGTAAACGCATATTGTCGTACTCTTTCTGCCCATTTCGGAGAATAAATCGGCAAACGGTTGAATTAGTAAAAACAGCCTTTGACATGGGGCGGGAGCCTCGCTAATATTCGCCCCGTTCAAACGATTCCTCTGTAGTTCAGTCGGTAGAACGGCGGACTGTTAATCCGTATGTCACTGGTTCGAGTCCAGTCAGAGGAGCCAAATTTAAAAAAGCCTGCTTTCGAGCAGGCTTTTTGCTTTTCAGACCTCAGCCTGCCTTCACCCGCAGCGGGGCGGTGGCGGCGAAAAGCCAAGGACGCGCATCCCGCGCGATGTGCGGCGAAAGCGCTTCGCGTACTTTATGGTGATAATCATCCAGCCACTGTTTTTCCTGCTCGCTCAGTAACTGCAATTCCACCTGGCTTAAATCGATGGGGATCAGCGTCAGCGATGAGAAGCGGCAAAAGCCAGGGTAACTCTCCACAATTTCCACCTGATTCTCAATCCGAATACCGTAGCGATCTTCCAGATACAAACCGGGTTCGATGGTAATGATATTGCCCGCACGCAGCGGCCACGGGTTGACCTTTTTCGCCAGACGATGTGGCGCTTCGTGGATCAGCAACTGATGCCCGACCCCGTGACCGGTGCCGTGATCGTAATCCAGTCCCAGTTCCCACAGCGGTCGGCGCGCAAAGGCGTCAAGCTGGTGGCCCTGCGTCCCGGTGGGGAACTGAAGGGTAATCAAAGCTAAAAAGCCTTTTAACACGGCGGTGTAATGCAGGCGGCGCTGCGGGTCAAGGGTACCGAATGCAAGGGTGCGGGTCGCGTCTGTAGTGCCGTTATGATACTGACCGCCGGAATCGTTCAGGTAAAAATTCGCACCGGTGATCGGCGTATTGGTCTTCTCGCTGGAATGATAATGACACATCGCCGCGTTGCTGCCAGCGGCAGAGATGGTGCTGAAGCTTGGCTCAATAAAGTCCGGCTGCTGCTGGCGAAACGCCAGTTGTTTTTGCTGCGCTTCCAGTTCGGTCAGCGGATCGCCTGCGGCCTCGCGAGCCGAGACTTCATGCGCCAGCCAGGCGAGGAAATTAACCCACGCCGCGCCGTCCTGACGATGGCAATGACGATATCCTTCCAGCTCGACGGCATTTTTGGTCGCTTTGAGAAAGGTGATGGGATCGGCCTGCCAGACCACCTCCCCACCGGCTTGCTCAGCGGCGAAGCGCAATGCGACCGGGGCATAATCGGCGTCGAGCTGAATCCGTTTCCCGGCGGCAACGTGCCGGACGCGGGCGATAAAAGCGTCCTGCGGCGTTAATGTCAGCGAAGCAAGGAGCGATTCGGGCAGTCCGCTGGTTTTCCCGGCATCGACAAACCATTCTACGTCGCCATGCCTGCTTAACAGCGCGAAGGAGAGCGGCACCGGAGACATCGCCACATCCGACCCGCGCACGTTAAGCAGCCAGGCGATATTATCCGGCAGCGTGATCGCCAGAAAATCAACGTTCTGCTCGTCCAGATGCGTGGCAATCCGCTGACGTTTATCCGCACTGCTTTCACCGGCAATCTCCGGCGGTAACTCGCGAATAGCGCCGTCAGGCCTGGGCGGGCGCGCGGTCCAGATCGCCTCGAAGGGATCGTCTTCAAGCGCCACCAGGTTGCACGACGTGGCATTAAGCATTTCATACTGGCTGTTGACCATCAGCAGTGGCTCAAAGCCGATGCGGCTTCCCGCCGCCAGTTCAGCATGAAGCCAGTCGGCGAGCGGTTCATTATGCAGATGATGGATCTCCCAGGCAGTAAGATCGACTTCGTTGCGTGCCTGTACCTGATAACGCCCGTCAACAAACAGCAGCGCCCGGTCGCGCAGCACCAGCGCCAGCCCGGCAGAGCCGGTAAAACCCGTCAGCCAGGCCAGTTTATCGTCGCACGGCGCACAGTCTTCACTCTGATGGGCATCCGCACGCGGAACGATAATCCCATCCAGCGCATGGGTCAGCAGCAGATCGCGAAGAGCGGAAAGAGCATGAGAATGATCCATAAAAGTCCTTATCGCCATTAACGGAACGGCGGTTCGTTAAAGGTGCGCAGCTTGCGTGAGTGCAGGCGTTCGCCTTCGGCGCGTAGCAGATCGATGGCGCGGATCCCGATTTGCAGATGCTCGGAGATCGCGCCTTCATAGAACCGGTTGGCCTGTCCCGGCAGTTTGATTTCGCCATGCAGGGGTTTATCGGAGACGCACAGCAGCGTGCCGTACGGGACGCGGAAGCGATAGCCCTGGGCGGCAATGGTGGCGCTCTCCATATCAATCGCCACCGCGCGGCTTAAGTTAAAGCGCAGGGCGGAGGCGGAGTAGCGCAGCTCCCAGTTGCGGTCGTCAGTCGTGACCACCGTGCCGGTGCGCAGCCGCTGCTTCACTTCCTCGCCCGGCATGGCGCTGACCTGCTTGGTGGCGTCGTACAGCGCGCGCTGGACTTCGGCAATGCTGGGGATCGGGATATCCGGCGGCAGCACTGCATCAAGAACATGATCGTCACGCAGATAAGCATGGGCCAGCACATAATCGCCGATCGCCTGGCTTTCACGCAGCCCGCCGCAGTGACCGATCATCAGCCATACGTCCGGGCGCAGCACCGCGAGGTGATCGCAAATCGTTTTCGCATTCGACGGGCCAACGCCAATATTGACCAGCGTAATCCCCTGGCCGTCGGCGGTGATCAGGTGCCAGGCAGGCATCTGATGTTTTTTCCACGCCAGGTCGGAAATGGCGGCTTCAGGTGCTTCGGTTTCAGCGGTGATCCAGCTTCCGCCCGCGCAGGAGAGGGCGATGTAGGGACTGTCAGGATCGAGGATCTGGCTGCATCCCCAGCGTACAAACTCGTCAACGTAGCGGGTATAGTTGGTAAACAAAACGAACGGCTGAAAATGCTCGACCGGCGTACCCGTATAATGGCGCAGGCGGGCCAGGGAGAAGTCAACGCGGCGGGCGTCAAAATGTGACAGCGGGTAAAACTCGGTTGGGTGAAACAGCCCGTCCGCCGTCTCGTCGCCAATCTGCGCCAGTTCGGTGGTTGGGAAATGACGGGACAGCCCGGCGCTCATGGAGCGATCGAGCGCGATTTCGGAGCCATCAATCACATACGGAAACGGGATCTCATGCTGTGAGCGAGTGACGGTGATCTCAGCGCCGTAATCTTCATATAACAGCGTCAGTTGTTCTGCAAGATAGGTACGAAACAGAGCCGGGCGGGTGATGGTGGTGGTGTAACAGCCCGCGTGGGTGAAGCGACCATAGGCGCGGGTTTTTTGTGCTTTATGCGCGTTGCCATCCCAGGTCACGGAGATCTGCGGGTAAACAAATAATCCCTGCGCCCGCGCTTCGCGGTCAGGCAGCGTTTCATCGGTGATATAAGCGCTGATGGCGTCCCGCAGGGCGCTGACCGACTGCTCGTACAGCGCTTCCAGTTGATCCAGCGCTTCATTCGGGTTCAGACCGATACCCTTATTATTCATCATTCGCTCCTTGTGTCAGACAAACTGAATATACCCGATAGTATGTCACAGGAATGTGAAACGAAAGCCAGCGGATAAAACTGAACCGGGACGCTTAACGATCGCCGGGCTGCGCTTCCACTGCAATCATGCTGACGAAAGGGTGATATTGCCACGGTATACTCCCGCCTTTCTGGTACATGGCGGAGATAGTGCCGTCCAGATACAGCATCTGGCGGATAGCAAGTTTTGATTTGGCGTAGCAGGCGAAATCAAAGAAGTTGGTTGCGCCTGCGCTGAGCATAAATACCACCTGACCCTGCGATGTGATGCCAACCGCGTTACGGATCTTGCGCGAGCTGGCGGACGCAAGCAGCCGTGGATTGATGTTCCCGTTTTGTATCAACAGCGGGCCGGACTGCACCGCATAATCGACGCCTTTTGACGACGTGAACTGGTCAAGGCTGACAATCGCTGCTTTCTGGCCTTTAAGATAAAACACTCCGCCGGGGCGGATGAAAAAGTTACCGCCGCCGGATGCGCGGTTCAGCGGCACCCTTTTTCGGCCGTTTTCAATATACAGCCCAAGCGGCGCGTAAGACTTATCATAAATACCGCCGTTCATCACCATCTGTACCCGCCCGTTGCTGTCGATATCGTTTAGTAGATTACGGATCGATTCCCACGCTTCGCCATCCTTATTTTTCCAGTAGGTGACAATACGTTCTCGCTTTGCATCAACGTGATAACTCTGCACGCTGAGTGCCGGATCGCTAAGGACGCAGCGATCGGCGGCGAAAGCGGATACCGGGAGGAGAAGGGCGAGGACTGACAGGCGGAGCGTCATGTTTTAAGTTCCTTTACAGAGCGGGAGATTCCCTGTCATTTTGCTGGTTTTCTTTTTCGGAACAAGGCAGGGCGGGAGCGTGTGAACGGGCGGGAGGCAGATAGCAAAAAGCCTGCTTAAAAGCAGGCTTTTTAGAATTTGGCTCCTCTGACTGGACTCGAACCAGTGACATACGGATTAACAGTCCGCCGTTCTACCGACTGAACTACAGAGGAATCGCTTGAACGGGGCGAATATTAGCGAGGCTCCTGCATCATGTCAAAGGCTGGATGCGCTAAACCTGTTTGATTGCTGACAAAACCAGCAAAAAGACGTTTTACGGGCGTATCGGGTCGACTGCCCGCACCTGGATGGTGCAATCTACCCCTTAATGGGGCATAGCCATTTCCACTGGCTAAGTGATGGAAACGGCGTTTTAAATCAGAATGTCTTATTATCCAGCCTGTTAGCGTCCGTAAAAAGACATCTTTCAAAACTGGCAAAGTTATTGCAACTCCTCCGATAAGATTAATGCCAGCACTGGCACTGGCGTTCCTTACCGGAGGCAAAATGAACTTAAGACGGCTGAAGTATTTCGTAAAAATCGTCGATATTGGTAGCCTGACACAGGCCGCAGAAGTGCTGCATATTGCACAGCCTGCGCTAAGTCAGCAGGTCGCCACCCTGGAAGGAGAGCTGGATCAACAACTGCTGATCCGCACCAAGCGGGGCGTAACCCCGACTGAGGCCGGAAAAATCCTCTACACCCACGCGAGAACGATATTGCGTCAGTGCGAACAGGCGCAATTGGCGGTCAATAATGTGGGGCAGACGCTGCGTGGTCAGGTCTCTATTGGCCTTGCGCCCGGCACCGCTGCTTCCTCTGTGACGATGCCGCTGCTTCAGGCCGTGCGTGATGAACTGCCGGATGTGCAGGTTTATCTGCATGAGAACAGCAACCCGGTGCTCAATGATAAATTACTCAGCGGGCAGCTTGATATGGCTGTGCTTTATGAGCGTTCGCCGGTGGCGGGGATCTCCAGCCAGCCGCTGCTGAAAGAAGATCTCTACCTGGTCGGCACCCGCGATTGTCCGGGGCAAAGCGTCGATCTTGCCGCCGTCGCCGGGATGAATCTGTTCCTGCCGCGTGATTTTAGCGCGGTGCGGCTGCGCGTTGACGAAGCTTTTTCACTTCGTCGTCTGACGGCAAAAATTATCGGTGAAATTGAGTCCATTGCGACGTTGACCGCGGCTATTGCCAGCGGGATGGGCGTTACCGTGTTGCCTGAATCCGCAGCCCGCTCGCTTTCTGGTGCGGCAAATGGCTGGATGGCGCGTATCTCCACGCCGTCAATGAGTCTGCCGCTTTCGCTGAACGTTTCCGCACGCGGGTCACTGACGCCACAGGCGATGGCAGTCAGAGAGATCCTGATGTCGCTGGTCAGTCGTCCGGCGCTGGAAAACCGGGAATTGATGCTCGTCAGTTAGGGTTTATAACAAAAAAGCATAAGTTGCTGGTTTTTATTATTTGTTCTGCTCCTTCTGTGACTCTAACAATAGTGTTATGTCATATGGCCCTGGAGGGGTAGGGTGAATTTTCAGCAACTTAAAATTATTCGCGAGGCCGCACGGCAGGATTTCAACCTGACCGAAGTCGCTAACATGCTTTATACCTCGCAGTCTGGCGTCAGTCGCCATATCCGCGAGCTGGAAGAAGAACTCGGTATTGAGATTTTCATCCGGCGCGGTAAGCGTCTGCTGGGCATGACCGAGCCGGGGAAAGCATTGCTGGTGATTGCGGAGCGCATCCTCAACGAGGCCAGCAACGTTCGCCGACTTGCCGATTTATTCACTAATGATGCGTCGGGCGTGCTGACCATCGCCACCACGCATACCCAGGCGCGCTACAGCTTGCCGCCGGTGATAAAGGCGTTTCGGGAACTGTTTAAAGATGTGCGTCTTGAGCTGGTGCAGGGTACACCGCAGGAAATCGAAGCGCTGCTGCACAATGGCGGCGCAGATATTGGCATTGCCAGCGAGCGTTTAAGCAACGATCCCACGCTGGCCGCCTTCCCGTGGTTCCGCTGGCATCACAGTCTGCTGTTGCCGCACGATCATCCGTTAACGCAGATTTCCCCACTGACGCTGGAAGAGATCGCCCGCTGGCCTTTGATTACCTACCGTCAGGGGATCACCGGGCGCTCGCGTATTGATGAAGCTTTCAGCCGCAAGGGGTTGACACCGGATATCGTCCTCAGCGCGCAGGATTCCGACGTCATCAAAACTTACGTCGATCTGGGGCTGGGCATCGGGCTGGTCGCTGAGCAATCTACCGGCGAAAATGAGGTTGGAAGGCTGGTCCGGCTTGATACCCGTCATCTTTTTGATGCCAGCACCGTCTGGCTGGGCCTCAAGCGCGGTCAGCTTCAGCGTAATTATGTCTGGCAGTTTATCGAGCTGTGCAATGCCGGACTGTCGCTGGCGGAAATCAAGCGTCAGGCAATGGAATCGGATGAAGTCGTGATTGATTATCAGATTTGAGCCGCAATCTTGCATTCAAAGCCTGCCTCCGTGCAGGCTTTTTGCTTTGATGCCGCTGGCGAAAAAGACGATGTTGTTATGGGATCCTGCTGCTAATGATGGACCGGATCCTTGATTTCGGGCGGTGAGGGGATCATGCTCAGGCGCTGAACTTTCTCCCGGACAGCAGGTGATTTAACATGCTCATGTATACCACTACAGGAACCAACAACATGCATCATATGATTATTTTTTATGATGCGATTTTCGACGTGCTGGGTATTTCCCGGATACCTTCATGGAATGAGAGCTGGGCTACGTGGGGAGATCCGTCAGATAAAGGTTTCAGTTTTTGTATCTGTGAACCCTTTGACAAAAATAAAGCCACAGCAGGGAATGGCACGATGTTTGCGTTCAGAGCCAGGAGTGCAGAACAGGTCAGAAAGTTTCATGCAGCGGGTCTTATGCATGGCGGAAGCGATGAGGGCGCGCCCGGTATCAGAGAAGAATACGGCGCGGATTTTTATGTTGCTTATCTTAGAGATCCTGACGGACATAAGCTGGCATGTGTATGCTATCCGTTTAATCCTGAAGAGAATAATAAATAAGGTTTTCGGGTTAATCCCGGCATATGCGGTGCATTGGCAGCGCGTGCAATTCTGCCGCTGCACCGCAGTATTATCAGCCTCTGCCCCACCGTTTTACCACCTGGCTGGTGATCCAGGGGATGGCGAAGGAGGAAAGCACCATCACCAGCGCCAGTTGCGAGGTGGCGGCTTCCGCACAGGGGGCGAAAGCGGGTTGTGAAGCTGCCAGGATGGTCGGAACGACGACCGATATTCCGGCCACGCTACAGGTAGAGACAGCGGCGTAGCCTGGGCGGCGGAGAATGGCCCGGTCGACGAGCAGCATCAACGCGACGTTGACGATCAGGAAGATCAGCGTCAGCAGGATCCCGGCCATCCCCGCTGTTAACGCGCTGCCCAGATTGACCGACGCGCCGAAGCAGAAGCCGAGGAAAGGCAGCACGATAGGCGTGCCCGGTGCCATCAGGGCGCGGATCTGCGGATCGAGATTGCCAAGGATGATGCCGACAATAAATGGGATCAGCACGACCAGGATTTCCATCAGATCAATACCGCCGCCGCCAGCGACGCCGATGATAAGGATTGGCGTCGCGGGTACCGCAATGACGTTCAGCAGACCGAACACGGCCTTATCAGTGTCGTCGCCGTATTGTTCGCACAGCGCGATATAAACGCCGGGATTACAGCTGACCATGGCGCTGATCAAGGCAACCGCCGAAATACCCCAGAAACCGTCCAGGCCGAGCCAGCTCAGCACCAACCAGCCTGCCAGGAAACCGATAGCCAGTTTGGCCAGGCAAAGTGCCGCGCCGCGTTTCAGGGTCATGCCCAACTGGTTTAGCCTGAACTGGCTGCCCGTGATAAACAGGATCAGGCCGATAACGACCATGGTGCCTTTGGCGGTGAACAGACTTGTCGGTCCGCCCAGTTTGAGCGCTTCGGGGAAAAACGTGTTAATTAGCGCGGTGACGAACATCGGTACGATCATTAAACCGCCCGGTATTTTTTTGACACAGCCAAGAATATTCATTTTAACTATTCCGTCCTGGATAAAAAGTAAGGAACCCCAGATACTGAGGTTCCCGCTGTTTTTACAGTCTTACTTTTTTGAAAAGAGCCGATGCGTTCCCACTAAAGATTTTCGCTTTCTGCGTCTCGTCCAGGTAGGGAGCCGTGAACACGGCGTTGGTCTGGTCTTCCAGCACCGGCACAGGCGGGAAGGGATAGTCGCTGCCGTAAAGGATGTGGCTGACGTCGGTCATATCCAGCACGTCGCGCAGTTGGTGAGCCGCCGATGCGCCCGTGGTGTCGAAATAAAAGCGGCTGAAAGTCTTATAAACGTCATAATCTTCCGTCACAGAGCCGGTCTTGATCAGCGTCGGTTTGAAGGACGCGATCCGATCGACGACGTACGGCAGCATCGATCCACAGTGCGGCATCAGGAATTTGATATCGGGGTATTTTTCGGGATAACCGCGCAGCATCAGATCGACGACACAGCGCGTGGTGTCGAAAATAAACTCCATCATCGGGATCGGCAGCATTTCGCCAACGCCTGCTGGTACAGCGCCAGGTTTGTTAGGATGAAACGTCACCACCGCCTTACGACGGTTGAATTCGGCGAACATCGGCTCCAGCTCCGGCGCGCCCATATAGACGCCTTTGGTATTGGTCGGCAGCGTGAAGCCATCGGTGTCCAGATGATCGCAGGCATAAGCGATTTCTTCGAGCGTATCGTCGATGTTGGGCAGGGGCAGCGACGCCAGGAAGCTGAATTTCCCGGGATTATCCGCCACGATTTGCGCTCCGGCTTCGTTGCCAATACGGGCAAGCTGGCGGTTGACTTCGCGTGTGCTGAAATTGATATGCGGTGACGAGTATGACAGAACCGTATGCACGATCCCCATTGATTCGTTGTACTGCAAATGTTTTTCGACCGACCATTCCGGCATCGGAAAACGATCCGGGTTGCCGCCCAGATACTTGTTCATGGCCTCAAGATACGAGGGGGTCAGGAAATGCGAGTGTACATCGACTTTCGGAATATCTCTGAAATTGCTCATTTTTGCCTCCATGGTGAAACACCGTCATTTGCGAGGGGTTGAATCCATCCGATCGACCCATCGGCAGGTCGACAAAAAAGATGTTACTCCCGCGCATCTGATACAATAAGAAGGCAAATTAATCCCGGCGATAGCTTTTTGATATCAGCCAGCCAGGGTCAGGAGGACCACCGTGAAAATCCATCATTTGCGCCATTTCGAGGCGGTGATCCGCACAGGCAGCCTGCGCGCGGCGGCACGGCTGCTTGGCCTTGCGCAACCGGCTTTAACCCGTAGCCTGCGCGAACTGGAAGAGGAACTGGGGCTGCCGTTGCTCGAACGCCACTCTTATGGCACAACGCCGACGCCAGCCGGAGAGCGGTTTTACCTGCGTGCCCACAACATGCTGGAAGATTTGCAGCGGGCCAAAGACGAAGCCAGCCAGATGCGCGGTAAACTTCAGGGCAAAGTAACCGTGGGATTTTCGCCGGTTATTCTGGAGATGATCCTGCCTCTGGTCTATCAGCCCTTTCGCGAGCAATATCCGCAGGTCAGGTTGACAATTCTGGAAACGGTTTATCCCACCGCCATTCCCCGGCTGAATGATGGCAGCATGGATTTTTACGTCGGGCCCAGCCCGGAGAAAGCGCCCGAATCGCGCTACCAGATGGACCTTCTGTGGCGAAAAAATCGCATGGTCATCGCCCGGAAAAATCACCCGCTGGCACGGGCAACGAGCCTCGCGCAACTCTGCGATGCGCAATGGCTCTCCTTCGGATTGCGCAACCGACCGGAAGAGGAGTTCGACGAGGTGTTCCGAACGCACGGGCTGGCATCGCCGCGCTTGCTCACGCAGGTGAATTCCGTCATGGCTGTTCTGACGCTGCTTTCCTCCACCGATTCGTTGATCCTGCTACCCAAAGCCTTGTTGAAATCGGAGTTTTTTAAGGATTCGATGATCGCCATCGCGATTGAGGAACAGATCCCCGGCCCGGAAATCGTGCAGATCCGTCGCGCCAGCATGCCGCTGACCCCGGCGGCCGAAGCCCTTTCCCTGCTGGTGGAAAAAGCGGCCGGGCATGTGATATCGACCTTTGATTGAAATTGTTGGGCGTGAATGCCCCGGCTGGCTGAACGCTGAAAAGCAAAAAGCCTGCTCGAAAGCAGGCTTTTTAGAATTTTGGCTCCTCTGACTGGACTCGAACCAGTGACATACGGATTAACAGTCCGCCGTTCTACCGACTGAACTACAGAGGAATCGTGTGAACGGGGCGAATATTACTGGCCCCGTATTCTGGTGTCAACGATAAAATTAACTCGTTGATTCAACTGGCTAATAATGATGCAAAATGGGTTTTTAATGTACCAGAGAGGTATTACTCTCCGCTTCACCGTTTTCACGCAGTCGCTGTAAGGGGTCCTGCTGATAGAACAGACAGAAGCGTTGCCACAGGGACGGGAAGCGCGGGGCGAAAAGTTCGGGCGCACTGAAAAAGTATTCCGACAGCACGGCAAAGCATTCTGCGGGATCGGTGGCGGCATAGGCATCAATACTGGCTGCGCTTTCGCCGACCAGGTCGATCTCATCCTGAATATTGTTCATGGCCGCATGAAGGTCATGCTCCCAGCCTGCGACTTCACGCAGCGCAATTAATGGCACGCCGCTGGCGCGGTCGCCGTTGCGGGTATCCAGCTTATGCGCGACTTCATGAATGATCAGGTTAAAACCGGAGGCGTCGAAGGAGTCCTGAATATCCAGCCAGTTCAGGATCACCGGCCCTTGCTGCCAGCTTTGACCGGACTGCACCATCCGCTGATTGTGTACCAGCCCGATATCATCTTCCCATTCATCATCAACGACGAACGGCGCGGGATAAATCAGGATTTCATGGAAACCATCGAGCCATTCAATGCCCAGTTCAAGAACCGGAAGACAAAAGAGCAGGGCGATACGGCAGTTTTGCAGCGTATCCAGTTCAAGACCTTGCAGGGGAACCACCCGCTTCTGCTGTAAGAAGCGTTCGGCAAGCTGAATGAGCTTAGCCTGTTCATCTATAGAAAGACTGGCTAAGACAGGGATCGCAAGCGCGTGCTCCCAGGGTAATTCCGGGCTTCGGGTTGCTTCATGTGCTTTCCAGGGCCACTTAATCATCGTTTTGCTCGCAAACTCATCACTTGAACATAATTGAAGGGACTTGGGCTGTTAAAATGCCAAAATTCCTGGCATTATTGCAACTATCAAAACGGAGAGATGCCGGAGCGGCTGAACGGACCGGTCTCGAAAACCGGAGTAGGGGCAACTCTACCGGGGGTTCAAATCCCCCTCTCTCCGCCACTATTCAAGCACTTACTCATTCCGCTTTCAACGATCCAGATCTCATTGAGAAAAAGTGAGAAAATCCGATGAGAAAAAATCGGGCTTTGTAGCTCACATTTTTCGGTTCAGTGTCGGACTGACTTTAACCTTCCTGTCATAAACCAACACCTGCGACTCTGTCTTATGACCGCTATAAACCTGCTTCTCTTTACTGGATCCTTCATAATCTGATATGCCTTTCGCTTTCAGATCATGGAAGGTGCAGTCGAGAGCCTGTCCCAGTTTTTCACTTGCACCAGATCTGGCTTTTCTCCAGGCTTCATTGAATCCCTTATATGAATACCGCTCGCCGTACATCGTCCTGATTACCGGCCCTTCATCTCCCCATGTCCTACAAATATCTACGGCAGCCCTCAGCCTGTCATTCCATGCTTTGATCTGTTTAATACCAGTTTTACCTTGTTGGATAAAAATTCCATGATCCATTATCTGATTCCAGTTCATTTTAAGAACATCAGACACCCTGGCTGCGCACAGATAGGCTATTTCCATTGCAGCGCGAACGGCAGGGGTAGCATGGTTATAAATAGCCAGATACTCTTCGTCGGTGATATAGCGATCCCTTTGTGGTTTGGGAAATTTATCGACGCCAACACATGGGTTTCCTGGTACATACCCTCGTTGATAACTCCAGCGAAAAACGCGGGACATAGAACTATGTTCATGGTTAGCCTGAACGCGACTTTTTTTACCTCTGGCATCCATGTAACGGCGGATGTGCTCAGGCTTTATTAACTTTGCTTCTGCATCGCCAAACACCGGCAAAATATTTTTTTCATGGGCAAGGTAGTCTTTTTGAGTCCGGGGAGCCAGATCAGCATAATCGGCACTGGCTAAAAACTTTCGCCAGAGCTGAGAGAAGGTGATGCGATTTTTTCTTCCTTCAACCACCTTTTCATAAGCGACCCATACTTCGGCTTTGGTGGCGTTTGCTGCTGCTAATTTTTCTGTGGTACCGCCGGGCTTCCAGTAATAGCCAGAAGGGCGAAAAAAAACACCCTTTGGCATCCACTCGTTACCGGGCGCGCGTTTGCGACCCATAAGTCATCTCTCTATAGCGTCAAAGTTCATGCCTGGAACAGGCAGATGACCTGCTGGTGGAGTGAGGCGCTGAATAGGATGATTGATATGGTACCAGGTGGTTTTGATCGAACCATCCCGGCGTTCAATATAAAAAATCCCATTACAGCTTAAGACCTCTTTTTGCAGCGACTTTTGGGGGGAACCCGTAGCCTCTGCTAATTCTTCATCAGTCAGGAAACGATCGCTCATGGTCACCTCTCCACTTTGCCCGGCTGCACCCCGGCATTAATCAGTTAAGCTCTTCTGCTCGCAGCGCGGCAGATATTATTCGTCATCGTCGTCACAACATTCCAGAAGTGGATTCATTCGCTGAGTAACCTGACTGGCGTAACCGCAGCGACCAAGATTGTAAAGCACGCCATAGATTTCGAATATCTCCGTGCGATCGTCACCAATATCCAGATCAGATGCCAGCGCGTGACACTCAGTAGCCAGGGCAGATATCTTTTGAAGTAACTCAAATTTATTCACCTGGTACCTCCGGCTGCGGCGCTGCTGCGAGCATGGCGGAATACTGCTTGCGCATGCGATCTGTTGTTGATGCCGGATAGCTATAAGCAGCGTCCAGCATTGCCTCTGTCGGCTCAACCGGCACGAGCTTCCAACCCTCCGGAATAGCCGGAGAGTTGCTTGGTTTGCATCCTTCAGCCCAATCGACACCAACCCACGCAGGCGCTGCTGGATACGCGCTACCTTTTTGCCCTGGCTCATTGCTCCCGCTACAGGCGTTACGATGGTCATTTGCCTTCGGGCAGCGCTTGTTTCCACAGTCAGGGCATACCACAAACCGCATGTCAGTAATATCCATAGGACGACATGTGTGGCACCAGCATTTCTCATGCAACTTGGTTGACGTTTCCGCGTTTTCCCGAAAATGTTTGGTTGACGAATTCTCGTTTTCCCGAAAATCAGGCAACTCATCACGATTGCTTACAGGTTCACTGGTAAGCATGGTGGCGCGGCAGGCATTCCAAGTATATTTAACGCAGCCCACGACATCCCCATCAGGAAGGGTGTTTAACAGGTCGAATGCCTTGATTCGGTCAATCTCATCCGGCACCTGCACCGCCTTACCCTGCTGCGGGTGGCGATAGAGGGAAACAGTTTTGTAAATTGGCTCTCCCTGGCTTTGCTCATTGTTCCATTCCTCAACCCATGCCTCAACTACCGCCCGCTCTGTTGAAACGGTTTCTGGATCTAAATCATCCTCCCGCCCCTTGCAATACATCACTGGCCGCTGCTCTTCGGCGGCAAGCAGGCGGCGGGCCATTTCGCGAATTTCATCATTGACGTTGCACATGCGCTTATCGTACGCATATTGCGCCAGACGTTCTTTGCTCAGTTCTGTCATGGGTTAGTCCTCGCGCTCGACAAAATTCTTACGGTTAGAGCGGCATACCAACGCCCAAAAATTCATATCGCAAATCAGTGCTACGCGCATTTCCGCCGTAAAGCGACAGCCGAGCTTAATTGACTTACCGATAGAACGCCGACGCTTGCGCATTATCTTGCGTACGTGCGCCGCCTGCACCTCAACCTGACGATGCCTTGAGGCATAAACACCCTTAGCAGGTATCTTCCGAGCCTGTTTTTGATAAGCACTTAACAGGTCATGCACGTCTGATGATTTAGCCATCTCATTCCCCCTCAACCTGCAATTTGATGCCAGCAGTAATGGAAATCAGGTGATCACCGAAATCCGTGATGTAGCTAACACGACCGGAGCGCTGTAACGCGCCAATTTTCTCCAGTCGCGCTACCTGTTCTTTTTCCAAATCATGGCCGCCAGATTCAGGGTCATCACAGCATTCCGCGAAACGATGTAATGCTGCTAAATCGACATCAGTAATAAACGAGCGCATCTGGTCTATCGTGAGCGTCTGCGCCTCCGGTTCGGCGATATGCTTATCCGTGGCTGGTGTCAGAGGCAGACGCGTCGATGCATAGTCATATTCAGCACCATCCTTCACGAAGCACTCTGTGTTAATGAAACTGAGCAAGTTAGCGTTTTCATGCTCAAGCTGGTGGCTCCGTTCCAGGGCTTCAGAAAGCGCAACGTAGGTCACGTCGAGACGTGCTGCTAACTCTTTCATCAGCGCTGCATCGGCATCCCTGAGGCGGGGCGCAGCCTCGTACGCCCGCGCTATCAGTTCTTTGACTTTCAGGCGCATGCGCGAGCCTCCGTCAGCTCATTGAACCGGTTCATAAACAGACCATAAGCCTGCCCTGGGCGCAGCGGGATAATTTGGATCAGATCCGATGTAGGCACGCCAGTCAGCATCGGCCAGACGGTACCGTCATCAATATCAAGATCGCGGCGCTCGGTCGCCAGCATGGTCAGGTCTGCATATTTCACTACCTGGCTGGTTTCTTCCGGCAGGCCATATTTATGGCGGATCAGCCTGTCGATTCGCGACTCAATGAAGCGGTAATCCGGGACCAGCACTTTCAGGGGTGAGGGGAGATCGCAGCAGTAAGCCTCTGCGCCATCGTGCAGCAGCGCTTCGAGGGCGAACTCCGGCGGCACGATCTGGCTGCACAGTACCGAGTGCTGCGCCACGCTGTAGAACTCCGGCAGATGGCCGCCGAAACGGCAGGTATGCGAAAGCGCCGTAGCGATATCCTCGATCACGATATCGTCGGCGGTGGAATTGAGGTAGTCAAATTTCTTACCGGATAATGTCTGAATAAAGCCCACTGTGTTTTCTCCATATAGCTGGCGCTCTGCACCGCGCCTGATTTTGGTTGCACGAATCCCTCGCCGGGTGGCGATAATAAAAAGGATTACGCTTCCATAAATGCCCCCGCAGGGGCACTTGCAGCAGCGAAATTAAGCGTTGAACGTACCGATGAAGGTTTCCACGGCACTGCCCTTAAATTCCTCAACCAGCAGATCGCGGAACTCGGCGGCCATTGCTTCCTGCGTTGCTTCCAGCTGCACGATGCGCAGAACCAGAACAGGGCGATCGCCGGTGATAATGCTGAGGCGCAGTTTAAACGGACGTTCTGCCAGCCCTTCGAATGGCACGCATTTAAACTCGAACGCCACCGGCATAATATCTTTGGTTCGCGCTTCCACGGATTCCATTAATGATCGCTTACCGCTGAAGTCATTGTCTTCGAAGTCGGCAGACTGATTAGACTCGATGGTGATTTTGCGCACCGCTGCTGAAGCTTTCTTTGCATCAATTACAGCGCCACCGGCATCAAAACCGATCAGATAATCAGCCCAGTCCTCAAGCCATTCAGCCAGGTCTTTCTGATTGTTGCGATCGCCATTGATGCCCAGCAGCGCGGCATAAGGCGCTGTTTTTTTCAGGGACAGCACAGCCGTGTTATCGGCATGACCGGGATTATCCAGCGTGCCGAGGTTGAATACCGCCACAGCGCGCATCTCGTCAGCATTAATAAAGCAGCGGGAACCTTTATCTGCATAGCCGGTGGCATAGCGGGCAAAGTCTTCAATGCTGAAAGTCTGCAATTTTCCACGGAAACGGAAACGTTCGAGAGAAAAACGCTCGAGGCTTTCCACTTTTACGCTTTCCGGCACGACCGCGACCGGGCAGTCGACAGACGATAGCTTTTCTTCGAGGAACTGAGAGAGAACCAGCGTCTGAACTTTATCAATAGCACTGGCATCAACGGCATGGGACATGATTTTTCCTTTTAAATTTTATCAGGGGAATTACTGCTGGTTGCGCAGCTTCGCGTCAGGATCACCGGCAAGGCTGAAAAGCTGCCCCTGGTCTTCCTGCAGAACGGTCAACTTGCCGCCGCGATTGACATACATCGGCGTTTCAGTGGTGTCCTCTTCGGACGACTTACCGCGCGGAGTCGGGCGAACAAATGAGAGCTTGTGTTTGATCATCACCCGTTTTTCTTCAACCGAATTGCTCATGCGGTCAATATCGAAAGTGATCACCACCTTTCCCTTCTGGCCGTTATTGAGGACGCCGAAGGCAACCTCACTCAGCGCCATCGAGATCTTGTTTTCGAAGACCCCGCCATCCAGTTCACCGATAAAATCCGGCACTACGGTTGCACGTTCATTGGACATAGGCTTTACCCTTTGAAAAGACGGCTGCCACCGCCGGTTAATTTCTCCACACAACACAGAAGAGCACCTTGTGCTTTACGCCAGCACCCGGATGGATTGGGTTATGGGCCCGTCACCCGGTGATGCTCTTGTGTGTTGTGTAAAAAGGGCGGTACCAGCGACTTCAAGGGTTAACTCTGGCACCGCCAAGACTACACACAGCAATGAAGATCCTACTTTTTGTTATTACCAGGTGGCTTCGGGCGGGGTGCTGGCGACCAGCCAGCTATAACCCCTACGGTATTTATTCTCCGCGCCGTGGGTTAAACGGCTCCGTATCGCGGCTGAGTTTCTGTCGCTGGTGGTCAGCCCAGCGGCGCAACCCCTCCCGAAATCACCTGTCAGCGAATCATCCGGACATTCATACGCCACCGGCGGCTACTTCGTGGGCGTCCTGCCTGTTCGCTGTTGGTCAAAAGAAGATAATCAGAAATTGCGCATAACGCAAGAATAATTTGCACAAAACGCAATTAATGGGGTGTAAAAAAAGCCACGCAAAGTGGCTTTTTTATGAATTTGCAGTTTACCCGTGTCGCTTGATGGCTTGGGACTGGCTGATCATAACCTTGCCATAAATATAGAAGCGGTGCTCGTTTTGTTTATCGATGCTCCACTCCCTGTATTTGGGATTATCAGATATAACCAGTAGCTGATCAGGGATCATCTGTAAGCGTTTGACATAAATTTTCTCATCAAAGCCAAAAACATAGATGCCATCGCCATCAAAGTCGTGGATTGTGATATCGACAAAAATTAAATCGCCGGGCTCGATAGTGTCGGCCATGCTATCCCCACGAACGTTGATTACCTTTACCCCGTCGGAAGGTCTACCACCGAACATTGATAAAGCTTTTTCGTGGCTGTATTCAATGGCGTGGATAACATCTATCACGTCACTTCCTTGAATAAATCCTGCACCCGCACTTGCTGCGATATCAAGAACTTCAACCCTAAACACATCGACACCCTCTACAGATGAAGAATTATTGTTACTGTTTATACATACAGTAGACTGAATGTCTGTCGAGGTAAAGAGTTCGGCAATACTAACGCCTAAAGCTTGAGCTAATCGGTTAAGTGTTTGTTCTGTAAATTGCTTTTGCTTACCCGTCTCCAAACGGGAAATATTGGCAGAATCAATCTCTACGGCATCAGCAAGATCCGCAATTTTCATCTTCTTCGCTAGGCGAAGTTGTCTTACACGGTTTCCAATGTTCATGCGTCCATTACATGTATTTTTTGCGCGTTGTGCAAAGCGACTTGCGCAAGCGTTCAGCATGAAATAATATGCGTAATACGCAAATATAGGAGGCATTATGCAATCACCACTTAGAATATTGCGAAAGTCGCACGGATTTACTCTTTCGCATGTTGCTGCTGGCGTACAAATCGATCCTGCAACTTTGAGCCGAATCGAACGATGCGAGCAGGTTCCCTCAGTTGAGTTGGCAGAAAGGCTGGTCAACTTCTTCAAAGGTGAGATTAGCGAGCTTCACATACTTTACCCAGGCAGATACGAGCAAACCGAACTGCTCACTTCTGGTTCTGCACAACAACTCTAAATCGAAAGGTTCATTCAGATAACTACCAAAAGGAAAACATCATGGTAGAGAGCATAAACACAGCAATCCGTCTTATGTGTAAATCACACAAACAGGGTCGTTTAGGGATGGCATCTGAGCTGGGCATGACCATCGACCAGTTTCATAACCATTTGTATCAGAAATGCGGTAGTCGTTTCTTCACGCTTAAAGAACTCGAGTCTATGGAAGATCTTTCCGGCACCAGTTTCTTCACAGAATACGTTGCTGAAAGGCAGGGCAAATTCCTGGTGGATAAGCCGGTACCGGGGCTTGTGGACAACGTCGATCTTTATGACATCGAGCTGAAAGCCGCGGTAGCTGAAGGGGATTTTGCAAGAGCAAAAATTGAAGCAATGGCTGACGGCGTGATTGACAAGAAGGAACGCATGTTTCTATCGGATTTATTCAACGCGAAATTACGTCATCAGATACATGGGTTTATGGGATTTTTGGCTTTGTATGGTGTTGGCATTGCAGATCACGCAGTTGACGCATTCGTAATTAATGGTCGGAAAGGTGACGCCCCGAGTGTGCAGCTCGAGGCGTCTGGCGCGCCAGCTTTCTAAGTGGAGAAATTTAACGCATGAACAGTTTAAACCGATACAGGCCTGCTAAGCAATTCAGATGCAAACCGCTGGTGGGCAATGCTCCGTTCGGCTATGAGGAAATCGTACATTCTGCGGACGGCAGCCACAACTACCAGACGCCAGGCGATATGGTAGGCGCATTTTCCGAAATGAATGAGAGGGGGCGTATAGAGTGGAACTCCTTACCAGGCGGTACCGCGACAACCGTGGAATTGAAGTTCATGTCATCGGCTATGACCGGGAAAAACGACAGGTCATCTACAGGCGCGCCGGTTATCCGCACGACTGCATGCAACCTGTTGAACGGTTCCGGGAGAAATTCAGAAGGGTGGCGGGATGAGCACTAAGTTAACCGGCTATGTGTGGGATGCCTGCGCATCGTCGGGTATGAAGCTGACCAGCGTGGCAATTATGGCGCGCCTGGCTGACTTCAGCAGTGACGAGGGCATTTGCTGGCCTTCCATCGACACCATCGCCCGCCAGCTGGGCGCAGGTGCCAGCACCATCCGTACCGCGATCGCTAATCTCGAAAAAGACGGCTGGCTGGTACGTAAACAACGCCGCCAGGGTAATCGTAATGCATCGAACGTCTATCACCTTAACGTTGCAAAGCTCCGGGCTGCGGCATTTACTCACCTGTCAGATTCTGACACCTCAAAATCTGACCCGTCAAAATCTGATGCGTCAGATTCTGATGCATCAAAATCCGACCCGTCAAAATCCGGCAAAAATGGTGGTTTTGACCCGTCAGAATCTGGCGGGGATCCGTCAGTAAAATCAAAACAAGATCCACAAGTAAAACCTAAACCCTTTTGTCAGGTTGCCGGGCAACCCGACCGGGATGTGATGATCACCGATCAGGCTAAACAGGTTTTAACTCACCTGAACCAGAAAACAGGCTCCCGGTACCAGGTCTGCAAGTCTTCGCTGGAAAACATCCGTGCCCGCCTGGGCGAGGGGTTCAGCCTGGATGAACTGGTGCTTGTCGTGGACTACAGCACCGCGAAGTGGAGCGAAGACCTCAAGATGGCGGAATACCTGCGTCCGACCACGTTGTTTCAGCCGACAAAATTTCCTGCCTACCTCAAAGCCGCTACCAACTGGGATAACGCAGGGCGTCCGCTGCGCCAGAACGGGGAGTGGGTGAGCAGCCCGGCGGCGCGTGCCTCATTCGACAACGTTGATTATTCACTGCCAGAAAATGCGGGGTTCCGATCATGAGATACGGATCCGTTTGCAGCGGTATTGAAGCAGCAACAGTTGCCTGGGAGCCGCTCGGCTGGAAAGCCGCATGGTTTGCTGAGATAGAAAAATTCCCATCGGCAGTTCTGGCAGCTCGTTGGCCCGAAGTGAACAATCTCGGTGATATGACAAAAATAGCCGCTGCTGTAAGAGCTGGAGAAGTTGAAGCGCCTGAAGTTATAGCTGGCGGAACACCCTGCCAGTCCTATTCAATTGGTGGCAAGCGTCAGGGGTTAAGCGATCCACGCGGACGATTGACACTTTCATATATGGAATTAGCTGATGCAATCGACAGTAAACGCAGGGGAAATGGTGAGCATGAAGCAATCTTCGTCTGGGAAAATGTCCCGGGGGCATTCTCATCAAAAGACAACGCCTTCGGTTACTTTCTCGCTGGAATGGCTGGAGAGGTTGAAGCATTCGAACCTGGTCCACGACCTGCAACAGGATGCAGCGGCAAATACTGGCGCTGGGATAAAAAAACCTGCAAGCACATTCCAGTCTGGTCAAAGCGTGGTGTTGTTATTGGACGACAGCGCCGAGTGGCCTGGCGAACCTTCGATGCTCAATACTTCGGAGTGGCCCAACGACGCCCGAGAATTTTGCTTGTCGCAACTGCTAGAACAGACATTGATCCCGGGCAAATATTATTTGAGTCCGAGAGCCTGCGCCGGGTTAATCCCCCGACAAAGCAGACGCCCGTGCCTGTTTGTCTCACAGCAAGAGGGGCTGGCTCTCTCGATGACAGAGAAACTTACGTTGTTACACCAGAATGCCGAATCAGACACCTGATGCCGATCGAGAATGAAAGGCAGATGGGATTACCTGATGACCACACACTGATCCCATGGAACGGCAAAGATGCTGCTGATTGTCCAGATGGCCCGCGCTACAAAGCGATCGGCAACAGCATGGCTGTACCGGTCATGCGCTGGATTGGCGAGCGTATCGTCGCTGCGCTGCCAGCGGAGGAGCCAGCACCACGCGCATGGCAGCGCCCGTTCCTGAAGTGGGCTGGTGGCAAATACTCTCTGCTGCCGGAGCTGGATCGTCTTATCCCGGCAGGTAAACGCCTGATTGAACCATTTGTGGGTGGCGGTTCGGTATTCATCAACTCAGATAAACACGCCGCTTTCCTGCTGGCAGACGTTAATGCCGATCTGATTAACCTTTACCAGATGCTGGCGCTGGTGCCGGAAAAGGTGATGCGCCATGCGCGTCTTTTATTCAGCAGCCTTAACACTGCGGAAGGTTACCTGGCTGTACGTGATGAGTTTAATCAGCAGCTTATCCCAGCGCCAGAACGCGCAGCAGCTTTCCTGTTTCTTAACCGACATTGTTTTAACGGCCTGATCCGTTACAACCGCGCCGGAGGGTTTAACGTCGGCTGGGGCAAATATCCGGCACCGTATTTTCCTGAGAACGAAATCGCAGCGTTCGCTGACATGGCCCATAACTGCGTTTTTATGAACGCTGGCTTTCGCCGCACGCTGTCGCTGGCAGGTGAGGGCGATGTCGTATACTGCGATCCGCCTTATGAACCAATGCCAGGTACCGCAGGCTTTACCGGTTATGCCGCCGGAGGTTTCACCTGGGAAGATCAGATCGCTCTCGCAGAATCCTGCGTTGCAGCACACCAGCGCGGGGCGCGTATCGTCATATCAAATTCCGTGGCTCCGCGCATCGTTGAACTGTACGAACAGCACGGGTTTTCGCTGAATTACGTCACCGCACGCCGATCCATTTCAAGCAAAGGCAGCACCCGCGAGATCGCAAAAGATCTCGTCGCGGTGCTTTAAGGGGGAACAGTGGAAAAAGATAAAAAATTAACTGTCAGCCAGCAAAGAGTACTCGACGAACTGATCGCCTTCCAGCGCGAGCATGGTTTTTCACCAACAGCGGCTGAGCTGGCTCAACGTCTGGGTTTTCGTTCGCCCAATGCCGCCGCAGATCATTTACGCGCGCTTAATAAAAAAAATGTCATCTCGATAACCCCTGGCGTTTCGCGGGGCATAGCTATTACCAGCATGAGTAATGAGGCCACGGCAATATCCCTCCTGCGTTCGCTGGTGGATGGTGATGAGTACGCCAGAGAGCATGCGATAGCTTTCCTCGAATCTCGCGGGGTGGGGGCATGAAGTTAATTTTGCCGTTCCCGCCCAGCGTAAACACCTACTGGCGCGCACCGAACAAAGGCCCGCTGAAGGGCAGGCATCTCATCAGTGCCGTCGGTCGCGCATACCAGAGCGCGGCGTGTGCGGCGATCATCGAGCAACTGCGCAGGCTGCCAAAGCCCGCTACCTATGAACCGGCGGTTGCAGCCGCCTGAATAAGTGGAGAAACGCATGAACGAGTTAACCAATGCAAACACCGGGCTGACGATGTCCAGCCGTGTCATCGCCGAGCTGGTCGATTCACGCCATAGCAATGTATGCATCACCATTGAACGATTAATGAGTAGCGGCGTGATAGGGGGGTATGCTGCATTGCAGTACACCCACCCGCAGAACGGGCAGCAGTATCATCACTACGAAGTCAGCAAGCGCGACAGTTATGTGATTGTTGCGCAGCTCTGCCCTGAGTTTACCGCCCGGCTGGTGGATCGCTGGCAGGCGCTGGAGCAGGGCCAGCAAATTGCCGTGCCGCAGTCGTTGCCCGAGGCGCTTCGTCTCGCTGCCGATCTGGCTGAGCAGAAACAGAAGCTGACGGCGGAACTGGCCGCCGCCGCGCCGAAGATTGAATTTGTGGATCGATATTGCACCGCCAGCGGCTCAATGTCATTCCGTCAGGTGGCGAAGCTGCTGACGGCCAAAGAGACCGACTTCCGCCTGTTTCTCATCGATAACAACATCATGTACCGGCTGGGCGGCGCGCTGACGCCTCACCACCAGCACATTGACGCCGGACGGTTCGAAGTGAAGACCGGAACGTCTGTTACCTCAAACCATGCATTCAGCCAGGCTCGATTTACAGCGAAGGGTGTTAAGTGGATCGGCGGCCTGTGGGCGGAACATCTCGCGAGGGGGAACGCAGCGTGAGGGCACTGCTTAAACCAGACATAGCCCGCCACCTGGGTATTGTGCTGCTGAGGCCCGGCAGTGAGCTGATGAGCATCTTCAGTTCCGGACGAGTGCTGGTGGAGCCGCAGCCGGAAAACATGGCACACCTTCCGACCGGGCGGATTGCCGACGCTCGCCAGCCGCTGACGGAGGACGAGAGGCTTTATCCGTTTTATTGCGATGAGCGGGTAATTAGCGCCGCCGGTGGTATCGGAGCGCTGGAATACTGGCTTGAGCATTACGGCGGCGGTCAGTGCCAGTGGCCGTACTCGGACTATCATCACCGCGAACTGGTCACGCAACGCCACGCCCCCGGCGCGCTGCTGCTGTGCTGGCACTGCGATAACCGGCTGCGGGAGCAGACCACCGACACGATGGCGGCACTGGCCCGGCAAAACGTCGCCCGGTGGATCGTGGACGTGGCGCGTGTCTCGTCTGGCTATGACGCAACACGGGAATTGTCATTGTCCGAGTTGTGCTGGTGGGCCGTATACGCCGGTGTCGCAGACGCTATCCCTGAGGATATGGCAGCCCGCGCGCTGCGGTTCCCCTCTGCGCCGATCCAGTCAGTTTATAACGGTCACGATCTCGGTCCGTCTGCTGGTGGTGAAGAGGTGCTGGGCAACCGGCTTAAAAAATATAAGCCAGCCGCGCGCCAGTCCGCCGAGCCACCAGTAGCTAAACCCATTGTAAATATACAGGTTGATCCGGAGTCGCCGGAAAGCCTCATGCTCCGCCCGAAAAGGCGGCGCTGGACGAACGAAAAATACACCCGCTGGGCTAAAGCACAGGTATGCGCCTGCTGCGGCAAACCAGCGGATGATCCGCACCACCTAATCGGTTACGGGCAGGGTGGCATGGGAACCAAAGCACATGATCTCTTTGTGATCCCGCTGTGCAGGGCGCATCACGATGAGTTACATGCCGATCCCGCGGCATTTGAAGCGAAATATGGCAGCCAGCCAGAGCTGGTGCTGAAGACTATAGACCGTGCGCTGGCTAACGGCGTGCTGGCGTAATTAGTGGAGATAGTAATGCGTGATATGTATGAACTATTAGACCGTTGGGGCGCATGGGCTGCCGCTGACAGCAGCGGTGTTGACTGGCAACCAGTTGCGGCTGGATTTAAAGGCTTACTACCACACGGCAAGAAATCTCGGCTACAGTGTGATGATGATGATGGAATTATGATTGACGGGTGTGTAGCGCGGTTGAGAAAATATAATCCTGAAGAGTATGAGCTGATCATTGCTCATTTTGTCGTTGGCTTATCTCTTCGAACATTGGCTAAGAAACGAAAATGCTCTGACGGAACCGTTAGAAAAGATTTACAAACAGCCCTAGGTTTTATAAGTGGTGTATTAATAATGATAGAAAATTATTAATTATGTGAAGGGAGTCACAAAAAAACGTGACTCCTTTATTTTATATTTAATACGATTATAGAAAATCTTCGGCCTGCTTCTATCAAATAAAGTATGCTTATAGTGAGGAAAAAAATGACGGCATAAAATACACATTTGATCATATGCACTTGCGAAATGAGACAAAGTAAACACACCACTATAAGTGATAGTAAAAACGCGCAGGTAAGTATCGTATCAGCTATCAGTCGTCTGTAATGCCCTGTTTTTAGCATGTTTACTATTAGCTTTTTATCCATCAAAGCTGTTATAAGCGACATTGATGTGATTAGAAAGCCTAATATCGTTCCAGCTAATCCAGTAATCACTCCGGAAGCGTTGACCAGTATTTGTGTATTAATACTCTTTGAGCTGATCCAAAAAAGTACTACCACTCCGGCGCTTAAAGCTGACCTAGATAAGAGCGTCTTCCATTGCACCAAAGTACCCATCTAATTCCTCCTGACATTCTGCTTTCGCTGCATCAATCATACCATACATAGTCAAATTGGGGGGGAAGTACGCATTGGTTTCAACAGACTGCCATGAAAAAACTCGATCTGCGATTAAATCTATTGGGTGCTCCACACCATCCTCAAAGACATATGCGCGTGCAGTAGTTGCACCATGGCCCACAATATTTCTCAATGTCCTTTTCAGACGATTAGCCAATTTCCCTTCCGTATCAGCTCTTCTCAAATCAACCCCCATGGAGATTTTCAAGCTATCTGCATCTGCATCGTTCATCATACCAACGATTGTTGTACCAAAATCATCGTCTGGGTAAAGCCGAGGATTCGTCGGACGGGGTAGAGTGAATTCTATTTTCTTCAATTCAACAGCTCCACTCATTAGACGGGCAACAGCATCTGATTGAATTATTGGGCTGGCTGTGACTCTAACCCCAGCTACAGTACTCAGAAGTTTGATAAATTGGTTAACACCACTTGAGTGAGAATTTCGATGCCATGCCAGAAGATCGTTTTGTTCGTAGTAAACGAAAAAATTTTTCTCAATCAACCCTTCATCGTCATCAAGTTCAATCTGTTCAGCGTCTTCACCTATGCTTCCTATCTCAGGGATATCAGTATTTCTGAACTTCCTAAATTGGCCGCAAACTGAGGCAGGAAATCTGTCAAAAACTAAGCCCCAGACCTCTCTTGTAAATCCACTAATCTCAAGTGAGGTATCGTATTCGTTATCTCTTATAGCCTCTAGCAAATCACGGATTGAGGTTACATCTTGATTAGGGATAAGACTTAACTGAAAAAATTCAATTTTATATGAGCGTTCAGGCATTTCGATTTCCTGTAAATTTTTGTAACACTTCCTGATTGTTATAGATAATACGAAATGTCTAACGCGTACGCAAAAAATATCTTAACCTGTTAAGAGTGGTCACTTAGACACGCAGCTTAATCATTCGATCCCGCCTCCGAACGGTTTTTTTGCAACCTTCTCAACTAAAAGTAAACATAAATGTTTACACAGTAAGCATAATTGCTTACTATAATATTATGTTCAACAGATTGGAGGAGGGATGAAGCAAAGCGAGTTCAGGCGGTGGCTTGAGTCTCAGGGAGTTGTGGTTTCAAACGGTACTAACCATCTGAAACTACAATACGGGGGAAAACGAAGCGTAATGCCACGGCACCCCGGAAGTGAGATAAAAGAACCATTACGAAAGGCCATCATTAAGCAGCTTGGCCTGAAATAAAAAAACCAGCCTCTCCGGGGGCTGGTACTCGCTGAGATTCATCAAGACAATATGCGATATCCCGTAAACCTTGAGCCGGATACCGGCGGATATGTTGTTTCGTTCCCGGATATCCCGGAAGCATTGACGCAGGGCGATACCAGAGAAGAGGCGTTATTTATGGCGCTGGACGCTCTGGTTACTGCGTTTGAGTTTTACTTTGAGGACGGGCAAAAGGTGCCTGAACCCGGTAAAATCACCGGCGATTTCGTTGAATTGCCGGCCAGCGTTGCGGCGAAGGTACTGATGCTCAATGCCTTCGTAGACTCCGGGATTACTCAGGTTGAACTCGCCACACGCATGGCAGTGAAAAAGCAGGAAGTGACCCGGCTTTTTGATCTGAAGCATTCGACCAAAATCGATACTGTTCAGAAAGCTCTGGCTGCGCTGGGCCATCAACTCGAAGTGACTATCTGATAGCCCAAGATAAATAACACAGGCTCGCTTCGGCGGGCTTGTGTTATTGGCTCCTGATCACAATTTCTAAAAAGTACCAGCTGATTCATTGATCGAACAGCGTTTGTGAACCTTACTCAGTATGTGGTGAATACCCCTCTGCTGGGTGGTCCAGTCTGTGTCATCAGGCGACCACCCACGCAATCCATCACCACCAGCGATAATACTGAATGAATATTGCTCCCTGTAGCCTGCTTCTCTGAGCAGGCTTTTTTTTATCCTTTTTCCCCATAACCACTTCCCTGAAGCGGAGGTGAGAGACATGTCCCATATGAGCAAACTCGTAACCGGTGTCGCGCTCGGCACTTCCGGCGGCACCATCCTGAACGGTGTTCTGACAAAACTAAGTCCTGATGAATGGAGTGCCGTCGGCGTGCTGGCTGGTATCGCGGGTATTGTCGTCACCGGACTTATTAACTGGTACTTCAAACGAAAGGTTGCCAATGCCCAGGTAAGGGCGCTGGAGAAATACGGCCCGACGATAAAAGTTGGAGATGAATGATATGCCGATGACCAGCAGTCTGCGTAAAAAACTCATCGCTGCTGCGGGCGGCGGCGCGATGCTCATCGCCACGGCTTTTCTTGGCGGCCACGACGGGGTTGAAGGGCGGAAGTACGAAGCCTATAAAGATGTGGCTGGCGTCTGGACGGTCTGCGACGGGCACACCGGGCGCGATATCGTCCGGCACAAAACCTATACCGACCGGGAATGTGATGCCCTGCTGTGGAAAGACCTGCAGCCGGCAAAGCGCACCGTTGACCAGTTGGTGAAGGTGCCGGTGGGCGAGTATCAGCGCGCGGCGCTCTACAGCTTCGTCTTTAACGTCGGCTCTGATGCGTTCTCTAAATCCACTCTGCTGCGGAAACTCAATAAGGGCGACCATGCCGGTGCGTGCGAAGAGATGCGCCGCTGGGTTTACGCTGGTGGCATGAAGTGGAAGGGGCTGCAGAACCGGCGCGAGATGGAGCGTTCCATGTGCCTGGCGGAAGGTAAAAATGACCTTTAAAGCAAAGCTTATCGGTGCGCTGGTTATCGCTGGCCTGCTGGTGGCCCTCGGCTGGGCGGTTAATCATTACCGCGATAATGCCATCGCCTATAAAGAGCAGCGCGATAAAGCCAAAGGCGACCTGCAGCTGGCAAACGACACCATTAATGATATGAAGGTGCGCCAGCGCGACGTCGCCGCACTCGATGCGAAATACTACGGAGAACTGACAGATGCCAAAGCGACTATTACCCAGCTTGAACGTGATGTTGCTGCTGGTCGTAAGCGGCTGCAACTCAACGCCACCTGCAGAGCGAACGGAGCGCCCGGTACCACCAGCATGGATGATGGCACCGGCCCAAGACTTACTGACGCCGCTGAACGGGATTATTTCACCCTCAGAGAGCGAATTGAAACCGTCACAAAGCAGCTGACTGGGTTACAGCAGTATGTTCGCCAACAATGTATGAGGTGATCCCATGAAGCACTAAAGCGGTGAGACCGTCCATGCAAGCCGCAGTCATGATGCGGCCCCGAGTCTCCGATTAGAGAGCCAGATGCAAGTCCAAACTGCAACATACCGCTGGTGAGGGTTAATGAAGAAATGGGTGTGCCGGTAAAGCAGCGCGAAAGCCAGACGCGCACCGGTTTTGAGCGGCGATTGAGCGACAGCGACTTAAGGGCATGAGCGCGGCCACTGCGACATGGTTAACCACGTTGGGAAGCGTCGTAACGTCGGTACTACTTATGAGTCATACCAGCTGAATTTACTCAACCGATAATTGTGCCGCTTCCACTAGTCCAATGAAGTATTGCTAAGCCGTTCTTTAGACTAGATCGTTGCTGGCCGTAATTGAGAAATGTAACAATGACTTTGCTAGTGTCGGTGAAGTTGAACTCCAACATCGGCTTTCACCTAAAAACTAAGCCTATAGCTCTCTGTGCAATTCTGCTCATGTCAATAGATTTATTTCTTAAAAGGGAGTAATTTATCTGACATGGGGTCGAGTGTAAGAGAGCTGAAATGGAATCTAGAGGGAATTATCGTGTAAGGCCAATTTCAGAAATTGGAAGTGGAACATTTGGACGTGTAGAGAAAATTGAACTCTACAATTCTGATGATCTTTTTTGTGGTCATTACGCTCGCAAAATTCTCTCAGTCAACAAAGACATAGTAGGATCTATCTTCAGTCCCGATGACTGGAGAAGAAGATTTGAGCGAGAAGTAACCTACCAATCTCGGTGCCAGCACTCAAATGTTGTACCCGTCTTAATACATAACCTCTATGCTGAGAATCCGTGGTTTGTAATGCCTTTAGCTGATACGGACCTCATGAATGAGATTGAGGGGAACATATTAGGCGATGATGAGAAACTGGCTGCTATTAGAATGATGCTGCTTGGTATCGAATTTATTCATAGTCGCGGATATCTTCATCGAGACCTCAAACCTGAAAACATTCTTAAATTTTCTGATGGACAATACAAAGTGTCTGATTTTGGTTTAGTAAGGCACGATGACCCTAGCGCAGCATCAGCAGTATTAACTAATATAGCTGTTACTATGGGTACTGATGGTTATAAAGCTCCAGAAGTGAATAGAGGTCTGTATAGCCCTAAAACTGACATCTATGCTGCAGGTGCTATAGTGAATATCTTAAATTTAAGCCATGTTGATGGCATTGATGCCATCATTGGCAAGGCTACAGCTTACAAACCTAATGCAAGATATGATTCAGTCAGCGCAATGTGTGCCGATCTCAACACCATAATTGAAGGGAGGCAGGCATGATCAATCTTCTGAATTGCGGGTTTTTCTCATGCCCTAAGGATTACGAGCGGGGCAATCAGGACTCATATGTACTACCAACTCAAATAGGTGACGGATTTGTTTTTGCTGTCGCTGATGGCGTTGGTTCATACGAGGGCGCTAAAGAGATAGCAGATACGGCCACCTCTGCGCTTAGATCTACCATTAACGAAAGCATTACGGACATACAAAAAACATTTCTTGATCTGAAAGAAAAGGTTGACGCTGTTGTAGATACTAGGACTGATTGGATCAATGCAGCAACTACGCTTTCCTACTGTTACATCGACCATAAAGCTTTGTACGTTGGACATATCGGTGATACTCGAGTCTATGTGAAAAAAGGCACTAAGCTTCAGTTGATAACCAAAGATCATACGCAACACCAAGAGCTTTTTGATGATGGTATTTACACCAAGAAAGAGTTGCGTGATCTGCCCGGTAAAAACACTCTTACAGCAGCGATATCTAGAAATATTGCTTTACGCTATCAAAGCGTTGAGTTGCCCTTATCAGAGCTGATTGATGAAAAAAGACTCATCACTATCTACATCATGTCCGATGGAGCACATCATTTCTGGGAAAAGAGACCAAGACTTTCGTTTGAGACTATATCGAAAGCACCAAAGTTTGCTGCTAGTTTGTTAAGGAGGATAGAACGGTCCGGTCCTATAGATGATTACACTCTGATTGCTGTATCCTTCCAAGTATGACAATAGCAACAAATAAGCCGCCCTGATGAAGTGAACCCCTAATCGTTGGAGGTCCAACTTTCGGGGTTCACTTCATCAGGGCGGTTTTTTATTGCCTCGCTCATGCGGGGCTTTTTTATGCGCATCGCACGCGCATCAACGAGAAACTTTCAGCAGCGAGCCTGGGCAATCCGTTAACTTTCGGCTCGAATACGCTTACCGTTTACGTGCCAAGCACCATGCACACCGCTTCCGGCAGACCTGACGCAGCCGATGATAGTACCGCTGCCACCAGCTCAATGACGTAATACCAGGTTTTTTGTGGAGTAAGCCAATTTTGTTTATTATTGAGAGGGTAATAATATTTTTAAAGGTATAAGAGAAATTGAAGGGGAACGAAAACTGAATTCTATCCCCTAGTTGAATAATCGTTTAGTTATCCCCATGCGGGGATAAAACTATTGCGATTGTTAGAGCGCTAATGGAGCGTGAGACAATATTTCGCTTACTTCCTCCGCTCCCAATTCCCATTCCCGGTTCACAGCATTAGCTTTCTTACAAGCCTCAATAAGTGCGTTGTAGTGATGCTCTGTCTGGGAGTGCGTATTGTTGATAGGGGATTTTTGTTCAGGGAAACGCTCAATTTTTTGGAAGGCTTCGATTATGCTTATGTAGGTATACTCATTGTTCCCATCGAATCCAGGCAGTTGGATGTAACCATCATGAATCCTCAGTCGGTGCGTCTTCTTTAATTCTTGCTGCTCAGTTGAGCCGAGAAGACGGTAAGATTTAGATAATCCTCTGTATGCATTCAGCAATTCAACTACAAAATCGCGCTGTGCTTTCGATGAGCCTTCCGAGAAATATCCTGCATATTTTGCGTCAAGAACCCAGTCTTGCCCGGAGGTGAGCGCATACTTGACGATTTCAGGATCAAAGTCGGTATCGATACCGAGATGCATGGCAATATCACAAAGTAATACAGTACTGATTTTATCTTTAGTATCCATGATTTACCTCTCTGAGTGAGTTTTATTCTTACTCGCATTTTACCGCTGAGTCCACAGGGCTTCTTCACAAAAAACAAATAGTTTGGCATTGGAGAGATTATGCAGGTCACTATTGATGGTGTCCCGTATGCACCTGCTAGCGAGTCATCCGCCCGAATTGGTATAGCGATAACGACGCATAATCGTGCTGACGTACTAAGTCGGACGCTGGACCAACATCTGCGGCATTTACCCGTCGGTGCGCTGGTGGTGGTGATCGATGATGGCTCAGCCCCGGCTGCTACTGTTACCGATGGCGTAAAACTGATAAGGCACGACACATCACTGGGCATCGTTGCATCGAAGAACGCCAGCCTTACCGCGCTGATTGATGCCGGGTGCGAGCATCTCTTCCTGTGGGATGATGATGCCTGGCCGATCGCCGATAACTGGCATCTGCCCTATATCGAATCACCTGAGCCGCATCTCTCTTATCAGTTTCTCGATTTGGCCGGGCCGCGCAAGCTGAACGATCTGGCGGTGCTCTACCGTGACGATCAGCATGTGGCCTATACCGGGCAGCGTGGCGTGATGCTCTATTACCACCGCAGCGCCATTGAGACCGTAGGGGGCTTTGATCCGGTTTACGGTCGCGGCATGTACGAGCATTCTGATCTGGCGCTGCGCATCCACAATGCCGGGCTTACAACGTGGGCTTATGCTGATGTTACTGGCTCGGAAAAGGTGATTCACTCGATGGATGAGCACGAAGAGGTCACGCGCTCTGTTTCCCGTCCTGATCGCGAAACGCTGGTGGCACGCAACGTGAAAATCCACAACGAGCGCCGGGATGCCGGTTATACCGGTTATGTCGAATACCGCCCGCGTCGCAACGTGGTGATCACCACCCAGTTAACCAGCCAGTCTGATCCGCAGCGTGGCGTGAAGATGCGGCCTGACCCAGACCTTCTGCGCGCCTGGGCAACGTCAATCAGTGGTGCTGATGCGGTTGTGCTTGCTGACGAACTGACTGAAGCGCCACCCGGCGCACAGCTGGTGAGTGTTCCTGCTGTTGCGATGAATGTTTACTTCCGGCGCTGGCTGCACATCTACCAGTATCTGCGCGATCACCCTGAATACCAGTTCGCCTGGTGTACCGATGGTACTGACGTTGAGATGCTGCACGCGCCGTGGGACGAGATGAAAGCCGGTCAGGTTTACGTCGGATCCGAGCCTAAGACTTACGCTGACGCATGGGCCCGGCAGAACCATCCCGAGAAACCTTATCAGGACTTTCTTGATGAGCATCGTCACGACGTAATGCTTAATGCCGGGCTGCTGGGCGGCACGCGTGAGGATGTGATGGCGTTCGCTCATGCCATCGTACGTCTGTATTACCGCATCGAGAGTAACCGCTTCTGGCAGACAGAGCGTGCTGGCGCAGCGGTAGGCGATATGCTTGCGTTTGGGATCGTGGCTAAATCATTTGCTGACAGCCTTGTTACCGGTCCTCAGGTTCACACTGTCTTTAAAACTGATGGTATCGGTAAGGAGGTTGCGTGGTTTCGCCACAAGTGAAGTTTATAGTGGTCGGCCATCACTCACGGCACAAGCAGGCACTATTTCTGGCTGAAACTCTCGGTGCTGTCCTGCTAATTGATAGCGGGGACCACGGCGCAAACTGGAATCATCGTCGCGCGCTTGGCTGGGCCGCCTGCCAATCCAGCCGTGTAGTGGTGCTGGAAGACGACGCACAACCGGTGAGTGGTTTTGTCGAGCTTGTTGCTGACTGGCTGGCCCGCTTTCCTGATGACATGCTGAGCTTTTATCTCGGTACCGGACGCCCACCCCAGTATCAGATGCAGATAGCGGAGCAACTGATTAAGGCTGACCGGATACGCTGCGACTACATCACACTGCCTCGCCTGATACACGGCGTCTGCTACAGCGTACCGCCGCAGCATATCGGCAGGGTGTTTGCACGATGGGACAGCAACAAGTCCGCAGACTTTGCTGTGGGTGATGCGTATGGCGGTTCAATTATATACCCCTGCTGGTCGCTGGTGGACCATGCCGATGGTGAACCGGTCGAGCATCATCCTGACGCGGCACCACGTACTGAGCGCCGTCGGGCCTGGAGGCTGTTATGAAAGCAGAGCCACGCATCTATGGCAGTAAATGGGATAAGGAGCGCATAGCCTTTCTGCGCCTTCATCCGCTCTGCGTCATGTGCCAGGAGCAGGGCAGGGTGACGGCCGCAACAGTGGTTGATCACATCACCCCTCACCGGCTGAAAGAAGCACTGAACGACGGAGACTCTGCCACGATCGCAAAGGCCCAGAAGCTTTTCTGGAGCCGCAGAAACTGGCAGGGGCTCTGTAAGCAGCACCATGACTCAACCAAACAGCGGATGGAGAAACGCGGCATCATTATTGGATGTAATGAAAACGGCATCCCCCTCGATCCGGCATCACACTGGCTCAAATGATAATTAATATCACCTGATTAGTATCATTATGAAACTATTTGAAAGAAAATGATATCTATTCTCATCATCAGGGGAGGGCGGGTCGAAACTTCAGAACCCTGAGCCCGCATGACCGCCGCCTGTCCTTTTTACGCACAACCGCGAAATGAAAAGTTTTTTTCCGGGAGGTTCCGATGGCAGGACGACGCCCGAAACCGACCCACCTCAAAGTGGTTACCGGCAATCCGGGCAAACGAAAACTCAACGATAAAGAACCCGCCCCCGTCAGAGAAATACCCAGTCCGCCCGCTCATCTCACTGACTGGGGGAAAGTGGCGTGGGGAAAACTGACCGTGCTGCTTGATGGCATGGGTGTTCTTACCGTTGCAGACACGCTGGCGCTTGAGCGCCTTTGCGATATTTACGCCGACATTCTGCAGTTACGTCTGACCATCGCTGATGAGGGGCGGACCTACACCGTTCAGACCGACGGCGGTTTTTTGATTAAAGCCAATCCGGCAGTAGCCATGCTGGCCGATGCGGATCGCCGTTTTAAAAGTTACCTGGTTGAATTCGGCCTTACCCCTGCCGCCAGGACGAAGGTGAAAGTTGATGGTGGAGAAAAAGAAGAAGACCCGCTCAACCAGTTCTTCGGTTGACCCGGCCACGCAGTACGCGATGGACGTCACGTCCGGAAAAGAAATTGCCGGTCCGGATATTCGTAATGCCTGTAAGCGTCATCTGGCCGATCTGAAATCCTGCCACGCGCGCGGGCTGCAATGGGACACAGAGGCTGCGCAGCGGGCGATCGATTTTTTTGCAAAAGTCCTGAAGCTCAACGGCGGGGACTATGAAGGGAAACCTTTTAACCTGCTGCCGTGGCAATGTTTTATCGTTGGCTCGATATTTGGCTGGAAAAACAGTGAAAGCTACCGCCGGTTCCGGATGGTTTATGTGGAATCAGGAAAAGGTTCAGGCAAGTCCCCGCTGGCGGGCGGCGTCGGACTTTACTGTCTTGTAGCCGATAAAGAGCCCCGCGCCGAAGTGTATGCAGCGGCGACGAAGAAAGACCAGGCAATGATCCTTTTCCGTGATGCGGTGGCAATGGTTGACCAGTCTCCGGCGCTGGCGCAGCGGATCAATAAATCCGGTGGTGCTGGTAAGGAGTGGAATCTGGCTTTCTTGCAGGCAGGTTCCTTTTTTCGCCCCATAAGTTCAGACGACGGCCAGTCGGGACCACGCCCGCACTGTGCGCTGATTGACGAGATTCACGAGCATAAAAATAACCAGGTCGTTGAAATGATGCGAGCCGGGACCAAGGGGCGGCGTCAGGCACTGATTTTCATGATCACCAACAGCGGACATGATAAAACCAGTGTCTGCTATGACTACCACGAATATGGTCGCAAGGTTGCAGAAGGGTCAGTTGAGGATGACAGCTTCTTTTCCTTTATCTGCTCGCTTGATGAGGGTGAAGATCCCCTCAAAGATGAATCCTGCTGGAAGAAAGCCAACCCGTCGCTGGGACACACCTTTACGGAGCGCTATCTGCGTGAGCAGGTCACCCAGGCACGCGGTATGCCGGCGAAAGAGAGCATCGTCAGGCGGCTTAATTTTTGTCAGTGGGTGGATGCTGATAATCCCTGGATGAGCAGCGATGTCTGGATGGGCTGTGAAGAGGATTTCGATCCTGCCGAACTGCAGGGGGAAGAGTGTTATGGCGGCCTCGATCTTTCCGGCAGTCGCGACCTGACCGCGCTGGCGCTTTTCTTTCCGAAGCAGCGGAAACTGCTGGTGGAATTCTGGACGCCAAAAGACACCCTTGCCGATCGCGCCAAAACAGACCGTGTTCCCTATGATGCCTGGGAGCGAAATGGTTTTATTCATACCACCCCGGGCAAGGCAGTGAAATACGGTTTCGTTGCGGAGCGCATCGCTGACCTTTCCCAGCAGTTTTTTATAAAGGCCATCGCGTTTGACCAGTACCGGATTAAATATCTGGAGCCGGAACTGGAACAGGCCGCCGTTGCGGTTCCGCTTATCCCGCACGGACAGGGATATTACAAGGCACAGGAGTCAGGGCTGTGGATGCCGCATTCAATCGAGCTGTTTGAAGGCATGCTCGACGAGTCATCTGTTGCGATTAAAACCAACCCCTGCCTGCGCTGGAATGCCGCTTCAGCGGTGACAGAGGCAGATCAGAAAGAAAACCGTATCTTCGCCAAAAAGAAAAGCACCGGCCGTATAGACGGCGTGGTGTCGTCAGCCATGGCTATCGGTGCCGCCGAAGGTTATGAAGATGACAGCGGCGATATCGATGACTTCTTCAGTAATCCCATCATAGTGTGAGTCACCATGAATAAAGAGAAAAAGCCGGGCCGGATGAAAAGTGCGCTTCGCCGGTGGCTTGGCATACCTGTTTCCCTGACCGACAGTGAATTCTGGTCGGCGTACGCCGGGGGTGAAACCGCCTCCGGGAAATCCGTCACCGTGGACAAAGCACTCCAGCTGTCAGCGGTCTGGTCCTGTGTGCGGCTGCTTTCCGAAACCATTGCCACACTGCCGGTCGGCTTTTATGAAAAAACCGATGACGGGCGGGAAGCGGCCAGTTCTCACCCTCTCTATGAACTGCTGCATAACCAGCCCAATGCCGATATGACTGCCGTGGAGTTCTGGGAAGTGATTATGGCCAGCCTGCTGCTCTGGGGGAATGCTTACGCAGAGATTGACCGCACCGGCAAGCGGATCACCGCGCTGGTGCCGCTGCGACCGGAACGAATGAAAGTTGAACTCAATAACAGCGGCGCGCCTGTTTATACCTACCGGGACTGGCCTGGCGGAAAAATACGGAACATTAACGAGCGGGATGTGATGCATATCCGCGCCTTCAGCACGAACGGCATCATGGGTCTTTCGCCGGTGAGCTACGCCCGGCAGACGCTGGGGCTGGCGATGGCGACCGACGAGGCCAGTGCGAAGGTATTCAAAAACGGCATGCGGCCCAGCGGGGTGCTGTCGATGGAGCAGATCCTGAAGAAAGATCAGCGCGCCGAGGTCCGTGACAGCCTCGCAGAGCAGTTCGGCGGCTCGATGAATACCGGGAAAATGATGGTGCTCGAGGCTGGCATGAAATTTCAGCCTGTGACCATGAACCCCGAAGATGCGCAGATGCTCCAGACCCGGGCCTTTAATATCGAGGAGATATGCCGGTGGTTCAGGGTGTGGCCGGGACTGATTGGTCACAATGCGCAGGGACAGACCATGTGGGGCAGTGGGGTGGAGCAGATGTTGATCGGTTTTCTGACATTTTCCCTGCGCCCCTGGCTGACCCGCATTGAACAGGCCATTCGCAGAAACCTGCTGGCACCCGGCGAGCGGAACCGCTATTTCGCTGAGTTCTCTATTGAAGGACTTCTTCGGGCAGACAGCGCGGCGCGGGCGGCTTTCTATTCGACAATGACACAGAATGGCATTATGACGCGCAATGAAGCCAGGAAGAAAGAGAATCTGGCTCCCCACTCCGGGGGCGATCAACTTACGGTGCAGTCCAACCTGATGCCGCTTAACCAGCTCGGTGCCGGCGCGGAGAGTGAGTCTGCAAAAAACGCGTTACGGGAATGGCTGGGAATTAAATCAGAGGAGACGCCGGAATGTACCGGAAAAACACAGCAATGAAAGTAAAAGCTTTCGATTTCGACATAAAGGCCGTCAGTGATGATGGCCTTTTTTCCGGATACGGATCCGTATTCGATGTGGTGGACAGCTACAACGAGGTGGTGGCACCCGGCGCATTTCTTGAAAGTATCGAAGAAACGCGGAGCAAGGGCCGCACTTTTCCGGTGCTGTGGCAACACCGGACCGGTGAGCCGATCGGTAACTGGGACATCAGCGCCTTAAAAGAAGACGATCATGGCCTGTTTGGTGAGGGAGCACTCTGGCTTGATGACGCCGCTTACGCTAAAACCGCCTGGCGGGGAATGAAGACCCGTGCCATTACCGGCCTCTCTATCGGCTATTACGTCCGCGAGTCTAATTACGACGAGAAGACCCGCATCAGAACCCTGACGAAACTCGATCTTGTCGAAATCTCGATCGTTACCGTGCCTGCGAATGATGATGCCCGGGTGGATATTATCAAGTCGAAGTTATCGCACGGCGATCTTCCTTCATTACCTGAGTTTGAGAAGTTCCTGCGCGAGGCAGGTTTCTCGAAAACACAGTCTGCGGCGATCGCCTGCCGTGGTCTGACACATCTGCGTGGCCGGAGCGAGTCCGGGGACGAAGACGGCGAAACCAAATCGGCTATTGCGGCAATGAGCCAGCAACTTAGCCAGTTCTCTCTCCCCAAAATCCAGTAAGGAATCAATATGTACCAGAAAAAATCCGCCGACGATCAGCCCCAGAGCATCAGTGAAGTCTCGGCCAAGCTCTCCGAGGTCATGAATCAGGTCAAAACCTTCGGCGAAGACGTTCAGAAGAAAATGCAGTCAGGTGAAAATGTCACGCTTGAACTTAAACAAATGACGGATCAAAGCCTGACCGAAATGAACGAGCTCAAGGAGCGTCTGACCGAGCTGGAGCAGAAAGGTGCACGCCGGCCGGGTGAAGAACCGGCGCAGCGAAAATCGCTGGGTAGCCTGGTTATTGAAAGCGAAGCGTATAAAGGGATGGACAGCTCCGCACGCAAGAGCATTCGCGTCCGGCTTGAGCGCAAGGACATTATGAACGTTCCTGCCACCACTGGTACCGGGGCCAGCGCGACAAACAGTCTGGTTATTGCGGATCGCATTCAGGGCATTGTTGCGCCGCCTGAGCGCACCATGACCATCCGCGATCTGCTCATCCCGGGCAATACTGCATCGAACGGCGTTGAATTCGTTCAGGAAACGGGTTTTACCAACAATGCCGCGACGGTGCCGGAAGGCGGGCTGAAACCTAAATCCGATATTCAGTTTGAACTGAAAAACGCACCGGTGCGCACTATCGCCCATCACTTCAAGGCTTCGCGCCAGATCCTCGACGATGCGCCGGGGCTGGCCAGCTATATTGACGGTCGCGCCCAGTATGGACTGCGCTTTAAGGAAGAGCAGCAGTTGCTTAACGGTGACGGCACAGGGGCGAATATCCTGGGTATTCTTCCGCAGGCGGCAGAGTTTGCGCCCGCCATCAGCGTGGCAGGTGCCACTCCCATTGATCGCCTGCGCCTGGCAGTTCTTCAGGCGGTGCTGGCGGAATATCCGTCCTCGGGCTTTGTGCTTAATCCAATCGACTGGGCGGGCATTGAGCTGACCAAAGACAGCGAGGGCCGCTATATCATCGCGCAACCGGTTAACGGTGGTGTGCCGCGCATCTGGGGGCTTCCGGTTGTCGAAACCCAGGCGATGGCGCAGAACAACTTCCTTACCGGCGCGTTTAACATGGCGGCGCAAATCTTTGACCGCACTGAAATTGAAGTACTCCTGTCAACGGAGAACGAAGACGATTTCATCCGCAACATGGTGACTATTCTTGCAGAAGAACGGCTGGCGATGGCGGTTTACCGCCCTGAAGCGTTTGTCACCGGCGCTGTTATGGCTGCTGGTTCCTGAGACAGGGGGCCGCTACGGCGGCCCTTTTTTAGATAAGGAGTGAGCCATGAGAACGAGTAAAAAAACCGATGTCGGCAGGGCTGCTGACGATCAGGATCACCTGAATGAAAAAGCAGTTAAGCCAGGCTTTGTTTCCGTCCAGCCTTTACGCCGTTTTATGGACGGTACCACTTTTCGCTCACCCACGGATGATGCGTTTACAGTAACGCGGCAACGTGCGGCAGAGCTTGCGGCAAACGGTCTGGTGGTCATAGTGACTGACGTTACGGAAAACAAAATGAATCCTCAGCCGGACTCAAAGGGGTAAATGTTATGACTGTTGTCCGGATTGAAACCGCGCTGGAGCATCTCAGACTGGATGAGGATACAGACAAAGCTATGGTCGAAATCTATCTTTGTGCAGCTGAAGATGCAGCGATGCAGTTTCTCAACCGACAGTTTTATGCGGACGAAACAGCGCTGGCCAGTGCAGTGTTGTCCGGAAAAGCGGGTGAAAAGCCAATGATCATCATGCCGTCTGTTGAGAGTGCCGTGCTTCTTATTCTGGGCTGGCTGTATGAAAACCGCGGTGATGATCCTGGCGGCGACTTTCCCAAATCTGCGCGCTGGCTGCTGAATCCCTGGCGTGTTGATATGGGTATCTGAAAGGAGACGGGTATGAAAATTGGCCCAATGCGACACCGTGTCACAGTCAGTAATTTTTCCACGACGAGATCGCCTTCAGGTCAGCCTGTAGAAAACTGGACTGACGGTGCGACCGTATGGGCAGATGTTAAGGGGATCAGCGGGCGCGAAATCATGACCTCCGGTGCAGAACATGCTGAAGCCACTGTCCGCGTCTGGATCCGTTATTGCCGGGATATCAGTGCCTCATCACGTCTTAAGGTTCGTACCGGACCTTTTAAGGGGGCGGTGCTGATGGTGACCGGCCCTCCGCTGCCCGACAGCAAAGGAGCGCGGCTTGAAATACTCTGCAAACTTGGGAGCGAAAAGTGATTGATGTTAACCTCGACTTCTCCGGGCTGGAGGATATTGCCCGCGACCTCGAAACCCTGAGCCGGGCCGAAAATAACAAGGTGCTTCGCGATGCCACGCGCGCGGGTGCTGACGTGCTGAAAACTGAAGTCATTAACCGGGCTCCGGTCCGCACCGGGAAAACTAAAAAGAATGTGGTGGTGGTCACGCAGCGATCGCGTCGGCGGGGTGAAATTTCGTCCGGCGTTCATATTCGTGGCGTTAACCCCCGGACCGGCAACAGCGATAACACCATGAAAGCCAGCAATCCGCGTAATGCGTTCTACTGGCGCTTCGTTGAACTGGGTACGGTGAACATGCCTGCGCATCCGTTTGTGCGACCGGCGTTTGATACCCGGCAGGAAGAGGCCGCCGAAGCCGCTATTGCCAGGATGAACAGCGCCATTGATAAGGTGCTGAGCAAATGACAGAAGCCGATCTTTACCCGTTGTTATCGCACCTGGCTGACGGGCAGGTTTATCCCTATGTCGCACCGTTAAGCGACGATGGCCAGCCGTCCATTTCACCGCCGTGGGTGATCTTCTCCCTGGTCTCTGATGTTTCGACTGATGTGCTGTGCGGTCAGGCGGAATCCCGCGCATCAGTGCAGATTGATGTTTACTCACTGACCATTGAGGAAGCCAGATCCATTCGTGATCAGGCGCTGGAGGCGGCTAAGCCCCTGACTCCGACTGAAATAACGAATATCCCCGGCTATGAACCTGATTTCCGCCTTTACCGTGCCACGCTCGAATTTCAGGTTACGTCCTGAAACATTAATCAACCCTGAACGACCCGCTCCGGCGGGTTTTTGCTTTTATGGAGACAGCTATGTCCTCTTTGTATGAAAAATCGCAAAACACCAAAATCCTGATCACTGAGGTTCCCGCAACCAAAGACACGCTGAAAACCGCCAAATTCCTCGATCTGAGCTGCACGCTGAAAGAGGTGCAGTTTACCGGCGGTCAGAAACAGGATATCGACACCACCACTTTTTGTTCGGAAGAGCAGGAAAATACCAACGGCCTGCCGGCACCGTCTGAAATTTCCATGTCGGGAAACTTCTACCGCAACCCGGCGCAGGATGCACTGCGGACAGCCTATGACAATGACACGACCTATGGCTTTCAGGTCATCTTCCCGTCCGGCAAAGGGTATAAGTTCCTGGCAGACGTGCGCCAGCATACCTGGTCGTCCGGTACCAATGGCGTGGTGGCCGCCACGTTCTCCCTGCGCCTGAAAGGCAAACCCGAAAACATTGAGTCCGGCTCGTAAGGAAAAAAAATGACTTCGCTTAAAGAACTGGCCCTGGCTAAAAACTCGGGCTTTCGCTTTAAAGAAACCACCGTGCCTGAGTGGGATAACGCTAAAGTCGTGCTGCGTGAGCCCTCCGGTGAAGGCTGGTTACGCTGGCAGGAGATCGTCAGAGCAGACAGTGACGACGAGGGTATTTCAGTGTCGGAACGGGCGCACCGTAACCTGCGCGCGGATGTAGTACTGTTTATTGATGTCCTCTGCGATACGGACAAGCAACCGGTATTCGGACCAGAAGATGTAGAGCAGGTGCGGGAGATTTACGGCCCAATCCATGCGCGCCTGCTCAAGCAAGGCCTTGATCTCATCAGCACTGCGGACGATGCGCGGGAAAAGTCGCAACCCCCGGCGTAAAATTCCTGATGTCGCTGGCGCTCCGGCTGGGGCGCACCCTGTCAGAACTGCGTCAGAGTATGACTGCCAGCGAGCTGATGATGTGGATTGAGTTCGACCGAAACAATCCAATTGGTGATGTTCGAGGCGACATCCAGGCGGCGCAGATAACATCTGCTGTTTACGGTTCACAGGGGGTTAAAACCACGCTGAATGATGTTCTGCTGCAATGGACTGGGGATGAAAACGCAGAGGCGGAAGATCCTTTTGCCAGCCTTGAGGCTGCGTTAGACGCAGCAACACAGTGACTTTTTTTTAACAAGGTATTAGGATTCCTCCCATAAAATTTAATGGGGGCTTTATGGAAATACTACTTATCTCGATTGTCATTGGCATCATCCCGGCTCTGATCGCTCATAGCAAGGGACGCTCCTTCTTTGCGTGGTGGATCTATGGTGCATTGCTTTTCATCATTGCTTTCGTTCATTCATTAGTAATACGCAAAGATGTTAAAGCTGAAGAAAAGGACATGATCGCCTTCGATGGAATGAAAAAATGCCCTTTTTGCGCAGAAATGATTAAATCTGAAGCAATAAAATGTAAGCATTGTGGGAGTGATTTGACAGGGAATAATCCGAATTTGGATTTAAAAAAGTCTGATGAAGATTATTTAAAAGAGGCCAGGCGAAAGGCTGGAATAAATGAATGATAAAGAAAACCGCTTCGGCGGTTTTTTTGTTTCTGGAGCTTGTTATGGCTACGCTGCGCGAACTAATAATCAAAATCTCTGCCAACTCTCAATCTTTTCAGTCAGAAATTTCTCGTGCTTCTCGTATGGGGCAGGACTATCACCGCACTATGCAGAATGGTGGAAGACAAGCGGCGTCAGCGCAGCGTGAAACCCAGCGGGCTTTAGCTTCTGTTACGTCACAATTAAATACTACTCGCACCGCTGCATTAAATCTAACCGGCGCATTTGCTGGTGCATTTGCCACTGCAAATCTTATTCGACTGGCGGATTCATACAATTCTCTCTCAGCGAGGGTAAAACTCGCAACAACTGATGCGAGTGATTTTTCCGCCGCGCAAAAGGGTTTAATGGATATTAGCCAGCGCACCGGCTCAGCTTTTGCTGATAACGCTGCACTTTTTAGCCGTGCTTCAACATCATTACGCGAATGGGGGTTTGGGACACAGGATATCCTTAAACTCACTGATGCCCTGGCTAACGGGCTTCAGGTTTCGGGCGCGTCCGCCGAAGAGACATCTTCTCTTATTGTACAGCTTTCGCAGGCATTAGGCCGTGGCGTGCTGCGTGGACAAGACTTTAACTCAGTGGCGCAGTCTGGGCAGCGAATTATGAAGGCTCTGGCTGATGGTATGGGTGTTGCTCAGAAAGACCTTAAGGGCATGGCTGACGCGGGGCAGTTAACCACGGATAAAATTGTACCTGCGCTAATCAGTCAGCTCGGCAAACTAAAGTCTGAGTTTGACTCGATGCCAAACAGCGTCAGCGCAGCATCCACACGTATTCAGAATGCATTCATGGAATGGGTAGGTGGTGCCAATAAAGCGAGTGGCGCGACGGCAACAATTTCTGGTGTGATGGATGACGTTTCAAAAAATATTGACAGCGTTGCCACTGCCGCAGGTGTTTTGGTTTCAATTGGTCTAGCAAGATATTTAGGTGGTATGGCTTCTGGGGCAATTTCAGCCAGTACAGGTCTCATTGGAGCAGCCAAAAGGGAAATTGCACTCGCAGACGCTCAGGTTAGAGGTACCCAGATCTCCACAGCCAGAGCAAGGGCGGCAGTATACAGAGCTCAACAAGCTTTAGTTGCAGCCAGAGGAACAGATGCTCAGGCGGCCGCAGAGAAAAGACTGAGTGCAGCTCAACAATCATTAACAAGAAATATTGCAGCGAGAAGCTCAGCTCAAACCGCTTTAAATAATGTGACGTCGATTGGTTCTCGCATGATGGGTGGCGCGCTGAGTTTAGTTGGGGGATTTCCTGGTCTAATTCTCCTGGGTGCCGGGGCTTGGTATACATGGTATAAAAATCAAGAGCAGGTCAGAAAGTCAGCGCTCGACTATGCCAATACGCTGGATGATATACGCGAAAAAACTAAATCGATGAGCCTCACTGAGGCATCAGATAATGAATCTCAAACGCGTAAGGCTCTGGATGAACAAAATCGACTGGTAGATGAACAAGCAAAAAAAGTCAGGGGGTTAAAGGAAGAAATTTCCGGATATCAATATATGTTGGCTAATCCTGGGCCAACAGTGGGTGGGTATATGATTAACCATCTCAAAAGCCTTGATGATGCAACTCTCGACCTGTCAAATGCAACTCAAGCTTTAGCCGTAGAGCAGGAACGCCTATGGCAAATGCAGGCTAAATCCCAATCGATTCAAGATGTTCTTGAAGGTATTGAGCATCAGCGAGTGGCATTAATCCGCCAACAGGCGGCTGAACAAAATGCTGCTTACCAATCTCTTTTATTAATGAACGGGGAACATACTGAATTTAATCGCCTACTTGGGTTAGGTAATAATTTATTAATGGCCCGACAGGGTTTAGTTAATACGCCAATGCGCCTCCCTCAGGTTGACCTCGATCAAAAGCAAAGCGATGCCCTTGAAAAAAGCCGTCGCGATTTAGCTTTATCTAAATTAAAAGGCGAGGAAAAAGAAAGGGCAAGGCTTGGATATACTGCTGATGATCTTGGTCTTAAAAATGAACCTCAGTTCCAGACATGGCGACAAGAGCTCATCGACAATGGTCTCACTGAATGGAGAAATATCGAGGCCAATAAGCCCAAGAAGAAAGGGCCGAAATCTGATGCTGAAAAAGCGGTTGATACCTATGACCGACTGATTAAGCAGCAAAAAGAGCAGATCGCGCTCGAAGGGCAAAATACCGAACTGGCGAAAGTGAAATATCAGGTCAGTCAGGGAGAGCTGGCAACCTTAAGCCAGGCACAGAAAGCTGATCTGATGCGCAATGCCGCGCTTATCGATCAGGTTAAATTACGCGAGCAGCTCCGCAACTACGAAGCGCAACTGGCCGACAGTAACGCCAGCGCGCGCGCCGCGAATGAGGCCCAGCTTACCGGCTACGGGCAGGGAACCCGGTTCCGTGAACGTATGCAGGAGCAGTTCAATATCCGTAAGGAATTTGAGCAGAAGAATACCGATTTGCTCCGGCAGCGGCAGGCAGGCGACATTGAAGAAGAGACGTATCAGCAGGAACTGGCGCTCAATAAACGCTACCTGGATGAACGCCTGCGCGACCAGCAGGGCTTTTACAGCGCCTCAGACGCGCAGCGTGACGACTGGTTCAGCGGACTGAGCGAAGGTTATGCCAACTGGGCAGATGAAGCGACGAACTATTCCGCTCTGGCGGCCGATGGCATGAGGCAGGCGATGGATGGTGCCGTTTCCAGCGTGACCGATATGCTCAACGGCAACGTGTCAAGCTGGAAGGACTGGGGCGTCAGCGTGCTGAAGATTGTCCAGAACGTGCTGGTGAATATGGCGATGGCAAATACCGCCAGCTCCATCGGCTCATTGTTCAGCTTCGGCGCATCCTCTGCGGCAGGCAGCGGCGGGACCGCCATTCAGAGCGCAGCGGCTAATTTCAGATTTAACGCGAAAGGCGATGTGTATGACTCCCCGTCGCTCAGCGCCTACACCAACGGGGTGTACAGCACGCCGCAGTATTTTGCCTTTGCCAAAGGTGCCGGGGTGTTCGGCGAAGCCGGGCCGGAGGCGATTATGCCGCTTACGCGCGCGGCGGATGGCTCGCTGGGTGTGCGGGCGACGGGCGGGGTACAGACCGAACGCAGCGCGCCCTTCGTCATCATCGGCGATATTCATATTAACTCACAGTCACAGCAGCCGGTCAGCCAGGGCGCGGCCAGTGCTGCCGGTCGTCAGCTGACCGATGCCATCGTGCGCACGGTGAATGAAGAGGTCAGCCGACCGGGTACGCCGCTGTGGCGGGCCATTAAAGGAGTGTAAGCGTGGCGACAGAAACATTTGAATGGTGTCCGCGCATCACGTCGCAGGTCGATATCACCCTGCGCACGCGAAAGGCGCAGTTCGGGGATGCCTACGCGCAGGTGGCCGGGGACGGCATTAATCCTAAGCTGCCGCAGTGGAGCGTGAGCTTTACCGGTGATGAAGACTATATCCTTGCGATAAAGGCATTCATCGAGCGGCACGGCGGGTGGAAATCTTTCCGCTGGAAACCGCCGCTCGAGCCGGAAGGGCTGTACCGCGCAGAAACCCTCCAGCTTTCGTCCCACGGCAATAATATCCACACCCTCAGCAGTACCTTCATACAGGCATATCACCCATGAGTATTTCATCTGACGTCCAGAAACTTGAACCAGGCAGCCGTATCCGGCTTATTGAAGTGGACGGCTCCGCCTTCGGCGCGGGCATCCTGCGCTTTCATAACGAGAACATCCCGCACACGGAAGCTGAACTGGCGGCATCAGGCGGCGATGAGTCAAAGCTGGAGCCGAAGTCCGTCTGGTGGCAGGGCGAGGAATACGGGGCCTGGCCGTTTGAGCTGGAGGGACTCTCCGTCAGCAGCGACGGGCAAAGCGCCCGGCCAAAGCTGACCGTTGCCAACATTAAAGGCACGATCGGCGCTCTGTGCCGCCGTTTTCAGGGTATGGCGCGGGCGAAGATGATTATTCACGACACCTTTGTGCATTATCTCGATGCGCGTAATTTCCCTGAAGGTAACGCGGATGCAAATCCGCTGGAAGAGCGTAAGCAGGTGTTTTATGTGGATCGCAAATCCGGCGGTGATGATGAAACCGTGGAGTTCGAACTTTCCAGCCCCGCCGACCTGCGCGGCCAGCAAATCCCGACGCGCCAGATCCAGCCGCTCTGCACCTGGTGTATGCGGGGGTGGTACAAAACCGGGAACGGCTGCGCCTACGCCGGGCAAAATGGCTGGTTCGATAAGGACGGTAACAAGGTTGACGATCCGTCACAGGATGTCTGCTCCGGCCTGCTGTCCACGGGCTGCAAACCGCGCTTTGGCGAGAATGAACCGCTGGACTTCGGCGGCTTCCCCGGCGCTTCCCTGCTCAGGAGCTGATGATGAAAGATAAAACGATCTGCGCCATCCTGGCGCACGCTGAGGCGATTTTCCCTGATGAATGCTGCGGGCTGGTCATTCAGAAGGGCCGGGTCGAGAAGTACATTCCCTGTGAAAACCGCGCCACATCGCCTGATGAACAGTTTGAGATTGCCCCGGAGGATTACGCCGGTGCTGAGGATCAGGGTACCGTTGTGGCGGTGGTGCACAGCCACCCCGGCGACGGCGCAACCACCCAGCCGAGCGAGCTGGATATGCTGATGTGCGATGCCACGGAAATACCCTGGGTCATTGTTTCCTGGCCGGAAGGCGATATCAGAACGGTCATGCCGCGCGGCGATCGCGCGCTGACGGGCCGTCAGTTCGTGCTGGGTCACGCCGACTGCTGGTCGCTGCTGATGGACTATTTCCGCACCGAGCACGGCATCACCCTGCCTAACTACAGTGTGGAGCGCCACTGGTGGGAGCAGGGCGAAAATCTCTATATGGATAACTGGCATGACTGCGGCTTTCGCGAGTTCGACGGCCCGCCGCAGCCCGGCGATGTGGTCATTATGCAGATCCAGTCACCTGTACCCAATCATGCCGGTGTACTGCTGGAGGGAAACATGCTGCTGCACCACATGTACGGCCAGCTGAGTCAGCGGGTGCCGTACGGCGGCTATTACCTCGATCGCACCATCAAGACCGTGCGACATAAGGAGCTGATGTAATGAACAAGACCGTGATTAAACTCAGCGGCTCAATGGCGCAGCGCTTTGGCCGCACGCATTACCGCGTACTCGATACCTCGAAAGAAGTTTTTCGCGCGCTGTCGGCCACCCTGGACGGTTTTGATGCCTGGCTGCGGGAGGCGCGGGCGAAAGGTCTGGACTTTGTCATCTTCCGCGATCGCCGGAACATCGGACAGGACGAGTTTGAAATGGTCAGTGCCGGGAGTGAACTGCGGATCATTCCGGTGATACGTGGTAGCAAGCGGGCCGGTATATTCCAGACCATACTCGGTGCAGTGATGGTGGTTGGCGGGATTGTGGCTTCTCCGTTTACGGGAGGATCTTCACTTTCAATCGCCTGGGCAGGTGGCGCGATGATGGTGGGAGGCGTTATTCAGATGCTTTCTCCACAACCCGCTGGTCTGCGTATGCGGCAGGATCCCGATAATAAACCGTCCTATGCGTTTGGTGGCCCGGTAAACACCACGGCGGCCGGGAATCCGGTTCCGCTTCTCTACGGTCAGCGCGATATCGGCGGTGCGATTATTTCAGCGGGCATTTACGCCGAGGATCAACAGTGAAATAATATGGAGTAAACAAAATGAAAAATATCTACAAACTTGTAATTAAAAACATAATCCCAACTGAAGGTAATTATGATGTGACTGTGGCTGTCGCTTACTCTGAATTTCCGGTTATCCCGTTATTTCAAATTAGTGTTGACGTGCCCCGAAAAAATGAAGCGCCTTTAGAGTATTATGAAGAAATTGCGCTTATGAAAGCATCCAGATTAATCAGTGATGTTAATGACAGCCTTATCAAAGCGGCCTGATGGCCGCCTATATTTATGATTTAGAGTGAAGCCTTTCTTTAGCTTTTCGGAAAAAAGTTTCAATCGGCTTTTTACCGGACCATGTTTTTAGTCGCTCATCTATTTTTTTATCAATATCCTGTTTTTGCTCATCAGAAAGGTTTTCACAAATTAAAGAAAGTAAAACCTCCAGTGATCCTACACGGGTCTGTAGTATTTCGAGGTCAGATTTTGATTCTTTTTCCATTACAACTCCTTGAACGAGGTTATCAGCTATTCCTCTTTTTTTACCGTTAATGTTAGTGAACCGTCACCGACAAGCTGAAACCTCACCATAACCAGGACTATGTTTTTATAACATCCTGATATTCGATCAGTTGTTCACTCAAGGCCGCCTCTATGGCGGCTTTTTTTATGGATGCGATATGGCAAATATTATCAAAGGCCGGAAGAGTGGCAGTAAGCAGGGGCATACGCCGGTTGAATCCCCGGACAGCATTCAGTCCATCGCCCGCGCAAAAATGCTTATCGCCCTGGGCGAAGGGGAATATGCGGGCGGGCTTGACGGCACAAAAATCTTTCTCGGTGACGGTACCTCCTACACGCCGCTGCTGAATGCCGACGGGTCAGAAAATTTTCCCGGTGTGGTGTGGGAGTTTCGTTCCGGCACGCAGGACCAGACCTATATCCAGGGTTTTCCGGGCATTGAAAACGAGCTGCAGGTCTCCCAGGTACTGAAGCAGAATGTGCCTTATGTGCGCGCCATCTCCAACACGCAGCTGTCCGCTGTGCGCGTTCGTGTCGGCTGGGAAACCCTGCTCTGGCAGAAAGACAACGGCGATAAGGTTGGTACCCGCGTTGAATACGCCATCGATCTGTCTGTTGATGGCGGCGCGTACCAGACTGTGCTGAATGGTATTGTGGACGACAAGTCCACGACGCTTTACGAGCGCAGCCACCGCATTAACCTGCCCAAAGCCACGACCGGCTGGCAGCTGCGAGTCCGCCGCGTCACGCCTGATGCCTCGTCCGTGAACATCGTGGACACGATGAAGGTTCAGGCCATCACCGAAATCATCGATGCAAAACTGCGTTACCCGCATACCGCGCTGCTGTATATCGAGTTTGATGCAAAACAGTTTCCGAACGGTATTCCGCAGGTGGTGTGCTGCCCTAAAGGCCGCATTATTCGCGTGCCGGACACCTACGATCCGGAAACACGCGGTTATACCGGCACCTGGACCGGGGCATTTAAGTGGGCATGGACCGATAACCCGGCATGGGTTTTTTACGATCTCATCCTCAACGAGCGCTTTGGGCTCGGCCAGCGCATCACCGCCGATCAGGTTGACCGCTGGGAGCTGTATCGCATCGCCCAGTATTGCGACCAGCTGGTGCCGGATGGCAAGGGCGGCACAGGCACGGAGCCGCGCTTCCGCTGCAACGTTTATATTCAGGATCGTGCTGAAGCCTGGACGGTTTTGCGCGACCTTGCCGGTATTTTCCGGGGGATGACCTACTGGGGAGACAACCGCCTGTATGTGCTGGCGGACATGCCGCGCGACATCTGGCACGTCTATAACCATGCCAGCGTGGTCGACGGTAAGTTTACCTTCTCCGATCCGAGTGAAACCACCCGCTATACCTCGGCCATGGTCAACTGGTCCGATCCGAAAAATCATTACAAAGACACGCCGGAAGTGGTGTACGACAACGATCTGGCGATGCGATATGACTTTCGCCAGATGGAAATGACGGCGATTGGCTGTGACCGCCAGTCCGAGGCGAACCGTCGCGGGCGCTGGGTGCTGCTGACGAATGGGGCCGGGGAAGTTGTGTCCTTTGCCACGGGGCTGGACGTGCCGCCGGTGGAGGAAGTTATCGGCATCGCGGCCAATGAACTGGCCGGGCGGATCATCGGCGGGCGCGTCAGCGCAGTAAACGGGAGGAATATTACCCTCGATCGCATCGCTGACATCAAACCAGGCGATCGGCTGTTCGTGAACCTGCCGTCCGGTCCGGCGCAGGCGCGCACGGTTCAGGCGGTGAACGGTAAAACCGTGACCGTGACTACCGGCTGGAGCGAGACGCCGGAAGCGGAAACCAACTGGGCGGTTGAGGCCGACGATCTGTATATTGCCCTGTTTCGCGTGACGGGCGTCAGCGATAAAAATGACGGCACCTATGCCATCACCGGTACCACTTACAATCCTGACACGTATCCCGCCGTCGATCACGGCACCCGTCTGGATGAGCGCCCGATCAGTGTCATTCCGCCGGGCGTGCAGGGTCCGCCGGTAAATGTGACAGTAGACAGCTATTCCAGCGTCAGCCAGGGCATTGCCATTACCACTCTGCGTGCTGCGTGGGAAGCAGTAACCGGGGCGGTGGCCTATGAAGCTGAATGGCGTAAGGATTCAGGAAACTGGGTCAACGTGCCACGAACGTCTTCGCTGGGCTTTGAGGTGCCAGCCATTTATTCAGGCCGCTATCTGGTCCGGGTGCGGGCAGTGAATGCCAGCGATGTGTCGTCAGTGTGGGCCGTCAGCCCGGAAACCATCCTGACGGGTAAAACCGGGGCACCGCCGAAACCGGAAGGGCTGCGCACTCAGGGGATCGTCTTTGGTGTCGTGCTGAACTGGGATTTTCCTGCCGGTACCGGGGATACACTCAAAACCGAGATCCAGTACAGTGCGGCGGCCACCGGCACAAATCCGCTGCTGCTGGCCGATGTGCCGTACCCGCAGAAAACCTACCAGCAGCTCGGCCTGAAATTTGGCGTGACATTCTGGTACCGTGCGCGGCTGGTGGACAAAACCGGCAACCAGAGTGCGTGGACCGACTGGGTCAGCGGCATGCCGGCTGATAATGTTGCTGACTACATCGACAACATGGACGAGGCGATCCGCGACACCGACACGTACAAAGAGCTGGACAAGTCGATCCAGGACAACCAGACCGCGATCGCGAAAGAAGTTACCGACCGTGCTGCTGCCATTACCAAAGAAGCCAGCGATCGTGCTGCTGCTATTTCGAAGGAAACTACGGCCCGCACGCAGGCACTGACCAAAGAATCCAGCGACCGTACCGCAGCGATCGCGGCGGAGGCAACCACCCGCGCGCAGCAGGATCAGAAGGTGGCCGCTGACGCAGCCAACGCACTGCTTAACGAGCAGCTGACACGCGAAGCGGCAATTTCTGAAACCAACCTGATTATTCAGAACAAAACGGACTCGCTGGCGCAGTCGATCGCGCAGGTCGCGGCGGGCAGCGGCACGCAGTTCGATTCCCTGAAAATCTGGCATTTCAACTCTTCGGGCGTTGAGGGCTGGACAGGCAACGGCACGCCGACGGTGGTTGATAACTGCCTGCGCCCGGCTAACCATGCCAGTAACCCTTATGTTGTTTCTCCGGCATCGCTGGCAGTAGATGCGGCGTCTTATCGCTTCGTTAAAATGCGTATAAGAAAGGCAGGCAAACCCGCCTGGCGTGGTCAGCTGCGCTGGCGCGATACGGCGGCCTTTAACGACACGAATATGGTGACGCTGCCTGAGCCTGTTTTTGATGCCAGCGGCGTGGCGACTATCGATTTCAGCGATATCAAATGGAATATCCTGGCGAACGTGGCACAGATCCGCCTGGATATTGGCGCAACACAGACCGCCAGCGATTATTTCCTGATTGACTGGATAGCGGTCGGTCGCCCGGCACCGGGTGCCAGCACCGCAGCGCTCGAGGATGAAGCGACAGCGCGTATTGCGGCAGACTCTGCCGAAGCCACGGCACGCAGCACGCTGGCGGCGCAAATCCGCGGCGGTACCGACGGCACCGATCCGTCGAAACTGACCAGCGGGCTGATTTATAACGAGCGCCAGGTGCGCATCTCTTCGGAGAAGGCCATCGCTGAAGACGTTGAAGCGCTGGAGACGAACTTCAATAACAACAAAGCGGCAGTGCAGCAGTCTCTGTCCACCCTGACTGATGCCCAGACGTCACAGGGTAAAGCCATTACCAACATCAGCGCATCGCTGAAATATGCCAATATTGATGCGGCCAACATGTTGACGAACGGCTCGTTTGAAACGGATTTTGATTTCTGGGAAAAACGCGATTATCCGCAGGCGCAGAGCATTATCAACGGCGGGGCATACAGTGGTGATAAGGTGCTTCGTTTCACTGCCTACGCTAACGCTTCCCGCATCACGCAGAAAAATATCCTGCTGCTGAAGGGCCGGACCTACCGCCTGGCGGCGGTCTGCAAATTCTCTGCGGATGCCGTGGCCGGGGCCGGCGATAACATCAAGCTGGCGTTTCGTAACAGCGCATCCGACGCACTGATCCGCAGCGTGTCTTTCCTCGCAGCCGGTGAGTCCGCCCCGACGACATGGACGGAGAAAAGCCTGGAATATACCGTCGGCAATGTCGATCTGGTAGTGGCCGTGGCGGTGACGTCATTCCTGACAGCAGGGACGATGGATATTGATTTTATTCGGGTCATGGATATCACCGACGCGAAGGCTATCGAGACCAAAGCTGATGCCGGAGCACTGTCGACACTGGACGGTAAAGTTGATGCGATTGACGGTAAGGTTACTGCGCAGGGCACCGCGCTGACGCAGGTTCAGGCCAGTATCGGTCGGCGCACTGTTTTCCGGGCTGTGTCGGTCGGCAGCGGTGGGACAGGAGGTATCACGGCGGCGGGTGTATTCCGCGAGGACGGCACAAAAGCGGCCACGCCGTCCCGATCTTACATGTTGGTTGTGTTCTCAACCAATGCAGACGGCTCAACGGGTTTAACGCGATCCAATTACGATTTGTACGGTAATGCGGCAGCGGCATCGGCAGCGTTCAACGACGCAGTAGCCGCACTGCCTAACGGGACGTATGTCGCTGTGACAACCTACGACGAGCCAAACGGCAGCAAATCGCGGATCTACGATGCGATTGAAAGCCTGGGCGGCAGTCGGGAGGCGATGGATACGATGGTCTCCCGCAGCGCGTACATCCTGCTGGGCTGTAAAGGCATCGGGAAGGGCAACGGGCAGGAGCTGGTCAGCCCGGTTGGCGGCTCCGCTGATGCACGGGTATCCGCGGCGATTGAGTTCATCAACGGGACGATGGTTGGTCTGGGTGCCGGCGCATCAGCTATTGCCAATGCTAACGCCTCGGCCACGAGTGCGCTCGATGCTAAGGTGACGCAGAATGGGAAGGATATCACCGCGCAGGCCGACGCCATCACGCTGATTAAAACGGATGTGGGAGGGAAGGCCAGCCAGCAGGCATTAAGTCAGCTTAGCCAGCGTGTTACAGATACAGAGGGTGACATTGAAAGCCAGCAGATGGCGATTACCGGGCTGAATAACAACCTTAAAAATAAAGCTGATGCGACCGCATTCAGCGAGCTGGCGACAACGGTTAAAGGCCAGGGCGAGCGGATCGACACCATTGACCTGAAAACGACCCGTATAGACCTGACGGCTCTGGATCAGAATACCTATTATCCGGTAACTATGGTTCTGCCATCGGGAGGCATCGTTAAAGGGCCGTCGCGTATCCGTGTTGCGCGTCCGCTGGATAAGACGTATGGCATTAAGCAGCCTGACGGCACCTATAAGAACCCCGACTGGGCCATTCACGCCAGCGGATTTAACGTGTCGCTGGAATGGACCGCCATCGGCAGCGGCTGGGGTGCGAATGATGTCGAGCGAAATATCTACGAGTACCAGTTCAGACCAAACTGGATCACCGATGGTGTAGCGCCGGTGGTGAACGTTGGTCAGATGACCAACTCCTCTACCGAATACATTTATCTGCGCGGCGGGTCGCAGTATGACGTGTCAACGCCGTTCAGCGTGACGCCGGTGCTACGTACCGGGGCATACACGCTGTCCAGCCAGACCATAAGCCCGATAGCAGTTGGTTCGGCGGCTGTTGTGGTTCCGTCCACGATCCGCCAGGATACCATCGCGAACGCCACAGCAACGACGGCGCTGAAATCAACCCTGAAAGACGCTGCAGCTGACACGGAAAATATGATCGCCAACGGCAGCGGTGAAGGGGGTCTTGAATTCTGGGAAGGCTCACCGCAGCCTGCCGTCGTGCCAACCGCCCCGTATCTGGGCACGAAGTGCTTCGAGTACTCCGGCACGGCAAACATGCTCATGTTTCAGCGCGGTCTTACCATGCTGAAAGGCCGGGCGTACCGCGTTTCGCTGATGGTGAAATTCTCATCTGATGCCAGCGTCGATGCGACTAACGGGTGGGGTAATACCAAAGCGTCAATTCGCCAGAGTGAATCGAATGCATACATCGCGGAAGTCAACTTCAAAGGGTCTGGCTCAGCGCTGGTGACGGCGTGGACGGAGTTTTCTTTCGATTACACGCCGACCGCTGATTTACTGGTGCGTCTGGCTATCTCCTCACTGCTGAAAGCCGGGAAGATGTGGATCGATAACATCCGGGTTGAGGACGTTACTGACGCAAAAGCGAACGCGACCACGGCAAGCGCTGTCACCCGGCTTGAGACGGCTGTTAAACAGACGGGTGACACGCTGACGTTACAGGCCCAGAGTATTCAGGGACTGACCAGCAGCCTGGGCAACAAAGCGGATGCCAGCGTTCTTGCGCAGACCAACGCGACGGTGACGCAGCAGGGCAAAGATATTAAAGCCAATACTGAGTCCGTCAGTTCTCTGAAAACGCGAGTGGAGGGCGCGGAATCGGGGCTGCAACAGACGTTTGAATCCGTCGCCCAGGCCGGACTCGCGCAGTTCAGAGGATTTTACGAGCAGCGTGCTGAAATTGTCAGTAATGATACGAAAATCAGCGCCTCAATTGACGAAGTGAATGTCACTATCGCTAACGAGACGGGCGCGCTGGCGCAGCAGATGACGACGTTGCAGGCCAGTGTCGGGGAGAATGTTGCCGCTATCCAGGTGACGTCCTCCGTGCTGGCGGATGTGTCCAACAAACTCTCGGCGCAGTGGGGCGTGAAAGTCCAGGTTGATGCGCAGGGGCGTTCGTATGCCGCCGGTATCCAGCTCGGCATTGACGGCGCAGGTGGCACGTCCTCTTTCCTCATTGATGCGGATCAGTTTGGGATTTATAACCCGAATGCCGCAGGCGGGCGCGTGCTGGCGTTTGCCGTCAGCGGCGCAACCGCCTATCTGCGCACGGCGATGATCCAGGATGCGGCCATCGACAGCGCCAAGATAAAGGCGGGTGCCATCGGACGCCTGCAAATTGCCGACACCATTTCGTCTGACAATTTCAGCTCCGGCATCAGTGGTCTGCAAATTGATTTTCGCAACGGCAACATCCAGCTTAACGGCAACATTCCGGGGCAGGGACGTCTTACGCTGGAGAACAACCGTATTGTCTTTTACGACAGCCAGGGCAGGCCCGTGGCAGTTTTTGGGGGACCCCTGTAATGGCAGGCTTTCAGACGTTCATTAACGGGACATCGTTTGATGTCCTGAATGCAATGTCCTTCAACTATGTCATCGATGTGATAGATACCTCCGGTGCAGGCAGCCGGAGTTATTCCTCACAGAGCATGGATTACAGTGCGTTCATCCTGAATAACTTCTCCGCCACCACCTATGAGCCGCGAAATTACAGCGTGAGCGTTTCCGGGAATACGGTCTCCTGGAGCGTGCCGAACGCGGTGAAAATCGTGGTTTTCGCGGTACCGAAACAGGGGGCCGATACCGGCTACGGAGGATTCGCGTATTACGACTATCCCGGTGGTCAGCGTACCGTGAAACTGGCCCCGGACTTTGTGCCTTTTAACCTGGTTCAGGTTATCGATATCGGCGCGGGGCAGGGCGACCTTGTAACAGTGGTCCCGCTCGAAAAGGGTATGGTGGTCTTTCACCGGGCGCTGAACATGAGCATTAATCAGTACGACCAGATTGTCTGGGAGCAGGTGTCAGGTAACGGGCGGCATGTTCTCCGGGTGACGAATAACCCCTACGGCGGACGCCTCTACGTTTTCTCAGACATGCTGCTGAATATTCCTGCCGGGGGGTTTTACATGTACCGCGACGGGCGGATGGTATGGCACAGCAACTGCCTGCCGCTGAACGTCCGGCAGATGCCCGGCGGCGATATCGACAGCGACCGCCCGCTGGCGGTGGTATCGAACGTCAGCGCCAGTCTTTTTCTCCGGCAGGACCCGCAGTTCCCTACCGGGTATGAGAACAGACAGTGCGCGGCAGCGGGTTACGTTAACGGCCGCTGGCGCGCCACCATCGCCGCCACCTTCTCCAGCCGTTTCATCAGTGACCCGCGCGAGGGCGAGAGCATCCGCCCCTGGGCGGTCGGGGGCTATCCCGGCTACATCGAAACGACGCTATACGACGACTATTACCGGGCTGCGCTCGGACAATAAATTAGGGAAATACAATGGCAAACATTTCAGACGACCTGGCTGCAGCGCTGACGAAAATACTCAGTCAGGCCCAGCTAGATATCCAGAACCAGGACAAACTTTTCAACGGTAACGGCGACGTAACCATCACCCGCGCCGACGGCTCGACGTTTAATGCAGCGACGTGGGCCAAAATGATGGCGGCCACCACAGGAACGCTTAAGCAAAACGGAAGCCTGGGCACACTGGACCTGGACTCAGTGAACGGCAGTCAGGAGGGATTCTGGTATCAGGTCGCATCGGCTAACGCCACCGCTGCCAGACACTACCCTGAAACCCAGTATGGCGCTGGCGCGTTAATTGTTATCTCTGACAGAGCGAACCATGCGAATTCATGCTCGCAAATGTACTTCATGTATTCAGGTAATAACATTTATGTCAGAAACGGGGCGACGGCATCCAGTGGCACCGTAACATGGTCTGCATGGCAGAAGCTGGCATACACCAGTGACCCGGAGTTTACCGGGAAAGTGGTGATGCCTAGTGCAATGCACCTGAAAAAAGACAAGGTTATTCTGAAGGCCGGTGATGACAATACTTGCATCTTTACTATCGGGGGATCTACTGACATTTGCTTATTTAATGGCGACGGCATTTACAATAACGGGCGGAATGATGCGGTGCGCGGATATGCCTCACGACGTGGCACAGGTAACAGCAGCACGCTCACTGGTAACCTGTGGGCGCTGGGGTGGGCAACGCAGACAGGGATGACACTTTACGTTGACGGATCAACCATCGGGAGTATCCAGACCGCCTCGAATTCTGACAGGGAGATGAAAAAAAATATTAAATACCTTGCACGGAAAGAACGCGAGGCGGCCCTTGCCGAAGTCATGAAGTGGATGATTGCCACCTTCCGGTATAAAGCCAGGGGCGACGGTCTGATCCCTGAGTCCGGCGATAAACTGGGGTGGATAGCAAACGACCTGATTGAGGTCAGTCCTGAGTGTGTTGAGGGTGAAGGACTGAAAGAAGGGGAGGAACTGGATCCGCTGAAAGCCTACAGCCTGGATACCGTTGCGATGATGGCAAAAATGACGCTGGCGATGCAGGCACAGCAGGAGATAATCAATGACCTGCAAACCACAGTTAATCAGCTGAAAGAAAAGCTGATTTCGGAATAATTCCCCCAAGCTCCTGTATGAAGTTTTATTATTAATTAATGGTCATACTACTGAAACTTGCTACTTTTGGCACAAAAAAACCGGCGCGGTGGCCGGGTTGGATTGCTAATTTGGCTTTTTGGCATCAGATGCGTCAATCAACTCTTCAATAGTTATTTTTGGTTTAAATCGTTCTAAAGTTGACAAAAATTGATCTTTTGCGCCGTCTGGTGTTACTCGTAACAACATCGTAAGCTCACCGAGGTGTCGTGTTAAATCGTTGTATCCAGCGTTCCCAGTAAGCCACTGGTGCATTTTTCCTCCTCGCTTCTTTTTTAGATCTTGTAATTGCGCTCTAACTCCTGGAGCTAGTCTGTCATATACAATATCTCTAATGACATGAGCAAAGACTGGCGGATAAGCTCCTGGTTTTTCAGGCATGGAGTAACCCCAAACCCTGCACAACTCCTCAAAAAAATCTAGTTGAAAAGTTTTAAGCCAAGGACGCATTTCCTTGGAGACGAATTTTTCAAGAATCGCTGCAAGAGCATCACGCTTTCTGTCTCTCTGATACCCTGTTACTTCATCTATTAAAGCAATTATCCCAACGCGAGCAAAACCTCGCATTAGAATTTCTGCCTGTGCCGCAATATGCTGCTGCTGGGCTTGAAGCCGATTCTCTTTTCTTGCAGCCAATATGGCGTCACAAATATCCGCAAGAATTGTTGCTGGATAGGCATATCCAATAATGCTATTTGAAGGATATTTAAAGCGAATTGGACTGTCGAGTCTTTCGCTTAACTCGCTGTTAATATAGGGCTTTATTCGATCTCCACCCATCAAATTGACAAGTCGCGCCGACGCCTTGTCTGGGTGGAAACCCAATCCAATACCAATAGCAGAGGTAGTGATTACTCGCGTTTTATCTTCATCGTCGAGAACATAACATTCAAGGCTTACACCATTGATAACCAGAGGTGTATCAACGGAACCATAGGAAATCTCAGGAAGGCTACTCAATTCTTTTTTTGCAGCAGCGGCTTTAGCGGATGCCGCCTTGCGCTCCTCTGGAGTTCTTTTTGCTGCTAAAGCCTTGCCACCACGCGCCTTTCCGACAACTTCTTTCTTTTCATTCTCATGCATGATCTAACTCTCGTGTTGTGAAATTGCCAGCATTAAATCATATGCACGTTATAACGTGCAATATTTATTTTGTGCATAAAAAAGGCCGCATCTTTGCGACCTCTACCAACACTTTGCAAAATATTCTTACGCTACATCTCTACCCGAACCACGTACAGGCAATAACTTGTTTAATCAAAAGATTAGCTATGATGTGATACGTTCATTATTAATAGCCGTCGCAATACTGATCTCTTCTGTTTAAAAACACTGCATTTATACACAGTGATGGAAAAGAGGATAGCGGGACTCAAAGGCAGGTATGATTAGAATTAGTAGGTTGAAGACGTAAGCGATACTAATCTAAGCTATCCTCATACGATAATTTACTTAGGGATTTTGTTATGTCATTGACTAGACAACTTAAATGGTGCGGGGCTGTCACGCTTATTGTTACGCTATTGGGTGGGTGTATTCCTTATTCCAGGGAAAGGCCTGGCTATGTCGATCTTTGCGAAAGCGAACATACATTCAGCGTTGATAGCCCTGGTGGGAAGCAAGAAATCTTTCTTGAAACCTATCTCTACGATCATGCGATCCCGGGTAGATATATGCCTGAAAAGCGTGGACACTTTACTATTCCCCATGTTCAAGGACCCGAAGCGGAACCAGAGTTCTATGTTCAATTAATTGCCTATAACAAAGGTCGCCAGCGACTTTCGCACCCAGGAAGCAAGGGGCTGCCACCTCTTCCTGTCATACTTGATACTCGCCAGGCTTATATCGATCTGGGTGATGGGAAACACCGTAGCGCCCGGCCAGAAGTTTTTCTTGGAACCCGATCATTCCCTTATGATTTTCCAGAGGATAATATGGAGTTTGCCAGACCTTCACCTTATGACATCAATAGTGATGAGGTGCACCGCAATGTACCCAGAATTACTAATAATGACGACTATGGTTCAGCGTATGTTGTTTTTAAAATTTATAACAAATACGCAAACACACGTTGGTTAATTCACCTCGGCGAGCTAGAGATAGCAGGGCAAAAAGTCAATATACCCCCGCTTAAACTTTGCTATCAACCAACATTGAAGTGGATCGGTATTGAACCGCTAATGCGCCCATAAACAACAATAACATACGCATACTGGCATATCGCAGGCAAGATTTTATAACTTACCGGCTGAGTAGCCTGCGACAGACTGAAGGCTTTGGTTGGTACGCTAAACAAATAAGTAAGGGGAACGCTGTATTTCGCCGGGCAGGGCATCCAGCAGACCAGGAAGATTAAGCGGGAAATGCTGTCACCGTGTTATACGACGCGATGTTCAGACTTACCTTTCGTACGAGCTAAATGATCAATTCTACATGAGAACATTATATATCCGATAAATCAACATGGCCCTGCGCAAGCAGGGCTTTTGTCTGCAGCGAGGAGCGGACGTTACGCATCCCTGCTAACATTAGCGTTGAGCAGTCGGAATTGAACTTAGCGATTCATTGTGAATTCCTGACCGCCTTTGCAGCCAGTCTGATTCAGCGTAACTTTTGAATTACTGATCCTAATTAATCTGTCCATTGTTGCCATAGTGGTGAAAAACATGAAATTTGAAACCGGATTCATGGCCATGAATCACGAACTTGTTCCCCACACAATAATCGTATGAGGTCTTAATGCTGATAGCGCAGGTTTCAGACATTCACGCCTCACCCGAAAATGATCTTCTGTTTCGGTTCGACAAGATATTAAAGTGGCTTACGCATCTGCAACCGGATGTACTGGTAATTACCGGTGATCTAACGGATGGGCATTGGCAGGAAGGTTATAAACAGATAGCCGACCGCCTGAATCAGCAAAATTACCCTTCGTTGATCCTGCCAGGTAACTCAGACGACCGCAGTATGATGCGTTCTGTTTGGGATAAGAACAGATGGGCGCACGATGCCCAACGAGAGGCTCTGCACTTTGTCCATGACACAGTAGGCATTCGCCTGATTGGGCTGGATTCGACGATTGATTATAAGGATTACGGCAGTGTGGCTGACCATCTAGAATGGTTGAATAATCAACTTAACGACGCAGGCAGCCCTCAGTCATTGCTGTTTCTGCACCATCACGTATTTGCATCTGGCATACCAACGCTAGACGAAACGATGTGCAGAGGTCTACCTGAGATGGAAGATTTGATTAGACGCGCCCCGGCCAGACTACTAGCCATTTCTACAGGCCATGTCCACAGACCAATAGCTGGTACGTTTGCGGGCATACCTGCTTACATTTGTGGATCCGTCTGCCCGGCTAATCCTGTCTGGTTTGGAACAGTAAACGTTCCTCCTGCGAATGACCCGCCAGCGTTGATGATTCACCGCTACGTTAGTAACTCTCTTACCAGTCATCACGTTTGCATTTAATTAGTATTCAGAAAACGCATAGACCTTGTAGAAAACGACCTGCTCTCCAGTGATTAACAAATAATGTTGCGAGAGAGCAATGTCCGCTCTTGGCACTCAGCGGACATTATTGTATCGATATTTTCGGCACATGGTTAATAAATCGTTAAAACGAAAGCTGCGTAAGGCGATATGAGATATGGAGAATTTTAAGTTGTGGGGCAGTTATGCTTTCGCTGGAACACCGAAAAAACGGTTTCCCGCAGCCAACGGTGTTCCGGACTGTCATGTTGGCGGGGATGCCAGATGGCCGAGATTTTAATGATCGGTGTGACTACCGGCAGTTCAAAATGCGTCAGTCCTGACTGTTCTGTATCGATGAGTGAACAGCCTAATGAAGATAATGTTACCAGGCCGATAAGATCCGAATGACGTACGATATTTATGGCATTGGCAAAACCGGGAACAACCATACTTATCTGACGTTTTAAACCCTGCCGTGCCAGTGCTGTATCCACGGGGCCATATAAATTGTTTTTGCGGGAAACCACCACATGCTGATAACTGGCGTAGCGCTCTGCCGTTATGCCAGGCTCCTGTAACAATGGATGGTTATTGCCGCAAATACCAACGAAACGATCGTGAAATAACATTCTGGTCTTCATTTCAGGGGCACGGGTACCGAGTACACCAAGCTCCAGATCAATAATTCCATCACGCAAGGGCTGTGCATCTTTATCATATTTTCCTACAAAACTTAGTCGCACCCGGGGTGCGTGTTTTTGTAGTTCAGCAGCCAGTGCGTTAGCAACCAGGTCAATGAATCGCTCATTAACCCGAAGCGTAAAGGTTCGTTCAAGTGTGGCAAGGTTTAACAGTTTTTGAGCCGGTTGCAGGAGTGCATATGCGTTACGGGTGGTTTCATTGACGCGTTCAGTCAGTTCTAATGCATAAGGTGTTAACGCTAAATGGCGGCCTGCCTGTACCAGCAACGGGTCGTTAGTAACATTACGCAGGCGTGTCAGACTGCGGCTCATAGCCGACACGCTCAGCCCCAGACGATGTGCTGCACGCGTAACACTACGCTCGGCCAGCAAAGCATCCAGTGCCTTAAGTAGATTCAAATCAATATCGTGCATATTTAGAAACTAATCCTGATTGCATACCATGCAATCTATTATTGCATCTAACGCTTCTGGTGCAATTCCTTCATAACCTTTAAGCTCAGAATTCATATATGTCATCCTGAGAGGAAAATATGACTGAATCAAATTTGCATCCTACAGCACCGCACCTATTGCTGATTGGAGCATCACGGGGTATCGGCCTGGCGATGGCCGAAGAGTTTCTCAGACGTCAATGGCTGGTTACCGCTACCGTCCGGGGTACGGGACAGACAGCGCTGCATGACTTGTCTGGTTTGTATCCGCAAAAACTGACTATTGAGCAACTGGACATAACACAAACGACTCAGCTTAATGCTTTACATAAGCGGCTAAAGGGCCGGCGTTTTGATGTCCTGTTCATCAATGCCGGCACCTCCAACCATAATCAGGATGAAACAATTGCTGAGGTCAGTACCGAAGAATTTACCCACCTGATGATTACTAATGCATTGTCGCCAATGCGTGCGACAGAGGCTCTGGAAGACCTAGTACATGCAGATGGTCTTATTGGCATAATGTCTTCCGGTCAGGGAAGCATTGGCAATAATACCAAAGGCGGTAAAGAAGTTTACCGAGGTACCAAAGCTGCGCTAAACCAGTACATGCGCAGCTATGCTGTTCGTGAGGCTCAAATACACCCATCACGCTCTTTATTGCTTCTTGCGCCTGGCTGGATTCGTACTGAGCTGGGAGGAAGCGACGCCGCTTTCAGTCTGGAAGAGACCATTCCTGATATCGTCAGTACCATTGAGGGCAGATGCAGTAAATCAGGACTTGAATATCTGGATCGCTTTGGAGGGGTAATACCATGGTAGATTGCAGCAATGATTTTCCTGTTATTGGAGTTGAAGAGCATTTTTTGACAGAGGAAGTACTACAGGCCTGGCATGCTGCGGGTTTATCCGCTTCAGATCCCAGCCTGGCACACAACACAGGCATAGTAGGTGAACGTCTGCTTGATCTCGCTCAGGGGCGTATTGCATTAATGGATGAGTCAGGAGTAGACGTGCAGGTTCTTTCTTTAACCACTCCGGCTTTACATGAGCTGGGCGCAGCGGGGATGGAAATTGCCAGGCGCTGTAACGATGCAATAGCGGAAGCCATCGTCCGTCATCCAGGTCGTTTTCAGGGATTTGCCACTCTGCCTGTGTCTGACCCGCAGGCGGCCGCTCTGGAACTGGAGCGTTGCATCAAAACACTGGGTTTCAAAGGCACTATGCTGAGTGGACGCGTGGGTGACCATAATCTTGATCATGCTGACTTCACGCCGATATTTGAGTGCGCCAGCAGAATGGAGGCTCCAGTCCTACTACACCCACGCACGCCGCCCGTCGCTGTGCGTAAAGCCTACTATGATGGCCTGAGCCCGGAGTTAGATATCGCAATGGCCACTTATGGTCTTGGCTGGCATTACGACGCAGGCTTACAGTTTGTGCGGCTGATGATGTCAGGTATTTTTGACCGTCTGCCTAACCTGCAGATAATTTTAGGCCACTGGGGCGAAATGGTACTTTTCTACGCAGAACGTTTATCTGCAATGGGGCGTGTTGCGGGCCTGAATAAGCCGGTCAGCGATTATTTAAAGAGTAATTTGTACGTAACGTCCAGTGGCATGTTTTCACCATGCTATTTGAAGCGAGCAGCCAGTATTGTAGGTAAAGAACGGTTACTGTTTTCATCTGACTTTCCTTACCAGTACAGACATGGGCATGATGCCCGACGCTTTTTAAACGAGTGCGGCCTGAGCGGTGAAGATTTGTCAGGCTTTGCTCATGCGAACTGGGAGCGTCTGACATACAACTGCGGCAAACAGGCAACGCAGTGATGGAGCTTTTATGAGCAGAATGCTATGAGGTGAAAGGCTTTGATGGGTGCACGGCACAAAGAGGGAAGGGGAACGCTGTATTTTGCCAGGCAGTATATCCAGCGGCCTGGAAGATGAAGCGGGAGATGCTGTCACCATACTATATAACTCGCATAGGCGTTTTAGTCGTTATCAGAGCTGTTTAAACGTTACCTTTTGTTACAAATAGAAGCGCTCGGGAAGGTAATTCACGGCGGTTTCTAAATGCACGTGCATTTCACGTGCACATTTTTGTCTTTTATCGGTCTGCCTGCCGTCTGGTCAATGTCCGTAATCTCCTGTTTTTATAGTGACTGTCCTGGTGCAATCCTATCAAAAGTGGTGGTCTGGCGGGAGTTGAAAACGCAGTTTTCAGATACAAAACATGTGAAAATGTCATAACGAAGTCGCCGGAAATGATCGGCTTAATAGTAAACTATTTGAAAGATGTCAGCTTGAGGGCCGTATTGGGGCAGGGGCTACTGAAGGTACGTTCTCGCTCCGCTGAAAACCTAAAATCTGGACACCGTGCGGTGATGGTCAAAATGGTGCTGACGCAGAAGACGATAATCAGTGAACTGCAACAGACTGTTAACCAACTGAAAGCAAAAAGAGTTTCTCTGTAATATCTCCTCCTGTATCCTTTGCACGCTATAGCTTTTGTGAAGGATTGGGAGTGTACCGGTAATGTTATCATACCTACAGATCATAAGTCATTTTCAACCTCGGCGCATAAAAGAGGTTACTGTTATAAAATTATATACATATAAGGACGTATAAGTATGATTTAAGGTATGATAAAAGGAAGGTTATCATTTTTATTCAGGAGATTACTATGCAGGGTGTTGAAGCTGTTCACGAGCCTAATAACAAGGCCATCACCAGGAGAATGTTTAGCCTGTTAATCATCACGTGTATACCGTTGCTGATTGCATTAGTTATTAATTTGAACAATCCAGACTCTGAATTATTGCGTTCGATATCGGCTGCGACTAGTGACCTCCCCGCGCTATTGTCATCTCAAAATCTTTTCCTGAGTTCAGTGCTGAATGCGTGGTGCAAGACAGCACCTTTATGGGCGTTAGTTTTAGTCTTATTGTCGATTAACGAATTCCAGATAAAGAAAGATCAGGATAAGGGAATGATGATAAAAGCACTGATAGCATTTTCTGTGTTTTACTTCGTAATAATTTATATGCTGCTACTTCATTCTGCAGAAATTACTGAGTCTGGACGACTGGTTCGGGCCATGTCGCAAAATGACTACCTTTTAACATTTCTCTTTGTAGCCGTCTATGCAGCCTGCTTTATTTTGACAACATACTATCTGCTGTTTATTGCTGCAGTGTGCAAAACATTTGGTGCAAAGTAAAAAATTTAACTAGCTTTAATAAAGCACCTTCTGAAACATATGAAGCAGGCGGTTCCCCGCCTGCTTTTTTATTAATGCAAGACGTTGATGATATTGTTGTTGATTTTCTCAACTAGTGCGCCGTCGATGAGCGACGCAACCACACTAATACTAATAACTCCCAGAATAGTTACTGCCATTAATGGCATGCCGATAGTTGCAGCTATAAACGGGGCGTAATAAGCGAGGATACTAAGCGCCAGACCTGTCGCCATACCACTTACGATCCAAGATTCAACTTCTACTACTAAAGGTCTCCAGTTGCCGGTATTGAGACCTTCGATAGTTTTTTCTCTCCCTTTCTCAATCTTTGATAGTACATCTGCATACTTAAAAGCCTTTCCGAGAAAGCCGAGCTTATACGCCATATCCGTAGCGTTCATATGTTTCCATGCATTTAAAAGAGCATCCCGGTCATCTGCATGGATATGCGTGTTGGCGTTATTTAAAAGCCGGTTAAGAGCCTCTGTCGCCTCATCAAGGGTTCTGACATTTTTACCCTGAAAGTTACGAATATCTGAGGCAATTTCATTGGCTACACTTCGATAATGTTCACCAATGGTATTACTGAGCGGTTCACCAACAGAAATGAGAAGATCACTGGCCTGAATCAGTAACTCACGCTCTTCAGTCAATTTAAAGTTGACGAAGTCTTTGACAATGTTATTCGAATTCTTGTCATAGTTGCCTACTGGCCCTTTCCAGTTATTATATACCTTAGTGATGTTGTTTGGATCGCCGTTATGGACGGTAGCATCAATAGGTTTATTTTTTGCAAGCGCAAAATTCAAACGGAAAGTATCAGGACCTATAATAGTAAGGTTAGTAAAACTAAGGCCCATATCTTTTAGCATAAAGTACGAGTCAGTTTTCGGATCATACGACCATCCAATCTTCCCGGAGATGATGTTATCAACAGACGCTGGGACGGGGGTATGGTCAAAATTCTCGTTTTTGCCAATGCGAGCGATACCCGTTGGCAAATTACCGATCGCTAGTTTAGCCCCTTCGGTGTCAACGCCCATGATTAGCCCACTCAGCCCAATTTGGCCAGCTTGTTCAGCGTTTAATTCGGTGACTGAAATGCTTAAGATCCCAGCAGGTGAAACGCTTTCAATAGTAACTTTAGAGTATGGGTTAATACCGCGTGCAGCCTGAATAATATTACTTAATTTCTGTCGGACAGTAGCATTATTTCGGATCGCATCAATCTGAGTCTGCTCTGGCGTAGAAGTACCATTGTTGCCGCTGCTGCCATTATTATCACGGTCGCCACCGTGGCCGTTGGAACCGCCGCCAGGAGCTGTACCGCCCCCACTTTCTGAACTCCATCCAGAACCGTCACCAAAACCACCATAGTTAAATCCGGGCATAGTATTATCCTTTTATTTTATGTTAAAAAACAATGCATTAAAAACTAATACTGTATATATATACATGTTTAATTAAACAATACGCCCTTAAGTTTGTAAGGTCAACTTAGGAGCCTTAGCCAATTTTGGTAGGTCTGAAAAGAACTCAAGTGGATAAAACCAGGATGGATGCACTACAGGGACTTCTATAGAAAAGATAATCAACACGCATAATTAACAGTGGCAATCAAATTTAATGTAATGGGGAAACAACTTCTGCCAGGGTTAAAAGATGTGAATTAAGTGGCATGAATATAATGCTTCATGAGAAATGGTCGCGTTTTTATCATGGCACTTAAGCTGAAGATTGCCTGTTAACAAAATGAATAGGAAATATAAAATTATTCTACATTGCCAAAATTAATGTCTTTAAGGGCGAGAAAAAATGTTATCAGCTCAACATAACCTCATGATTTTTAAGAGGCTAAAATATGCGCTTTTTTCTCAATATTGACGCTAAGTTGATGTAATTAAAGCAGCGAAGACCGGTCTCGAAAACCGGAGTAGGGGCAACTCTACCGGGGGTTCAAATCCCCCTCTCTCCGCCATTATTCAATCAGTTACTCGCTTCGCTTTCAACGACTCCCGTCACAGTTACTTTTTTTACCCGCGAATGACCATCATATAACCGCGACAAGATCCTTGCGATAAGAATGCTCTTTTTTTGAGCATAAAAAAGCCCGCACGTTGGCGGGCTTCGGTAAGTTGGCAGACTTAGAACTGATAGGTCAGGCCAACACCTACGACGTCATCGGTCGCAATGCCGTTGTCATCGTAGAATTTAGCATCTTCGTTCAACAGGTTGATTTTGTAATCAGCGTAGGTGGAGAAGTTTTTGTTGAAGTAGTAGGTTGCTGCGACAGAAACGTAGTTGACCAGGTCTTTATCGGTGTATTCGTTATTAACACCGGCACGATGGCCGTCGTAACCGCCCATATCTTCACCTTTGGAATAGACCCAGGCTAAAGACGGACGCAGGCCGAAGTCGAACTGATACTGTGCAACGGCTTCAAAGTTCTGCGTTTTGTTGGCAATGCCATCATCACCATAAGGCGTCATGTTACGGGTTTCTGCATACATCATCGCCAGGTAGAGCGAATCACCGTTACCTATACCCGCGTCGTATTTCGCACCCAGTGTCCAGGCTTCAGCGGTGTCGCCACCCGCATATTTGCTATAGCGGTTGTTGATGCCACCGAGGGCAACTTGTTCATTGCTGCGGTCAGATTTTGCATAGGCGGCACTGAAGCTCAGGCCAATGTCAGTGTCAAAAGAGGTGGAAATGCCGTAGCCGTCGCCGTTCTGGAAGCGGACATCTTCATGACCGTTTTTGGTGCCTTCCTGATCTTCATTTTTGTTTGAATCTTCATTCGCGCCCTGATACTGCAACGCAAAATTCCAGCCTTCAACCAGACCAAAGAAATCAGAGTTACGATAAGTTGCCACGCCGTTTGCACGACCTGTCATGAAGTTATCGGTCCAGGTATAGGAGTCGCCGCCAAACACGGGCAGCATATCCGTGTAAGCTTCGACGTCATAAATCACGCCATAGTTACGGCCATAGTCAAAGGAGCCAGCCTGATCGAATTTCAGGCCCGCAAACGCCAGTTTTACGTAGGTGTTGTCGCTACCTTCGGTATCGTTAGCCATCGTTTTGGTTAACGCCTGACCATAACCCGTCAGTTGTTCACTGATCTGAGTTTCGCCTTTGAAGCCCAGTTCGATGATGGTTTCGTCGCCATCATCACCTGGGTTATCAGAGAAGGTATGACGCGCATCTACTTTGCCATACAGATCGAGTTTATTTCCGTCTTTATTATAAATTTCGGCCGCGTTTGCAGCGCCTGCCAGTAACATGGCAGGCACGAGAATTGCCAGAGCTGTTCTTTTCATTATATATTCCCTTTTAGAAATAACTTCTGTGAATATGTGTAATTTCATCCGAATTACATTTCCGATACTATTCTATAAAGTTCATTAAATCTTAAAGGAAAGATGTAAGTAAATTATATCTAATATTTCAAAATGTTTCATTTTGTCTCCGTATTGATTTGACAAATGCATTCCATTTTATGTATGTAATTTACTGATATTTATTGATTTTTTAGGTGAATGTAACTTGGCTTGGTATATATAATGTAAATAGAATTTACAGTATGAATGTAAGTTGCTTAAATACTCTTTATTTTTTATGATTTTATTTACAGTAAAAAAAGGCCTGATAAAAATATCAGGCCAGCAAATAGCGAAACACATTGAAAGAATAAGTGCAGTAGTAACGATCAAAAGGCTAATAACGCAGAGATAATTGCACAAACCGTAGCGGGAATACAAATTTTTTTTGCAGCCTTTTTAAATTCACACGCTTAATGAATTGGTTTTTATTATAAATAAATTAAATATAACTGGGTCTGGTTAATGAGCCAACAGGATGTCGCACTCGACTCTGGCGGTCTCTCCGGACGCGAAAAATGACGTCGCCGCGACGGTATGGCATGGTATATGCGTCTGGTAAACCTTCTCATCCGGCAGGAAAATGATGCATCTTACGCACTGGCAGCAACGCTTTGAACACTGGTTCCGGCAGCATTACCGTCATGATGACGCGGCGCACGATCTCGCGCATTTTCGTCGGGTCTGGAACACCGCCCGGCGGCTGGCGGAGGACGAAAAGGTTGATGAGCTGGCGATCCTGACCGCCTGCTATTTTCATGACATTATCAGCCTGGCGAAAAATCATCCGCAGCGTCATCAGTCATCGCGGCTGGCAGCCGCAAAAACCCAACATATATTAGCAACGGATTTCGCTGATTTCCCGGCGGAACGCTATGCCACGGTCATGCACGCTATCGAAGCGCACAGCTACAGCGGCGGAATAACGCCGCAAACGTCGGAAGCGCGGATTGTTCAGGATGCCGATCGTCTCGAAGCGCTGGGGGCTATCGGCCTGGCACGGGTCTTTGCCGTCGCCGGTGCGCTTAGCATCCCGCTGTTTGATGCCGACGATCCTTTTGCCGATCGCCGCACGCTGGATGACCGGGCTTTCGCGCTGGATCACTTTCAGAGCAAGCTGCTGCGCCTGCCGCAAACCATGCAGACCGCAAAAGGGAAAGCGCTGGCGCAGGAAAATGCCCGTTTCCTGGTGCAGTTTATGGCAAAGCTCAGCGCGGAATTGCAGGGAGATGGCCTGGCGCTGGATGAGTGCGTGCTGGCCCGCTTTGCGCCAAAGGACTCACCCCTTTAGCGCCAGATTTATGATACTCTGGATGATATTTGTCTTATCTGGTTAATTCTATGCAGGAAAATCTCTCACCGCCGACAGCGGCGCAGTCTGCTCAGGTGCATACGTTATTACGTCAGGTGATGGCGATTTATGACGTTAAACGGTTGGTGGCAGAGTTAAGCTCGCTGGGGGAGAATCACTGGAGTCCGGCTATTCTCAAGCGCGTGGCGATCAGCGAACGCGGCTGGCTGCGCCTGACCGATAACGAACAGGCGCATCTGCAAACGCTGTTGCCGCGCCCCCCCGCGCACCATCCCCATTATGCTTTTCGTTTTATCGATCTCTTCGCTGGTATCGGCGGCATCCGCAATGGCTTCGAAGCTATCGGCGGACAGTGCGTATTCACCAGCGAGTGGAATAAGCACGCGGTTCGCACCTATAAAGCAAACTGGTACTGCGATCCCGACCAGCATCATTTTAATGAAGATATCCGCGATGTGACCTTAAGCCACCAGCCGCAGGTGACGGATGCCGACGCAGCGGAGCATATCCGCCGCACAATCCCGCAGCATGACGTGCTGCTGGCGGGCTTTCCCTGCCAGCCTTTTTCGCTGGCGGGCGTGTCCAAGAAAAATGCGCTGGGACGCGCGCACGGGTTTGCCTGCGATACGCAGGGAACGCTGTTTTTTGACGTGGCGCGGGTCATCGACGCCTGCCGCCCGGCCATCTTCGTGCTGGAGAACGTTAAAAACCTGAAGAGCCATGATGGCGGAAAAACGTTCCGCATTATTATGCAGACGCTGGATGATTTGGGTTATGAAGTCTCTGACGCCGCTGAAATGGGCGCGGACGATCCGAAAATCATCGATGGTCAGCATTTTCTGCCGCAGCATCGTGAGCGCATTGTACTGGTCGGTTTTCGTCGCGATCTGGCGCTGCATCATGGCTTTACGCTGCGCGATCTGCCCGCGCTTTATCCGCCGCAGCGCCTGAGCTTTGGCGAACTGCTTGAGCCGGACGTTGAAGCAAAATTCATTCTGACGCCGGTGCTGTGGAAATATCTGTATCGCTATGCCAAAAAGCATCAGGCGCGCGGGAACGGTTTTGGCTTTGGGCTGGTCGATCCGACGAATCCGCACAGCGTCGCCCGCACGCTGTCGGCACGCTATTATAAAGATGGTGCCGAAATCCTCGTCGATCGCGGCTGGGATCGGGCGCTGGGAGAGGTCAATTTTGACGATCCGCGCAATCAGCAGCATCGTCCGCGTCGGTTAACCCCGCGCGAATGCGCCCGGCTGATGGGATTTGAAGCGCCACGGGGCTATCAGTTCCGCATTCCGGTTTCGGATACCCAGGCCTATCGCCAGTTTGGTAATTCTGTGGTGGTTCCGGCTTTTGCGGCGGTGGCGAAACTGCTTCAGCCGCGTATTCTTCAGGCGGTGGCGCGGCGCAAAGATGAGGTGTTCGCGGGTGGACGTTCATAATAAAGCGACACGCAGCAAAAATATGCGGGCGATAGGCACCCGCGATACGGCGATTGAAAAACGGCTGGCGCTGCTGCTGGAGGAGGCCGGGTTTGTTTTCACCGTTCAGGATGCCGCGTTGCCGGGGCGTCCTGATTTTGTCCTTGCCGACTACCACTGCGTAATCTTTACCCACGGCTGTTTCTGGCATCATCACGACTGCTATCTTTTTAAAGTGCCCGCCACCCGTACCGATTTCTGGCTGGAGAAGATCGGTAAAAACGTGGAACGCGATCGGCGCGACGTCCAGCGGCTGCGCGAGCTGGGCTGGCGGGTGCTGATTGTCTGGGAGTGTGCGTTAAAAGGCAGGGAAAAGCTAAGCGATGACGAATTACGGGAGCGGCTGGAGGAGTGGATCTGCGGCGGCGGGGACCACGCGCAGATCGACACCCTGGGAATACGCTGAATTTTACTTCTTCACCTGACAGGGCACCGCCACGCCCCGCGTCGGTAACAGATATTTACCGAGCGTCACCAGCACTACGGCAAAAATAATCACCGCCAGCGCCAGCCACTCTACCGACGACAGACTCTCTCCGCCAAATCCGGTTCCCAGCAGTACCGCCACCACCGGGTTAACGTAGGCGTAGCTGGTGGCAATCGCCGGTGAGACGTTGCGAATTAAATACATATAGGCGTTGATGGCGATCACCGAGCCGAAAATGGCCAGATACCCCACCGCCAGAAAGCCGGAAAGAGACGGCATCGCGGTCAGCTTTTCGCCGGTGAGGAAAGAGGCGGCCAGCAGCACAATCCCCGCCGCCAGCATTTCAATCGCTCCCGCCATCATGCCGACCGGCAGTTCGATGCGCGAACCGTACACCGATCCAAACGCCCAGCTTACCGAGCCGATAAGAATTAAAATCGCTCCCCACGGATTGCCGCTTAAATTTCCGCCGCTGTTAAGCAGAATAATGCCCGCCAGACCGATGGCGATCCCCAGCCATTCCAGTTTGCGGGTCGCTATGCCAAAAAAGCGGCTGAAGCACAGAGTGAACAGCGGCACCGTCGCCACCATCACCGCTGCAATACCGGATGGCACGTGCTGATGCTCGGCAATGGTCACAAACCCGTTGCCGACGGCGAGCAAAAGCACGCCGATCAGCGCGGCATTAAGAATGGGCCGCAGGGCAGGGAGCTTATGCCCGCTCACCAGCAGCCAGGCCATCAGCAGCACGCCCGCAGACATAAAACGCACGCCTGCCATCAACAGCGGCGGCCAGCTCTGTACGCCAATGCTGATGGCGAAATAGGTGGAACCCCAAATAATATAAAGTGCGAATAACGCGCTAATGAGCGGTAAAAGTTGCCTGAAACGCATACAGCCTCGCAGCCAGAAAGAAAGGACGCATATAGTAAACGTCAAAACTACTCGCCTGGCGAGCGCTTAATTTTGCTTTGAATGTTAATTAAATGTTGACTTTATTCAGGCATACCCAGGTTGCCACTTTTGCTCCATACTATTGACTTCAGTAGTTTTAAACACGGGAAGAATATTTTGGCTGGATCAAGTCTGTTAACGCTTTTGGATGATATTGCCACACTACTGGATGATATCTCGATGATGGGGAAACTGGCGGCGAAAAAGACCGCTGGCGTACTGGGCGACGATCTCTCGCTCAATGCTCAACAGGTCTCCGGGGTGCGCGCCAATCGCGAGTTGCCGGTGGTGTGGTCAGTGGCAAAAGGGTCACTGCTCAATAAAGTGATCCTTGTGCCGCTGGCGCTGCTGATCAGCGCTTTTCTGCCATGGGCGATCACCCCGCTGCTCATGGTCGGCGGCGCATTCCTCTGCTTTGAGGGCGCGGAGAAAATTCTGCACAGCCTGCACGCGCGTAAGCATAAAGAAAGCCCGGAAGCCCGGCAGGCGCGCCTCGCGGCGATTGCCACCCAGGATCCGAAAACGTTTGAGCGCGATAAAGTCAAAGGCGCGATCCGCACCGATTTTATCCTTTCGGCTGAAATCGTGGCTATTACGCTGGGGATAGTGGCTGAAGCGCCGCTGCTCAGCCAGGTGCTGATCCTCTCCGGCATCGCGCTGGTTGTAACCATTGGCGTGTACGGCATTGTGGGGATCATCGTCAAGCTGGACGACATGGGCTACTGGCTGGTGGAAAAAACCAGCGTGCTGGCGAAGGCGGTGGGTAAAACGCTGCTGTTTATTGCGCCGTGGCTGATGAAAATTTTGTCGGTCGTTGGCACGCTGGCGATGTTCCTCGTGGGCGGCGGCATTGTGGTACACGGCATCGCCGCGCTGCATCACGGCATTGAGCATTTTGCCGCGCAGCAGAGTGCGGCGATCCAGTGGCTGATCCCCTCGCTTGCCAATCTGGTGCTGGGATTTATTCTTGGTCTGGCCGTCGTCGCAGTAGTGAAGCTGATATCACGTCTGCGTAAGCCTGCACATTAATTATCCATGGCGGGTACGCAAAACGGCCGAATTTCGTCTAATGTGAAAAAGTTTCACTCTGATACCGGAGGCAAAAATGGTCTTTATGGTCAGCGATGAAGTTATGACGAAAAACGGTGAACGGCGCATGGTGGTGACAGGCTATGCCAGCGGCATGGTCGAGTGCCGCTGGTACGATGGTTTTGGCGTCAAGCGTGAAGCCTTTCGTGAAGAGGATCTGATCCCTGGCGACAAACGCATGTCCTGTCAGCCTGGCGCTTAGTTCTTCCCCGTCACCCGTATATAGCCCGGCCAGCCCGGTCGGGCATTTATTTACCTCAGGCAACATCCCGGTCCGAGAAAGTGACGCTGGAGTTTGCACGCAGCGCGAGAGATGAGTGGAAAAAAAACATTGGCTGAACAGATCGGGTCTTCGCATTCACCCTGGTCATGTGGTTAGCCTGTGCTTTGTTGTGGTACTGCTTTTCTCGTCACTGTTAACCTGGCGGGAAGTGGCGGTGCTGGAAGACAGCTATGTCTCAACCCAGCGTAACCGGCTTGAAAGCGTTTCCCACACCATGGATATGCAGCTCCAGTTTAATATGGATCGCCTGATGTTCCTGCGTAACGGCGTGCAGGCGGCGCTGCAAATTCCTCTTGAGCTGGAATCGATGCGCCATGCCCGACAGCAGTTTCAACGCCAGCGGCAGCAGGAAATCTGGTCGATTCAGCCCGGCAACCGCCACTCGCTGAACCTCAACGGCGTCTCGGATGATTTTGTGGCCCATGCGGCGGATCTCAACCGGGACGATGCATTCTTAAATAACGAACTGACCGCCGCGCTGGAGCTGGGCTATCTGCTGCATCTTTCTTCCAGCGCCAGCAGCATTGAACGGCGCACGCAGTACGTCTCTCGCGCCGGATTTTTTGTCTCTACCGACAGCGCCGATAGCCAGGATATTCTTTCACACTATGCCGCGCTGATTGCCGAGCCGTGGTTTTATACCCAGTCCGCCAGAGATAACCGGGGGCGTGGCATCCGCTGGTATACCGAACAGGGGAAAGAGAGCCGCATTCAGGTGATCACCGCCAGCATCCCGCTGGATCTTCAGGAGCGCTGGTATGGCGTGCTGGCAATGGACGTGGACGTCAGCGCGTTACAGCGCCTGCTGGTAGAAGCGGTGGGAGGGCAGCGCGAGGGAATGTATCAGCTCTATGACAGCCAGCTTAGATGGCTGGCGTCTTCCGTGGGCAAAGCGATCCTCAGCGATGAGGAGCGTCAGCAGATCCTCCAGGCTGCCGCCCGGGAGAATCGCGGCGGTTTGCTGGCGGAGGGGCGCTATATTAGCTGGCAGAAATTAAAAAACTTTGATGGCCTGGTGCTGCATATTCACACCCTGCGCGAAGGAATACGGGGCGATTTTGGCAGCATTATTATCGCCCTGGCGATACTGTGGCTGGTGTTCACCAGCATCCTGATCCTGTCGTGGATAGTGATCCGCCGGATGGTCAGTAATATGATTGCCATGCAGCAGTCGCTGGAATGGCGCGCCTGGTACGATACCCTGACTCGCCTGCCCAATCGCGGGGCGCTGTTCGACCGCGCCGCAGAAGCGGTGGCGGAGTGTGAACAGCGTCAGCTACCGCTGTGCGTCATTCAGCTCGATCTCGACCACTTTAAGGGCATCAACGACCGTTATGGCCATCAGGCCGGAGACCGGGTGCTTTCGCACGTCGGAAGCCTGATCGGCAGCGTCCTGCGGGAAACCGACGTTGCCGGGCGGGTAGGCGGCGAGGAGTTTTGTATTGTTCTGCCCAATACCACCCGCGCCAAAGCGTATCAGGTTGCCGAGCGCATTCGCAGTCGTATTTACCACAAAGAGTTGCTGGTGCGGAAAAACACCACCCTGCGCGTCAGTGCCTCTTTAGGCGTGAGCTGCACTGACGAGAGCGGGCGTTATGATTTCGAATATCTGCAATCCGTTGCCGATGGTCGGCTGTACCTTGCCAAGCAGAATGGCCGCAACCGTACTTATGCCGAAGGCTGAGACTGCGGGAAAAAATGCGTCAGTCCTTCGCTCCAGCCTGCTGGACCTTCCCCGGTGGTGTGATAAACGCGCTGCGGATCGTCGCGCTTCAGCGCCACGCCTTCGCGATTTAATCCTTTCACCACCACGGCATAATCGACCGCGTCCAGCAGCGGCGCGTCATTGGGGCCGTCACCCAGCCCCAGCGTCACCCGGCGTTTACCTTCGCGCTGCTGATACTTATTTTGCAGAAACAGCACCGCCTGCGCTTTATCGCCGTGCCGATCCAGAACGTGCCAGAAGCGCGCGCCCTGCATAAAGTTCAGCTCCAGCGAGTTGAGCATGGCGGTGAATTCCGCCATCCGCGCATCGCTGTCGCGCCAAATCAGCGTTTCAGAGGCCTCCTGCAGGCGGGCGAGGGCGGCGTGGGTGGCATTTAATCCGGTTGTCTCGCTGATAATGCGTTCGTCAACATCAGAGAAGGTGGTGAACTTAAAGCCGTGAGCGTCACGCAGCTTACTGAGGATCTGCATAATTTCCTGCTGCGGCGTTCCGGCGATCAGCCGGGGGAAGTGCTCGTCGTCCTGCCAGTCGGCGTCAAGCTGGATCACCGCGCCGTTTTCCGCAATAAAAGGCAATCCTTCCAGCCCCATCTCTTTCTGAAATTGCGCCATTTCAGCCGCCGTTTTACTGCTCGACAAAATCACCGGTACGCCACTTTCCTTCAGTCGCGCCAGCCAGGCTTCAGCGGGCTGCCAGTCCCAGCTATGACTGTGAAGCAACGTTCCTTCCAGATCGGTAAAAACCAGCAGTGATTCATGCAGGTCAGGCATAGATTTCTCCTTGTCATGTCCGGGATGGAGCCTGAGATAAATCTTAATTTAGCGCGCCCGCCGCGTGAATGTTTTTGGGAACGAACCCGAAAAGCATGATGTGGCGCGATTCGGCGGACCAGCAGTGAAAAAAAACGTCAGGAATTAATTATTCACATAATGAATATTTCTTGTGATCCAAAAAAATTGCAGATATGTTGTATATCGCATCAGATTTCCTGGTGTAACGAATTTTAAAGTGCTTCTTGCATTCGCAAGCTTCAACCCGACCCCACAAAGGGCCGGGTTTTTTTTGCCTGCCGTCATCGGTTAACCTCGGTGATGCGAAAATCCTGGATATCCAGTTCGAACGCTTCAGCCAGCTCACGCCACGTATGGTAATCATGACCGTTGACGCTGGCATGATGAGGGTCACCGTTTTCAGGCCGGGTGACTTCGCTTTCGCTTATCTCATTGATCGCCGCCAGTAACGCATCGACGTCAATACTGAGATCGCGTTTTGCGCGAGCATCCTCTTCTTCTGCATCGGTCATCGTCGCCTCCTCGTTTGGCTACTGCCAGGTTAAGTATAGACCGTGCAGAAAATCAGCATTCACCCGGTCAGGCGCTGCCAGCCAGCACTTTTTGTTCTACACTGGCACAAAAACATGATGAGGTGAGACTATGCAGATTAACGATCGGGTGACGGTTAAAACGGATGGCGGGCCGCGCCGACCGGGCGTGGTACTGGCAATTGAAGAGTTCAGCGAAGGCACCATGTATCTGGTATCGCTGGAAGACTACCCGCTGGGCATCTGGTTTTTTAACGAACTGGGGCATCAGGACGGGGTTTTTGTTGAGAAAATCAGCGAGTAATCGCCTTTAAAAAAACCGGCGGGCGTACCCGCCGGGGTTCAGGCTTAACGCATATTGACGAAGATCCCGGTAGTGACATTGTCTGTCAATCGGACAACGTGATAAATAACCTGCTTATTGTGCGTTTTAATCTTTCTTTTAATATTACCTTTATGTGACGATACCGTTTTGGCTTTAATATTCATTTGGTCTGAAATCTGGATCGTTCCCTGCCCGGACATCCACATTTTCAGCATAAATGATTCAGTCCTGCTTAACGACAACGTCGGCATATTATTCGCGCTAAAATGACTTTTATCTTTTTTCAGACAATTACCTAAAATATCATCCAGAGATTCCGGTTTAATTGACTTCGAACTGATTAACAGATTTTTCCTGACCAGCAAATACTCATCAAAATGGAGATTCGCAATCGCCATAAATACAATAAACAGTGTGTCGGGGTGTTGATTAATGATCTGCCTGATTTGCTGGCTACTCTCAGGGTCGTGTATGAAACAGTCTTCATTAATAAACACCACGTCAGGCTGGCTTTCCTCGCAGGCCGCCGCCAGTGCGTTTGCATCCTTTGCATCACCTATCTCGCGTCGTTTAACCCCCCGACTTGCCAGATATCCGATTAATCCTAATCGGGTGTAACTGCACAAGTCCATAATAATCGTTGACATGGCATACCCTCACTCAATGCATAACGATAATTAACCCATTGCCTTTACGATTTCACTAAGTCGTGTGGTAGTAATTTTTTAGATTAATAAGACACGCACAGTTTCTCGGGCCAGAGCACTATCCCGTAAAGTAACGTATAAGTTGCCAGGAATCATCTTAAATTAAATTGCAGATAAGTTTATGTGATGGGAATTAAAACACCGATTAGCCATTTGGTATATGTTGGCGAACCATTGCCGTTTTTTATTTTAGGATTATCCTCATGAACAACAATTAAATTACGGCGGGGTTATTTTAGGTAACTCACTGATAATGTCGGCGAGTAAGTTAAAAATTTCGCTAAATAAATGTTCGCAGAAAGGGGCAATCAGCGGCATGAGAACCGACATCAGCAGGATGCCGACGCTTAAGGTCAGAGGAAAACCGATAACGAACACCGAAAGCTGAGGGGCCATGCGGTTGAGCATTCCGAGGGCGAGGTTGAGCGTCAGCAGCAGGGTCATTACCGGCAGGGCCAGCATCACGCCGTTGAGGAAGATCAGACCGCCCGCTCTGGCGAGCGCCAGAAACGCATTGCTGTTAATCGGCTCCCCGCCAATGGGCAGGGTATGGAAGGTATCGACCAGCATTGAAATCAGCCACAGGTGGCCGTTGAAGGTCAAAAACAGCAGCATAGCGAGCATATCCATCAGCCGCGCCAGCACCGGCATATTCAGATTACTGCCAGGATCGAGAAACGTGGCAAACGACAGGCCCATCTGTAAGCCGATAAGCTCGCCTGCGGTACGCACGGCGGCAAAGGCAAACTGCATGGTAAACCCGAGGGCGATGCCGATCAGGATTTGCTCCAGCGCTAACCACAGCGCGGCAATGGAAAACAGGGGCGTGTCATTGGTCGGCAATGTCGGCGCGATAATCAGCGTGATGACGATACCCAGCCCCAGTTTGACCCGCTTTGGCACCGTTCTCTCGCTCAGGATAGGCGCGGTGGAAATCAACGCCAGTACGCGCAGCAACGGCCAGAAATAGAGGCTTAGCCAGTGAAGCCATTGGTCGCTCGTCACCTGCACCATACGCGTGTTATCCGATGATATACGGAATGTTGTTGAACAACGTGCGCATGTAATCGAGCAGCAGGTTCAGCATCCACGGTCCGGCCACAATAATGGCAATAAACACCGCCACAATTTTCGGGATGAAAGACAGGGTCATCTCGTTAATCTGCGTGGCGGCCTGCAAAATACTAATGATAAGCCCGGTGACCAGCGCTACCAGCAGCAAGGGGGCGGCCAGCGCGAGGGCAACTTTCATCGCCTCGGTGCCCATCATCATGACCGATTCGGGTGTCATTTCGCGCTCCCTAACTGTAGAAACTCTGCGCCAGCGAGCCGACCAGCAGTTGCCAGCCATCCACCAGCACAAACAGCATCAGCTTAAAGGGCAGGGCGATGGTTGCCGGAGGCACCATCATCATCCCCAGCGCCATCAGCACGCTGGCGATCACCAGGTCGATGATCAGGAAAGGAATAAAAATGGTAAAACCAATCTGGAAAGCGGTTTTCAGTTCGCTGGTAACGTAGGCAGGCAGCAGAATGCGCAGCGGCACCGCTTCCGGTCCCTGAATTGGCCCGGCGTTGGCAAGACGGGCGAACAGGGCGAGATCGGCTTCGCGCGTCTGGCGCAGCATAAACTCGCGCAGCGGTTGCGCGCCGCGCTCCATCGCCACATCCATGGAGATTTTATTTTCGCTAAACGGCTGATAAGCGTCGGTATAAATTTTATCGATAACCGGCGACATAATAAAAAAGGTCAGAAACAGCGCCAGGCCGAGCATCACCTGATTCGGCGGCGCGGAGGGCGTACCCAGCGCGTTACGCAGCAGGCCAAACACGATGATGATACGGGTGAAGCTGGTAGTCATCAGCAGCAGCGCGGGCAGAAACGTCAGCGAAGTAATAAAGACCAGCGTCTGCACCGGCAATGACCAGCTTTGTCCGCCGCTGGCGGTAGGCTGACTGATAAGGCCGGGCAGTTGTGCCAGGGCCGCAGGCGCGACCAGCCATAATCCGGTCAGTAAAAAAGGAAAAACGCGGCGCATCAGGATCTCCCGGAACGCTTAAGGAGGGTTTTCATCATCGACGAAAAATCGTTATGGGTAGCGGTGGCGGGCAGAGGCTCTTGTGGCGCGGGCGGCAGAGTATGCAGCAGCGAAATCTGCCCGGCGGTCACGCCCAGTACCAGACGCGCGTCTTCCACATCGACAATCACCACCCGCTCGCGGGGGCCGAGCGTCGCGCCAGCGGTCACTTTCAGCCCGCGCGTGGCGGCTCCCCGCCCGGCAAAGCCCGCCCGCTTCACCAGCCAGGCGGCAATCAAAATCAGAAAAATAATGCCGAGCAGCGCGCCGCTAACCTGAATCAGCGGCGACGCGGGAGAAGCGGTCGGCTGGGAGACCGTAGCCTGGGTTTTCATCTTATTTGCTCAGACGACGCATACGCTCTGACGGAGTAATAATGTCGGTAATGCGCACGCCGTATTTATCCGCAACTACCACGACTTCACCCTGGGCAATCAGATAGCCGTTGATCAAAATATCCAGCGGTTCGCCCGCCAGACCGTCCAGCGAAACCACCGATCCCTGGGTCAGGCGCAGCAGCTCTTTGATGGTCATCCGGGTGCGGCCCAGCTCGACGGTGAGTTTCACCGGGATATCCATAATCAAATCGATATCCTGGAGCGTGCCGCTGACATCGCCGCCGCCCAGTTGCTGGAATACCGCGTCAGCCGCGCTTTTGCTGGAGGTATTTTGTTGTTCACTCAGCGCTTCAGCCCACAGATCGTCCATTGCTCCGCTGTTGTCATCGGACGGATTATTCATATCACTCATTAGGGCTGTTCCTCATTCAGCGAATTCAAAATCGGGTTGATCAAATGTTCAACGCGTAGCGCATACTGGCCGTTGACCGTACCATACTGACTGGTCAGCACCGGGACGCCGTCCACATGGGCAATAATGCGGTCGGGCTTTTCAATGGGTAAAACGTCGCCGGGCTTCAGCTTCAGGATTTGCGAAAGCCGCAGCGAAATGTCAGCAAAATTAGCGACCAGCTCCAGTTCGGAGTGCTGGACCTGGCGCACCAGGTTTTCCCGCCAGTTCTGATCTTCCGAACGCGAGTTTTCCAGCGGCGGGTTAACCAGTACTTCGCGCAGCGGCTCAATCATGCTGAACGGCAGGCAGATATTAAACTCGCCGGTCAGGTTGCCAATCTCGACATGAAACGGTGTGTTGACCACGATATCGTTCGGCGAGGTGGTGATATTGGTAAATTTAACCTGCATCTCGGAACGCACGTACTCGACGTCCAGCGGATGAATGGCCTTCCACGCGTCGCTGTAGGATTCCAGCGCCAGCTTCAGCATCCGGTTGATAACGCGCTGCTCGGTATGGGTAAACTCGCGTCCTTCCACTTTCGTTGGAAAACGTCCGTCGCCGCCAAACAGGTTGTCCACCGCAATAAACACCAGCCCCGGCGAGAACACAAAAAGCCCGGTTCCGCGCAGCGGTTTCAGGTGGATCAGGTTCAGGTTGGTCGGCACCGGCAGGTTACGCGCAAATTCGTGATACGGCTGGATGCGGATCGCGCCGACGGTAATATCCGGGCTACGGCGCAGCAGGTTAAACAGCCCCATACGGAACTGGCGCGCAAAACGTTCATTAATGATTTCCAGCGCCTGCAACCGCTCGCGGACCACGCGGCGCTGGGTATTAGGATCGTAGGGACGAATGTCGCTGTCGCCAGCTTTACCCGGCTGGGGTTCGTCCGCTTTATCGCTGTCGCCGTTCAGCAGCGCATCAATTTCGGCCTGAGAAAGAATACTGTCGCCCATGCCGTTACCGCAAAATGAAAGCTGTGTAGAGCACGTCGGTGACTTCCTGACCCGGTTGTCCGGCGATCAGCGGTCGGCTCAGCGTTTCTTTAATGGCGGCGACCAGCTTCTGCTTGCCGTCATCGCTGGAAAGCTGGCTGGCGTCCTGACGGGAGAAAAGCAGCAGCAGACGGCTGCGTACTTCCGGCAGGTATTCGTTCAGGCGCGCGCGAGTGGCTTCATCCTTCAGGCGCAGGGTAATACCGATGTACAGAACGCGATCCGCATCGCCGAGATTCACGGTAAACGTATCCAGCGCAAAAAAGACCGGGGCCGCAGGCGGCGGGGCTTCGGCTTTGACGTGAGCGTCCGGCTGTTGCTGCATACGCCAGTAGCTATAGCCAGCGGTGGCGCAGGCGGCGAGGGTGATCAACACCAGCAGCGGGATCCAAATGGCGCGTTTGCTTTTTTTTGTGGTGATGGCGGAGTCGGTCATCTGATACGTGCTTCCTGTTTCGGTACTGCTTATGGGGTGATTATCCCGTGTCCCCGGCGCGTCAAAGCGTGGAACAGACGGGAATAATCACGCTACCTCTGGCGTTTAAGCGAAGATGTCTACGGCGCGGTTGCCGCTCACCCGCGATTGCAGGCTGGCAGGCACCGGTAGCAGTTCCTCGTCCTGAGCAGCAAACCGCTCGCCGGATGACGACTGACGGGCGGACTGCTCCTGCGATGACGACTGCTGCTGCCCGGCAAAACTTTCGCTGCTGATGCTGCTTTGTCCAAGCTGAATCCCGCTTTCCGCAAGCTGGGTACGCAGCGTGGGCAGGGCGGCTTCCAGTGCGGCCCGCACGTGACTGTGCGGGGACACCATCTGCAACTGTGCCTGGTTATCATCCATTTTGAGGGTGATCTGTACCTGACCCAAATCTTCCGGGTGCAGACGCAGCTCCGCCGTTTGCTGTCCCTGACGGGTAAACAGCGTAATGTGCTGGCTGACATTTTGCTGCCAGTCCTGGCTTCCCAGCGGCGAGCTGACGGTGGCGATGGCCGCCGCGTGGGCAGGCGCAGGCGTGAAGCTGGTGCTGATAATCGGCGACGCGACGGCGGAAGGCGCGGCGGGGGAAGGGGTACTTTCTGTCTCAACGCGCACGGCGGCAGGTGTATCCGCAGCGATCGCTGGTGCAGGAAACGCGACGTCGTTAGCCCTGCCATGAAGCTGTTCCGCCGCTGCGCCTTTTGTCGCTACGGGCAGTTCATTCGTCACTGCGCTGTTTTTCAACGGGATGCCGGAGGCCAGCGACGACACGGAGGCCGTGTCCTCAGCGGTAGTCCGGGCGGGGGTCGCCGCCTGCGGAGCCTGTTGAACCGGCAGCATCGCCATCAGGGCGCTCAGGTCAGCGAGATCGTCTTCCTTCAGATCGCTCTCAGGGGGAGTGACAGCGGGCAGATCGCTTTTGCGTGACGCAATCATGCCCTGAAGCAGATTTTGCACATCGCTAACATCGGTCAGATCAATCTGCGTTTTTGACGTCTCTTTTTCCAGCAGCGCGGTCAATGCCGTGGCTTTCTCCCCGGTCGTCTGATGACCGGCCTGGAGATCCTGCAAGCGGGCAAGCAGCGTCGGATTTTCATCCTCGCCGAGGGCGCCCGCCAGCAGGGCGAGAAAGTCCTGCGCGCCGTCGCTACTTTTGGCAGACAGCCCGCTGGTCGCGGTATCCGTGTCGCTGATGCTAATTTTAGGCAAAGCAATCATTCATACTTCCTCTGCGTTGCGCGCTGCGCAAACTCATCCATTCTTTTTTGATCGAGACGGTTTTCCGCCAGCAGAGCGGCAGAAGCCTGTCTGTCCTGAAGCGTTTGCCACGCCTGCAAACGCTGTTTTTTCTCGCGCCAGAAACTCAGCGCCTTATCGACCTTATTATTCCACTGCAATAACTGCTGGCGATGCTGATCGATCGCTTTCTCCAGCGTCTGAATAAATTGCTGATAGTTCTGCCAGCGCTGGCTGCCGATGCCCTGGGTCATGTCGCTGTTCAGGCTGGACTGGTATTCATCCTGATAATTCATCAGCATTTGCAACTGTTCCTGCGCCTGCTGACAACCCCGGCGCATCTCGCCGAGCTGAAGCGCGGCGTTTTCCACCTCTTTTTCCGCCAGATCTTTCAGGGTGGCTAATGCGTTATTCTGCGTCACACACGTTCTCCCGCTTCATTACGCCGTTGGGAAAATCAGTTCCAGCGCCTGGAGTGAATCTTCCCAGCCTGCTTTTTCAAAAATACCCTGCTGAAGAAACGCCTCCAGCTGCGGCCACAGCACGATGGCCCGGTCCAGCAGCGGATCGCTGCCGCGAGCATACGCTCCGACGCTCACCAGATCGCGGTTGCGCTGGAAGCTGGAAAGCAGCTGCTTGAAATTGCGCACGCGGGCGTAATGCTGTTCGTTAATCAGCGACGTCATCGCGCGGCTGATAGAGGCTTCGATATCGATCGCCGGGTAGTGTCCGGCCTCCGCCAGACGGCGGGACAGCACGATATGCCCGTCGAGAATGGCGCGCGCCGAGTCGGCAATCGGGTCCTGCTGATCGTCACCTTCGGTCAGGACCGTATAAAAGGCGGTGATTGAACCGCCGCCGCTGATGCCGTTACCGGCGCGTTCGACCAGCGCGGGCAGTTTGGCGAAAACAGAAGGCGGATAGCCTTTGGTGGCAGGCGGTTCGCCAATCGCCAGCGCAATTTCACGCTGGGCCATCGCGTAGCGGGTGAGGGAGTCCATAATCAGCAGCACATGCTGCCCGCGATCGCGAAAATCTTCGGCAATGCGCGTGGCGTAAGCGGCACCCTGCATACGCAGCAGCGGAGAAACGTCCGCCGGGGCGGCAATCACTACCGAACGGGCGCGACCGTCGGCACCGAGGATATTTTCAATAAAATCTTTAACTTCCCGACCACGCTCACCGATCAGCCCGACGACGATCACATCGGCTTTGGTGTAGCGCGCCATCATTCCCAGCAGCACGCTTTTGCCGACGCCAGACCCGGCAAACAGCCCCATGCGCTGGCCGCGTCCAACGGTCAGCAGGGCGTTGATCGGGCGCACGCCGGTATCCAGCACGTGCTCAATGGCGGTACGCTGAAGCGGGTTAAAGGGCTGGGTGATCAGCGCTCCGGTTTCAGTGGTGTCCGGGGAAGGCAGTCCGTCAAGCGGTTTACCGCCGCCGTCAAGCACCCGACCCAGCAGCGCCGGGCCGAGTGGAAGCTGCTTGCCGCTGTGCAGGCCATCGCCGTTACTGTTACGCGCATAGACGCGCGCACCGGGCAGAATGCCTTCCACCTCTTCAAGCGGCATTAAGAACAGGCGCTGACCGTTAAAACCCACCACTTCACTTTCGACTTCCTGGGTTTCGCCGCCGTCCTGACGCTCAATAATACAGGTCGCGCCCAGCGGAAGCTGAAGCCCGGTAGCCTCCAGCACCAGCCCGGTGGCGCGGGTCAGCCGACCGTAGCGTCGCACTGACGGAAGCTGCACCATGCGGGCTTCGAAATTGTCGAGGGTGGTCAGCCAGCGGCTCAGGCGGGTGGTCATTAACAGGCTCCCGGCGCGGCAAGGCGGCAGAGTTCCTGCCAGCGAGTGGCGACGCTGGCGTCAAGATCGCCTTCATCAGCGGAGACTTTACAGCCGCCGGGATGCAGCGTCGGATCGCCGCGTAGCCGCCAGCCGTGCAGGCTGAGCGTGGCTCCCAGTGCATCTTCCACCCGCTGCAAATCGTCCGGGTGAACGCGCAGTTGCGGCTTGCCGCTGAACAGCGGCTCCTGCTGGAGCAGATGCTGGATCTGTTTAATTAACGCGCTGTTATCCACGCCGGGCGTGTAACCGATAACCTGACGCGCCGCCTCCAGCGCCATCTGCATCAGGCGCGAGGCGATGACACTGTCCAGCGCATCGAGGGTGTTCTGAAATTCACTGACCAGTTGCTGCATCCGCGCGTGAAGCGGCTCCAGCTGCTGGCGCGCCTGAAGTTGTCCCTGCTCAAGCCCCTTCGCCAGCCCTTCCTGATAGCCCTGGTCGTGGCCCGCCTTGCGGCCTTCATTCAGCCCGGCGTTATACCCCTGCTCGTGGGCCTGGATTTGTAACTGCGCCAGTTGCTGCTGGAGCTGCTGTTCCGGGGAGATGTCCTCCTGCGGCTCCGGCGGCTGCTCATCCTGTTCAACCGGGCTTGCCTCCGTCAGCGGAGCAAAGAGGCTGTCAGGCTGCCAGATTTTCCACGGCAGTTGATCAGACATAGGTATCCTCGCCGCTGCCAATCACCATCTCGCCGGTTTCCGCCAGACGACGCACAATCAGCAGGATAGCTTTCTGCTCGTTTTCCACCTGCGACAGGCGGACCGGGCCACGGTTGGCCAGATCGTCGCGCAGAATATCGGCGGCGCGCTGGGACATATTGCGCAGGAACTTCTCGCGCAGCGGCTGCTCGGCACCTTTGAGCGCCACCAGCAGGGATTCGGAATCCACTTCCTGCAACAGGCGCTGGATGCTGCGGTCGTCCACTTCGACCAGATTTTCGAACAGGAACATCTCGTCGATGATTTTCTGCGCCAGTTCGCCGTCGAATTCGCGCACGGCGGAAATAACCGCTTCTTCCTGCTGCGTTTTCATCAGGTTGATGATTTCCGCCGCCGTTCTCACGCCGCCCATTTTGCTGCGCTTGAGATTCTGGCCGTCGAGCAGGTTGTTCAGCACTTCGGTCAGTTCCGCCAGCGCGGCAGGCTGGACGCCGCCGAAGGTGGCGATACGCAGCATCACGTCATGGCGCAGACGCTCGTCGAACAGCGCCAGAATATCAGCGGCCTGCCCACGTTTAAGGTGCACCAGAATGGTGGCGATAATCTGCGGATGCTCGTCGCGAATGAGATCGGCCGCGCTCTGCGGTTCCATAAAGTTGAGCGTTTCGATGCCGCTTGAGGTTTCGCGGGTTTCGAGAATATCTTCCAGCAGGCTGGCGGCGCGCTCTTCGCCCAGCGCCTTGACCAGCACCGAACGCAGGTATTCGTTGGCATTAACGTTAAGCGCGGCAAACTGTTCCGCTTCCTGCTCAAACTCGCCCAGCACTTCGGTAAGCTGCTTATTGGAGATCTGCCGCACGTTCGCCATCGCCGCGCTCAGATGCTGAACTTCGCGATTGGAGAGGTGCTTGAACACCTCCGCCGCACGATCTTCGCCGATGGTCATCAGCAGAATGACGCTTTTTTCCGTTCCGGTAAGATTACTCATGTTCGTTACTCATCCACTGGCGAATGACCAGCGCCACGACGCGCGGATCGTTATCTGACATCTCACGAATACGCTGGCTCATGACTTCTGCGCCCATCCGCTGGTTGGCGCGGCGCTGCTGGGTCAGTTCGTCTTTGCTCAGGCGAACTTCCACGCCGTCGGCGGTGCTGCTGGTTTCCTGACGCGCCTGCGATTCCTGCTGTACCGCTTCGATAGCCTGCTGACGGCGCACCAGCTGCGGACGAACCGCTTTACGCCACAGCAGCCACGCGACCAGCAGTACCAGCAGCCAGCGTCCGGCGATCAGCAACTGATCGATAAACGATTGCTGTTGCCAGAACGGCAATTCACCACCGGTTTCATCCACGGCGCTGAACGGCGAGTTCACCACGTTAAGGGTATCGCCACGGTTGGTGGAGAAACCCATGGCTTCGCGGGTGAGATCCTCAATCTGTTTCATTTGATCGGCGGTGAGCGGGAGAGGCTTACCGTCCGGCAGATTGCGGTAGTTGACCACCACGGCGACCGAGAGACGCTGCACGTCGCCGACGTTCATTTTGGTATGGCGAATGGTGCGATCAACTTCGTAGTTGGTCGTTTCGTTATGCTGGCTGCTACGCGGCCCGGTGTTGTTGCTGGCACTGGTAGACGTGGTTTGTGCGTTTTGCTGACCGTTTTGCTGACCATTCTGCGCATTGGTGGCAGGCGGATTAGCAATCGGCGCGCTGTTCGCCGGTGCTGGCTGATTCGACAACGCGCCCGGCACGCCACCGGAATTGGGGCCGCCGTTCTGCTCGCTGACGTTCAACTGACGGGAGCGCATCGCGGCCTGGGTACTGTCGCTGTTCGGATGATATTGCTCTTCGGTCTGCTCTTTATCAGCAAAATCAATCTGTGCAGTGACCTGCGCGTGGACGTTACCGTTGCCGACGATTGGCGAGAGGATCGACTCAATACGGCGCTGCACGCGGCCTTCAACATCGGAGGCGTATTTCAGTTGCGCATCATTAAGCGCGCGGTCGCTGGTGTTTGACTGGGTCAGCAGATGCCCGCCCTGATCGACCAGCGTCACGTTGCCCGGCGGCAGCCCGGCGACAGCGCTGGAAACCAGATGCACCACGGCACTGATTTGCCCTTCATCCAGCGCACGTCCCGGCTCCAGATTCAGCGTTACCGACGCGGAAGGGGATTTTTGCTCGCGCACGAACAGCGACGGCTTGGGCATCGCCAGATGGACGCGCGCCGTTTTTACCGGTCCCAGCGTTTCGATCGTGCGGGCCAGTTCACCTTCCAGCGCCCGCTGGTAATTGACCTGCTCGCTGAACTGGCTGATGCCAAACTTTTCCTGATCCAACAATTCAAAACCGACCGCGCCGCCTTTTGGCAGCCCCTGCTGTGCCAGACGCAGGCGCAGTTCATGCACTTTGTCTGCCGGGACTTCCAGCGCGCCGCCGTTGTCAGAGAAGCGGTAGGGTATGTTCATCTGCGTCAGTTGGCTGACGATTGCGCCGCCATCCTGATCGGATAAATTGCTGTACAGCGTGCGGTAATCGGGAGTTTTTGCCCACAGCACCATCGCGACAACAATGGCCACGGCAGCGGCGCTTATGACCATCAAAGGGATTTTGGGATTGGCGCGCAGGCGATTTATCCACTCAACGGATCGATTCTGTGGCGTGGTCGTTGCAGCCGCACTCATTGCGCACCTCGTGAATCCTGGTGAATGGCGGTAAACGTGTAGTGAAACAAAACTGACTCCCGGATCGGCAAACGCATAGTGTTAGCCCCGCCATTATTTGACGAATCGCGATTTTCTATGGCTGAAATAACCTGTTTTTTCTACGTTATTTAGCGCCTTTATCCCATTGACAAGCTGGTAATCTCACCGCGTTAACTTTCTGTGGGGTGAAAATGGCTATCCAGGGTATCGAAGGCGTCCTTAGCGCATTACAGGCGACCGCAAGCGTAGCGCGCAATCAGAGCGTGCAGAATGAGCCGACAACGGGCTTCGCCGGGCAGCTTCACGCCGCCATAGACCGTATCAGCGACACGCAAAACGCGGCGCGGGTGCAGGCGGAAAAGTTTGCCATTGGCGAACCGGGCGTGGCGCTTAATGACGTGATGACCGATCTGCAAAAATCTTCGGTGTCGCTGCAAATGGGCATTCAGGTGCGTAACAAGTTGATTGCCGCCTATCAGGACATTATGTCGATGCAGGTGTAGGTTTTTTAACGCAGAGCAGAGCTTGTTGATATCGAACCTGAAATGCAGAACAGGGCAAGCTCGATAATCTGTGCGTTATGCTAAGGAAGGGTGATTCAGGAAAGATAGACGTTTGCGGCGCATGGCCCCCGCAGACCGTTGACTCGACAAAACTCAACGCGTAAGCCTGGACTTAGAATTTCCGATTCACGAAGTGATAATGCGGAAATATGGACCTGAACATCTTTGCGACCATCCGATGGGGTAATGAAGCCTTTACCGCTTTTGGCATCAAACGTTTTGACGATGCCTGTCATTTTTCGGGACAAATAGAAACCTTAATATTTAAAATTCAGCGCCACTATACACGGCACTGTATTAATAGCCAGCATTATATTTTCCTGCCACCCGTATTCAGACCCGCCAAAATAAACATTGCTTAATTATAATATATGTGCATTAATGAGAATGTCGGTTTGAATACAGACCTCATCTGAACATTTTACTATAGCCGTTCTCATCACCAGGCGCTATCGCTGATATCCCCTTTTTTTGAGTTTACTCGTTCAATGCTAAGTGTTTTCTGTAAAACAAACCCTGCCTGCCGAAAGGCGTAAAAACAGGAAATTCAGATGTCCGCTAAAATAATTGGCTTAGTAAAGTGGTTTAACGGTGATAAAGGTTTTGGTTTTATTTCTCCGCTTGATGGCAGTAAAGATGTATTCGTACATTTTTCTGCATTGCAGGGAGAAGACTTCAATACCTTATTTGAAGGTCAGAAGGTTGAGTTTTCTATTGAAAGTGGTAATAAAGGCCCGGCCGCAGCTAACGTCGTGCTGCGCGATTAATGATTTTTAATTTCCCGTGGCTGCTAATACCAGGACGGTGAAAGCCAGCGTCGTCAGCCAGCAATGATAGTTTAAACGCACTCCCGGATAGCCACGCGATCCCCGACTATCCGCGCTTCAACGCTCCGCATGATATAAAGAACCCGCTAACAGGCGGGTCTTCTGCTGCATTACACGTCATAACATCGCCCCGGAAAGCCACAAGCCAGCTAAAACGTGGTGTTTGCGCGCTACATTGTTTGCGAAGGAAGGAATAATTTATTGCAGTGCGGGCACATAAGCTGTGCGCCTTTTTGCACGCGTGTAAAACTGTGTTCTGACAGCTGAGCGCAGTCAGGGCAAGAACATTTTACGAGATGATTGCGACGGGCTTTAGAATCTTTACGTCCTGGCATAGATATTTTTTCCTGATAAATGGCCGACAACCATACGTGGTTTGCCGCCAAATAGCTCGCATTGATTTAATAATCTTGTCGTTAATTGTTAATCGCGTTGACGCTTCATGACCGTGGGGAGGAATGAACAAGACCGGATAACGGTCTGGTTTGGGCAGGGTTTGCGGGCTGTCACGCGTGGAACGCGCCCGGCAGACTCTGATTTCAGTTGAGTAAATTACAGGGGAAATTTCCGCGCAGGGCGGCAAGAGATTCGGCTTGTTTCAGCGCCGCTTCGTTTAATTTTCATCCGGGTTGTTAGAGATGGCAACACCTAACCGTGCCAACGCGACTAAGACTGTAATAAATATTAATATTCCGCCCAGCGGAAATAAAATCAGTAACATATTCATGCGTTATCCTTCTGTCATTTTTAATTCTGTATCACGCTATATAAGCGATGCCCGATAAATTGTACAAAAGTGGGCCAGGTTGTAGCATGACAGGTACACATCGTAAGGACATTAAAAACGACTTATTTGTGGCAGCGAAGCGAAAACATTTTCACTTCTGCTATGACTGTGCGCCTTTACTGAACAGAAAGAAACAAGAATATTTTTGAATTTATTAAATTATGCGCGATTCAGACTGAACTTTCTGTAGTGCGTTGTTTTATACCCGGTTTAATTGCGCCATGAATGTGAAAAGATTTGTCAGCGGTTTTCTGTCTCCGGCACCACCAGCAGCATCGCTGCCGCACAACCAGCGAAGGCCAGCAGGGCGACTACTGCCCCGGCCTGGGCACAGAGCAGGCCGAAAATTACCGATCCGATTACCTGTCCGGCGGCGAGCATAAAAAACACCACGCCAACGCCGCCCGCCGGGGAACGTTTCACCGCCTGCGCGCCGCAGACCAGCAGCACCCCGGAAAGCGTAATATAACCCAGTCCTCCCAGTCCGACCGCGGGGTAAAGCCATCCGCTGACGTGCTGACTCACGGCAAGAAGCAGTAACGGAACAGCCATACCCAGCAGGGAAAGACGGTAAACCTGCCTCAACCCGATGACCGAGGCGGCAGGCCCGGCTAACACGCCGAGGATCCCCGCGCCGCCGCTAATCAGCCACAGCGTACTGACGGTGCTGTTAGCGGCATGAAGCTGCTGGTGCAGTATCTGCGGGCCGAAACTCCACCATGCCGCGCTGGCCGCGCCGCTGATAAGTCCGATCAGCGTCAGGCGTAGCATGGGCCGGTTGAGAAAATCGCCGCATCCGGGTTGTTCTTCATGGTGGGTGGATGCGCCTGCGGGCAGGCAGCGCAGCGTCGGGAACAGGCAGGCGAGCGCCAGAACGGCAAATACGCCACACGCCGCGCGCCAGCCACCCGGCAGATAAAACAGCACCGGCACCGAGAGAATAATTCCCGCGCCCGTCCCGGCATTAATCAGCGTATTCATCTGTGACTGGCGGCGTTCAGCAATCAGTCGGCTTACCGCATCGGCGAGAGAGGGCGACGCCAGACCGGGGCTGAGTCCGGCGATGAACAGCCCGACGCCAAGCATCAGTGGCGACACGGCCAGCGCAAGGATCGCCAGACCTGCCGCCGCACACAGCGCCGCCGCTGCCGCAGGCAAACGGGAACCCAAACGGCGGGCCAGCAGCGGGGCGGCGAGAATCGACAGGCAGTAGGCGGCAAAACTACAGGCCGAGAGCACGCCCGCCAGCCGCGAGCTAAAAGGGATCGCCTGCGCCACGTCCGGCAGCATCAGACCCCAGGCAAATCGCGCCATGCCATAGGTAACGGCAATCAGGGAAAATCCGGCGATCCCCAGCGCGAGGGAGGTTTTCATGATGGATCTCCGCCGCCTGCCAGTAATTGCCGCGCCGCCGCGCCAGCATGTTGCGCAGCCTCGGGGCCGATAATCAGGGCGGAGGTGATCGCCCCCTCGAACAGCATCCAGACCGCATCGGCAACGGCCTGCTGATGTTCGCCCCGCGCGTGGCCTGTGCAGGCGCTGATATAGCCGCGCAGGGTATAGCGAAAATCCAGCGCCAGCGCCGCAAGATGCGCCTCTTCACCGGCATACTCGCCCCAGGCCTTGAGAAAAAAACAGCCCGACGCGCCGTATTCCCGCATCCACTGCGCGAGAACGGCAAAGAGCTGGCTTATCGCCTGGGGATCGTCCGCCGCGAGCAGGTCCGCAAAAAAACGCTGCTGACGATGGTGCATCACGGCTTCGGTGAGCGCCTCGCGTGAGGGAAAATGGCGGTACAGGGTGCGGGTTGAGACGCCCGCTTCCTCGCAGATGCGATCGGTGCTGGTGGCGTGAAAGCCGTTGGCATAAAACAGCCGCTCGGCGGCCTGAAGGATATCGTTTCTCTTTTGCATCTTTTAAAAGTAAACCGATCGTTTTACTTTTGCAAAAAACTATTTAGTGGATGCCACGATAAAAAAAGCCGGAGATTGCTCTCCGGCCTTGATGCTTACTTTTGAATTAAGTAGCGGATTGTGGGGCCGTCCTGCTGGATATCCAGCACCGTGTAGCCGTGATTGCGGGCGTCGAGCGGGATGTTGTTGATCGACTGTGGGCAGTCGCTGACCACTTCGAGGATCTCGCCTTTTTTCAGCTGCGGCAGGGCTTCCAGGGTAGCGACGGCCGGGTAGGGACAGGGTTCGCCGACCATATCCAGACGGTAGTCAGGTATCCAGCTTTTCATGCGGTCTCCTTAATGGACGTCACGGTCAGATTGCGGCGGCGGAAAAAGCGTTTCTCCCAGCCGATAATCAGCATCAGCGCGATAAACAGCATCGCGTAGGTCATCAGCAGGCCGCCGAGCGGGCCGAAGGTGTTCAGTAAGTTGACCTTATCCCATTGGGTGGCAAGCGTGGGCGCGAGATCGTCCCAGTAGTACGCCAGCAGGGTAGAGCCGATAACGTTGCCGAGGCCCACCCACCAGTAATGCACCTGGCCTTCTACCGCGCGGTACATCCAGCCGGTTTCACAGCCGCCCGCCAGCACGATGCCAAAACCAAACAGCAGCCCGCCAAGCACCGCGTTGGGGCCAGCCCACATGATTTTCGGTTCTACGCCAAGCTGCACGTAGCTGAAAATGCCGATGGCGCTGACCGCCATACCGAAAATGATGGCCTTCGCCATATGGGTGCGCCCGGTGATCCACATATCCCGAAACGCCGAGGTAAAGCAGATTTGCGCGCGCTCAATCAGTAAACCAAAGCCCACGCCAAACAGCATCGCCAGGCCGAGCTTCGGCTGATTCATCGCCGTCAGCAGCCCCCAGCCGAGCATACCGACAAAGACCAGCATTCCCAGACGGAAGCGGCGACGCGCCTGTTCCGGCTTCTGGGTCAACGGCGAGGCGGCGGACACTTTCTGCATTTTCACCGGAATGCGGAACACCGGCAGCAGGGTAAAGCGTGCGCCGAACCATGAGCCGAGCGCTGTCGCCAGGGCGAAGAACCACGCGTGCAGCGAGAACTGCGGAATACCGGTAAAAAACGCCGCCAGGTTACAGCCCATCGCCAGACGCGCGCCAAACCCGGCAATAATCCCACCGGCCACCGCCTGAAGGATGCGAATGCGGCTGCGCGGAAAACGCAGTTTGACGTTATTGGCCCACAGCGCGGCGGCGAAACAGCCACCAAACATGCCGATGATCATCATGCCGTCGATGCGGGTCAGGGGAGTGCCTTCCAGATGAATGAGTTTAAAATATCCCCACTGCTCGGTATGAACGCCCGCCAGCTGGAGAAGCTGTCCGCCCCAGCGGGTAAATTCGCCGGTGACGGCCCAGAAAGTGCCGGTAATGCCAAAATAATAGGTGGAGAGGATCCCCGCTGCGATAACGGCGGGGGCAGGTGCCCAGAATTTGATCAGGTAAGCCTGTTTGAAGTGTTGCCAGGTCATGGTTAAGTGCCTCTGAACTCAGAAGGAGGTATCCAGCGCCGCGAAGAGGGCGGAAGAGAGGCGATATTACGTGAAATGATAAATTACACGAATAAAAAAGCGGGAAAACCTCGACCGGATCAATTTATACTGCGACCGTGATTGGCTGGCAGGCTTAACGCTTTAATGCCACAATGTTTTTTTGTTCGTTGCAGGATAGATGATGAAAAAAATAGCGTTTGCCAGCCTGATGCTGGCGCTAACGGGTTGTGCGCAGGTCGAGAATTATGACGAAGTGGTAAAAACGCCTGCTCCCGCTGAACTTACCGGATACTGGCAGTCAACCGGTCCACAAAGCAAGCTGGTCAGCCCCGAAGCGATTGCCAGCCTGATTGTCACCCCGCAGGGCGACACGCTGGACTGCCGCCAGTGGCAGCGGGTGATTGCGCTGCCGGGTAAGCTGATGAAGCGCTCGGATGACTATTATAACGTCACCCAAAAACTTGAGGTTTACGGCCTTGAGCGTGATGGCGCAGCGCTGGAATATGCCGGTATGACGCTGCACCGCGTGGATAAACCGACCGCCGAGTGCGCGGATTATCTGGCGAAAAATCCGCTGGCGGTGAGTAATGCGGCAACCAAACCGGTCGTCAAAAAAGCAGCCCCTGCGAAGAGCAAACCTAAAAAAGAAAAACGCATTATCTGACGTTAAACGGCCCGGTGGTGACGTCGCGCACCGGGCCTGTCCTTGACGTTACAGCTCCAGATCGATATCGACCTCAGGCATCATGTCCAGCACGTCCTCCAGCACCCATACGCTGACGCTGCCGCCGTTGCACAAGAAGGTGGCCGTACCGTTTTCGTCGGTTTCAACAATTTCTTCCCGATTCGCCAGGAAATCACGCCAGCGTTTATTGCCGTAGTTTTCGCCAAGCTCAATGGTTTTTTCGCCGTCGTCGCCGTTCGACATCACCACCACGCAGCCCGCATCCTCATCGGTGCCGCTGCGGCTGAAGGCGATGCAGTTGGGGTGATCGAAATACAGGGTCTGAATCCCATGAGCAAAGCGCTGGCGCGCCAGAATCAGCTCGCCCAACTGGTGGATCACCGGCATTTCAATCTGGTAAGTATTGCCATCACCGCCGGTGTCTTCATAGCTGGCCCCGAACAGATCCGGGTAAAACACCGAGGGTACGCCGTTTTCACGCAGTAAAATCAGCGCGTAGGCCAGTGGCTTAAACCAGGCTTCCACAGGTGCTTCCAGCGCCTGGAGCGGCTGGGTATCGTGGTTAGCGACCAGCGTCACCGCATGGAACGGATCGGCTTCCACCAGCGTGCCGGTGAAGATTTGCGTCATGTCATAATCACGGCCCTGCAATGAGGCTTCGTGAAATTTCATATGCAGCGGGGCGTCGAAAAGCATGGTTTTGCCTTCCACCTGATCGATGTAGTGCTGCAATTTCTCCACTTCGTGCGACCAGTATTCCGCTACGATAAACAGCGGCTTCGGCGCGACTTCCTGCACATGGTCGATCCATTCTTTGTAGAACCAGGCCGGAATATGCTTCACCGCGTCGAGACGAAAACCGTCGCACTGCGTCTGCTCCATTACCCAGCGCGCCCAGTATTTGATCTCCTCCGTCACCGCCCGGTTACGAAAATCGATATTTTCGCCCATCAGGTAATCGAAGTTACCCATTTCGTTATCGACCTGATCGTTCCAGCCATCGCCGGTGTAGTCGTTAACAATTTTAAAGATGCCGTCTTCATTCGGGTTTTCGATATGATCGACCCCGCTGAAGCATTTGTAGTCCCAGACGAACTGTGAATATTTTCCTTCACGTGCCGGGAAGGTGTAGCGTGTCCAGGCTTCGCATTCGATGATTTCATCATCAATCTGCGTGCGATCCTGTTCGTTAACCCGCTGCACCTGCACAGGCTCCTTTTCGTCGGCCCCCATTTTGTGATTCACCACCACATCCAGCAAAACCGCGATGTCGTTTTGTCGCAATGCGTCAATGGCTTCCAGCAACTGCTGTTTATCACCATATTTGGTCGCCACCGCGCCTTTTTGATCGAACTCGCCCAGGTCGAACAGATCGTAGCTATCGTAACCCACCGAATAGCCGCCCGATGCCGCTTTGTACGCCGGGGGGAGCCAAATCATATTAATGCCAATATCATTGAGCGTAGACGCGCGCTCTTTTATTTCCGGCCAAAGCTTGCCGCCGTCAGGGTAATACCAGTGAAAACATTGCAACAACGTGGGGTTTTTCATCTTCCGTGCTCCAGAAGTCATGTAGCTGACATCTGGAGTATGGATGATGAATGTGAATTCTGTGGATCATGCTTCTGAATTATTAGGAAAAAGAATATTCCCTGACATATTTCCGTAGGTTGTTGTTACTGACAGTTGGTTTCCCGACTGATGGATGAGATGGCGAAGATCGGCCATTCTTTCCTGCAAAAGCTGTTTCAATTGTGCTTCATTTGAAAGGATTTGTTCAAGGATGAAGCGCCCCTGTTCAAATTGCGATTTATTACTCGCCGAGATCGGGTTATTGGCAATTTCTTCAACTAACTGAACATAGCTAACTTCATGTTCAATTAATTCATCCCACTGGCCAGCCTCAGCAAGCTGTAACATCGTGAGACTCAGCGTATGCAAAACATGCCAATTTTTAAGCGATGGAGTGAGATTATTGTTCATCAGACCGGCACCTGGGCAATCTGCGCTGTCGGATTGATCTGTTTCCATGCATCAGCAATATTGGCTAATAAACCTTCGACTTCTGCGATGGCATCCGCGTCATTGTGCAGATTTGCCATGAGCAATCTGCGTATCATGTAGTCATAAAGGGAAGCAAGATTGGCGGGGAGATCGCTGTCGACGTTCATATCCAGCCCTGCTTTTAAACCGTTATCAATGATATTAATCGCTTTTGATAAGGCTTCGCCCTTTGCAACCATTTGACCTTGCTCCAGAAATAATCTGGCCCGGATTAGGGCACTGTGTGCCCCATCAAATAGCATAACAATTAGCTGATGCGGATTCGCGCTCATAACGGCGGTTTCCAGACCTACCTGTTGGTAGGCATTTACAGCATTGTTTGTATACATAGAATTTCCTTAACTACTTGATGTACTAAATTGTTGAGTCAAATAGCTGGCCGTGTTGTTAAGTTTATTAATCAACGTATCCAGAGAGGTAAATTGCGCCTTGTAACGCGCCATGGTCGTTTCAATGGACGTTTCCATAGCATCATAGCGTTTACTCAACGTTTTCAGCGTGCTGTTGATACCGTCTTTCGCGTTTTGAATTGCGCCGCTTTTGCCAGTATCGGTGCTCAGCATGTTCGTTAATGTGGTATTCATTTTTGTGGCCAGACCGGTGGTTTTACCGTCTCCCACAAAGTAAGCCTGAACCGCATCCGGGTTTTCTGTTAATACTTTGGTGAGTTTATCACTGTCGATTTTCAGCGTACCGGTTGCGCCATCCGTTCCGATGACCGGGTTCTGACTCACGCCCACCTGCGCTAAAATACCGTAGGTGCCGGACTGAACGTCGGTCAATAAGCCACGTAGCTGCGACTGAATACTGCGAACGGTACTGTCACCCACCAGCGCGCCATTATTGGTCGACTGGCTATCGGCACCTTTATCAACGGCAACATATTTCGTCACCGAGGCAATGGTGGACTGAAGCGAGTTATAGGCAGTCACCCAGTTATTAATGGCCGTTTTATTGGTGTCCGTGGCGCGGGTAACATCCAGCGTTTCGCTCGCGCCGCCCGCTGTTTTTAGCGTGAAGGTGACGCCCGAAAGCGCATCTGAAACCGTGTTGCTGCTTCTTTCTACCGCAATATCATTGACCACAAACTTCGCATTTTGCGCGGTAGTCTGTACCGTCATCGCCCCGGTTTTGGTGGTTGAATCGTAACCAATCAGTGCCTGTAGCGTATCATCGCCACTTACGTCGACCGTCATGCTGGCGTCCGTACCGGACGATTTCGAGCTCAGCATCAGGCGATAATCACCGTCCTTCGCTTTGACGACGCTTGCCGTGACGTTACCGTTCGCTTTGTTTATCGCGCTGACAATCCCATCAAGCGTCGTTTCAGAATCTTTTAAGGTGATGGTTAACGGCTCTTTGGTATCAGGCTGCGTGATACTTATCGTGCGCGTACCATTTTCTGTTTCTCCACCCAGTTTTTTGCTGTTGCTATCAATGGCACCAGCCGCTGAGGTTAATACCTGCGGTTTAGCGAGTTGTTCAACCTTAACCGTAAAAGATCCTACTGCGGCGGCGCTGGTGGTCGTGGCGGTGAACGCGTCATTTTTACTGGTGACGGACGTCGAGTTCCAGCTTGTTGATTTTGATAATGCCGCCGTGGCCGTTTGCAAACTTTGCAGCGAGCTTTGCAATTTTCCATAAGCGCTAAGCTGTGCCTGATAAGTGCTTTGCTGCGTGGTAATCGTTGTTAGTTTGGTTTGCTCGGCCGACTCCAGTGAATTATAAAGAGTTGTCAGATCCAGATTCGAGCCTACACCGAGATTACTGATTGTTGCCATTAAGCTATTCCTTCGATTCGATAGTAGTTCTGGTCTGTTATCGGCACTACGGGCAAAAAGTTTACGCAAAATTGGCTAAAACGATCGTCAGAATAGCTAACAGGATTTAAAGCTAATATAGGCATTGAGTTTTAGATAAAGGAAAGATCGGCATTCATTGCAGGGGAGATCAATTTTTTTGTTTTTTTTCTAAAGTTGGCAAAACAGGTGCCGATATCTGTAGGGACGGTGAGAGACGCCGTGTGTGTTAGGCACCGAACCTAAACCCAATTTTTGAAGGAAAATATCATGGCAGTTATCAATACTAACCTGTTGTCCTTGACTACTCAGAACAACCTGAATAAATCTCAATCTTCACTGGGCACAGCTATCGAGCGTCTGTCATCAGGTCTGCGTATCAATAGCGCGAAAGACGATGCAGCGGGTCAAGCGATCTCCAACCGTTTTACCTCTAACATCAAAGGTCTGACTCAGGCTTCCCGTAACGCCAACGACGGTATTTCTCTGGCGCAGACCGCTGAAGGTTCCCTGAACGAAATCAACAACAACTTACAGCGTATTCGTGAGCTGTCTGTTCAGGCGCAGAACGGTACTAACTCTGCTTCTGACATCGACTCCATCCAGTCTGAAGTTAACCAGCGTCTGCTGGAAATCAACCGTGTTGCACAGCAGACCCAGTTCAACGGCAGCAAAATCCTGTCCCAGAACTCAACGGGTTCTGATATCAAAATCCAGGTCGGTGCCAACGATAACGAAAGCATCAGCATCAGCATCAACGCTAACTCCGGCTGGAACAAACTGGGCGCAAACGGTGTGGGTTCCGATACCGGTACTCAGGCATTCGCAACGGCTGCAGGCGTAACGTCTTCTTTCGAGACTGCAACGTCTACCCAACTGGGCGCAGGTACTGCCTCTACCGCAACTCTGACGCTGACCAACACCACCGGTACTCTGACCGGCGCTGGCACCCTGACCCTGAGCAACGTGGGTACTGATTCCCGTTCTGTAAACGTCCTGGACGGTGGTTTTGACGTGCTGTCTTCTGACGTCCTGAGCGATGTTGATGCCGCGATTAAAGCAGTAGATAACCAGCGTTCAGATCTGGGTGCGATTCAGAACCGTTTTGAATCCACTATCTCTAACCTGAACAACACCGTGACTAACCTGTCCGCTGCACAGTCTCGTATTCAGGATGCGGATTACGCAACTGAAGTTTCTAACATGAGCCGTGCGCAGATCCTTCAGCAGGCGGGCACTTCCGTTCTGTCTCAGGCAAACCAGGTTCCGCAGACTGTTTTGTCTCTGCTGCGTTAATCTCTCTTGCTTTACACAAGCCAGCCTTCGGGCTGGCTTTTTTATGGCTTACATAAACCGAATAGCGATAAAAATGCCCGGTTTCTCGCCGAATTAACAGAGACAAACTTTGATAATTTGGCAACATGGTACATGAACAGGTTCGACATATGGCAGTTAATGATAAAAACGATGAGCAGGACAATTCCAGCATCAAAAAGCAAAGAATATACAGTTCGGTTGAGCATATTCGTGCCGTGGCATGGCTTTATGGTCTGGAGACTGCAAAGGTTCAGCACGCCTCTGTTCTTGTACTGGGTTGTGGCGATGGAACAGAGCTACTCACCACTTCTTGCGCGTTTCCCTATGCCTCATTCACCGGGATTGAACTTGCCACGGAAGTTAATGCCGTTGACCTGCAGAATGTTTTAGCCCAGGGGCCCGATAATCTTCATTTATATTCTGCCTCGCTTGATAGCCTGTTCGAAAGCAACCTGGGTAAGTTTGATTATATTGTTATCCAGAATTCATTTTCTATGCTGGCAAATGATGTCACTGACGCTGTACTCCTGCTATGCAAACAAATGCTCACCCCGCAGGGCGTTATGGCGATCGACTGGTCCTGCCAGCCTGGGGCGAAACTGATGGATATGCTGCGCGATGCCGTGCAAATCCACAGCGGGATGGCGAATAGCTGGCAGGAACAAATACATCGCTCACGTGAAATGCTGTCATGGGTCAATCAGATTACCCACAATGAAAGCATCTTTAAAAGCTACATCGATAACACGGATAAGAATGCCCGGCAGATTTCAGATGACATGCTGAGTCATTATTTTCTGGAGGGTAAAAACGAAGCCAGTTATCTCGTTGAGTTCAATACCCGGCTGGAAAATATGGGGCTTAGCTACGTGGGCGATTTACAGCCAGCCAGCGAACATGCAGATTTTTATGATGAGAAAATCACGGAACAGTGGCAGGCCATCTCCGCAGGCAGCGGTAAGGTGCTGGCTCAGCAGTACCTGGACATTGCCATAAATCGTAATCGTCGCTTTAGCCTTGTTAAATTGCAGGCCGATACGCCGGTCGTTGAAGATAATGTTAATTATCAGCGCCTGCGCGAATTACGTTTTTCAGGCAGTTTCAGACGGCTTTCTCATCATATTCGCTCCGTGCCGAATGTCGTTGCTTCGCAGGATGGAACACCGGTTGCCACCGAAGATATCACCACGCTTAATATCCTCGATCTTCTCGGTGAAGCATGGCCATACAGTTTGAGTTTTGAACAGCTCGTTTTCCATACCCGTCTGCCAGATGACGATCCTGAATTTATTTCAGACGCGCTGCATGAAGATCGGGTTATGGCATCGCTCAAGGCGCTGTTTAAAAAGAATATTGCGGGATTACATTATCAGCGCGAGGCTGACATTTATTCCCGTAGCGAACAGCACGAGATTGTCACCGCGCCTGCTATTATCGCCCAGCTTAATGCCCGAGCCGCTACCACGACGTTAGTGAACCCCTGGCACGAAGTTGTGACGATTAATGACGAAGAGCGCCAGCAATTGCTTAGTGGTGTACACACTGTGTCGGCGAATAACTTTGAGTTGCTCGATAATTTGCACCGCAAAGGACTTCTTACCGGCTCAGTGCTGGCATGGAAACATTACTATCAAAAAACTATCGCTGAAGCGGAATTGATCCACAGCGCACGTTTAGCCTGCTCGCTGCTGCTTTTCTCCAGCGACCGTTCGGCTGGCGGCTTTTATACCCATGCGTATGAAACGCTGGCCAAAAAAATGCGTCGCGATGGCAACGATGATGTTTCTGAATCTGTTGATAAAGCCCTGGTCATTTCTACCAATAAAATCCTGATTAAAGGCGATAATACCGATGCGATTGAACACGTTGCTAAGCATTATGAAGAACTAAGCCGTACCTTTAGCGGTAATTATTATCTCTACCGTTTTTATAAGCGCGTGGTGCTTAATGAATCGGCGATTCTTGCGCTATGCAAAATGCTCTCATTCCAGTCAACCAGCCTGTTTATTTATTCCGAACTGGCTATGGCGCTATATGAGAACCGGATGTCCTGGGCCGCCGGAAGACTCGCCAGAGCCATTTTACGCTGCGATCGCAAAAGTTCTCCCGACTGGTATTTGCTCGGCGTTCTGCATAAAGAAAGTAAAACCTTTGAGCGTGCCGAATACTGCGCCCGCACCGGCGTGGAACTGGCACCCGAAAGCCGTCAAATGGTCGGCCTGCTGGGGAGTTGCCTTTGTGAACAGGCCAAAACGGATGAAGGCATTGCGTTTTTGAAAAAGTCGATCAGAAACCAGTATGCTGATTTTGGTAACCTCGGTGGGCTGGCTTTTACCCTTACGCACAGCGCTAAATCTACGGCTAAAGAAATTCTGGATTGCCATTTGAGTTTTGGTGAAGGCGCGATGAACTGGGCCGGGCAACAAAAATTCAGTGGTTATCATCCGCTAAATAAAGATGCCAACCGTAAGCTACGTCTTGGTTTCGTCTCCGGTGACTTCCGGGATAATCACCCGGTAAGCTTTTTCTTTACGCCAATCTGGGATGCGCTCGATCGTTCGAAATTCGAACTTTATGCCTACAATAGTGCGCCATCCTATGCCCGTAATGAAGGTACGGATCGTTTCGAAAAGTCAGCCGATAAATGGCGAGAAATTCTGCACACCAGTGCGACAGAACTCGCTGAAATTATCAAGCAAGATGAAATTGACATCCTGATCGACCTCGCCGGGCATACGGGCTATAACCGATTGACGACTTTTGCGTTAAAACCGTCTCCGGTACAAATTTCCTGGGTGGGTTATCATGCGACGACGGGCCTGTCGACGATGGATTATTACGCCACCATTTTCCCGGTTCCGGCAGATCCGGTGCTGGAAGCGCAGTTTACGGAGAAATTAATTTATCTTTCGCTGCCGCGTAATTTCAGCAGTAAAGAAGAGAATCAATCCATTAATTCTCTCCCGGCGCTTGAGAAAGGTTATTTCACCTTTGCCAGTTTTAACCGACCAAACAAAGTGAACGATGAGGTTCTCGATGTGTGGGCGAGAGTGCTGCTTGAAGTGCCTTCGGCACATTTTATTATCGCCAATATGGCGACAGTAATGTGGCCTGAAATCACCCATAAAATGGAAACCCGTGGCATCCCGAAAGAGCGTATTACGCTGCGGGAAGCGACGCATATGCAGGGCTATTTGCAATCGCACAACGACGTCGATTTAATCCTTGATACGTTCCCGTTTACCGGCGGCACGGTCACCAGTCACGCTGCCTGGATGGGGGTGCCTACGGTGTCGCTGGCAGGTGAGACACTGGTCTCCCGTCAGGGGGCATCAATTATGTACTCATTAGGATTACCTGATTTTGTTGCGTACAGTAAAGAGGAATATATTGCGAAAGCCGTTAGCTGGACCTCAAAATTAGAAGAGCTTAATGCGATACGTCTGAGTCTGCGTAGCCGGATGCAAATAGAGCATAATCAAAAGGATCTGATCGCCCAGTATGTTGAGCAAATGCTTCGTCAATGCTGGCAGCGTTATTGTGATGGCCAGGAGCCAGAAAGTTTTTCCGTCGGTGATATTTACCAGTTTGGAAAACAGAACCCGAGTGCTTAAAGCGTAAAAGGCGCAGAGTGAAAATTTTCACTCTGCGTTTATCCTTCATTCAGTCTAACAACCTAAATAACCCCCCATTTCACCCACTATTCATCCGATTAAAAGCCCTCCAGAAACGGATAATCATGCCGATAACTCAATTAACGCAGGGCTGTTTATCGTGAATTCACTCTATACCGCTGAAGGTGTAATGGATAAACACTCGCTATGGCAGCGTTATGTACCTCTGGTGCGTCATGAAGCATTGCGCCTTCAGGTGCGCTTGCCAGCGAGCGTGGAACTGGACGATCTGCTTCAGGCGGGTGGCATTGGGTTATTAAATGCCGTTGAACGATATGATGCTCTGCAAGGAACGGCATTTACAACTTACGCAGTGCAACGCATTCGCGGGGCGATGCTGGACGAATTGCGCAGTCGCGACTGGGTGCCGCGCAGCGTTCGGCGCAACGCGCGTGAAGTGGCGCAGGCAATGGGTCAACTGGAACAGGCGCTGGGACGTAACGCAACGGAAACCGAAGTTGCGCAGCATCTCGGCATTGCGGTTGAAGATTATCGTCAGATGCTGCTGGATACCAATAACAGCCAGCTCTTCTCCTGGGATGAATGGCATGAAGAGCACGGTGATGGTATCGAGCTGGTGTCTGATGAACATCAACGCGAAAACCCGCTCCAGCAACTGCTGGACAGCAATCTGCGCCAGCGCGTGATGGAGGCTATCGAAGCCCTCCCGGAACGCGAGCAGCTGGTGCTGACGCTGTACTACCAGGAAGAGCTGAATCTCAAAGAGATCGGCGCGGTCCTTGAAGTCGGCGAGTCGCGGGTCAGCCAGTTGCACAGTCAGGCCATTAAACGTCTGAGGAGCCGCCTGGGTAAGTTATAGGCTTGCGGTGAATTCACCGCGCCTGAAAAAGTGCCGCACAATGCAATGACAACCAGGAGTTATCATGACGGTGCAGCAGGTTAAAAGACGGCCTTTAAGCCGCTATTTGAAGGATTTTAAACACAGCCAGACGCATTGCGCCCACTGCCAAAAATTGCTCGACCGCATCACGCTGGTCCGGGCGGGCGAAATCGTCAACAAAATTGCCATCTCGCGTCTCGATACGTTAATTGATGACGAGACCTGGCAGCGTGAACAGCAAAACTGGGTCGCGTTATGCCGCTTTTGTGGCGATCTCCACTGCAAAACGCAGAGCGATTATTTTGACATCCTCGGTTTCAAGCAATATCTCTTCGATCATACCGACATGAGCCACGGCACCGTGCGCGAATACGTGGTACGTCTGCGTCGTCTCGGCGCGCATCTGAACGAACAGCATATCTCCCGGTCGCTGCTGAAAGAGGGCTATCTTGATGAAAATCTCGAGCCCTGGCTGCCGACCACCAGCACCAATAACTATCGCATCGCCCTGCGTAAATATGTGCAGTTCCAGTCCTGGCAGCCGCTGGCTGATACGCAGGCGCTCGCGCAACCTGAAGTTTGTGATATATATTAAAAGTGAATAAGTTGTAGCGGACAGGTATTTGCGATTAAACGCTAACGCCTTACATTACAATCAGTTTTTTCTACTTTTGGGGCAAATATGAAACTAGCACTTCTGGGTCGTCAGGCGCTGATGGGCGCGATGGCTGTAGCATTGATGGCAGGCGTTAGCGCGAAAACCTTCGCCGATGAGGGTTTGCTGAATAAAGTCAAAGAACGCGGCACCCTGCTGGTAGGGCTGGAAGGCACCTATCCGCCGTTCAGCTTTCAGGGGGATGACGGCAAACTGACCGGTTTTGAAGTGGAATTTGCCGAACAGCTGGCGCAGCATCTGGGCGTGAAAGCGTCCCTCAAGCCGACCAAATGGGACGGTATGCTGGCCTCGCTGGACTCCAAACGTATTGATGTGGTGATTAACCAGGTCACCATCTCCGACGAGCGCAAAAAGAAATACGATTTCTCCACGCCGTACACCATTTCCGGTATTCAGGCGCTGGTGAAGAAGGGCGCTGAAGCGCAGATCAAAAGCGCGGCAGACCTGAAAGGCAAAAAAGTGGGCGTGGGCCTCGGCAGTAACTATGAAGAGTGGCTGCGTCAGAACGTACAGGGCGTGGATATCCGCACCTACGATGACGATCCGACAAAATACCAGGATCTGCGCGTAGGCCGTATTGACGCCATTCTGGTCGACCGTCTGGCAGCGCTGGACCTGGTGAAGAAAACCAACAACACGCTGGCGGTGACCGGCGAAGCCTTCTCCCGTCAGGAAGCGGGCGTGGCGTTGCGTAAAGGCAACGACGACCTGCTGAAAGCGGTGGATGGTGCGATTGCCGATATGCAGAAAGACGGCAGCCTGAAAGCGCTCTCCGAAAAATGGTTCGGCGCTGACGTGACTCAATAAGCCTGCACCGATCCACAATGAGGCGCTGATACCAGCGCCTTTTTTTTATTTCTCGCCCGCAGCGTGCATAATAAAAAGAAATTCGTCAGGAGGTTACATGTCTCTGCATAACTTAACCCGCTTTCCCCGTCTGGAACTGATCGGCGCGCCCACGCCGCTGGAATACCTGCCGCGTCTGTCCGATCACCTGGGACGCGAAATTTTCATCAAGCGCGATGACGTCACCCCGATGGCGATGGGCGGTAATAAACTGCGCAAGCTGGAGTTCCTGGCGGCAGATGCGCTGCGCGAAGGGGCTGATACCCTCATCACCGCAGGCGCGATCCAGTCAAACCACGTTCGTCAGACGGCGGCGGTGGCGGCAAAATTAGGTCTGCACTGCGTGGCGCTGCTGGAAAATCCGATTGGCACCCGCGCGGAAAATTATCTGACAAACGGCAACCGGCTGCTGCTGGATCTGTTTAACGTACAGGTGGAAATGTGCGATGCCCTGGATAACCCTGACCAGCAGCTTAGCGAACTGGCGACCCGCCTCGAAGCGCAGGGTTTTCGTCCTTATAGTGTTCCGGTTGGCGGCTCGAATGCGTTGGGTGCGCTGGGGTATGTGGAGAGCGCGCTGGAAATCGCCCAGCAGTGCGAAGGCGCGGTCAATATCTCGTCGGTGGTGGTGGCTTCCGGCAGCGCAGGAACCCACGCCGGGCTGGCGGTGGGGCTGGAGCAATTAATGCCGGAAGCCGAACTGATTGGAGTGACGGTGTCACGTAAAGTCGCCGATCAATTGCCTAAGGTGGTTACGCTGCAACAGGCCATCGCGCAAAGTCTGGAACTGACCGCCTCGGCGCAAATTACGCTCTGGGATGATTATTTTGCTCCCGGCTACGGCACGCCGAATGAAGAAGGTCAGGAAGCGGTCAAACTGCTGGCGCAGCTGGAAGGGATTTTACTGGACCCGGTTTATACCGGCAAAGCGATGGCGGGCCTGATTGACGGCATCAGCCAGAACCGCTTCAGGGATGATGGCCCGATCTTATTTGTTCATACCGGCGGCGCGCCTGCGCTGTTCGCCTATCATCCGCACGTCTAACCATCAGGCTACTGACCATAATGCAAGAGAGTCTACAACTGATCGTCGATTCCGCCCCTTTCCTGCTGCGAGGGGCGGTCTTTACCCTGCAACTGAGTATTGGCGGAATGTTTTTCGGCCTGCTGCTGGGCTTTATCCTCGCGTTAATGCGCATGTCGCCGCTGCGAGTGGTGCGCTGGCTGGCCCGCTTTTATATCTCCATTTTTCGCGGCACGCCGCTGATTGCCCAGCTGTTTATGATTTATTACGGGCTGCCGCAGTTTGGCATTGAGCTGGATCCGATCCCGGCGGCGATGATTGGTTTATCCCTGAATACCGCAGCGTATACGTCTGAAACGCTGCGTGCGGCTATCTCGTCTATCGACAAAGGGCAGTGGGAAGCAGCCGCCAGTATCGGCATGACGCCTTACCAGACCCTGCGGCGGGCGATTTTACCGCAGGCGGCGCGGGTGGCGCTGCCGCCGCTGGGCAACAGCTTTATCAGCCTGGTGAAAGACACCTCTCTGGCCGCGACGATCCAGGTGCCGGAACTGTTCCGTCAGGCACAGCTGATTACCTCGCGCACGCTGGAGGTGTTCACCATGTATCTGGCGGCATCGCTGATTTACTGGGTGATGGCGACGGTGCTGTCCAGCCTGCAAAACCACTTCGAGCATCGGTTAAACCGTCAGGAGCGAGATCCAAAATGAGCGCCATTGAAGTCAAAAATTTGCTGAAAAAATTTCACGGGCAAACGGTGCTGCACGGTATCGACCTTGAGGTGGAAGAGGGGGAAGTAGTGGCGATTATCGGTCCCAGCGGCTCCGGTAAAACCACTCTGCTGCGCAGTATCAACCTGCTGGAGCAGCCAGAGGGCGGCACCATCCGGGTGGGCGATATTACCGTTGACACCGCGCGTGCGCTCGGCAAGCAAAAGGATAATATTCGCCGTCTGCGTCAGCATGTGGGCTTTGTCTTCCAGAGCTTTAATCTGTTTCCGCATCGCACCGTGCTGGAAAATATCATCGAAGGCCCGGTGATCGTCAAAGGTGAAAACAAACAGGAAGCCACCGCTCGCGCCCGGCAGCTGCTGGCGAAGGTCGGACTGGTGGGTAAAGAAAACAGCTACCCGAAACGGCTTTCCGGTGGGCAACAGCAAAGGGTAGCGATTGCCCGCGCGCTGGCGATGCGCCCGGATGTGATCCTCTTTGACGAGCCTACGTCGGCGCTCGATCCTGAACTGGTGGGAGAAGTACTGAACACCATCCGCCAGCTGGCGCTGGAGAAGCGCACCATGGTGATTGTGACCCACGAAATGAGCTTCGCCCGCGACGTGGCGGACCGGGCGATCTTTATGGATCAGGGACGCATCGTTGAGCAGGGCGATGCAAAAACGCTGTTTACTGCCCCGCAACAGCCGCGCACCCGGCAGTTCCTCGAAAAATTCCTCAGCCGTTAGGCTCTCTCCCGCGCATCCACAGGGCAGCGGATGCGCGAGGCTTATTTAGCGATGTAAATTAACGATCTTTACTTTTATATACAACGGGTTGGCTTGCAGATTGCCTGAAGACGATTGCAAAGGATGGCCTTTGGGTTATCACCCTTCGAATGGAAATTTAACTTAAGTCTGACTGATGGATTAACATTAAGCGCATAACCCCTCTGCGTATAAGATTATCCTTTCACCCGTTTGGCATTTACGCTGAAATATCAATCATCCCGCGCATTTTGCTTTCATTAACCACGATGGACTTCGTTTGCCGCTCCGTTTATTGAGACGGAACTGATATTTTATATTTATAAATAAGATTTATGTGTTAGGTTAGATTATTCATAATAATTATTGATGTGCAGGGGAATTATTAGCAGTTATGAGGGAGAATGACTTTTTTGCGTGGCGGCGGGAAATGCTGCATCGTTTTCAGACGGTGACAGCGGCAGAAGAGGTTTATAACCTTCTGCAACAACAAACACAGTGGCTGCAATTCGATTACTTTGCGCTGTGTGTAAGGCATCCTGTGCCTTTTACCCGACCTAAAATAACACTCCACGGGAGTTATCCGGCGTCCTGGCTGAAGCATTACCAGGCAGAGAACTATTTCGCCATCGATCCGGTACTCAAAACCCACAATTATCAGCACGGGTGTCTGAGCTGGAACGATGACCTGTTCAGCGACGCCATGAACCTGTGGGATGCCGCGCGCGATCACGGTCTGCGTAAAGGCATTACCCAGTGCGCGATGATGCCTAATCATGCGACCGGTTTTCTGTCTGTCTCCAGCCAGTATCCGAACGATAAAGTGGTGAGCGACGATGAGATTGAACTGCGGCTGCGGATTTTAATTGAGCTGAGCACCGAAGCGCTGCTGCGTCTTAACGACGATATGGTGATGTCGCCGGAGATGAAGTTCAGCAAGCGTGAGCTGGAGATCCTGAAGTGGACAGCGGAGGGGAAAACCTCCGCAGAAATCGCCATGATTTTGTCTATTTCCGAAAATACGGTCAACTTCCATCAGAAGAACATGCAGCGCAAATTCAACGCGCCGAATAAAACGCAAATTGCCTGTTATGCCGTGGCGATTGGAGTGATCTGAACAAACACCTGCGTTCTGCGTGCCAGACGTCAAACCGGCTTTGAGCCAGGCTCTCAGCCGGTTAACCTGCTACTGACGGTAACCCTGTTTAATCTGCTTAACCGTACTGGTGAAAATAGCGGCCAGATTCGGGTCTTCAATTTCGGCGATTTGCCGTTCCATCTTCAGGACCACACGGCCTGCATCGGCCTGTCCCATCGCCTGTAGCATTAGCGTAAGCATCGCCTTCAGACAGGAGACTTCCAAAGCCAGTTGCTGAGTATTCTCAGAAGTGGAAAAATCGGGTGCGCTCATTTATTTTCCTCGTGTGATTCCTGCGCGCTGGCGCGACGTTAAAAGCAAAGGCGGCGGAGTATATCACAAGCCGGGGCGAAAAATGGAGTGGTTGTTTTTTGATCGCCAACCGGACGGCAGTGACGAATAAGTACACCGTCGGCAAGTTTAAACAGGGTATCTAATAATTGTTTTTTTGTTCTCATTGCGTTAATTAATGTTACATGTCTGCTTCACTATTTTTCATCTTATTAAACCGAAGATGAAAAAAACTCAGCTGCCTACCGTCATCCCAGGCTTGCGCCGTGCCTGAAGCGCTCTTTAATTAACAAAAACGCGAGCAAAATCTTATCTCCGCCATTTTTGCGTTTCAATGTTAGTCTGAAAACCGTTAATATATGGGTAATTTGTTGTTTGTCGCGTTATCCCTTTTCAGGAGATTATTCCTTTGATCAACGTTTTTCTTGTTGATGACCACGAGCTGGTGCGCGCAGGGATACGACGCATTCTTGAAGATATTAAGGGTATAAAAGTAGTCGGCGAAGCCTGTTGCGGTGAGGATGCCGTAAAATGGTGTCGGACTAACGCCGTCGACGTGGTGCTCATGGATATGAACATGCCCGGCATCGGTGGGCTGGAGGCGACGCGCAAAATCGCCCGCGCCTGCGTAGATACCAAAGTCATCATGCTCACCGTGCATACTGAAAACCCACTGCCCGCCAAAGTCATGCAGGCGGGTGCGGCGGGATATCTGACTAAAGGAGCGGCTCCACAGGAAGTGGTCAGCGCCATTCGTTCAGTCTTTTCAGGTCAGCGTTATATCGCTTCAGACATTGCTCAACAAATGGCGCTAAGTCAGATTGAGCCTGAAACCACCGATTCTCCCTTTGCCAGTTTGTCTGAACGCGAATTGCAGATTATGCTGATGATTACCAAAGGTCAGAAGGTCAATGAGATCTCAGAGCAACTGAATCTCAGTCCTAAAACGGTGAACAGCTATCGCTACCGGATGTTTAGCAAATTAAACATTCACGGCGATGTCGAGCTGACTCATCTGGCAATCCGCCATGGCCTGTGTAATGCGGAGTCGTTAGCAAATCTGTGAGTGATGTGTTTGATTCAAAAGCTTTTCTGAAAACGGTTACCAGCCAGCCCGGCGTTTATCGCATGTATGATGCTGGCGGTACCGTTATCTATGTGGGTAAAGCCAAAGACCTGAAAAAACGCCTGTCCAGCTACTTCCGTGGCAATCTTTCCTCGCGTAAAACGGAAGCCCTGGTCGCCCTTATTGCGCAGATAGACGTGACGGTAACCCATACGGAAACCGAGGCGCTGCTGCTCGAACACAACTACATCAAGCTTTATCAGCCACGCTATAACGTTTTACTGCGTGATGATAAGTCTTACCCGTTTATTTTTCTTAGCGGCGATACCCATCCGCGACTGGCGATTCACCGTGGCGCAAAACATGCCAAAGGCGAATATTTTGGCCCGTTTCCCAACGGCTATGCCGTGCGTGAAACCCTGGCGCTGCTGCAAAAGATTTTCCCCGTTCGCCAGTGCGAGAACAGCGTGTATCGCAACCGTTCGCGCCCGTGCCTGCAATATCAAATCGGGCGTTGCCTGGGGCCGTGCGTTGAAGGCCTGGTGAGTGAAGAAGAATACGCGCAGCAGGTCGGATACGTGCGCCTGTTTCTTGCCGGGAAAGACGATCAGGTTCTGACCCAACTCATCGGGCGGATGGAGCAGGCCAGCCAGAATCTCAATTTTGAAGAGGCGGCACGCATCCGCGATCAAATTCAGGCGGTGCGCAGGGTGACGGAGAAACAGTTCGTCTCCAACAACGGCGACGATCTCGATGTGATCGGCGTTGCTTTTGACGCGGGCATGGCTTGCGTACACGTCCTGTTCATCCGTCAAGGGAAAGTGCTGGGTAGCCGCAGCTACTATCCTAAAATTCCAGGCGGGACGGAACTGGGCGAAGTGGTGGAAACCTTTGTCGGCCAGTTTTACCTGCAGGGTAGTCAGATGCGCACGCTGCCGGGCGAGATCCTGCTCGACTTTAATCTGAGCGATAAAACCCTGCTGGAAGAGTCGCTGACGACGCTTGCCGGGCGGCGCGTGAACGTTCAGACTAAACCGCGCGGCGACCGCGCGCGCTATCTGAAGCTGGCGCGGACCAATGCGGCCACGGCGCTGTCCACCAGGCTGTCGCAGCAGTCCACCATCCATCAGCGGCTGGCGGCGCTGGCAGAGGTACTCAAACTGCCTGAAGTCAGAAGGATGGAGTGTTTCGACATCAGCCATACGATGGGCGAGCAGACCGTTGCCTCCTGCGTGGTATTTGACAGCAATGGCCCCCTGCGCGCGGAATACCGGCGCTACAACATCACCGGCATTACGCCGGGCGATGACTATGCGGCCATGAACCAGGTTTTACGCCGCCGCTACGGTAAGGCGATTGAAGAAAGTAAAATCCCGGACGTGATCCTGATTGATGGCGGTAAAGGCCAGCTTGGTCAGGCTAAAGCGGTATTTGCTGAGCTTGACGTGACCTGGGATAAGCATCATCCGATTCTGCTGGGCGTTGCGAAAGGCACTGACCGTAAAGCCGGGCTGGAAACGCTGTTCTTTGAGCCGGAAGGGGAGGGATTCAACCTGCCGCCGGATTCCCCGGCGCTGCATGTGATCCAGCATATCCGCGATGACTCGCACGATCATGCGATTAGCGGCCACCGGAAAAAACGCGCTAAAGTCAAAAACACCAGCTCGCTGGAAACAATTGAAGGCGTGGGACCGAAGCGTCGACAGATGCTGCTAAAATACATGGGCGGATTGCAGGGGTTGCAGAATGCAAGCGTCGAAGAGATCGCAAAAGTACCGGGTATATCGCAAGGTCTGGCAGAAAAGATCTTCTACTCGTTGAAACATTAGGTGCTCTGTAGCAACATAGGGCTAATTTTTACTAACAACAAACAGTTACCTGTCACTATGCAATTTAATATCCCTACGTTGCTTACATTGTTTCGCGTGATCCTGATTCCTTTTTTCGTGCTCGCGTTTTATCTTCCGTTCGTCTGGGCACCGTTTGCCTGTGCGCTGATTTTTCTCGTTGCGGCGGTGACCGACTGGTTCGACGGTTTTCTCGCCCGCCGCTGGAATCAAAGCACGCGATTTGGCGCGTTTCTCGACCCGGTTGCCGATAAAGTGCTGGTCGCCATTGCGATGGTGCTGGTGGCGGAGCACTATCATAGCTGGTGGGTCACGCTGCCTGCGGCAACCATGATCGCCCGTGAGATTATCATTTCTGCGCTGCGTGAGTGGATGGCGGAGCTGGGTAAACGCAGCAACGTCGCGGTCTCATGGATCGGTAAAGTCAAAACCACCGCCCAGATGGTGGCACTGGTATGGCTGCTGTGGCGTCCGAACGAGTGGGTGACCTGGGCAGGCATCGCGCTGTTCTTCGTGGCGGCGGTCCTGACGTTATGGTCAATGCTGCAATACCTGAATGCCGCGCGCAGCGATTTGCTTGAACCGTGATCGTTTCGCCGTAAATTTCAGCAAACGATCTACGGTTGCGAAAAATATCGTTGACTCAGTGCGTCAGGTAAGTAGAATGCAACGCATCGAACGGCAGCTAAGAATGCCGGACGGTAATAAAATCAAGTGATTAAAAGCTTGATACTGCGGGAATAGCTCAGTTGGTAGAGCACGACCTTGCCAAGGTCGGGGTCGCGAGTTCGAGTCTCGTTTCCCGCTCCAGTTAAAAACATCGGCAGTTGCGGGTGTTAAGCAGTTTTGGCGCGTTAGCAAAGCGGTTATGTAGCGGATTGCAAATCCGTCTAGTCCGGTTCGACTCCGGAACGCGCCTCCAATTTTTTCCCGCGCCCGGGTGGTGAAATCGGTAGACACAAGGGATTTAAAATCCCTCGGCGTTCGCGCTGTGCGGGTTCAAGTCCCGCCCCGGGCACCATGGGAAACAAGTAGAATAATCAAAGCAATAAGCAGTGTCGTGAAACCACCTTCGGGTGGTTTTTTTGTGGCATTTTTTTCGTTTCACCATATTTTCGCCATTCAGCTTCGCCATATGAAGAGGGCATTACTGCCCTCCGATCACCGGTACGATCGAAACTTTCCTGTTATAGCGAGCCGTTTGTGACACGTTTTTATGCCCTGATATTTCTCTTTATCGTTCAGTGAACCTTTTAGATCTGAAATCCCTTGTGCTTTGGGGTCATGAAAAGTGAACTGAAAATCGAAGGCCGGAAACTTTTCAGCAGCAGCCTTTTTGGCTTTCATCCACTGAGCATTGAACGCATCGCGCGTATAGCGAGATCCCGATTGTTGGTGAGGGTGAGGTGTTGGACGAAGTTAACGTCGTCGGCGTCGTGACGTTTTTTATCCATCGCACGAAAGAGAATGCCCGCCCGGTTATGGAAAGGGACATGAATGGGGCAAAACAGATGACTTAGCGTGGCCCTACACAAGCAGGGCTTTTGTCTGCAAAGAGCGAAAAGCGGACAGCCAATGAAACAACTACAGGGCGGGATCGCCCACCGGTTCGGGGTCATTCTACTATGAATGTTGACGCTGGATTATAAACTTCTATTGATGCATTGAATGCAACAATAAGTCGTTAGCTACCGGAACAATCTTTCTTTGCTTGTAAAGTTGTAAAGATACCCGGTAAGCAGAATTTACCGGGCATCATGACATTACATCTTCAATTCCATTCGGCTGATTTTGCCCACCACCAGTAGATAGCAGAGCATGGCGGCAATCGCCGACGCGCCAACGAAAATCAGGGCGCTGTTGAACGAATGCATCTCTTTGACCATATAGCCAATCACCAGCGGCGTCACTATGGAGGCCACGTTGCCGAACGCGTTAAAGAGACCGCCACACATGCCTGCCGCTTCTTTCGGGGCCACATCGGAGATCACCGTCCAGCCCAGCGCGCCGAAGCCCTTGCCAAAAAAGGCCAGCGCCATCAGAGACACTACCACCACGTGGCTTTCAATGTAGTTACACAGGATTAATGAGGTTGCCAGCAGCATCCCGAAAACGATAGGAATTTTGCGCGCGGCGGTGAGACTCATCCCTCTTTTCAGCAGCCAGTCTGAACATACGCCACCCAGAATACCCCCCACGAAGCCACAAATAGCCGGAACAGAGGCGATAAACCCGACGTTCAGAATCGACATCCCACGCTGCTGAACCAGATAAATCGGGAACCAGGTCAGGAAGAACCAGGTAATGGAGTTAATAAAATACTGCCCAAGGAATACGCCCATTAACATGCGGTTGGTCAGCATCTGTTTCACGGAGGTCCAGCCGCCGGAGGTTTTCTTCGCTGCCGATTTGGTGTCCATATCGATAATGGCACCACCGTCGGTAATGTATTTCAGCTCCTGCTGGGAAATCATCGGGTGCTCGCTCGGGTTATGCACGTAGCGAACCCATATAAAGGTGAGAATAAAGCCGATAATACCCATCACGGTGAAGACATGCTGCCAGCCCCAGGCAAAGGTCAGCCAACCCAGCAGCGGGGAAAAGAGCGCGAGGGCGAAATACTGCCCGGCGTTAAAACAGGCCGTGGCGGTGGCGCGTTCATTGGTCGGGAACCAGGCGGCAACAATGCGGGCGTTCGCCGGGAAAGATGGAGCTTCGGAGAAACCCAGCATAAAGCGCAGGAAAAACAGGCTGATAACGGTCCAGGCGAGTGGCATTAACTCAACAAAGCCTTGCAGGAAGGTGAAAAACGACCAGAAGAACAGGCTCCAGGTGTAGACCCTTTTCGAGCCGTATTTATCCAGTAGCCAACCGCCGGGGATTTGCATGATCAAGTATGCCCAACCAAAGGCTGAGAAAATCAGTCCCATGTCGCCAGGATCAAGTCCTAACTCTTTGGCAACGGAACTTCCGGCAATGGATAAGGTTGCGCGATCGGCATAGTTGACGCTGGTTATGATAAAGACGATGACTAATATAATGTAACGCACATGGCTTTTTTGTTTTCGTAATGATGATGTATTGCTGGTCATTGAAAACCTCTTTACAGGGTACAGTGTTCTATCTATTTATTTTCAAAACAACCCACGCCAATACAGATAAAGAATAAAGAAAAGAAAAATACAGAGCGCGTTTTCAGGCGTGCCCTGCCGAAGGAATATTCCCGGGGTGCTCAATAAGTTGCCAGTCTGTATAACAGCTTCGGGTTATCACACAGATTTGTTATTAATGACGTTTGCCAGTTTCAAAGCTTGCCACCGTCCAGGCGGTGGTTTGGTCGTGCAGCGACAGGCCAAGACCCGGACGTGTCGGCACTATCATCTGGCCATGGCGAATTTCCAGACGTTCGTTAAAGACCGGCTCCAGCCACTCGAAATGTTCCACCCAGGTTTCGTGGGCGTAGGCGGCAGCCAGATGTATGTGAATTTCCATAACGAAGTGCGGTGCCATCATCAGACCGTGGTCTTCTGCCATCTGTTGCACTTTCAGGAACGGAGTGATACCGCCAACGCGCGGGGCGTCGTGCATCACCAAATCTACCGCACCCTGATGAATATATTCGGCCACTTCGCTCGCGCTGGTGAGCATCTCGCCGGTGCCGACTGGCGTCACCAGATTGGAAGAGAGCATACAGTGGCCTTCCACATCGTAGGCATCCAGCGGCTCTTCAATCCATTGCAGGTTGTACTGTTCCATCGCCATGCCCATCCGCAGGGCGGTGGTGCGATCCCACTGCTGGTTGACGTCGACCATAAGCGGCGTGTCGTCGCCCAGCGCTTTGCGAATGGCGTCAACGCGTTGCAGATCCTGACGACGATCCGGGTGGCCGACTTTCATTTTGATGCCGCCGATACCGCATGCCAGAGAGGCCTGGGATTTGTCGATAATTTCGTCTACCGATGCCTGCAGATACCCGCCGGAGGTGTTGTAGCAACGCACTTCGTTACGCTGAGCGCCCAGTAATTTTGCCAACGACAAGTTGGCGCGTTTGGCTTTCAGATCCCACAGGGCGGTATCAAACGCGGCAATGGCTTGTGTCGCCAGGCCGCTACGGCCGACGGATGCGCCTGCCCAAACCAGTTTGCTCCACAGGCGGGAAATGTCGTTCGGATCTTCGCCAATCAGCAGTGGGGCCATCTCTTTGGCGTGGCTGAATTGTGCCGGGCCGCCGTTACGCAGTGTGTAGGTAAAACCCAGGCCGCGATAACCCTGTTCGGTTTCGATTTCCGCAATCAGCAGCGCCACATCCTTCAGCGCATTCTGGCGGCCGGTCAGGACTTTTGCATCACTCACCGCCGTGTTCAGCGGGACATTAACAGAAGAGAGTTTAATCCAGCTGATACGGTCAAAAGCGTTAGTCTGGGCAAGGGTATTCTGTGTAGACATAGACGAACCTTATATTTCATGTTGTTGAGGGCTTTACCAGATTGCGCCTGTGGACTCATACTGTCTAATCCAATCAAAGAATTGATTTATGCCGGATTTGTATAAATGTTTGAGTTAAGCCAACTGAGATTTTTCCTCGCCGTTGCTACCGAACTGAATTTTTCGCGCGCAGCAAAACGGTTAAATATGACGCAACCTCCACTCAGCAGGCAGATCCAGCTGCTGGAACATCAACTGGGTGTTGAACTTTTTGAGCGCACAACTCGAACAGTGGTGCTTACGGCCGCTGGCAGGAGATTTTTTATCGAGGCGCAGGATTTATTGCAACGCTCGCATGTGGCGATGCTGAACGTGCAGAAGATGTCGCAGGGCGATATCGGCTCGGTAGAAATCAGCTTTGTGGCGAGCGCAGTTTATGCATTTTTGCCGATGGTAGTGGCCAGGGGCAAAGAGCGTTATCCGCACATTGATATCTCGCTCAAGGAGATGACCACCGGTGAGCAATTCGAAGCTCTGCGCCTGCGTCAAAGCGATATTGGCCTTGTGCGTGCCCCTTCGGCTTTGACCGGTGTGAGCAGTGAAATTCTGGTGAGTGAGCCGTTTGTGCTGGCGGTACCACGTCAGCATGAACTGGCGAAACTGTCGGATATTACAATTACCCATCTCGATAAGCAGCCGTTTATTATGTATGCGTTATCCACCTGGCAGCCATTTTATGAACTGCTGACCGGGATGTTCCGTTCGAATAACATTCAACCGGATTATGTGCAATATATTGGCTCAACGCTGACAATTCTCTCACTTGTAAACGCCGGTATGGGTATGGCATTCGTCCCGGAAAGTGCTTCGCGTATTTTGTTTAATGATATCGTCTATCGCCGTATTACCTTGCCCGCCGGGATTGAGAGCCTGCTGTATCTGGCCTGGCGCGAGGACAATGATAATCCTGCCTTTAAAGTGATGCTTGAATTGATAAAATTATCAATGGTTCCAAAGATGGAATGATATTCTCCCCATAAATAAACATAAAACGATGCTATCATGTCCACTTTGGCACGGAGCGGACGAGCTAATTGATCTGAAGGTCCGCTGTGAGCGAAAAGCGGAAGTTGGGTTAGCCGGAGTACAGGAACTCCCACAAGAGTCAGGGCCAGTTAAGCGGGATACAGCTTAACCTTCAGAACTATATGCATATGACCGCCGGTAAAGAATCACTTCCCATCGTACAGACATCTCAACGCAATAAGTGAAGGCGGTTTCCTGGCGAATAATTAAATAAAGCAATTTATTTGCAAAATTCTGATAACGTTCCTGCAAGAGCCCCAGGATTTTCCCATGACATACAGTGTCCACATGTCGGTAAAATAACCGTTGATATACCAGAGGCAGTTAGGTAGGTGAAATCATCATCAGGCAGAGAATACTCACCGAATATCAGCTGTTTCTCAATAGGAAGTTGAATAAATAAATCCTTCCAGTTATTGCCTGATATAAGGCTCGCAGCTCCACGCCATACCGCCCACGGTGCATCGACATCAAGGCTGGCTGACCAGGGAGTGGAGTCCTGTGCCACCATTTGTTGCCACCCGCTGTCGATAAATTCATCCTCGCCGTAGCTACAAATCTTTTTACTGAAAAAACCACCACCGGGATGAAAATTAGGTTCGGATACGACTATCCCCAACAGGTACTCTTTGAGTAAACCTGCCGCTTCGATACTGATACAGCCTCCCATACTGTGCCCATAGAGGTAGCAATGCTTGATACCCAGATGCACAACAAACTCGGCAACCACGCTAGCCTGATCAGAAATTGAGTAACTATAATCCCTGGGCTTTTGGCTATATCCGCAGCCAGGTAAATCAATGAGAATGGCCCTTCTGCCACCAAAAAGAGGGTCTGTTACAACGCGTGGATATTCGTAGGAGGAGGCACAACCTAATCCATGAACAAAGAGCACCGGCGCTCCCGTACCGGGGAAGTCGTGCCAACGCACAAGGCAATTAGCAGTGGATGATAAAAAAGAGTTCATTTTTTTATCCTTTAGATAAACAGTGATGAGCAGCTTGCCGTTATTTTTTTAAGTTGACCTGAAACCACCAGAACAAGCTGTACATAACAAGGGGGATAATTTTTACCTGTTTTTTTATACAGCTAAATGGATCATGAGTCAATCTGACATAGCAGTCCGCTCATGGCACGGAGCGGATAATCGCAGGGTGCTGAACGTACGCTCTGAGCGAAAAGCGAATTGAAGAAATATCGAATTCGGACTGTGAGTCACTTTCAGTCTTGCATCCGTATCCTATTTTGAAGATAGCTGTGGCAGATTTTTTGTAGTCGACTCTTGTGTGAGAGCATCATTTTTAACTGCGCCCAACAGGGCATCAAGGAGGCCGGGAAAACGCGCATCGAGATCTTCCCGACGCAGCGACAATAAGTTTTCTCGCCCGAAGGGGCGCTGCCAGATCACACCACTGTCGCGCAATACACGCCAGTGGTGAGTCAGCGTCGATTTGGGAATGCCACTCAGCACCGCGCTACAGGCATGTTCGCCTCCGCCAGCAAGCACACGTACCACTGTCAGGCGTAATGGATTTCCCAAAGCGGCCAGCACATTCTCAATACGAATTAGTTCTCTGTCAGGGTGGTTAGCAAGCATCAGCTTTTCCATAGAGTAGTTAACATACCTCCATCCTACGTTAAATTTTATCAGTTGACTAATGTACGAGTACATACATACATTAAATGTACGTATGTACTCGTACATTAGTGTTTATAAATTAAGACGGAGATTGTTCTATGTCCACATCCACAATGGATTCAGGTGCCCGACGTTTACAAAACTGGAGCCTTGCGCTGCTGGCGTTCGCCCAGCTCATTTACTCACTGGATATAAATATTGTATTTGTAGCACTGCCGGAAATTGGTGCCGGGCTGGGGTTTTCTGAGCAGACTCTCCAGTGGGTTGTCAGTGCCTATACGGTATGTTGCGGAGGTTTTTTACTTTTCGGTGGTCGGGCTGCCGATCTGCTGGGGCAACGTCGCGTATTTATTTGCGCATTATGGCTATATGCATTTTCTTCGCTTGCAGGCGGTTTAGCGTGGGAGCCTGTAGTTATCGTTATAGCGCGTGCCCTACAAGGCATAGGCGCCGCATTACTTTTTCCGTCCACGCTGTCACTTATAAACAGACTTTTTGAGGAAGGACCTTCACGGAACCGGGCACTGGCTGTCTGGGGCGGCGCAGGCGCAAGCGGTCTCACTCTGGGATCGCTTGCCGGAGGAGTACTCACCAGTGCGTATGGCTGGCCGTCGGTATTTTTCGTCAACGTTATACTGGCAGCCATCGCGATTTGTGCTGCTTTTTATGTGTTACCGAAAGACAGCCTCAGGAATAAGCGCCACAGTTTTGATTTTCCAGGCGCTGTAACGGTGACAGTGGGCGCCACCCTGCTGGTATACGCTCTGGTTCAGGGACCTGAAGACGGCTGGCTCTCAGGACATATTCTTTTCTCTCTGAGTCTGGCCGCTATGTCTCTGCTGCTGTTTGTGACTACTGAGGCCCGTAGCCAGGATCCACTGATGCCGTTACGGTTATTCAGAAACCGCAGTCTGGTTACAGGCATGGCGATGACATTTATTTATATGGGAACCTTTGGCGCACTGCCTTATTTCCTGACGATTCTGTTTCAGAGTGTTATGGGTTACAGCGCTTTACAAACGGGTCTGGCATTTATTATTCCTTCGCTGGCAATCTTTGCCGGAACGCAGCTCGGCGCTCGGCTCGCAAATCGTCTGCCGGTGCGCACAGCATTACTTATTGGTTTTTTAATGGGTATTACGGGTACGCTGGCCCTGGCACCGGCAGCATTTTCTGGTGCATCTTATTTGAACATAATGCCGGGACTGGTCATTTCAGGAGCAGGGCAGGGTATTGTATGGACGGCAATGTGGATAGCTTCGGGCTCAGGCGTACCGCATAACGAGCAGGGGATCGCTTCAGGTATGGCTTCTACAACGCTGAATGTGGGTAATGCGATTGGTATTGCTGTGCTGATAGCACTATCCGGGATCGGGAGTGAGAGCCTGCAACGGGAAACCTCTGTGAGCAGTCTTGAAAATGCCTTACAGCTGGCTTTTTATCTTGCTGCGGCCGGACAGGTTGCGGGGCTTTTTGTTTCCCGTCTGTTGCCTCGTAACGCGGCCAATGGTTTATCAACAGCATCTGCGTAATTGGCAATCAAACCTCTTCTGTACCTGCTTATGCACATAAAACAAGCGCCTCACAGACCCGCTATCAGGCGGGTTTTCTGAAAATAATCTTCAGCATCGCTGACTTAAGCAGTCAGGTGCGTGAGAAATTTAACGGCTGCTTTAACAGCCTGTACGTGAATGTTCGCTTCTGGCACGGAACGGACAGAAAGCAAGGTCCGCTATGAGCGAACAGCAGGCATTATACCTGCTAAGGTATTTCAGGACTCCCCCACTTCATATTGGCTTCGGATATTCAGCGTTAACATATTCTAATAGAGTTTTAAAATAGGGACGCACTGCCTCTATCGATGGGCTTTCGAGTATAAGTACAAATAGGAGCTTAATTGCATCATCCTTTCTGCCGAGAGAGGACAAGCACAAAGCATAGAAAGGAATGACTTCTAATGCCTCAGGGTATTTCCTGTGTAACTGACTAAAAATATTTTCTGCTTTCTGTAAATCACCGAGACATCTATAAGTACAGGCCAAACCAAAAGTAGCGTCAAATATTTGATCATCAGGCATTTTTTCTTTCAAAGACAACGCGTAATAGTTAAGCGCGTCCTTCTCCATTCCCTGATTGTCATATGACCAAGCTATATTCAGATAAATTGATCCTTTATCTTCAAATGAATCAACTAGCGAGAATAAAAGACTCCTGCTTTCTTCAAATTTCCCCTGTTTCCTCAATTCAATTGCATGGCTTACCAAATCAGAATTCATGATTATCTCCATAAATGATCCACTATAAGTAAACTACGCTAAAAAATCATGTTTGCAACGCGCACTTCTGGCACAAAGCTGCCTGTTATGCTGTAACTGTGTGCCAGACATCGACAGGCTGTTTTGAGCGAAAAGCGGGCCTGGTGACAGGCGGCAGAAATTAGACAGGGTCTGTCAGATAATCATTCATGTCGGACTAAAGTAAGGTGCGGCATTGAACGTGAAGCCACCCGGGGTAGTCTGCTCTAACACATCAGGTGCATGATGTGGACTCAGATGACTTTCACATTAAACAGCCGAAACATTGCACTCCTTCCACTGTCGGTCACATTTACTTCACGATATCCCGGCGTGCGCGTTATCCATTCTTTTTGCAGGAAAAGCGTCATCAGTGCTGAGCCGGCGTCACCTCCAGGATGGAAACGTCTTTCGCTCCAGTCGAGGCAGGGACATGAAGGTTTACGACGCGGGCGTGAATTAAGCACTGCGCCAAGTTTTTCAAAATGGGCTTTGCCGACTGACGTCAGCGCCACGCCATCAGCCTCAAGCCATTTTTCCCGCAGCATAAAGTCATAAATATTAACAGCAAGCTCGCCTGCCAGGTGGTCATAGCAGGTACGTGCGTAACGAAGATATACCGGCGTACTGGATGGGGGCGTCGGATGTGTATGCATGGAAACCCCCATCAGGTTTTCCAGCAGTCCGGCAATATGATGGCCCGCAAGACTGTAATAACGGTGACGCCCCTGCGTCAGGCATATAACCAGCCCGTTGCTGAGAAGTCGGCTGAGATGTCCGCTGGTTGTGGATGCGGCAACGCCGGCGACAGCGCTGAGCTCAGTGGCTGTCCACGCGCGCCCGTCCATCAGTGCGCACAGGATACTGACCCTTGACGGATCAGACAGGGCAGAAGCAATCATTGCCATGGATGTTTCAAGAGCATCCGGCTCACTGTCGCGCTGTGTTTTCAGGAGAGTCATTCAGAAGGTATTTCCCACTTTTGGGTTATTTCAACTGCCCGGGAGTCATCATCCGTAATGAGAATGAGCCGGTTACTGTGGTCGCTGTACTGTACCAGAATATTAATACCGTTCTGGGCAAGTGTGTCAGCTATTTCTCCCAGTTCCCCCGGTCGCTTCTGGGGTAATTTTCTTACCAGAGGTCGCCGCACATTGCTGACCTCGAAACCAGCATCAGTCAGAATCTTGCGGGCTTTTTCACCGTCTTCAACAAGGAAATGCGCGTGTCCAGCTTCAGGTGTTGAGAACACACCGCCGCCTTCAAGTCCCACGCCGTTTTTGCCCAGCAAACTGCCCAGCGAGCCAAGCGAGCCCGGGGTATTTTTGAGAATAACGTGAAGGTCATACATGTTGAGTTGTTCCCTTATCAGAAGAGTAATCACGGAATACGCTGGCAATGCGTATTCTGTAGAATGAAAAAATTGACTGCTTTCCTTCCTTCTGGGCAGCCTGATGCATAACATTTCGCTTCCATCCGGCCACTGACTCCTCATCTTTCCACCATGACAAAGAAAGAATTTTTCCGGGCGTATTCAGACTCTGGAATCGCTCGATTGATATAAAGCCTGGTGTCTCTGACAATAATGGCTTCAGCTCGGCAGCAAGCTGAAGATATCTTTCCTGAGCCTCTGGCAGGGCGTCAGCCTCAAAAAGTACAGCAATCATTAGTCTGCTCCGTCGTTAATTTCCATTCAGTCTATTGACAACGAAAGTATAATGCTTCGGCCAGTAACGAAGTATGCATGCCGCGTTAAAAGGCTGTCAGAACGGAAAAGAGCTAATCGGGAGATGAACAGGAGGTTCAATGAGGGAAATGCGGGGCGGTACTAATTTAGAATGATTCATTCGCAACGTCCCCTTGATTAAGGATAGCGTTGCATCGACCCATTTAACTCACAGCACGGAGCGGACAGAGAATGGTAGCGAAGCTATTTATTTTTTTCACCATTGAATGTTTTCGAAATAAGTAATTACTTTTTTTTGTTAGATCAAGATTTACTGATTAATGGCGAAAAAATGGTGTTATTTATTGAAATATAAAATAATACGACTAATTTAAAATCCCTCGGCGTTCGCGCTGTGCGGGTTCAAGTGCCGCCCCGGGCACCACAGGAAATAAGCAGAATAATCAAAGCAATAAGCAGTGTCTTGAAACCACCTTCGGGTGGTTTTTTTGTGGCATTTTTTCGGCTTCGTTATTTTTTCGCCATTTGACCTCGTAATATGAAGAGGGCATTACTTTCCTCAACCACCGGATCGACTGATATCTTTCTGATATTGCCTGTTTTTCGTTCAGTGAGTTTATGAGAGCAGAGATACCTTTAAAAGAGGCTGATGTGATATAAAAAACATTGTGCTCAAAATTTATTCTGGTTTGAGTGCCGTTTTCCCGTTACCGGCTCTCCAGTTTTTCACAATTTCTACGATTTTTTCAGGTGTACTGTCCTGTACGGATTCGGGGTAATAAAAAAGATCGGATCCTGAAGGGTGTTCGGTTATCCTTTCGAATTCAAAAACAGCGGCGGTATGCTGTTGTTCTGATTGATAATCTGCCCGGCAAATCCTTTTTACAAAATCTAGAAATTCTCTTTCTGTATAGTCGGAAAAATTTCTTAAAGGCATTTATTTCCCCTTATGGCTATTTATGTGACGTTTTTAGTATTGATGCATCAGGTTTATCCATATTATAGACATCTTCCCCTGTAGAAAGACTAATCTGCTGATGTAGCTCTGTTTCACGTTCTGCCTTCCAAACCAGAGAGCTAAGCAGTGATGAAAGAAGCCTGCAAGGCGCTGGGCATTGAGGCGCAAATCAGGGCGACCTCGGCAAACAACTTTGTTGAATACGCCAAAAACACGGACATTCTGCTGCTGGCCCCGCAAATCTCATTCCTGGAGAACGATTTTCAGAAGAACTGGCCGCAGATCAGGCAAATGGTTATCATCGGCCTCAACTATGGCACGATGAACGGGCAAAACGTTGTTAAGCAGGCGCTGGCGCTGTAGTTTGCGCCGCCGTCAGGAGTTATCACACCACTGAAAGGCATAGTTAATGATATCAGGAATATCATCCCCGTTAGCATAGGCAAGCATATTTTCCTGCATACTGGCTAACAGACCCGGACGTAAAATAGAGGCGTTAATCACGCTCTGGTGAATGCCAATCGCAAAAAACAGACTGCCGACGGTGTAAATAAACAAAAAGCCCGTCAGGTCGGTGGTGATATTTTTCAGCGGCGTCTGGATAGTTAGCGCAATCAGGGCGTTAATGCCTTTTCCCAGCCAGTATTTTGCCGCAAAAGAAATCAAAGAAAAAATCAGCAGGGTAATGCATACCGGAATTAAGGCGTTGAAAGAGTCGATCACCGCAGGCGGCACCGAGCCGTTATTAGCGATAGTGATTTTCAGCCGATCGGACTTTAACAAGCGAATAAACACGCGGGTGACCAGCAGCCCGGTGATCATCCCCAGGAACATTCCCGACGTGCCGGTAGAAGAGTGAGACAGCCCCCCGTCACCAGCGCATTTTCTTTACCCGCCGACAGTGAGGCGCTGATGGTGTCCGGCATAAAACGATAACGGTAGCGACCGATAACAGTTTCGGCGCGATGGGATTCGCATGATTTTTATTCAGGCACAGATGCCAGGAAACGGCGGCAGCAATTAATACGCCGATAAAGTTCAGCGAGCCGTTAATTATCATCTCGCCCACGGTGCGCCAGTCGGAGAGTGCCGTTGGTGAGTGTACCGGTAGCCATTGCTGTTCCTCGTAAAAAGATAGTTACAGAGGAATAGCAAAGCGCGTGCCAGCTCAGTTTAAGCTTTTTTTACAATGAGTTGAGTCTGAGTGAGGCAAGTGTTTTAGGGTGTTTAGCCGCCGTGTCCGTAAACTCCGCCTGCGCCGCTAATAATGTAAACTTCTTCATACTCTGGCGCGCAGAAGGTATGCTGCGGGGTATATCTGTAATGACAGCGGAAATCGAAACGCTCTCTTCTTCAGCCGAACTTTCAATTTTAATAGCACACGCCAGCGAGGAAATCTTTATGAATACCGGGCCACTGAATGAAAAAGAGCTGGAATGGCTTGATGATGTCTTTATGAAGTATGGCAATGACGACAGCGTACTGGATGCCGCCGAACTGGACGGGCTGCTCACCGCCGTCCTCTCCGCGCCGCATGAAATCGAGCCGACCGACTGGCTGCTGGCTATCTGGGGCGGGGCGCACAACGTCCCGGAATGGGCCTCAGAGCGCGAAATGGAGCGTTTTATGGCGCTGTGCTTTCAGCATATGGGCGACATCGCCGACAGGCTGGAACTGTATCCTGAACAGTTTGAGCCGTTGTTCGGCACCCGCGAAGTGGAAGGGCAAGAATTCACCATCGTCGAAGAGTGGTGCTTTGGCTACATGCGCGGCGTTGCCCTGGCCGACTGGTCATCCTTACCGGAGTCATTGCAGCCCGCGCTGGATGCCATCGCTCTGCACGGGCTGGAAGCCAATTTTGACAAGCTCGATCTGCTGAGTCCTGAAGAGCACAGTGAAAGCATTGATCTCATCGCCCCCGCCGCCCTGAGCCTGTATACCTACTGGTCGGAAAACCCGGTCGCCGCGCCGCTTAAGCCCGTTGCGCAGCCGTTACGGGTTGAGAAAACCGTGGGGCGCAACGATCCTTGTCCGTGCGGCAGCGGCAAAAAGTTCAAACAGTGCTGCCTGCACTAAAAGCGCGATTAACTGATCGCAGGCAGCAGGCCTGCGGTTATCGAAAACTGGATGACGATCACCGCCACGCCACAGCCAAACACCAGCCACAGTACCGGCTGTCCGCCCGCCACACGATACCCCTTCGGATGATGCTTACGGCTTTGTCGCGCCAGCAGCGCCGGAACGATTAACGCCAGCACCGCCAGCGCCACGCCCGCATAGCCGAGCGCCAGCACGAAACCACGCGGGTAAAACAGCGCAAAGGCCAGCGGCGGCAGGAAGGTCAGCAGGCCGGTCTGCAAACGTCCGCTGGCGCTATTTTTACGCGCAAACAGATCGGCGAGATAGTCAAACAGCCCCAGCGTCACGCCAAGAAACGACGTGGCCAGCGCGAAATCTGCAAACAGATGCACCGCCAGCTCGACGTGCGGCGAGGCAACCACTTCGCGGATCGCCTGTAACAATCCGTTCAGCCCGGCATGGTTTGCCAGCAGGGCGGCGAAGGCGGGAGAGCCGATACTGCCGAGCGTCGCCAGTTGCCAGAACACGTAGGCCACCAGCGGAATAAAGCTGCCGACCATAAAAATCCGCCGCAGCTTTTTAATATCACCATGCATATAGCTGACGATGCTCGGCACGCTACCGTGAAAGCCGAATGAAGTAAAAATGACCGGGATCGCCGAAAGTGCCAGCCCTTTCTCCAGCGGCAGGGTCAACAGATTGACCTGATGAATATGCGGTAGCAGCAGCGCCAGCATCACCAGCAGCAGGATCGTTTTGGCGGTAAACAGAAAGCGGTTAAAGAGATCCACCAGCGACGTCCCGATGCATACCACCGCGCCGCCCACCAGGGTAAACAGCAGTACACCCGCCGCAGGCGGCAGGGGCATTCCCAGCCAGTCGGTCAGGCTGGATGAGAGCAGCTCGCCCGCGCCGCTGATATAGGCAGCGGTCAGGGCGTACATCAGAAACATCATGCTGAAGCCGGTAAGCCACTTACCGTATCGGCCCAGATAGCGCTGCGCCAGTGACCCCAGCCCGGTATCGGCGGGAACGTGCTGGTACACCTCCAGCAGCAGCAGGGCGGTATAACACATCAATGCCCATAAGCCGAAGAGTAAGCCCAGCGTTACACCAAACCCGGTGCCCGCTGCCGCCAGCGGCATTGCCAACATTCCTGCACCAATGGTGGTGCCCGCAACGATTAAAATACTTCCCAGAGCGCGGTTTCTCACGGATTCCTCTACATCCCATAGCCTTTACAGGCGAATAATGCGGCGCAGAGTATGCTAAATCGCTATTTTCGTCAAACGGATGTTACAGGCACTGTATTGTATTCTTTACAGTATTTATTGCGTCACTGTGAGCAAATCTGTCATAGCGCAAAATACGGCGATTCGTTCACCGCTATGCTGGGATTTTTCAGGAGGCGTTATGACATCCATTCACGGCCATGAAGTATTAACCATGATGATTAATTCCGGCGAGCGCTACAGCGCGGCGAGTCTGGAAGCGGCAATTATTATGCGTTTTGGCGAAGAGGCGCGGTTTCATACCTGTTCAGCACAGAATATGAGCGCAGGGGAACTGGTTTTATTTTTACAGCAGAAAGGCAAATTTATTGCACAAGAGGAAGGGTTCACCACTCACCAAAGTAAAATTTGCCAGCATTAATTTGGGCCAGCGCGAAGGCTGGCCACCGACATTAATTTTGTGCGTCGAGCGTGGAGAGTTCTTTATCAATGAAATAAAGACCTTCACCGCTTTTGCCCGCCAGGGAAAGTTTATCAAGCACCGATTTAAACAGCTTTTCTTCTTCATGCTGTTCAGCCACATACCATTGCAGGAAATTAAAGGTCGGATAATCCTGGCCGATCATTGCCGCATGGGCCAGTTCATTAATCTTCCGACTAATCAGTTGCTCATGCTCGTAGGTGGCATGGAACAGGTGATCCAGCGATTCATACTCTGCAAACGGCGAGGCGACGGCGAGGATCTGCGGCAGGCTGCCGGTGTCAGTCAGATAATCAAACAGACGCTGCATATGGCCCATTTCTTCCTGCGCATGACGGCGCAGAAAAGCGGCGGCACCCTCAAAACTGTTAAAACTGCACCAGGCGCTCATCTGCTGATAAAGCAGAGAGGAATACAGCTCCAGATTCATTTGATCGTTTAATTTTTCAATCATGTCAGCTTTAAGCATTACAGGCTCCGCAATATCGCTAAGGTTTATTCTGCCGGCACTATAAATTGTTATTTAAATATTTGCAAAAGGTTAAATTAAAAAGTTAATTATTAAAAATGCGACCAGGAATTAGACGCATTTAGATTATGTAAATTAAAAATGAGAATGCTTATGGTTCAGATAAAAACGTCGCCAGCGAAATAGCCTGGCGACACAAATTACCAGTAGCTGACGCTGGCGTTCTGGCTGACCGCCACGCCCCGGCACTGATATTGCAGCGTCACTTTTTCATTAAGACACAGCGAGCCGCTGGAAACCGTACAGGTGGTAATCGGCTGACCGTAGGCGACGGCGGTGGCGTAGCCGGACTGCTGGCACTGTTTGGTTGCCGTCCCCTGAGCGATGTAGGCATCGGTACTGGCAGACTGCAACATCGCCTGGCCGTAGGTCAGACGGACAATACCGCTGGTAGTATCAACTTCGCTGACGTTTGCCTGTCGGTTAACCGAGCAGCCTGCAAGCGCCAGCAGGGAAAGGATCATGACCGCTTTATTCATTACGCTGTTCTGTTGTAGTGGGGATCAGCCGATCCTACCGTTTGCGCCGGGCGGCAATCCGCGGAATAGCCTACCGATCTGCCTCCAGTTATCACATTAATCCGCCTGGGCATCGAAAATTGCCTGAAATTTCAGGTGCTGCTGGCGGAACAGCGCCACCAGTTGCGGATCGAAATGCTGTCCCGCGCCCTGAAAAATCATCTCGCAGGCGCGTTCATGGGAGTAGCCGGGTTTATAGACCCGCTTCTGGCGCAGCGCATCGTACACATCCGCCAGCGCGAGGATCCGCGCTTCAATCGGGATTTGTTCTCCGCGCAGCCCTTCCGGGTAGCCGCTGCCGTCCCATTTTTCATGGTGAAAGTGAATGATGTTTTCCGCCACCGGTCCCAGACCCAGCCCCTGAATAATGCGCCAGCCCTTCAGGGTATGCAGTTTCATCTCGTTAAACTCTTCCGGGGAGAGCGGTCCCTGCTTGCGCAAAATACGTTCCGGGACGGCGATTTTGCCGACGTCGTGCAGGGAGGCGAAATGCTCAATCTCGTGAACCATCCGGCGGGGCAGTTTTAACTCGCGGGCCATGAAACCGCAGTATTGCGCCACCCGGTGAATGTGGCTGCCCGTTTCGTCATCGTGTGCGCGGTTGACCTTCTCCATCGCCTCAACAATGCTGCGGTTAACCGCCCGGTTTTGCTTCATTTGCCGCCACATTATCGCCAGCAGGCACAGGCTGAACAGGGCGGTGATCAGCAGAACCAGACTAATCATGCGGAAGGTATTTTTGGTCAGCTCCGGGATCGCTTTTGGCTCGACGTGGCGTTCTATTTGCGTGCGATAGCTGGAGATACGGTGGATCTGCGCCAGCAAATGCTGCAACGGATGCGCAGGATCGACCCACGGACCTATTTCGTAATCAACCCGGGTCATGCCCGCCACTTTCAGCACGCCGCGAAACAGTTCATTGCCGCGCAGGGAAAGCTCCAGCGAACTGAGATCGCCAAGAATATAATCGATGCGGTGATTTTCAATGGCGTCCAGCAATTCTTCAATGGACGAACCGCTGACCACGAAAATCTCATTGCCGAAGCGCTGGCGTAAATAGAGCCCGGCGAACGAACCGCGTAGCACCCCGACGCGCTGATGGCGGATCTGTTCTTCATCCCACAGGAACGGCTGATCGATGCGATTGTAATACACATTATGCCAGGCCACCGTCGGCCCGATCATGCCGTCGGATTGCGAATAATCACTGGTATTGATGACGTTAACCAGTCGTATCGGCCATTTCTGCTCGCGCATCTGCGCCACGTAATTATCCACGTACTGAACATCCACCTCGACGTGCAGCAGGTCGCGGATATCGTTAATCATATCCACCACAGAACCGTGGTAGCCCTGCTTGTCCTTCCAGACAAGCGGCGCAAAGTTTTCATTTTTAGGTAGCCAGACGGTGAGCTTATTGTTGCTCAGCCACTGTTTTTCTCCGGCGCTCAGCGCGATGCGGCTGAGTAAGAAATTGCGCCGGGTCTCATCCTCCAGCTTTTGCAGTTTCCCGCTGCGCTGCCAGTCATTGATAAACTGATTGATATTGGCTCGCAGCCCGTGCAACTCCGGGCTAAACGCCATGACTATTGCGATATGCAGATCGGGGAACGGACGTGAGAGGGTGTAATAACGCAGCGTATCTTCCATTTCCCCGGCGTCGTTGATGTAAAAATCCGCTTTGTTTTCCCGCAGCAGGTTAAACGCCTCTTCGCTGGTGGCCACAAACTGAATGTCGCGGAAGCGTAAATCGGGGTAGCGCAGGTGGATTTGATCCCAGGTGGCGTCGTTGCGGCGGAAGATCACCCGCGTCTGGTTGAGTTCTTCCGCCGCGGAAAGCGTGCGCGTCAGGCTGGCGGCAAGCACTTCGTTGGTAAAAATGCGCGCGGAGAGGATTTTTTTCCGCGCGCGCTCTTCAGTGCGGATCACGTCGGCATAAATGCCGTAGCGATCCTGCGTAAAACGCTGGCTGATTTCATTCCCGCTGATCGGACGTATTTGCAGATGATAGCCGTACTTTTCATTAATGGCGCGGATCAACTCCGGGTAAAAGCCCTGATAGTGCCCCTGCGGATCGCGCCAGAAGCTGTAGCTTTGCGCATCGTAAATCCACACCGGGACGGACTGCGGCGGCGGGGCAGGCTCGGCTGGCGCAGCAAACAGAGAAAATGACCACAACAGCGTGAGGAGCGACCAGCCACACAAAAACAAGATTGTCCGGGAACACAGGCTGCGCTGATCCACTTGAGAAATTCCTGTTGTTATCGTTTTGTTTAATTTCAGTCTAACCAACCCGTCACGCGGCGAATAGAAATTTCTTTTTAATATGTCAGGAAAATGATTCGCCGCGCAAAACGACAAAAATGTGAGCCGCGCTGTTATTTTTAAAACCATTTTTCACTAAATTTGAAAGTGTGTTTGTGAAGTAGTAAGGTTTAGCCATGTTTACTTCACCGTGGAACACGCCACGAAGCCAGCAGGAGAGTAAAGAATGAAAATTGCACTGATGATGGAAAACAGCCAGGCCGCAAAAAATGCCATCATCCTCAAAGAATTAAACGCCGTCGCAGGGGAAAAAGATTTCCCGGTCTATAACGTCGGCATGAGCGATGAAAACGATCATCATCTCACGTATATCCACCTGGGAATTATGGCCAGCATTTTGCTGAACTCAAAAGCGGTCGATTTCGTGGTAACGGGCTGCGGGACCGGGCAGGGCGCGCTGATGTCGCTCAACATCCATCCGGGGGTGATCTGCGGTTATTGTATCGATCCGGCCGACGCTTTCCTGTTCGCCCAGATCAACAACGGTAACGCGCTGGCGCTGCCTTTCGCCAAAGGCTTCGGCTGGGGCGCGGAACTGAACGTGCGCTTTATCTTTGAAAAAGCCTTTACCGGGCGTACCGGCGAAGGCTATCCGCCAGAGCGTAAAGAGCCGCAGGTACGTAACGCGGGCATTCTGAACCAGGTGAAAGCCGCCGTGGTGAAAGAGAATTATCTTGACACCCTGCGCGCCATTGACCCGGAACTGGTGAAAACCGCCGTTTCCGGCGAGCGCTTCCAGAAGTGCTTCTTTGAAAACAGCCAGAATAAAGAGATTGAAGCGTTTGTGCGCGAAATTCTCGGCTGATTAATTTTGACGGAAGGGTAGTGCCAGCGTGATAGCAGCGCGGTTAGTACATAACCTCAACCGAGGCACTGACCACACCCTCTCCCTATGGAAGAGGGTGAGCCGGCGCGCTAGCTACCCTTTTTTTGTGATACCGAACTGCCCGCCTCTCGGGTCAGCCGGAAAGTATCAAACATCCCCACCAGACAAATCAGCGCGATAAACACAAACGCCAGCCGAAAACTGACGCCGGGAATGGCGGATAACGCCAGCCAGTCGCTGACTTTTTCCCCGATGCGAATGCCAATCGCGCCCAGAGTGATCCCCAGACCAATCGCCAGCTGTGTAGCGGTGCTGAACAGCGTATTTGCATAGCTCATCTGGCTCGATGGCACATCGGCAAAGGCCAGCGTGCTGATCCCCGTAAACTGCACCGAGCGAAATACGCCGCCCAGATAAAGGATCAGCAGCGTCACCCACACCGGCGTTTGCGGCGTCAGCAGGGCGCAGGCCAGCAGCGCCAGCACGTTCAGCGCCCCGTTAATTAACAGCAGGCGACGAAAGCCCAGCCAGCGGATCAGCGGCGTGGTGGCCGGTTTGATCGTCAGGTTGCCGACAAAAACCGCCAGCACCAGCGAACCGGCGTGAAAGGGGTCCATGCCAAAGCCCACCTGAAACAGCAGCGGCAGCAGAAAAGGCACGGAGCTGATAGACGAACGAAACAGCGAACCGCCGTACATCGTCACGCGAAAGGTGGGAACTGCCAGCGCATCAAGGCGGATCATCGGCCAGCGCGCACGGCGAAAATGGCGCAGGGCGTAGAACAGGGTCAGCCCGCCGACCACCAGCAGCGCCAGCGTCAGTCCGCTCTGCACCCTTTCGCCGCCCAGCGCTTCCATGGCACAAACCAGACTGACCATCGCAACGGCGGTGGCGAGAAAACCCGTCAGGTCAAAGGGCCGTCGCTCCGGCTCGCGAATATCCGGGATAATGCGCAGCGAAAGCAGGATTGCAATCAGCCCAATCGGCAGGTTAATAAAGAAGATCCAGCGCCAGTCGGCGTAGCTGGTGATGAAGCCCCCCAGCGGCGGGCCGATGATCGGCGCAACCAGCGCGGGCCAGGTGAGGGTGGCGATGGCGGAGATCAGCTTATGCTTCGGCGTGGTGCGCAATACCGCCAGCCGCCCGACCGGCACCATCAGCGCGCCGCCCATGCCCTGGAAAATACGCATCGCTACAAAGGTCTCGACGCTGGTCGCCAGCCCACAAAGCACCGAGGCGAGGGTGAAAATGGCGAGGGCGAGAGTAAACACCCGGCGCGCGCCGAAGCGGTCGGCAATCCAGCCGCTGGCAGGGATCAGCACGGCGAGGGTGATCAAATAGGCGCTGATACCGATGTTAAGATCCACCGCCTCCACGCCAAAGGTTTTTCCCATATCCGGCAGAGCGGTGGCGATCACCGTCCCGTCGAGAAACTCCATAAAGAACGCGCCTGCAACCAGCAATGCGGCGGGTGACAGCCCGCGCGCCTCCTTCTTCGAAATGCTTTCACTCATTTACGCTTGCCATAGTAAAGAAAAAAATATCCGCAGCCTGCCCGGGATAAGCTGCGGATTTCGCATAACTTTTGTTTAATGTTTTACCAATACGTGTAAAATTTATGTGATTTTTATCACGTTGTGGTTGATTTTTGTGACGCAGGTCATATTATAGAGCTGTAGACAGTAACACCTGCATAACAAATCTGGAGCACAACGATGAAATTCCGCAAAATCCTGAAAAGCATGTTTGAAAACTACTGCAAAACCTTCAAAGACGTACCGCCTGGCGCTATGTTCTGATAAAAAAACCTGCTGCGGCAGGTTTTTTTATGCCTGCCATTTGGCAATGCATGAGGTACTATTACGCCCCTTTAATCAGGAGCGCAACATGTCCAATACTCTCAGTGCCGACCAGGAACTGGTCTCCGATATCGTCGCCTGCCAGCTGGTGATCAAACAACTTCTTGATGTGATTGATATTATCGCGCCTGCCGAAGTGCGCGATAAAATGTCAGCGCAGCTTCGCGCGATTGACTTTACCTCTCACCCGGCGGCGGCTGACCCGGTCACCCTGCGCGGCATTCAGAAAGCGATTGCGCTGATTGAAATGAAGTTTACGCCGCAGGAAGAAACGCATTAAGCCCGTCCCGGCAAGCGCCGGGCCGGATGGTGAAGGACATCAAAAGAAGGTTTGAACCAGCAGATAGCTGGCGGCGCAGGCGCAGCTCACGCCGATTAATCCCGGCAGAATAAAGCTGTGGTTAATAATGAATTTGCCAATGCGGGTGGTGCCGGAGCGGTCAAAACCGATACAGGCCAGATCGCTCGGGTAGGTTGGCAGCACGAAATAACCATATGAAGCCGGGAAAAACGCCACCAGCATTTTCGGCTCCACGCCCAGCATCAACCCCATCGGCGCGACGGCGGTCAGCGCGGCCGCCTGGCTGTTCACCAGTTTGGAAACCAGAAACAGCACGATGGCATAGGTCCACGGATGGGTTTTCACCACCCCTTCCAGCGCCATTTTCAGTTCGGTAAGGTGCGCCTGAAAGAAGGTGTCGCTCATCCACGCTACGCCGAAGACAGAGAAAATCGCCACCATCCCGGCCTTGAATACCGCGCCGTTGGAAATCGTCGTGGCACTGACCTTGCACACCATCAGGATGATCGCCCCGGCAATCAGCATCATCATCTGAATCGTCAGGTTCATCGACAGCGGCGTCAGTTTCCCTTTTAACTCAAAAGAGGGACGCAGTTCAGGGATCGCCCCCAGCAGTACCACTACCAGAATCCCGGCGAAGAAAATCCACGTTGACCAGTAGGCGTACTTCGGAAAACGCTGATCCATCAGGGTTTCACTGCTACCGTAAATAAACTCACGCTGTTTGGGATCTTTCAGCTTCTGCTGGAACTCTTCATCATCGGCTAAATCCTTGCCGCGACGCAGGCTCCACAGGGCGGCAATCGCCACGCCGAACAGCGACGCCGGTACTGAGACAGCGAGAATTTCCAGAATCCCCCACGCCTGACCCACGCCGTGATTCGCGCCGATAATCGACACCAGCGAAACCACCGCGACCGACACCGGCGAGGCGGTGATCGCCATTTGTGAGGCAATCGACGCCACCGCCATCGGACGCTCAGGACGGATGCCTTTTTTCAGCGCGATATCGGCGATAATTGGAAACATGGTGTAAACCACGTGCCCGGTGCCGCACAGAAAGGTGAGGGACCAGGTGGTGAACGGGGCCAGCAGGGTAATGTGCTGCGGATGTTTACGCAGCAGGCGCTCGGCAAACTGCATCATCACGTTAAGCCCGCCAGCCGTTTGCAGCGTGGCGGCACAGCCGATCACTGCGAGGATGGTCAGCATCACGTCTACCGGCGGTTTGCCCGGCTCCAGCCCGAAAATAAACGTCAGAATGAACAGCCCGATGCCGCTGATTAACCCCAGCCCCATGCCGCCAAACCGCGTACCCACTAACAGACAGAGAATAATGACCACAAACTCAAGGGTTATCATAAAGCACCTTTTGCAAAAACATAAGATTACTGAATCATTGCATTTTGTAAGGCTACTCAATGAGAGGTAGATCTAATTTATAAAATGTTAATAAAAACATCGTCTTATATACATTCTGTTAACATTTTATTGATGGGGCAGCGGCGCAGTAAGAGAGAAAAGTGGACGACAAGGTAGATGCCTTCCCGGCTGAACTCACCGGGAAGGCGAAAGGAGAGGAATTAATGCTTACGGAAATTAACGACGTTTAATAAATGACGATCGGTTTGCTCCATGCCCAGCCCTGACTGATCGGCGCTGCGCACCTCTTCAAGAATGGTTTGCAGCAGCAGACCGTGCTCCTCGCGGTCCGATTTCATCTGGGTCAGAAAGGCCAGCGTCGTTTCATCCTGCAACTCGCGCGCTTCCTCCGTGAGCTTCGTCAGCGTTTCCGTGCGTCGGTGATAATCCTGCATCGTCTGGGAAAAGAGATCTTCAAGCGTGGCACACGGCTCCTCAATGGGTAAGGCCCTCTCTACCACCGGATTACCTCCGGCATTTTTCATAAAATCAAACATCCGCATCATCTGGGTAATATTGATTTGCGCCTGGGAACGCAGAAAAATCGCGGTGCCGTTAAGTCTGCGTCTGGCGCACCATTCGCTTAAGCGCAGATAACGATTCGAGGCGTTGAATTCCAGGTTCATTTGGGCATTGAGTTTTTGAACCATTCCTGAAGTAGTCATACCAATATATCCTTATTACCTTGGGAGACGATTTCTGCAAAAGCGCATAATTCATGAAAACGATAAAACGTGCGTTATTCATGTGTCGCCGATACTGAATACAGAATAGTTAAACTGTGCTGTAGCTGTATGTGATCGGGCGTTACTTTTCCGTAAATTCCTGCGCAGGATAAAACCCTTCCGGCTTTAAGAAAAGCCTTAAACCTTCGCTTTTACAACTGGTTACAAGTTATGTAGCAGTATGATTCATCACAAAAAAATGTCATTCGTAAAACTTTAATACGATGATATATATAGAGAAAACAATATTTCATTCAAGTTGAAATGAGGTTTCATAAAGCGTAGGATGGCAGGCGGAAATGCGATCTGCTGCTATTAATGGCGCTGATAACGGGCAACGCGGTTGCTATTTTTTACCGCCATAAAATTCATTAAAAATTGAGCCAGATCATATTTACTCATTTGCCATCATCGTCTTCAGCGCGCCTGCGCGGGTACGTCTGATGAGCGCTTAAAAACATTCACCGATGAACGTAAGGACGTGACTGATGAAGAAAGTTGCCGTACTGCTGGCCCCCGGTTTTGAAGAATCAGAAGCAATTGTCACTATCGATATTTTGCGTCGCCTCAACATTGAGGTCGACACCCTGGCCTGTGCCGAATCACGGGCGGTGGTCAGCTACCATGATATCCCGATGGTGGCGGACGCGACCCTGACTGAACGTGCTGATGACCTTTACGACGCCATCGTGTTGCCGGGGGGACCGCAGGGCAGTGTGAACCTCGCGGCCAGCCAGGAGGTGGTGCGTTTTATCACCGCCCACGATAACGCCGGGAAATTTATTTGTCCGATTTGCTCTGCCGCCGCGCGCGTGCTGGGCGGCAATGGTTTGCTGAAAGGCCGTCGCTACGTCTGCTCAGGCGATCTCTGGCAGACGGTGCGGGATGGTGAATATGTTGATGCCGCCGTGGTGGAAGATGGCAACCTGATCAGCGGCAAAGGGCTGGGACTGGTTTTTGACTTCGCTCTGACCGTGGCAGCCCGCCTGCTGGACGATGAAAAACCGGTGCGCGATCACGCCGATCATATTGATTATCGCTGGTAAGCCGACGTGTCCCGGATGCCGCGTGCGTCCGGGACAAGGATAAGCAGGCTGGCGATATAGACAATCCTGCTACACCCCGCGCAAATTGTCCGACAATACCGCTCCACTTTATGTCATTTCTTGCTGAATATATGTACGCAATGACTGTAATTCTGCGATGTGATGGCGCTCTCTTATGGAGAATGTATTTCCCGCTAATAATGATTTCAGCAAAGGCATTATTCGCCTCATGAATGCTAATGCGTTGTTTTATGTCCGATTAAAACTATTACGTCCGATCGTTCCCTACATAAAAGAATGTAAACGCTGGAGTTTAACATGCACAAATTCACTAAAGCGCTCGCGGCCATCGGTCTCGCTGCGGTTATGTCACAATCGGCTATTGCAGAAACCATGAAGCTGGGCTTTCTGGTGAAACAGCCGGAAGAACCCTGGTTTCAGACCGAGTGGAAATTTGCGGATAAAGCAGGCAAAGATTTGGGATTCGAAGTGGTGAAAATTGCCGTGCCGGACGGTGAGAAAACCCTTAATGCCATCGATAGCCTCGCAGCCAGCGGTGTAAAAGGTTTTGTGATTTGTACTCCCGACCCGAAACTCGGCTCCGCTATCGTCGCCAAAGCACGCGGCTATGACATGAAAGTTATCGCGGTGGATGACCAGTTCGTTAACGCCAAAGGCAAGCCGATGGAAAGCGTGCCGCTGGTGATGATGGCCGCCAGCGAAATTGGCGCGCGTCAGGGGCAGGAACTGTATAAAGAGATGCAAAAACGCGGCTGGGACGTAAAAGAAACTGCGGTGATGGCGATTACCGCAAACGAACTGGATACCGCCCGCCGTCGTACCACCGGCTCTATGGATGCATTAAAAGCCGCTGGCTTCCCGGAAAAACAGATCTACCAGGTGCCCACCAAATCCAACGATATCCCCGGCGCATTTGATGCGGGCAACTCGCTGCTGGTACAGCATCCAGAAGTGAAACACTGGCTGGTGGTCGGCATGAACGACAACACCGTACTTGGCGGCGTGCGCGCGACCGAAGGTCAGGGCTTCAAAGCGGCGGACGTGATCGGCATCGGCATTAACGGGGTTGACGCGGTAAGCGAACTGTCGAAAAACCAGCAAACTGGCTTCTTCGGCTCCCTGCTGCCCAGCCCGGATATCCACGGCTACAAAACCAGCGAATTACTCTATAACTGGGTTGAGAAGGGCGTGGAGCCGCCGAAATTTACCGCTGTTACCGACGTGGTGCTGATCACCCGCGATAACTTCAAAGAAGAACTGGCGAAAAAAGGGCTTTAACCGATTTCAGTCAACCATGATGGCGCCCCTCGTCTGACCGCGAGGGGCGTTCAGGTTCTACTCTTAATGGCGGAGTCGTTATGCAGCAGTCTACCCCTTATCTCTCCTTTCGCGGCATCAGCAAAACCTTCCCTGGCGTGAAGGCGCTCTCCGACATCAGCTTTGACTGCCATGCCGGACAAATTCACGCGTTAATGGGCGAAAACGGTGCCGGAAAATCGACCCTGCTAAAAATTCTTAGCGGGAACTATGCCCCGACCAGCGGAACGCTGGCGCTACAGGGCAACGAGATAGCCTTTGCGGATACCACCGCCGCGCTGAATGCGGGTGTGGCGATTATCTATCAGGAACTGCACCTGATCCCGGAAATGACCGTGGCGGAAAATATTTACCTCGGGCAGCTTCCGCATAAAGGCGGGATCGTAAACCGCTCGTTACTGAATTATGAAGCGCGTCTGCAACTGGAACATCTGGGGCTGGATATCGATCCGCAGACGCCGCTGAAGTACCTCTCCATCGGCCAGTGGCAAATGGTCGAAATCGCCAAGGCACTGGCGCGTAATGCCAAAGTCATTGCCTTTGACGAGCCGACCAGTTCACTTTCCGCGCGTGAAATCGACAATCTGTTTCGGGTGATCCGCGAACTGCGTCAGGAAGGGCGGGTCATTATTTACGTCTCCCACCGTATGGAAGAAATTTTTGCCTTAAGCGACGCCATCACCGTCTTTAAAGACGGGCGCTACGTTTGCACTTTTACCGATATGCAGAAGGTCAATCATGAAGCGCTGGTCCAGGCGATGGTCGGGCGCGATCTGGGTGATATCTACGGCTGGCAGCCGCGCGAATATGGCGCGGAGCGTCTGCGGCTGGATCGGGTAAAAGCACCGGGGGTACGCACGCCCATCAGTCTGACGGTGCGCAGCGGCGAAATCGTCGGCCTGTTTGGGCTGGTGGGTGCCGGGCGCAGCGAGTTAATGAAAGGCTTATTCGGCGGCACGCGGATCGGCGAAGGGCAGGTATATATCGACGGCGAGCCGGTTAACATCCAGAAGCCATCGCAGGCCATTCGCGCCGGGATGATGCTCTGCCCGGAAGACCGCAAGGCGGAAGGGATTATCCCGGTCCATTCCGTTCGCGACAACATCAACATCAGCGCGCGCCGCAAGCATATCCACGCGGGCTGCGTCATTAATAACCGCTGGGAAGCGCGCAACGCCGACCATCATATTCAGTCGCTGAATATCAAAACGCCGGGCGCGGAGCAGTTGATCATGAATCTCTCCGGCGGCAACCAACAGAAAGCCATTCTGGGGCGCTGGCTCTCCGAAGAGATGAAAGTCATTTTGCTCGACGAGCCGACGCGCGGCATCGACGTCGGGGCGAAGCATGAAATTTACAACGTGATTTATGCCCTCGCGGCCTCCGGGGTCGCCGTTCTCTTCGCCTCCAGCGATCTGCCTGAAGTGCTGGGCGTGGCCGATCGCATCGTGGTGATGCGCGAAGGGGAGATTGCCGGTGAGCTTTTGCATCACGACGCTAAAGAACAGCAGGCGCTTAGCCTTGCCATGCCTAAAGTCAGCCAGGCGGTTGCCTGATTAAAGGAGTTGAATATGTCATCTGTGACCACAACGGGTGCTTCTAAGTCGTCAATGAGCATCGGGCGCATCTGGGATCAGTACGGAATGCTGGTCGTCTTCGCGGTGGTATTTATTGCCTGCGCGATCTTCGTGCCCAACTTTGCTTCCTTTATTAACATGAAGGGGCTGGGACTGGCGATCTCTATGTCCGGGATGGTGGCGTGCGGGATGCTGTTTTGCCTGGCATCCGGCGATTTCGACCTCTCGGTCGCCTCGGTCATCGCCTGCGCGGGGGTCACCACCGCGGTCGTCATTAACCTGAGCGAAAGCCTGTGGCTTGGCGTTTTCGCCGGATTAATGCTGGGGGTGATCTGCGGACTGATCAACGGTTTCGTGATTGCTAAGCTGAAAATCAACGCCCTGATCACGACGCTTGCCACCATGCAGATCGTGCGCGGACTGGCCTATATCATCTCCGACGGTAAAGCGGTCGGCATTGAAGACGAGCGCTTTTTTACCCTTGGCTACGCTAACTGGCTGGGTCTGCCCGCGCCGATCTGGCTGACCGTTGGCTGCCTGATTATCTTCGGATTACTCCTGAATAAAACCACTTTCGGGCGCAATACTCTGGCGATTGGCGGCAACGAAGAAGCGGCGCGTCTGGCAGGCGTGCCGGTAGTGCGTACCAAAATTATCATTTTTGTTTTGTCCGGTCTGGTGTCGGCGGCGGCGGGGATCATTCTGGCCTCCCGCATGACCAGCGGACAGCCGATGACCTCGATTGGCTACGAGCTGATCGTTATCTCAGCCTGCGTGCTGGGCGGCGTGTCGCTGAAAGGGGGCATCGGTAAGATCTCCTACGTGGTCGCCGGGATCTTAATTTTGGGTACGGTAGAAAACGCCATGAACCTGCTGAATATTTCGCCATTCTCGCAATATGTGGTGCGCGGATTGATTCTGCTGGCAGCGGTGATCTTCGACCGTTACAAACAAAAAGCGAAGCGGACGGTGTGATAAAACGCACTAACTTTTAAGCTTATCCCGGTTTAACGCCAGCGGCTAACCCCGCTGGCGTTTTCATTTGAAAATGGCGAGGCTGGTCACACTGTCTATACTTACATGGCTAACGTTTGAGTAAAAACCCGCTTTGGGTTGTAAATGTAAGGAGGAAATCAGGGTGGCTGACCAGTTATCTGTACCGCCTGTGCTTAAGGGAAACTACGCTTTCTTCTTCGACCTCGACGGCACCCTCGCTGAAATCAAACCGCACCCGGATCAGGTGTCGTTGTCTGTTGACGCGCGTAATGCCTTGCACCTGCTGGCGCAAAAAAACGAGGGCGCGGTAGCGCTGGTTTCCGGGCGCTCGATGGCTGAACTCGATGCGCTCGCCAGTCCGCTGCACTTTCCGCTGGCCGGGGTGCATGGGGCAGAAAGACGTGATTTCTCTGGAAAAACGCACATTGTCGCGCTGTCTGCTGATATCGTCAGCGCGCTGAACGATCAGTTAACCACCGCCCTTGAGTCGCTGCCGGGCTGTGAGCTGGAAGCCAAAGGGATGGCTTTCGCGCTGCACTATCGCCAGGCACCGCAATATGAAGAGCGCATTATGGCGCTGGCGCAGGGGCTGGTAGGGTTTTACCCGGAGCTGGCATTACAGCCCGGTAAATGCGTAGTGGAAATAAAACCGCAGGGCATCAGTAAAGGTGAGGCGATTGCCGCCTTTATGCAGGAAGCGCCTTTTCGCGGTAAGACGCCAGTCTTTGTCGGTGACGACCTGACTGACGAAGCCGGATTCGGGGTGGTCAACCAGCTCGACGGCGTTTCCATTAAAGTAGGACCGGGGGCAACGCAGGCGCAGTGGCGTCTGGCGGGCGTTCCCGATGTGCATCAGTGGCTACAAACTATTGCTGAAAACCAACAATTACAAGAAAAAGCGCTAACAGACAGGAGAGATGGCCATGAGTCGCTTAGTCGTAGTATCTAATCGTATTGCCCCGCCCGATGATAAAAAAGCCAGCGCGGGTGGCCTGGCGGTCGGGGTTCTTGGCGCATTAAAAGCCGCAGGTGGCCTGTGGTTTGGTTGGAGTGGGGACGTCGGCAATGAGGACCAGCCGCTAAAAAAGGTCAGTAAAGGTAACATTACCTGGGCGTCATTTAATCTTAGCGAACAGGATTATGAGCATTACTACAGCCAGTTCTCCAACGCCGTGCTGTGGCCCGCCTTTCACTACCGTCTTGATTTAGTCGATTTTCAGCGTGATTCCTGGGAAGGGTATTTGCGCGTTAACGCGCTGCTGGCGGATAAACTGCTGCCGCTGCTGGAAGACGACGATATCCTGTGGATCCATGATTACCATCTGTTGCCGTTTGCCAGCGAACTGCGTAAACGTGGCGTGAACAATCAGATTGGCTTCTTCCTGCATATTCCTTTCCCGACCCCGGAAATCTTTAACGCGCTGCCGCCGAATGCGGAGCTGCTTGAGCAGCTATGCGATTACGATTTGCTGGGCTTCCAGACCGAAAACGACCGTCTGGCGTTCCTCGACTGCATCTCGGTGCAAACGCGCCTGACCACCCGCGAAGGGAAATCCCATACCGCCTGGGGCAAGCATTTCCGCACTGCCGTGTATCCTATCGGCATTGAGCCGGAAGAGATCACCCGTCAGGCTATCGGCCCGCTGCCGCCGAAACTGGCGCAGTTGAAGAACGAATTAAAGAATGTGAAAAACATCTTTTCCGTTGAGCGTCTGGATTACTCCAAAGGCTTGCCGGAACGCTTTATGGCCTACGAAACGCTGCTGGAAAAATTCCCGGAGCACCACGGCAAGATCCGCTATACCCAGATCGCACCGACCTCGCGTGGCGAAGTGCAGGCGTATCAGGATATCCGTCACCAGCTGGAGAACCTGGCGGGGCGCATTAACGGGAAATACGGTCAGCTTGGCTGGACGCCGCTGTACTACCTCAACCAGCATTTTGACCGCAAGCTGCTGATGAAAGTCTTCCGCTATTCCGATGTGGGGCTGGTCACGCCGCTGCGTGACGGGATGAACCTGGTGGCAAAAGAGTACGTTGCCGCGCAGGACCCGGAAAATCCGGGCGTACTGATCCTTTCGCAGTTTGCCGGGGCCGCTAACGAGCTGACCTCTGCGCTGATTGTTAACCCTTATGACCGCGATGACGTGGCGGCAGCAATGAACCGTGCGCTGACCATGCCGCTCGCCGAGCGAATTTCACGCCATGCTGAAATGCTGGAAGTGATCCGCAATAACGATATTAATCACTGGCAGGAGAGGTTTATTCACGACCTAAAGCAGATCGCGCCACGCAGTGAAGAAAGCCAGCTGCAAAACAACGTGGCGACGTTTCCGAAACTTGCCTGATTAAACCCCGTTCCGCTGAATGCCCGACAGCCCGCGCTGCCGGGCATTTTTTATGTTTTATTCCAGCGCCACCAGCAACACATCGACCTGAGTATTGCCAATGATATTTTTTGCCGAGCACGTCGCGCGGGAGAAAAAGCTGTGGTTATGATTGCCACAAATCACCAGGTCCACCTGCTGAGCCTGGCAAAACGCCTTGATATGTTCGCGCAGTTCGCCGGAGGCGATAAGCGTCTGCGCGATGGGATACTCCGCTTGCCGGGCGATTTCACGCAGAAACTGCTGGGTCTCTTCCTGCACCACTTCACGCAGATTCTCCAGCATTGGCGCCGCAAAATGGTTGTACATTTCAGGATCGGTGGCGAGGGTAATCAGGCTGATGCGGGCATTAAGCGGGCGGGCAATTGACACGGCTTTGGCGACAAGCCGGTGGCTTTCCGGCGTCGCCGCCACCGCGACCAGGATATGTTGGTAGAGCATCGGACCTCCTTTCAGACGCATTAAACGCGGGATATTCCTCTTTGCATACTCCATTCCGCCAGCCGCTGCAAGAGGGCAAATCACGGTTTCTCGATTACCTTCAAATTATTCATAAATTATTCTTATAAGCGGCATAACGGCGACTCTGAACGTTAAAATAATCGCTAATATTATCAAAATATTAAAAATGCTATAGGTAAATGTTAAATATATGATATAAAAATTAACATTAGAGTTTTGATTACCTGCGGCGACTATTTCTGTTACATTAAAGTTTAACGCTATGTAATTTAACAATTTTTTATTTAAAGATTTCTACAATAGAAACGGCACCGCCTCTGAAATCCCGTTTCAGATCGCAGGAATAATTATAAGCACGCGACGGATTAATTATTGCATGACTATTCGCCCGCTAAGAATATAAAAGCGGGGAAATGGATAAAATTTCATCAACAAATTGATGGTAATGATGGATTTATTATTAATATTTACGTACATTATGTGACGTAGATCACATAGTTTTCAAAATGACCACCGCGCCTCGTTGTATGTGGTCAGGCCGACGAGTACAGTTGCGTCCAATTAGGAAAAATCTTAGTTATTTGTAAGAAATCTTTAACATGTTTCTGGTGACATAGTCTCCCGATAAGAGACTGCTCCAGAGCTGTAGCATCCAAGTACAACTATGCATTTTGACCTTTTCTTTTTTTACCGGGGTTTTCCCGGCGACATCACGGGGTGCGGCGAGGCCGCATAAGACAATAGCGGGTTATTCTGGATGGGAAAAATGCATACATCCGAGTTGCTGAAACATATTTATGACATCAACCTGTCGTATCTCCTCCTTGCACAGCGTTTGATTAGCCAGGACAAGCCTTCAGCGATGTTTCGTCTTGGTATCAATGAAGAGATGGCAACAACGCTGGTAGAGCTGACGCTGCCGCAAATGGTGAAACTGGCTGAAACTAATCAGCTGATCTGCGAGTTCCGTTTTGATAGCCATGAGACTATCACCCGGCTGACGCAGGATTCACGTGTAGACGACTTACAACAAATTCATACCGGAATTCTTCTGTCCACCCGTTTGCTTTCCGAAGCGGGCCAGGCTGACGCCGCGCGTAAAAAAAGGGCCTGATGATGAGCGAAAAAAGCATTGTTCAGGAAGCCCGTGATATTCAGCTGGCAATGGAGCTGATCACTCTGGGCGCTCGCTTACAGATGCTGGAAAGCGAGACACAGCTGAGCCGTGGTCGTCTTATCAGACTGTATAAAGAATTGCGTGGCAGCCCGCCGCCAAAAGGGATGCTGCCGTTTTCCACCGACTGGTTTATGACCTGGGAGCAGAACATTCATTCGTCGATGTTCTGCAACGCCTGGCAGTATTTGCTGAAAACCGGGTTATGCAGCGGTGTCGATGCGGTGATCAAAGCGTATCGCCTGTATCTTGAACAATGTCCGCAGCAGGGGGAGGACGGGCCGCTGCTGGCGCTCACCCGCGCGTGGACGCTGGTGCGTTTTGTGGAGAGCGGTATGCTTCAGCTCTCGCATTGCAGCTGCTGCGACGGCAATTTTATTACCCATGCGCATCAGCCGGTGGGCAGTTTTGTATGCAGCTTATGCCAGCCGCCATCCCGCGCCGTAAAAAGACGTAAACTTTCCCGCGATGTTGCCGATATTACTCCACAACTGCTGGATGAACAGATCGAACAGGCTGTTTAACCGATACGGTGTGGTCAACACTCCAGCAGCGGTAAGCAATTACCGCTGCTTTTTTTTGCCTCCCTGACGCGTTAATCATCGATTTGTGCATCCCGCTCTGGTCAACAGAAAGGATGATGTCGTGCTTATCTTATTGGGTTACCTGGTCGTTCTCGGTACAGTTTTCGGCGGTTATATGATGACCGGCGGGCACCTTGGAGCACTCTATCAACCGGCTGAACTTATCATTATCGGTGGGGCAGGCGTGGGTGCGTTTATCGTTGGCAACAACGGTAAGTCAATCAAGGGGACGCTGAAGGCGATCCCGCTTCTCTTTCGCCGCTCAAAATACACCAAAAGTATGTATATGGATTTGCTGGCGCTGCTCTATCGCCTGATGGCGAAGTCGCGTCAGCAGGGGATGTTCTCGCTGGAGCGGGACATTGAAAATCCGAAAGAGAGCGAAATCTTCGCCAGCTATCCGCGCATTCTCGCCGACGGCATTATGCTCGATTTTATCATCGACTATTTGCGTCTGATTATCAGCGGCAACATGAACACCTTCGAAATCGAAGCGCTGATGGATGAAGAGATCGAAACCCACGAAAGCGAGGCCGAAGTGCCCGCCAACGCCCTGGCGTCGGTCGGCGATTCGCTGCCCGCGTTTGGTATTGTGGCGGCAGTGATGGGCGTGGTTCACGCGCTGGCATCGGCCGATCGCCCGGCGGCGGAATTGGGCGCGCTGATCGCCCACGCGATGGTCGGCACCTTCCTCGGCATCCTGCTGGCCTACGGGTTTATCTCACCGCTGGCAAGCGTCCTGCGGCAGAAAAGCGCGGAGACCACCAAAATGATGCAGTGCGTCAAAATCACGCTGCTCTCTAACCTTAACGGCTACGCGCCGCCGATTGCCGTGGAATTCGGGCGTAAAACCCTCTACTCCAGCGAGCGCCCCTCCTTTGTCGAGCTGGAAGAGCACGTTCGCGCGATGAGAAACCCGTCGGCCCAACAGACCACGACTGAGGACGCATGAAGAATCAGTCGCATCCTATCGTCGTTGTTAAGCGACGCAAGCATAAAGGCCACGGCGGAGGCGCGCACGGATCGTGGAAGATCGCCTATGCCGACTTTATGACCGCGATGATGGCCTTTTTTCTGGTGATGTGGCTGATCTCCATCTCCAGCCCGAAAGAGCTGATCCAGATCGCTGAATACTTCCGTACTCCGCTGGCGACGGCGGTGACCGGCGGGCCGCGCGTCTCCAACAGCGACAGCCCCATTCCCGGCGGCGGCGATGACTATACCCAGCAGCAGGGCGAAGTTCATAAGCAGCCGAACGTCGAACAGCTACGTGAGCGGATGGAAGTCAACCGCCTGAAAAAAATTCGCGGCGAGCTGGACCAGTTAATTGAAGCCGACCCGAAACTGAAAGCCCTGCGCCCGCATCTGAAAATCGATCTGGTGCCGGAAGGGCTGCGTATTCAAATCATCGACAGCCAGAACCGGCCAATGTTTAAAACCGGCAGCGCGGAAGTTGAGCCGTATATGCGTGACATTCTGCGGGCGATTGCGCCGGTGCTGAATGAAATCCCTAACAAAATCAGTCTCTCCGGCCATACCGATGATTTTCAGTATGCCAACGGGGACAAAGGCTACAGCAACTGGGAGCTTTCCGCCGACCGCGCAAACGCCTCGCGCCGCGAACTGGTGGCGGGCAGTCTGGACAGCGGCAAAGTGCTGCGCGTGGTCGGGATGGCCGCCACCATGCGCCTCGCTGACCGGGGGGGCGACGACGCCATCAACCGTCGCATTAGCCTGGTAGTGCTTAACAAACGAACGGAGCAGGCCATTCTCAACGAAAACGCCGAGAGCCAGAACGTTCCGTTTAGTGAATTACAGCCTTCCGCGCCGCAGGCGCAGGAGGCCGGTCCCACATCGCCACAAGCCGATCCGAGGTGATAGCGTGAGCATGGATATTAGCGATTTTTATCAGACGTTTTTTGATGAAGCCGATGAGTTACTGGCCGACATGGAACAGCATCTGCTGGATCTGGTCCCGGAGGCACCGGATGGAGAGCAGCTCAACGCGATTTTTCGCGCTGCCCACTCGATTAAAGGCGGCGCGGGAACCTTTGGCTTCTCCATTTTGCAGGAAACCACGCACCTGATGGAAAACCTGCTGGATGAAGCCCGCCGTGGCGAAATGCAGCTCAACACCGACATTATCAACCTGTTTTTGGAAACTAAAGATATTATGCAGGAACAGCTCGATGCTTATAAAAGCTCTCAGGAGCCGGACGCTGCCAGCTTTGAATATATCTGCAACGCGCTGCGTCAGTTAGCGCTGGAAGCAAAAGGCGAGGCCGTACCGCCGCCTGCTGCAAAGCTGACGGTGGTGGAAAAAGAAGAACCGCAGGCGCAGGCCGGGCAGACGCGCATTGTGCTGTCGCGCCTGAAAGCGGGCGAGCCGGACTTACTGGAAGAGGAACTGGGCAACCTGGCGCAGCTCACCCAGGTTGAGAAAACGGCGGATTCGCTCTCAGCGATGCTTGACGGCAGCGTGGACGAAGACGATATCGTCGCCGTGCTGTGCTTTGTGATTGAAGCCGACCAGATCGCCTTTGAGAAGGTGGCGGTGGAAGCAGAGCCGGAGCCTGAAGAAGAAACCGTTGCAGAAGCGCCTGCGCCCGCCGCGCCGGTGCTGGTGGCGGTGCCGAAAGAAGCGCCTGCCGCGCGAAGCGGGGCAGAAAAGCCCGCCCGCGTCAGCGAATCGTCCAGCATTCGCGTGGCGGTCGAGAAGGTCGATCAACTGATTAACCTGGTCGGCGAACTGGTGATCACCCAGTCGATGCTGGCCCAGCGTTCCAACGAACTCGACCCGGTCACGCACGGCGATTTGATTACCAGCATGGGGCAGTTACAACGTAACGCCCGCGATCTCCAGGAATCGGTGATGTCCATCCGCATGATGCCGATGGAGTACGTCTTCAGCCGCTTCCCGCGCCTGGTGCGCGATCTGGCGAGCAAGCTGAACAAGCAGGTGGAACTGACTCTTATGGGTAGCTCCACCGAACTGGATAAAAGCCTGATCGAGCGCATTATCGATCCGTTAACTCACCTGGTGCGTAACAGCCTTGACCACGGCATTGAGTCCCCGGATACCCGCATGGCCGCCGGGAAATCGGCGGTGGGCAACCTGATCCTCTCCGCCGAGCATCAGGGTGGCAATATCTGTATTGAAGTCACCGACGATGGCGCGGGCCTTAACCGCGAGCGCATTCTGGCGAAAGCTGCCTCGCAGGGCATGGCAATCCATGAAAACATGAGCGACGAAGAAGTCGGGATGCTGATTTTCGCGCCGGGCTTCTCCACCGCCGAGCAGGTGACCGATGTATCCGGGCGCGGCGTGGGCATGGACGTGGTGAAACGGAACATCCAGGAAATGGGCGGTCACGTTGAGATCCAGTCGAAGCAGGGCACCGGCACCACCATCCGCATTCTGCTGCCGCTGACGCTGGCGATCCTCGACGGCATGTCGGTCAAAGTCAGCGGTGAAGTCTTTATTCTGCCGCTGAATGCGGTGATGGAATCGCTCCAGCCGCGCGAAGAAGATCTGCATCCGCTGGCGGGCGGCGAGCGCGTGCTGGAAGTGCGCGGCGAATATCTGCCGCTGGTGGAACTGTGGAAAGTGTTCGACGTGGAAGGCGCGAAAACCGAGGCCACCCAGGGCATCGTGGTGATCCTGCAAACCGCCGGACGCCGCTACGCGCTGCTGATTGACCAGCTCATCGGCCAGCATCAGGTGGTGGTGAAAAACCTTGAGAGCAACTACCGCAAAGTGCCTGGCATTTCCGCTGCCACCATTCTTGGTGATGGCAGCGTGGCGCTGATCGTCGATGTATCAGCGCTTCAGGGATTAAATCGTGAACAACGCATGGCGCACACTGCTGCCTGATTACGTTAAAAGGGTAAAAACATGACCGGTATGAATAATGTGACAAAACTGGCAGGTGAGCCATCGGGCCAGGAATTTCTGGTCTTCACGCTGGGCGATGAAGAGTACGGTATCGATATCCTCAAAGTGCAGGAGATCCGTGGCTACGATCAGGTGACGCGCATCGCCAACACGCCTGCGTTTATTAAAGGCGTCACCAATCTGCGCGGCGTGATCGTGCCGATTGTCGATCTGCGTGTAAAGTTCGAGCAGCAGGGCGTGGAATATAACGACAATACGGTGGTGATCGTGCTTAATCTTGGTCAGCGCGTGGTCGGCATCGTGGTTGATGGCGTCTCCGACGTGTTGTCCCTGACTGCCGATCAAATCCGTCCGGCCCCGGAATTCGCGGTCACGCTCTCCACTGAATACCTTACCGGCCTCGGTGCGCTGGGCGAGCGAATGCTGATTCTGGTTAACATTGAGAAACTGCTGAACAGCGAAGAAATGGCGCTGCTGGATTCCGCTGCGCATCACGCGGCGTAACGTCGCGGAGTAAACCGTCTTTCCCAGCCGAAGCGCGGGAAAGACGGTTTAACCTGGAAAATTATCCGAAAATAAAATCCTTCGCTTGCTGACTTTCCCCGCTTTAAATAAAGTATGACATTATTAATTCCCCGCTGAAATAAAATCCCGTCGTTAAAATATATCCTGCATAATACATTGTGATTAAACTCACAGATAAATGAATATATTCTTTTCATTACATCGTTAATGACTGGTTATTTTTATAATTGATTGAATAAAAACGGAAAATTCTGTTTTTCGTTAAAACTGAAACCGCTTGCCGAACTTATCTAAAATCAACTAAATTTGAACCAGACGGCTACCCTTTCGGCGGTGGCAGATCATCAAGGACCGCAGCGTAAATTAAAACGCTGAACTCATCTTATTACCGGAGACGGTATTATGAAGCAATTGCGTCTTCTTATTGTTGCAGGCGGTATGCTGGCTTTTATCGGCACGCCTGCTCAGGCGGTGACCAGCAGCGGGACCATCGGGGCCACGCTGACCCTCACTAATGGCTGTCTTATCAACGGCTCCCCTAACCAGAACGGCATTAACTTCGGGACCCTGGATTTCGGGACTCATCCGGCGACCTTCTCCACCCTGACGACCCAGCTTCGCGGAGCCGCCAGCGGTAACAACTTCACCATCCAGTGTACGACCGACAGTTATACCGTGCAGGTCACGGGGAACACCAATGCCCAGGACCCTGGCACCTCTGTCGGCACCGTCGGCGCACAGCCGCGTTACCTGGTTAACACCGCTGATGGCACTCTCGGCGTGGCGTATGCCATTTACAGCGACAGCGGTTTCGAGACTGAAATCTTAAATGAGACCGATATTCCCTCCGCCTCGACAACCGGCGGAATCAACAGTTACACGCTGTACGGACGTATTCAGGGCGGCGGCGATAGCGTTACCGTTGTTCCGGGAACCTATACCGACACGATAAACGTCAGCGTCAACTACTGATTGGCTGATGCGTTGCCGCGGCGGGTGGCTGGTTATCGTGATGACCCTCGCGGGTTACAGCGCCCGCGCTTTGGCGATCACCAGCCAGAACTTTGAAGTGAACGCGACCGTCGTCGCGGGCTGCTCTGTGGTCAGCGGGCCGGGGCGCATATTCGGCACCCTCAACTTTGGCACCCATTCTGGCGTCGAGTCCGGGCGGGTAAGCGCGCAGTTCGTACCGGATAGCGCGCTTTCGCTGGTCTGTACCCCCGGCGTGGCGCTGAGTATGGCGATTGACGGCGGGCAATACTACGCCACGGTGCGCAACCTCCAGCGGGAAAACGGCAGCGAGCGCGTTCCTTACCGCCTCTACAGCAACAGTTCGCTGGCAGCAAACAGTGAAATCGGCGTTAACCAGCAGGTCTCCGTGACCTGGACCGACAGCAATAACATTGCGCTGACCTTATTCGGCGCGGCACAGCTCACCGGCTGGAGTCCGGCAGGTGTCTACAGCGATCGTTTGACCGTGACCTTGTCATGGTAAAAAGGGAGAACACTATGCGCGGCATCACCTCTACGCTTCTGAAAAGCACTTTGCTGATGGTGGCTTCGCTGGGCGTTATGGCGAAAGCCGATGCCGCCGCCAGCATTTTACTCTGGCCCATCGATCCGTGGCTGGGCGCAGACATGAACGCCAGCGAACTGTGGATTGAGAATCAGGGCAACAGTCCCGCCATGATGCAGATCCGCATCGTGCGCTGGAGTCAGGAGGGCGGTCACGAGCGTTATCAGGCGCAGCAGGACGTGGTCGCCAGCCCGCCCATTTCGCGCATCGAGCGCGGCAGTAAACAGCTTATCCGGCTGATTAGACAGATCCCCGCTCCGGCAGGCAAAGAAAACGCCTACCGGATTATCATCGATGAAATTCCCCAGCCGAACGATCCCAATACGCCGCAAATGGGCCTGAAAATCCAGATGCGCTACTCTCTGCCGCTGTTTGTTTACGGCAGCGGCATTGCCACCCGCAGCAATGCGGAAAATCATACCGAGGTGGATAAAAATCGCCTGCGCTGGCGCGTTGTCCAGCAAAACGGCAGGCCCGCGCTTGAGGTTAATAACGCAGGCAACGTGCATCTGCGGCTCAGTCAGGTAACGGTCCATCAGGGAAGCCAGAAGCAAAAGCTGGCGGACGGGCTTTTAGGCTATGTCCTTCCCGGTCAGGCGCGTAGCTGGCCGCTGCCCGCCGGGATCGGCAGACCGGATGAACTCACCGCGACCATAAATGCACGGGATGCAAAATGGCACGCCGCGCCGGGCAATTAACCTTGCTGACGCTGCTGCTGATGACCTGCGGGGCGACGGTGGCGCAGGACGCCGACGATGCTCTGCCGCCACCGCCCGATAGCCGGATGGCGACCGCTCCGGCGGTTTATCATCTGGCGTTGGTTATCAATCATTACGATACGCAGCAGGTGGTGCCGGTGACGGTGCAACCGGGCCACTACGTAGTCTCCAGCGCCAATTTACAGCGCGCCGGGATCCCTGCCGCCTGCGTGCCGCAGGGGGAGGTGGATCTCGCCGCGCTCGCCGGGTTCAGCGTTGATTATGACGGCAACGGCCAGCGGCTGCTGCTGACCGTTCCCCGCGACTGTATGCCCGCCCGCGCCTCGGCGTTTAAGGACGATGCGCCGCGCAGTACGCCGATGAACGGGCACGGGGCGCTGCTCAATTACGATCTTTACACCAGCCAGACCGACGGCGGCGGAAGTCAGATTTCGCTGTGGCACGAACTGCGTTATTTCTATGATGCTGGCGCGCTTTCCTCAACCGGCAGCCTGCGACGGCCGCTGAACAGCCTGGGACCGCAGCAGGACGGCTATATTCGCTATGACACTACCCTGAATCTCACCCATGAAGACGATGCCACCGAATGGAATATCGGCGATACCATCACCGACGCGCTCAGCTGGAGCAGCAGCGTGCGCGTCGGCGGCGTGCGCTACGGGCGGGATTTTTCGTTGCGCCCGGATCTGGTGACCTGGCCGCTGCCCGCCTTTTCCGGCGAGGCGGCGGTGCCGACTACCGTCGATCTGTTTATTAACGGTTCGCGCGCCGGGTCAACCCAGTTGCAGCCTGGCCCATTTTCGCTGACCAATCTGCCCTATATCAACGGCGCGGGTAACGCGGTGGTGGTCACCACGGATACCCAGGGCCGTCAGGTCAGCACCGTTCTGCCGTTTTACGTTGACAGCGAACTGCTGAAGCCCGGACTTAGCGACGGTGCCGTCACCGTCGGCACGCTGCGACGCAACTACGCCATTGAAAACTTTGATTATGGTGAGGCGGTGACCAGCGGATCGTACCGCTATGGCCTGACCGACTGGCTGACGCTGGAAAGCCATGCGGAAGGGGCGGAATCGCTGGCGCTCGGCGGCGCGGGCAGTGTGGTGAAGCTCGGGCGTTACGGGGTGGCCAACAGCGCATGGAGCCACAGCCAGATGCACGGCGAGAGCGGACAGCAAATCAACTGGGGCTATCAGTACAACACCCGCGCCTTCAGCGTGGGAACGCAGCACAGCCGCCGCAGTATGGGATTCGGCAATCTCGCGCTCTACGACCGCGCGCAAAGAATGGACAACCAACGCGATCCGGTGATCAGCCTCAGCCAGCGCAGCGATCAATATTCGCTGTCCATGAACCTGCAAAATTTCGGCAATATTGGCGCGGCGTGGATTGGCGTGCGCAGTTTCGACAGCAAGCGCACCGAACTGCTGAGCCTGTCATGGAGCCGCAATTTGTGGGGCAGCAGCAGCCTGTATCTTGCCGCCAGCCGGGACCAGCAGCAGGGCGACTGGTCGATGGCGATGTCGGTACAGATCCCGCTCGGCGACCGCGATGGTCTGGGACTGAGCATGGATAAAACCGCAGATGCCGGTAACAGCCAGCGCATCAACTACAGTCATTCCATGCCCACTGACGGCGGCTTTAGCTGGAATCTGGCGCTGGCAAGACAGTCGCAGGCGGACCGCTATCAGCAGGCGTCGCTGGGCTGGCGAAATAATGTGGCCGAACTCCAGGGCGGCGGTTACGGCGAGCCTGACATGATGACCTGGTGGGGAGAAGCGTTGGGATCGCTGGTACTGATGGACGGTGAGCTTTTTGCCGCCAACAAAATTAACGATGCGTTTGTGGTGATCAGCACCGACGGCTACCCCGACATCCCGGTGAGCTATGAAAACCAGCCGGTTGGCAAAACCAATAAAAACGGCTACCTGCTGATCAGCGGCGTATCGGCGTATTACCCCGCCAGCTATCAAATTGACACTCTCGACTTACCGGCCGATATGCAGATGAAAGAAACCGAAAAGCGGGTGGCGCTGCGGCGCAACAGCGGTTATCTGGTCGAATTCCCGATGACTCAGACCCGCGTTGCCAGCGTGATCCTGCACGATGAAGCCGGGCAGGATATTCCGCCGGGCAGCCAGGTATACCGCGCGCAAAAACCGACGGCGGTAGTGGGCTATGACGGTATCGCCTGGCTGGAAGAATTAAGCGATTCCAACAGGCTGCGGGTGGTGAAGCCCGATGGCTCCGCCTGTCAGGTGACGGTGATAGTGCGCGAAGATCCGCAGCGTAAACTGCCGACCCTCGGGCCGCTGATCTGTAAGGCGGCGTGATGATGAAATTTCTGACGCTGTGCCTCACGCTGCTGTTCTCACCGCTGATCCAGGCGGCCTGCACCGTCACCATGGCTAACGCCTCTTTTGGTTCACTCTCGTCATTTGTGGTCAATACCGGGGAGCGGGAGGTCACGGCCAATCTGATTGTGGAATGTGACACCGTCCTTAATCTGCTGACCAGTGACAGCGTCACGCTGACCTACCTGAGCGCTTCGCCCGGCAGCCAGACCCAGGCCACGCTGCGGCGGACCGACGTCACCACCAATACCGATGCGGTGCCGGTGCGCTTGTGCGGACAGACGGGCTGTGCGGGCAGCGCCGAAACCACCATTGGTCAGAGCTATATCTGGAGCGGAAATACGCTGCTCGGCCTGCTCAATTCGCGGCGCTATACGCTGCCGGTTTATTTCCGCCTGGTGGGCGGGCAGAGCGTCAGCGCCGGGCCATACCGGACAACGCTGAATTTTTCCATTGCCTACAGCGTCTGTCGGCTGGGCGCGCTGCTGGCCTGCACCTCGGCGCAAACCGGCAGCAAAACGGTCAGCGCCCAGGTCGATCTGACCGTCACCACTGACTGCATCACCATCAACGCGCCGAACATCAACTTCGGCAGCGCGCCGATGGTGCGCGACTTCCCGGCCATTTCCCAGTCGATAGGCATCACCTGCACCAAAGGCTCCAGCTATTCCGTCGGGATCAACAACGGTCAGTGGGCCAACGGCACGGTCAGAAATATGGCTAACGGCACTAATCGCCTGAGCTATGACCTGTTTAAAGGAAGCAGCACGAACCGCTGGGGCAGTAGCGGAACGGAACGCTGGGCCAGCACGCTTTCTTCCGGGGTCAGTCAGGATGGGGTGCTGCGCACCTATAACTACACCGCGCGCATACTGAGCGGACAAACCACTCCTGCCATCGGCAGCTACAGCGACACGCTGATCGTCGATATCACCTTCTGATTTTCACGGCGTAAGATTATTCCGTAAGCGAAACGTAAAGTTCCCTTCCGGCTTGCCGATAACTTCGATAACAAGTCATTGAGAAGGTGATGTATGCTGAATCGTATCCGGGTTGTCACATTGCTGATGATGGTGCTCGGCGTCTTTGCGCTGCTACAACTGTTATCCGGCGGCCTGCTGTTTTCGTCACTCCAGCAGAACCAGCAAAGTTTTATCCTTTCCAGTGAGCTTCGAACTCAACAGGCCGAGCTGAATAAAACCTGGGAGCTGATGCTGCAAACGCGCATCAATCTGAGCCGCTCTTCGGCCCGCATGATGATGAACGCGGCCAATCAGCAAAGCAGCGCCAAAACCGATCTGCTGAAAAACGCCCGGCTGACTCTCGACGAAGCCGCCAGCCATTACGCGATTTATCAGCGTTCGGCCGCGCCGCAGGCAATGCAGAGCGTCAGCCAGACGCTTGATGAGCGCTACCAGAAATATCACGCCGCGCTGGCGGAGCTGATCCAGTTCCTCGAAAACGGCAATATGGACGCCTATTTCGCCCAGCCAACGCAGGGGATGCAAACCGCGCTCGGCGAAGCGCTGAACCAGTATGCATCGCTGAGTGAAAAACTCTATGACGAAGCCTTTAGCGCCAGCGCCCATGATTACCGTTTTGCCCAGTGGCAGTTGGGGATTCTGGCGCTGGTACTGGTCATCGTGCTGGTCGGCGTCTGGTACGCGATCCGTCATATCTTACTTAACCCGCTGGCGGCGATTATTCATCATCTGCGCCAGATTGCCGGGGGCGATCTGACCCAGCCGCTGGTGTTATCCGGGCGCAATGAAATGAGCCAGCTTGCCGGAACGGTTGAGCACATGCAGCAGGCGTTAATTACCACCGTCACCAACGTGCGCAGCGGCACCGATGCCATCTACAGCGGCACCACGGAAATTGCCCGTGGCAACCACGATCTCTCATCGCGTACCGAACAGCAGGCTTCCGCGCTGGAAGAAACCGCTGCCAGTATGGAGCAACTGACCTCCACGGTTAAACAGAATGCGGAAAACGCCCGCCAGGCCTCGCAGCTTGCACAGAGCGCCTCGGACACCGCCCGTCACGGCGGGAAAGTGGTCGATGGGGTGGTGAATACCATGCACGACATCGCCGCCAGCTCGAAGAAAATCGCCGACATCACCAGCGTCATCGACGGCATCGCTTTCCAGACCAACATTCTGGCGCTGAATGCGGCGGTCGAAGCGGCACGCGCCGGAGAGCAGGGGCGCGGCTTTGCGGTAGTGGCAGGCGAGGTGCGCAATCTTGCCAGCCGCAGCGCGCAGGCAGCGAAAGAGATCAAAGCCCTGATCGACGATTCCGTTTCCCGCGTGGACACCGGATCGGTGCTGGTGGAAAGCGCCGGGGAAACGATGGTGGATATCGTCAGCGCCGTCACCCGCGTCACCGACATCATGGGTGAAATCGCCTCCGCCTCCGACGAGCAAAGCCGTGGCATCGACCAGGTGGCGCAGGCCGTTACCGAAATGGACCGCGTTACCCAGCAAAACGCCGCGCTGGTGCAGGCGTCCGCCGCCTCCGCCGCAGAATTAGAAGATCAGGCCAGCCGACTCACCCAGGCCGTGTCGGCATTTCGCCTGTCCGCCGCCGCCGCGCAGCCAGCGCGCGAGGCGCACCCGCCGGTCACGGCACCTTCGATGCATTCACGTCCGGCGATGGCTGGCGCTGATGATAACTGGGAAACCTTTTGATCTTATGTGATGGCGGCGTATTGCCGCGTAATGGGAGCGTTGATGTTTAATCGTATTCGTATCTCGACCACGCTGTTTTTGATCCTTGTGGTATGTGGTCTGTTGCAGGTGGGAAGCAACGGTCTGTCGTTCTGGGCGTTTCGTGATGGCGTGCAGAACGTGAATCAAATTGAACGCAGTAACCATCAGCGGACGCTGCTTATGCAAAGCCGCGCGGTCATGCTTCAGGCCAGTGCGTCGCTGAATAAAGCAGGCACCCTGACGGCGTTAAGCTATCCGCCGGACGACATTAAGGCGCTGATGGCCCGCGCCCGTGAAAGCATGAAGCTGGCCGATACTTATATTGCCGACGTGCTGGCGTTACAGGCGACCACCGACACCGGCAAAGCGCTCCAGGCCGACACCAAAAAAGTCTACGCCGCGTGGCGCAACGATCTTGAACATCAGGCTACCTGGCTGGAAAGCAATCAGCTTTCCGATTTTATGAGCGCGCCGGTGGAACAATCCCAGCAGGGGTTTGATAAAAACTTTGACGCCTGGCAGGTGCATATTGATTCGCTGGTGGACAAAGCGCAGCACGGCAGCGAAAAGAACTACCATATGTCGGCGGCGATCTTTATCAGCATGATTGTTATTGCTGGCCTGCTGACCACCGCGTCCCTGTTCTGGTCGCGGCGGATGATCGTCCAGCCGCTGGCGATTGTCTCCGGTCATTTTGACAGCATTGCCCAGGGTAACCTCGCGCGTCCGGTCGCGGTCTACGGCAAAAACGAAATTTCGGCCATCTTTGCCAGCCTGAAGGCGATGCAAACCGCGCTGCGCACTACCGTCAGCGAAGTGCGGCAGGGCAGTTTTGCGATGCACACCGGCATCTCTGAAATTGCCGAGGGCAACAACGATCTCTCTGCGCGCACCGAGCAGCAGGCGGCGTCGCTGGCGGAAACGGCCGCCAGTATGGAACAGCTTACCGCCACCGTGGGCCAGAACGCCGACAACGCCCGCCAGGCGTCCGGGCTGGCACGCAGCGCGGCAGACACCGCCAAAAAAGGCGGCGAACAGGCAACGCACGTTGCCGACACCATGCGCGACATCGAAACCAGCTCGCAGAAAATTGGCGACATTATTAGCGTCATCGACGGGATCGCTTTCCAGACCAACATTCTGGCGCTGAACGCGGCGGTCGAAGCCGCACGCGCGGGCGAACAGGGACGCGGTTTTGCCGTGGTCGCCGGTGAAGTCCGCAACCTCGCCAGCCGCAGCGCCCAGGCGGCAAAAGAAATTAAAGTGCTGATCGAAGAGTCGGTTTCCCGCGTTCAGGAAGGCTCTGCCCAGGCGGGCACCGCCGCGAAAACGCTGAGTGAAATCGTCCGCTCCGTGACCCAGGTTAACGACATTATGGGCGAAATTGCCTCCGCCTCTGACGAACAGCGCCGGGGCATTGAACAGGTCGCCCAGGCGGTCAGCCAGATGGATCAGGTCACGCAACAGAACGCCGCGCTGGTCGAGGAAGGCGCTGCCGCGACCGGCGAATTAACCAGCCAGGCGAATCATCTGACCGCACTGGTTTCCCGATTTCAGCTTGAAGAGCAACCTGCAACGCAAGAAGTACGGACGCCGCCCGTCGCGGCGTCAGAGATCTCCTGAAGGTAATTGAGAAGGCGCTATGACATCATCGCTGCCCGCCGGGCAAACGTCTTTACTTATGCAGATGACACAGCGCCTCGCGCTGTCCGACACTCATTTTCGTCGGATATGTCAGTTGATTTACCAACGCGCCGGGATCGTGCTGGCTGACCATAAGCGTGACATGGTCTACAACCGTCTGGTGCGTCGTTTACGGACGCTTGGGCTGGAGGATTTTGGGCATTATCTGGGGATGCTGGAAGCGAACCCGAACAGCGCTGAGTGGCAGGCGTTTATTAACGCGCTGACCACCAACCTGACGGCGTTCTTCCGCGAAGGGCATCACTTCCCGGTGCTGGCGGAACATGCCCGCCACCGTCAGGGGGAGTACCGGGTATGGAGCGCAGCGGCGTCAACCGGTGAGGAACCGTATTCACTGGCGATCACCCTTGCCGATACTCTCGGCACCGCGCCGGGCCGCTGGAAAGTCTACGGCAGCGACATCGATACCGAAGTGCTGCGCAAAGCGCAGGAAGGGATTTACCGTCAGGAAGAGCTAAAAACCCTGTCGCCGCAGCAGCTTCAGCGCTATTTCATGCGCGGCACCGGGCCGCATTCCGGGCTGGTCCGCGTGCGCCAGGAGCTGGCGAACTACGTGGAGTTTTCGCCGCTGAACCTGCTCGATAAGCAGTACAGCGTGCAGGGGCCGTTTGATGCCATTTTCTGCCGCAACGTGATGATTTATTTTGATAAAACGACGCAGCAGGACATTCTGCGCCGCTTTGTACCGCTGCTCAAACCCGACGGGCTGCTGTTCGCCGGGCATTCGGAGAACTTCAGCCAACTCGTGCGCGACTTCACGCTGCGCGGGCAGACGGTTTACGCGCTGAGTAAGGAAAAAGCATGAGCAAGATCAGGGTGCTGTCTGTGGATGATTCCGCATTGATGCGCCAAATCATGACGGAAATCATTAACAGTCACAGCGACATGGAGATGGTGGCGACTGCCCCCGATCCGCTGGTGGCGAGGGACTTGATCAAGAAATTTAACCCGGATGTCCTGACGCTCGACGTTGAAATGCCGCGTATGGACGGGCTGGATTTCCTCGAAAAACTGATGCGCCTGCGTCCGATGCCGGTGGTGATGGTTTCTTCCCTGACCGGCAAGGGATCGGAGGTCACGCTGCGCGCGCTGGAACTGGGGGCGATTGATTTTGTCACCAAACCCCAGCTTGGCATTCGCGAGGGGATGCTGGCGTACAGCGAAATGATCGCCGAGAAAGTGCGCACCGCCTCGCGGGCGAAACTGGCGGCGCATCATCCGACCTCCGCGCCGGTCACGCTGAAAGCCGGGCCGTTGCTCAGTTCAGAAAAACTGATGGTGATTGGTGCCTCCACCGGCGGCACCGAGGCCATTCGCCATGTGCTGCAACCGCTGCCGCTCTCCAGCCCGGCGGTGCTTATCACCCAGCATATGCCGCCGGGGTTCACCCGCTCGTTTGCCGAGCGCCTGAATAAGCTCTGTCAGATCAGCGTGAAAGAAGCGGAAGACGGCGAGCGCGTGCTGCCGGGCCATGCGTATATCGCCCCCGGCGATAAGCATATGGAGCTGGCACGCAGCGGGGCCAACTATCAGATCAAAATTCACGACGGCCCGCCGGTTAACCGGCACCGGCCGTCGGTCGATGTGTTGTTTCATTCGGTGGCAAAACATGCGGGGCGCAACGCCGTGGGCGTGATCCTCACGGGAATGGGCAACGACGGTGCTGCCGGAATGCTGGCGATGCACCAGGCGGGAGCCTGGACCATCGCCCAGAACGAAGCAAGTTGTGTGGTGTTCGGCATGCCGCGCGAGGCCATCAATATGGGTGGCGTTAGCGAAGTGGTCGATCTTAGTCAGGTTAGTCAGCAAATGCTGGCGAAAATCAGTGCCGGACAGGCAATACGTATTTGAATCAGGAGTGGAGTTTTATGGCGGATAAAGAGCTTAGATTTTTGGTTGTGGATGACTTTTCCACCATGCGTCGTATCGTGCGTAACCTGCTCAAAGAGCTGGGTTTCAATAACGTTGAAGAAGCGGAAGACGGTGTGGACGCGCTGAATAAATTGCAGGCGGGCGGCTTCGGTTTTGTCATCTCCGACTGGAACATGCCGAACATGGACGGGCTGGAATTGTTAAAAACCATTCGTGCGGACGGCGCGATGTCATCGCTGCCGGTGCTGATGGTGACCGCAGAAGCGAAGAAAGAGAACATCATTGCGGCGGCGCAGGCGGGAGCCAGCGGCTACGTGGTGAAACCTTTTACCGCAGCGACCCTGGAAGAAAAACTGAATAAGATTTTCGAGAAACTCGGCATGTAAGGACCTGGTATGATGCAATCGTATAATCTTGCTGAAGAACATTCTGCCGGGGATATTATCGCCCGTATCGGCAGTTTAACCCGTATGCTGCGTGACAGCCTGCGCGAGCTGGGGCTGGATCAGGCCATCGCGGAAGCGGCAGAAGCTATCCCCGATGCGCGTGACCGTCTGGACTATGTGGTACAGATGACCGCCCAGGCCGCAGAGCGGGCGCTGAACTGCGTGGAACTCTCGCAGCCGCATCAGAATAAAATGGAAACCGGGGCGAAAGCGCTCTCTGGCCGCTGGGATGAATGGTTCGAAAACCCCATCGAGCTGGCGGACGCGCGCGAGCTGGTGACCGATACCCGCAGTTATCTGGCGGAAGTGCCGCAGCACACCAGCTTCACCAATGCGCAACTGCTGGAAATCATGATGGCGCAGGACTTCCAGGATCTCACCGGTCAGGTGATCAAACGCATGATGGACGTGATCCAGGAAATTGAACGCCAGCTCCTGATGGTGCTGCTGGAAAACATGCCGGAACCGGGCGCGCGGGCGAAACGTGAAAGCGACAGCCTGCTGAACGGTCCGCAGGTTGACGCCTCGAAAGTGGGCGTGGTCGCCAGCCAGGATCAGGTTGACGATCTGCTGGACAGCTTAGGCTTTTAAGTTGATGCCCGTTTCCCGCCCTCTCCCTGCCCCTCTCCCCCGTGAGAGGGAACGGTCCGGCGTCGTGACTGGATTTGTCATCTTTACTCTGGCTAAGGGGTCCACCAAACCCCACCCGGGGCACGTCCTGCCCCCTCTCCCCCGTGAGAGGGAACGGTCCGGCATCGTGACTGGATTTTCAGGCTAAGGGGGCCACCAAACCCCACCCGGGGCACGTCCTGCCCCCTCTCCCCCGTGAGAGGGAACGGTCCGGCGTCGTGACTGGATTTTCAGGCTAAGGGGTCCACCAAACCCCACCCGGGGCACGTCCTGCCCCCTCTCCCTTGAGGGAGAGGGCCGGGGAGAGGGGGGAATTACGGGTACTTAACACAACCAGGCCCGATTACCCGAGCCTCTGAAGAAGATAAATTCGGCTGAAAGCCTGACGCCTTCGCGTTATTTTCAGGCATTTGTATGAATTTTTATTCATACAAATGCTTAACTAACCAGCATTACGGCTATGCCGGAGGATATTTATTTCTGCCACTCCCGCCATCCCGTACCAGAAATGAAGACCCCGTCACCTCAGGTTACGCTCCAGTGCCATTTCGCTATATAGACTTGTCATAATTATTACGGTTAAATAGTTATACCCTAAATAATTCAAGTTGCCTGTGCGTTGGCTGCGCTCACTCACCCCAGTCACTTACTGAAGTAGGCTCCCGGGGCTTCCCTCGTTTGCCGCCTGCATCCAACTCAAATTATTTAGGGTATATATCAATTTAGCCGGGTTGCAATACTGTTTGCTGACGTTATTTCTGTCAGCGAATTGGCATGAGTATTTTTTTAATATGACTGGCGAGTGCTAAATGAGAATTCTGCACAGTAATGACTTCTTTCTCTCGGATCTTCATGCTTTTTGTCTTTTTATGCTGAATAATCAGCAGGTGGAAGAGGTCCACGGTCATGAATTTGACGAGCTGGTGATAGTCGTGGCGGGCAGCGGCTTTCATATTATTAATGATAGCGTACAGTTTATCTATCAGGGCGATTTTTTCTACGTCACGTTTAATGATACGCACAGCTATCTTTCGACCAATAAACTGTCGGTGATTAATCTGCTTATTCGCCGTGAACGCAATTTTCATTATCTGGTTAATATCGATAAATTACTGGACTATCTGAAAGCGGGATCGGACTGTTCGAGTATGACGTTTCACTGCCTGACCTCGGAGGAAATTGCCAGAATCGTTGCATTAACCCTGGCGATAAATGCCCGCAATGACGATGGCTATGACGATCTCTATTTTTCCGCCACCGAAAATGCGGTGCTGACCATTATTGATCTGCTGTGTCAGAGCACGCTGCGCAAAACGTCCCGTAACCAGTATGAACATTCCGGCAGGAAATACCTGATCCATGCACTGCGCCACCATTATTTACAGCCGATTAACTGGAATGAAATCTGCGAAGAGAGCGGCATGACCCGGCGGACGATGTTTCGCTTTATTAAAGAGGTCACCGGATATACTCCGGTCAAATTTCAGCAGATCTTTCGCCTGCTGAAAGCGCAGGAGTTATTACGCACCACGGATAAAACGATTGGCGAAGTGGCGACCGGCTGCGGCTTTGCCAATGCTGCCAGATTAGCTGAATCCTATAAACGGCAATTTTTCTACCCGCCTTCGCAGGAGCGTCATATTCAGCGCTAGACAACATATGAGGACGTCATGTTGCACATTCAGGACGAAGAGATCGGCCCCCCGGCAGGCGCGGCGGTGGCCGTAGGGCACAATGTTCAGGTGGCAGAGGCCTGGTGCCAGTCACACGGCGCGGATGAAATTGTCACCGTCGCCAGCGGCTTTGGTTTTCTTTATGGCGCGGAACAGGCGCTTTTTTTACAGCCCGGCGATGTGTGGTTAAAAAGGCCCGGCCAGCGCTACCGGCTGGTGGCGTTTAAAAACCTGTCATTAAGCCGGGTGCAAATTGCACGCGACGGGCGGTTTTTATTTATTCGCGATATAGCCTCGCTGCTGGAAAGGCTGCATCAGACCATTGGCAATACGATTATTCCCGGGCTGGCGCCTGGCAGCAATATTCAGACGGCGCAGCTTTTGATAGAGGAATTCCTTCAGGCGGACAATGAAATCGCCGGGATAGCCCGCCAGGCGCAGCAGGAAATTGCGCTGCTAAAATTAATTATCTTCATTCAGCAAGCCAGCGTGCAGCCGCAATATTGTCGCGAGCATCGGCTGCTGGATTTTATCTTTCAGCACTGTACAGAGAAATTAAACTGGGATGTCCTCTGCGCTTCCGTTAATTTATCCCGCCGCACCTTTTGCCGCTATACCGACCGCCATCTGGCCATGACGCCGGAAAAAATTCACATCATTTTTAAGCTGATTAAAGCGCAGGAATGGTTGCGTACCTCCGATGAGGCGATTGGCGATATTGCCATCCGCTGCGGTTTTAGCACGCCCTCGCAGTTATCCAGCGCCTACCGCAAAGCGTTTTCCATTACCCCGTCGCAGGAGCGGGAAAATTTATTTCCCTGCCTGCTATCGCCGTCGGCATAAATGCCCGGTTCTGTGAATAACCTCTATAGCAATTGTCCCGGTTGGTCATCAGAAGAATAGGGGTGGCAACAGCATAAAGGAGCCGCCTGCATGAAATTGTCATCATGCAATGAAGGACAATGATAAAGGATAACGTGTATGTCTGTTACTAAAGTACCTAATCCCTGGTATGTGGGCGTCGTGTCTGGCATGGCTTCGTATATTGATTCTGCGGCCATTATTTCAAGCGGTACGGCGCTGGTGATTTATCAAAAAACCATTGGCATTAGCGCCGTGGAAATAGGCGTTTTATCAGGATTGTTGACGCTGGGTATTGCGCTGGGCGCATTCAGCGGCGGGCGGTTAGGCGACCGGATGGGGCGGCGAAAGGTTTTTATTCTGACAATGGCGATGATTGTCGTCGGCACGCTGCTGCTGGCGTTTGGCCTGAATTTCCCGATGCTGCTGCTGGGCACCGCGCTGGTGGGACTGGCGACCGGGGCGGATCTGCCGGTTTCCCTGGCGACCATCTCCGAGGCGGCGACCGACCAGAACCGGGGAAAAATCATCGGCCTGTCGAATATGCTCTGGACGGTGGGTATTGGCGTGACCGTCGCGATTTCTTCTGTGGTGGGCGACTGGGGAAAAATCGGCGCGCAGATCATGTTCCTCCACGTCTGTATTGTTGCCGCCGTGGTGCTGGTGCTGCGTCTGTCGATCCCCGAATCCCCGCTGTGGCTGGTGGCGCGGGATGAACTGAAGCGCGGCGTCGCCACCGTGCGGGCGCAAAAATCCTCTTATAAAGATCTGCTGCGCGGCAAATATCTGTGGCCCTTTATTGCGCTCAGTATTTTTTACACTTTCACCAATCTCGCGGCGAATACCGGCGGGCAGTTTGGCGCTTACATCGCGGTGAACGTGGTCGGGATTTCCATCAGCACCAGCTCGCTATGGGGACTGTGCATGCTGCCGGTAGGGCTGCTGTCGAATCTGTTTTTTATGCGCATTGTCGATACCCCGAAACGGATGCCTTTCTACCTCATCGGCGCATTCATGATGGTGGGCGGCTATCTGATCCTCCCCGCGCTGGGATTCACCCCCTCCGCGCTGCTGTGCAGCATGTTCCTGCTGGGTGTCGGTAACGGGCTGGCGTTTGAAGGGATCATGAAAGTGTGGTCGCAGGAATCCTTCCCGACCATGCTGCGCTCCACCGCCCAAGGGCTGATCGTCGCCATTGCCCGCCTGACCTGCGGCCTGCTGGCCTTCGTCACCCCGGTGCTGCTGGATGCCGGGCCGGTAGCGTTCTACCTGCTGCTGGTGACCATCGTCAGCATCGGCCTGATCACCGGCTGGATCTGCTTTCGCGGCAAACAGCGCAACGAATTTAACGCGGAGTCTGAAGTGGTCAGCTCTGCCTCGCTAACAATGAATCAGGAGCAAAACTATGCTAACCGTTGAAAAAATCCTGCTCAATTATGACCCGCGGCTGGAGGGGACCGAGCAATTCCCGATTGTGGGCTGGCTTATCGGCAGCGACCACCAGGATGTGCTCCAGCAAAGCTGGCAGCTTCAGGTCAGTGAAGAAAATACCTTCACGCACCTTATTCATGACAGCGGGCGGGTCGACAGCGGCGAGTCGCAGCATATTCGCTTACCTGACATCGCCCTGTGCTCCTCGCGCCGTTATTTTGTGCGGGTGAGGATCAGCGATAATCACGGTGACGTCAGCGAATGGAGCGAAGCCGCCGCATTTATCACCGGCCTGCCCGCCGCCGAATGGCAGGGGCAGTTTATTTCGGGCGAAGCGCTGGCAGAAAAGACCGTTTCAAAAGGCACGCTGCTGCGTAATGGTTTTCACATTGCCCGTCCGCAGGATGTCGCCTCGGTATTTGTCCACGCCAGCGCACTGGGGATCTACAAACTTTACTGTAACGGGCAGAAAGTTGGCGACGATGAACTGACGCCCGGCTGGACCAGCTATGAAAATCATCTGCTGTACCAGACTTACGACCTGACGCCGTTGATTAGTGGGGAGGAGAACGTCATCGGGGCGAGCGTTGGCGCGGGCTGGTTTAAGGGCGATATGAGCTTTAACCGCTATCGCAATTATTACGGCGAGCGCACGGCGTTTATTTGCCAACTGGTGGTCAACTATAAAGACGGCAGCCAGCAGACGGTGGTGACCGATGAAAACTGGCAGGCCAGTTGGTCGCCGGTATTATTCTCGGAAATCTACGACGGTGAAATTTACGATGCCCGCTTTGAACAGCCCGGCTGGGATACCGTCGGTTTCGACGCGGCGCACTGGCAACCGGTGTCCCTTATTGATTTCAACAAAACCGTGCTACGCGCACAGGGCAACGCTACCGTCCGCCAGATTGAGACGATCGCGCCGGTCTCGCTGTTCACTACGCCGAAGGGCGAGCGGGTGATTGATTTCGGGCAAAATCTCACCGGCTGGGTGGCGTTTACCGTTCGCGGGCAGGCGGGCGAAAACGTCGTGCTGCGCCATTTTGAAGTGCTGGATGCGCAGGGCAACGTCTACCTGACCAATCTGCGCACCGCCAAACAGCGCACGGAATACGTGCTGAAGGGAGGCGAGGCCGAGACGTATCACCCGCATTTCACCTTCCAGGGGTTCCGCTACGTCAGGATCGAAGCCTGGCCGGGGGAGGTCGATCTTAGCTGCATTCACGCCGTGGTGGTCCATTCTGCGATGCAGCAAACGGCAGATTTTTCCTGCTCCAACCCGGATTTGAACCAGCTGCATCACAATATTTTGTGGGGGCTGAAGGGCAATTTCGTTGACGTTCCTACCGACTGCCCGCAACGCGATGAGCGGCTTGGCTGGACGGGAGACGCGCAGATCTTCTGCCGCACTGCCAGCTATCTGATGCAGACCCGTAACTTCTTCGCCAAATGGCTGACCGATCTGCAATACGATCAGACCCCGGACGGCGCGGTGCCGCATGTGATCCCGGATATCCTCACCGGCAAATGCGAAAACGACATCAATCTGGCGAAAGGCGGGACGTATGCCGCCGCCGCGTGGGCCGATGCAGCGGTGATCAACCCGTGGACGATGTATCTGATGTACGGCGATACGCAAACCCTGCGTAATCAGTATGCCAGCATGAAAGGCTGGGTCGGATTTATGCGCTCCCACGCGGTGGATAACCAGTGGCGCTATAAGCTTCAGTTCGGCGACTGGGTGGCGCTGGATGCCAGAGAGGGGAGCTATTTCGGCGCAACGCCGGACGAATTCGTGTGTATGGCCTACTAGGCCTGGTCCACGCTGCTGCTGGCGAAAACGGCGCAGGTGCTGGGGGAAGAGGCGGACTATCAGGAATACACAGATCTGTATCAGCGCATTGTTCACAGCTTCCAGCAGGAGTTTTTTACGCCCGGCGGACGGCTGGCGGTCAGAACCCAGACCGCGCATATTCTGGCGCTGTACTTTAACCTCGTCCCCGACGCTTTCCGCGAGCGCACGGTGCAGGCATTGCTCAAACTGCTGGCCGAGCATGACGGGCATCTGGTGACCGGTTTTGTCGGCACGCCTTATTTTTGTCACGCGCTCAGCCAGAACGGACATGCGAAAGAGGCGTGGGAGCTGTTGCTCAAAGACGATTTCCCCTCCTGGCTGTATCAGGTGAAGGCCGGGGCCACCACCATCTGGGAACACTGGGACGGCATTAAGCCGGATGGCACCATGTGGAGCCCGGATATGAACTCCTTCAATCACTATGCTTACGGTGCTATCGGCGAATGGCTGTGGCGCGCGGCGGCGGGGATTGATACTGACGAAAGCGGACCGGGCTTTAAGCGCATTCAGATCAAACCGGAAATCGGAGGCGGCCTGACGTGGCTCAACGCCCGCTATCACTCGCTGTACGGCGATGTGCAGGTGAACTGGAAAGCGATTCCGGCAGAGGCGGGGGACAGCCGCATTCAGATGGAGGTCACTGTGCCGCACAATGCGCGGGCTACCGTGACGCTGCTTCACGCCAGCGAACTCCTCGCCGCTGACGGCGCTACGTTCCGGGCGATGGACGGCGCAATGTGCGCCGAAGTCGGGTCGGGGAGGTATCACTTTGAGTACCGCTGCCGACTGGCAGAGTAGGGGAGCGTCTGGCCTCCTTGCCTCACGTGAACGCCCTCACCCTGACCCTCTCCC
>NZ_DAMAPU010000001.1:257915-830884 GCF_032071645.1 Superficieibacter sp.
GAGTTCGTGGTAACGCCCGGTTTTCTTCGTCTCCACCAGGACCGGGTTCGTGGTTGCGTCCGGCACCTGTTTTCTCCCTCTCCCTCGAGGGAGAGGGCGGGGAGAGGGGGAGCGTCTGGCCTCCTTGCCTCACGTGAACGCCCTCACCCTGACCCTCTCCCCCGGGGAGAGGGAACCGCCCGCGTTCGTGGTGATGCCGGGTGTCGGCTTTTTGCCAGGGTACAGAGTGGTACAGAGTTAAGCCCGGCACCTGTTTTCTCCCTCTCCCTGAGGGAGAGGGCGGGGAGAGGGGGAGCGTCTGTCCTCCTTGTCTCACGTAAACGCCCTCACCCTGACCCTCTCCCCCGGGAGAGGGAACAGACCGAGTTCGTGGTGATGTCCGGTGTCAGTTTTTCGCAGAATACACACCAACCGTTACATCCAACCCCCATCGAACGCGATAAATCCGACCATTTTTAGGCGTTAATCCGCCCATGACAGCGGCTTACTTTTGGCATCATGCTCCCGACGGAACTGTAATGAGAGTATTGCGTGGCAGAAGATAGCGACGACAAAACAGAAGCCCCCACACCCCACCGACTTGAAAAAGCGCGAGAAGAAGGGCAGATCCCCCGATCCCGTGAGCTAACCTCGCTGCTGATTTTACTGGTCGGCGTGTGCGTCATCTGGATGGGCGGCGAGTCGCTGGCACGCAAGCTGGCGAGCCTGCTGTCGTCCGGGCTGCGCTTCGATCACAGCATCATTAACGATCCCAACCTGATCCTTGGGCAGATTATTCGCCTGATCCGCGAGGCTATGCTTGGGCTTCTGCCGCTGATTGTCGGCGTAGTGCTGGTCGCGCTGGTGGCACCGGTGATGCTCGGCGGGCTGGTGTTCAGCGGCAAATCGCTGGCGTTCAAATTCGACAAACTCAATCCGCTGCCCGGCATCAAAAAAATGTTTTCCGCACAGTCGGTGGCGGAACTGGTTAAGGCGCTGCTGAAATCGGTACTGGTCGGCAGCGTGACCGGTTTTTATCTCTGGTCGCACTGGCCGGATATGATGCATCTGATCAGCCAGTCGCCGCTGACGGCGATGGGCAACGCGCTCAATCTGGTCGGTCTGTGTACGCTGCTGGTGGCGCTGGGCGTGATCCCGATGGTGGGCTTTGACGTCTTCTGGCAAATCTACAGTCACGTCAAAAAACTGCGCATGTCGCGGCAGGATATCCGCGATGAGTTTAAGCAAAGCGAGGGCGACCCGCACGTCAAGGGACGCATTCGCCAGATGCAGCGTGCTGCCGCCCGGCGACGGATGATGGCGGATGTGCCAAAGGCCGATGTCATCGTCACCAACCCGACGCATTATTCCGTGGCGTTGCAGTATGACGAAAAGAAGATGAGCGCACCGAAAGTGGTGGCCAAGGGCGCGGGACTGGTGGCGCTGCGCATCCGCGAAATCGCCGCCGAACATCGCGTTCCGGTACTGGAGGCTCCGCCGCTGGCGCGTGCGCTGTACCGGCACGCAGAAATTGGTCAGCAGATCCCCGGTCAGCTTTATGCGGCGGTGGCGGAAGTGCTGGCGTGGGTCTGGCAGCTTAAACGCTGGCGGCTGGCGGGTGGGCAGCGCCCGCAAAAACCTGAAAATCTTCCGGTGCCTGAGGCGCTGGATTTTATGAATGAGAAGGACACTGATGGCTAACCTGGTAGCAATGTTACGTCTGCCCAACAACCTGAAATCCACCCAATGGCAGGTGCTGGCCGGACCGGTGCTGATTTTACTGATCCTGTCGATGATGGTGCTGCCGCTTCCGGCCTTCGTCCTCGATATGCTGTTTACCTTTAACATTGCGCTGTCGATTATGGTGCTGCTGGTGGCGATGTTTACCCAGCGCACGCTGGAATTTGCCGCCTTCCCGACCATTCTGCTGTTTACCACCCTGCTGCGCCTCGCGCTGAACGTGGCCTCTACGCGTATTATTCTGATGGACGGGCATACCGGCGCGGCGGCGGCGGGTAAAGTGGTTGAAGCCTTCGGCCATTTTCTCGTCGGCGGTAATTTTGCCATCGGTATCGTGGTGTTTATCATCCTGGTGATCATCAACTTTATGGTTATCACCAAGGGCGCGGGGCGTATCGCCGAAGTGGGCGCGCGCTTTGTGCTGGACGGGATGCCGGGCAAGCAGATGGCGATTGACGCCGACCTCAACGCCGGACTTATTGGCGAAGATGAGGCGAAAAAGCGCCGCTCAGAAGTCACTCAGGAAGCGGACTTCTACGGCTCAATGGACGGGGCAAGTAAGTTCGTGCGCGGCGATGCGGTCGCGGGCATCCTGATCATGGTGATTAACGTCATTGGCGGACTACTGGTCGGCGTTCTCCAGCACGGCTTGCCGATGGCAAAAGCGGCGGAATCCTACACCCTGCTGACCATCGGTGACGGTCTGGTCGCGCAAATCCCGGCGCTGGTGATCTCCACGGCGGCGGGGGTTATCGTTACCCGCGTCAGCACCGAGCAGGACGTCGGCGAACAGATGGTGACGCAGCTTTTCAATAACCCGCGCGTGATGCTGCTTAGCGCAGGCGTGCTGGGGTTACTGGGGCTGGTGCCGGGAATGCCGAACTTTGTATTCCTGCTGTTTACGGCGGCTTTACTGGGGCTGGCCTGGTGGAGCCGGGGTCGCGAGACAAACGTCGTCGCCGAGCCGCAACCGGTCAGAATGCCGGAAAACACCCAGGCCGCAGAAGCCACGTGGAGCGATGTCCAGCTTGAAGATACGCTGGGAATGGAAGTCGGCTACCGGCTGATCCCGATGGTGGATTTCCAGCAGGATGGCGAACTGCTGGGGCGCATTCGCAGCATCCGCAAAAAAATCGCCCAGGATCTTGGCTTTCTCCCGCCGGTGGTGCATATCCGCGACAATATGGATCTCTCCCCGGCACGCTATCGCATTTTGATGAAGGGCGTCGAAATTGGCAGCGGCGAAGCTTATCCGGGGCGCTGGCTGGCGATTAACCCCGGCACCGCAGCCGGTACGCTGCCGGGTGAGCAGACCGTCGATCCGGCTTTCGGCCTGGCGGCCATCTGGATTGAGAGCGCGTTGAAAGAGCAGGCGCAGATCCAGGGATTCACCGTCGTTGAGGCCAGTACCGTGGTGGCGACACATCTTAATCATCTGATTAGCCAGTTTGCCGCCGAGCTGTTCGGGCGTCAGGAAGCGCAGCAACTGCTGGAGCGCGTGACCCAGGAAATGCCGAAGCTGACGGAAGACCTGGTGCCGGGCGTGGTGACGCTGACCACCCTGCATAAAGTGCTGCAAAATCTGCTCGAAGAAAAAGTGCCGATCCGCGATATGCGCACCATTCTGGAGACGCTGGCGGAGCACGCGCCGGTTCAGAACGATCCGCATGAGCTGACGGCGGTGGTACGCGTGGCGCTGGGTCGGGCGATCACCCAGCAATGGTTCCCCGGCAGCGGTGAAGTTCAGGTGATTGGCCTTGACACGCCGCTGGAGCGTCTGCTGTTGCAGGCGTTGCAGGGCGGCGGCGGGCTGGAGCCGGGACTGGCAGACCGCCTGCTGGCGCAGACTCAGGAAGCGCTGGCGCGTCAGGAAATGCTGGGCGCGCCGCCGGTGCTGCTGGTGAATCACGCGCTGCGTCCGTTGCTGTCGCGCTTCCTGCGCCGCAGCCTGCCGCAGCTGATTGTGCTGTCGAATATGGAACTGTCGGATAACCGTAACATCCGCATGACCGCCACGATCGGAGGCAAATAATGCGCGCGCTACTGTGGCTGATGCTGCTGCCATTCGGTGCGATGGCGGCGGGCGAGGGGGCGTGGCAGGCCAGCGGACGCGGCGTGACGCTGAATCACCGGGGCGTTGCCGCTTCGTCTGCACCGCTGGCCTCGTCGCAGGCGGTGAGCGGCCTGATCACCCTCGTCGCCTGGCGTTATGAACTGAACGGCCCGACGCCTGCCGGGCTTAACGTGCGCCTGTGTTCACAAACCCGCTGCGTGCCGCTGGATGGGCAAAGCGGTACGACCTGGGGTTTACAGGGCGTACCGGCGGTGGAACCGCTGCGTTTTGTCTGGGATGTGCCCGGCGGTGGACGTCTGCTTCCGGCGCTGAATGTTCGTCGTAATCAGGTGATCGTCAACTACCGCTAATCGCTCTCTTTTTCACCGGCTGTCAGGAAAAACTGATGGCTGGCTCGCATTTTTGACCCCTCCTTTTGATACAAGAGAAACGCTGTTTTATAAATCAGTGAGGTTCGTAGCGCGACTCTTTGCAATTTTGCCATCTGAGGGACGGGCATGGCAAAAACGGAAAGGAATCTCTTTCTGCATACTCTTACTGTAGCCGTGTAATAACTCCCTTTGGCGAAGCCAAATTGCCGGGGGTATCCCAAAATAAAAACAGGGTACGGCAATGAAAACACGTAAACCAGGACTCGCAAACTATCTGGCCTATGGATCGGGCGATTTCCTCGGCGCAGGGACGACCGCGCTCACCGCCGCATGGCTACTGTATTTTTACACCACCTTCTGCGGCTTATCGCCGATTGAAGCCACGTTTATTTTTGCCACCGCAAGGGTACTTGATGCGGTGGTCAGCCCGCTGATGGGCTTTTTGACCGATAACTTCGGCTCTACCTGGCTCGGCAAGCGCTTTGGCCGCCGTAAATTTTTCATTCTGCTCGGCATTCCCTGTGTCTTCAGCTATTCGCTGATGTGGGTCGGGGAGATGAGCTTCTGGTACTACCTGCTGACCTATCTGGTGTTTGACGTGGTGTACACCATGATCCTCGTGCCGTATGAAACGCTGGTGCCGGAGATGACCGACGATTTCAAACAGAAAACCAAATTTTCCGGCGCGCGCATTTCCATGGCGCAGATGTCAGCGATCCTCGCCTCCTTCCTGCCGGGCGTGCTGCTGGCGATTTTCGGCAAAGATAACCCGGTGTCATTCTTCTACGCCAGCCTGGTTTTCTCGGTGCTGTGCGCCATTATGCTCACCCTGGTGTGGTGCTATACCTGGGAGCGTCCGCGCGAAGAGTGGACCGAAGCGGCGCTGCGGGCAGAAGAAGAAAAACGTCATCTCACCCTGGGTCAAAGCCTGCGCCGTCTGGTGACAGAGCTTTCCTCCACCCTGCGAATCAAAATCTTCCGTCAGCATCTGGGGATGTATCTCGGCGGTTATATTGCCCAGGATGTTTTCAACGCGGTATTTACCTACTACGTGGTGTTTGTGCTGATGCAGGAAGCCTCGCTGGCTTCCAACCTGCTGGGCACGATGGCGATCTGCCAGTTCCTTGCGGTGATTGCGATGATCCCGCTGTGCATCCGTTTTGGACCGGCTCCCTCCTACCGGATGGTGGTGGTGCTGTTTGGTCTGGCGTCTGTTTCCTATGCGGTGCTGTATTACGCGGGCTTAAGCGACGTCTACGCGCTGCTGCTGTTGATTTCCGCTATCGCCGGGCTGGGACGCGGTGGCATCAACTATGTACCGTGGAATACCTATACATACATCGCTGACGTCGATGAAGTGATCACCGGCCAGCGCCGCGAAGGCATTTTCGCCGGGATCATGACGCTGACGCGTAAGGCGTCGCAGGCCGGGGCGGTCATGCTGGTGGGCATCATCATGCAGATGTCCGGTTTTGTCTCCGGGCAAAAAACGCAGCCGCCTGAAGTCAGCCACACCATTCTGATGATTTTAAGCTTCGGCACCATTGCGGTACTGGCCTGCGGCTTCCTGGTGTCACTGCGCTTTAAACTGAATCTCCATACGCACAGCGTGCTGCGTGAGGAGACGGCGAAGATGCGCGAGGCCGGACATGCGATCCCGGAAAGCGTGACTCCGGCAGCCCGTGCCACGGTTGAGATGCTGGCGGGTATGCCTTACGAGTCGCTGTGGGGAAATAACAATATTGGTTATCTCAATCGTAATAAACCCGCTGCGCGGCCGCTCAGTCAGGGTGCTCCATTGAATTCGACATATAACAGAGGTTAAGGATATGAAGGTTTGGCCTGTCAAACACAGCGCATTGCTACGTCAGCCGGAGCGTTTTATCAGCAAAGAAGCGCTTCAGACGCTGATTAAGAAAGTGACGCATAATCTGGTCAATATTCACGATGACAGCGGCGAGTTTCTGCTGCGGCTTGACGACGGGCGGGTAATCGATACCAAAGGCTGGGCCGGGTGGGAATGGACGCACGGCATCGGTCTGTACGGCATCTGGCAGTATTATCAACAGACCGGCGATGTGCAGATGCGCGACATCATAGACAGCTGGTTTGCCGACCGCTTTGCGGAAGGCGCGACCACCAAAAACGTCAATACGATGGCTCCCTTTCTGACGCTGGCTTATCGGTATGAAGAGAGTCGCAATCCGGCGTACCTGCCGTGGCTGGAAAGCTGGGCTGAGTGGGCGATGAACGAAATGCCGCGCACCGATCATGGCGGTATGCAGCACATTACGCTGGCCGAAGAGAATCATCAGCAGATGTGGGACGACACGCTGATGATGACCGTGTTGCCGCTGGCAAAAATCGGCAAACTGCTGGATCGCCCGGATTATGTTGAAGAGGCGACCTATCAGTTCCTGCTGCACGTGCAAAATCTGCTGGATCGGCAAACCGGCCTGTGGTTCCACGGCTGGAGCTATGAGGGGCACCATAACTTTGCCAGTGCCCGCTGGGCGCGCGGTAATAGCTGGCTGACCATCGTCATCCCCGACTTCCTCGAACTGCTTAACCTGCCGGAGCAAAGCGCGGTGCGCCGTTATCTGGTGCAGGTGCTGAATGCGCAAATCGCCGCACTGGCGAAATGTCAGGATGACAGCGGCCTGTGGCATACCCTGCTTGACGATCCGCATTCCTATCTGGAAGCCTCGGCAACCGCAGGTTTTGCCTACGGCATTCTGAAAGCGGTGCGCAAACGCTACGTCGGCCCTGACTATGCGGAAATCGCCGAAAAAGCGATTAAAGGGATTGTGGCGCATATTTCAGCGGAAGGAGAACTGCTGCAAACTTCCTTCGGCACCGGAATGGGTTCAGACCTTGAGTTCTATCGGCAGATCCCGCTGACCTCAATGCCCTACGGTCAGGCAATGGCAAACTTGTGCCTGACAGAGTATTTGCGGAAGTATTTTTAATCTGGCTCGCTATACCTGATGGCGCTGTGCTTGCCGGTCATGGAGGGGAACACCTTCCGTCCGTGCAGGCGCAGCGCTATTTTATTTTCCGCCTGCCGTACCGTCCTGTTGATCCTGTGCAAGCAGGAATATAAATCATTCTTGATTAATAAATTTATGTGATGTGGCGTGCCTGGTTATGTGAAAAACAATCACTGCCAATGTTATATATGTTTATATTTTGACTGTGGAGTGTTCTATTTTTCGCTTTAATCTTAATTATTTTGAAGGTGGTGGAATTTGGTTTGGCGAAGGGCCATTGTGTTGTGGTTTAGGTATGGGCGTCAGGGATAAAGTATTAACGCTGGCAGACATTTTTTCAGATGCCTTGCGATAAAGTGAAAATAAAAACTAAAGTCGCAAGTTATGCTGCTGATGCGTTTGACTGGAAAATAACAGAGGTTAACCAGGATTATATTTTGGTGGAGAATGGCGAAAATGTTATGCGGTTGAAAAATTCCTGCGAGCGATTATTTTAACCAATATCTTCATGTCAGTTTGTACTGTTACGCGAAGCATAAAAAACGGTGCCCTCGGGCACCGTATTTGATTTAGTGAAAGCGCGGTATTACATCCGTTCTACCGTCTCAATCCCCAGCATCTCCAGCCCCAGCTTCAGGGTTTTCGCCGTCAGCAGCGCCAGTTTAAGGCGGCTGTTACGCACGTCTTCGCTTTCGGCGGTGAGGATCGGGCAGTGCTCGTAGAAACCGGAGAACAGACCGGCCAGGTCGTACAGGTAGGCGCACATTACGTGTGGCGTGCCTTCGCGAGCCACCACGGTCACCGTTTCTTCAAATTGCAGCAGGCGGGCGGCGAGCTGGGCTTCGCGATCTTCGCTGATTTTCACCTGCGTATTCAGCAGCGCCTGCTCGTCGATTTCGGCTTTACGGAACACGGAGAGCACGCGGGTGTAGGCATACTGCATGTACGGCGCGGTGTTGCCTTCGAAGGCCAGCATGTTGTCCCAGTCGAAGATGTAGTCAGTGGTGCGGTTTTTGGACAGGTCGGCGTATTTAACCGCGCCGATCCCCACTGCATTCGCCAGCTTTTCCAGCTCGTCAGCAGGCATATCCGGGTTCTTTTCGGCCACCAGGCGACGGGCGCGTTCCAGCGCTTCATCCAGCAGGTCGGACAGTTTTACCGTGCCACCGGCACGGGTTTTGAACGGTTTACCGTCTTTGCCGAGCATCATGCCGAACATATGGTGTTCCAGCGGCACAGATTCCGGGACGTAACCGGCTTTACGCACGATGGTCCACGCCTGCATCAGGTGCTGGTGCTGACGGGAATCGATATAGTACAGCACGCGATCGGCCTTCAGCGTTTCATAACGGTATTTGGCACAGGCGATGTCAGTGGTAGTGTACAGATAGCCGCCATCCTTTTTCTGGATGATGACGCCCATCGGTTCACCTTCTTTGTTTTTGTACTCGTCGAGGAAAACGACGGTCGCGCCTTCGCTCTCAACCGCCAGCCCTTTGGCTTTCAGATCGGCGACGATGCCCGGCAGCATAGGGTTGTACAGGCTTTCACCCATGACGTCATCACGGGTTAACGTGACGTTCAGACGCTGATAGGCGATCTGGTTCTGCGACATGGTGATGTCAACCAGCTTGCGCCACATCTCACGGCAGTATTCGTCGCCGCCCTGCAATTTCACGACGTAGCCGCGCGCGCGCGCCGCAAATTCCTCGTCTTCGTCGTAATGTTTTTTGGCATCGCGATAAAAGGCTTCGAGATCGGCCAGCGCCATTTCGCCCGCGTTTTCCTGCTGCTGTTTTTCCAGATAGGCGATTAACATACCGAACTGCGTACCCCAGTCGCCGACATGGTTGGCGCGGATCACGTTATGGCCGAGGAATTCCTGGGTGCGTACCGCTGCATCGCCGATGATGGTGGAGCGTAAGTGCCCCACGTGCATCTCTTTCGCTACGTTAGGCGCAGAATAGTCGATAACGATGGTCTGCTTTTCTGGCGTTGCCACGCCAAGACGGTCAGAGTTCAGCGCGTCGTCCACCAGGACTGCAAGGAAAGTGGGGTCGAGAAAGATATTGATAAAGCCCGGCCCGGCGATTTCCGTCTTGCTGGCGATACCGTTAAGATCCAGATGAGTCAGTACCTGCTCTGCCAGTTGTCGCGGTGCCATGCCCAGTTTTTTAGCGACCGCCATGACACCGTTGGCCTGATAATCGCCGAACTGCACTTTTGCCGACTGACGAACCTGCGGTTCGCAATCTGCGGGTGCGCCTGCCGCGATTAAAGCCTGACTGACTTTTTCTGAGAGAAGAGCCTGAATATTCACCGGAATACCTTTCGTTGGTGGCGATGCGTGAAGTTGTAAACCGTGCAGCGCCGACATGATAAAAATGAGCTCGCCATTATACTGCATTTGCTTCTGAGCGTCAGCATTGTGCCACGCTGAGGTAATCAACATTTGGTTAGCAGGCGCGGTCAGGGTAAATTAACGCTTTGCATTTTACTTCAGGCACTGAGCATGACCCACTGGCAGACAATCGAAGAATTACAGGATATTACGGCAGATTTACCGCGTTTTGCCGGAGCGCTGGCTGCACTCAGCGCGCGGCTGGGGCTGGATGTCGCGCCGCTGGAGGCCGATCACATTTCGCTGCGCTGCCATCAAAACACGACGGCAGAACGCTGGCGGCGTGGATTTGAACAGTGCGCGCAACTGCTGTCAGAAAATCAGATCAACGGCAGGCCCATTTGCCTCTACAAACTGAATACGCCGCTGGTGGTCGGGCACTGGCATTTCTCAGTGGTGGAACTGCCGTGGCCCGGCGAAAAGCGTTATCCGCATGAGGGCTGGGAGCATATTGAAATTGTCCTGCCCGGCGATCCGCAAACGCTGAACGCGCGGGCGCTGGCGCTGCTTTCCGATGACGGCCTTAGCCAGCCGGGGATCGTCGTTAAAACCAGTTCGCCGAAAGGTGAACACGAGCGCCTGCCGAATCCGACGCTGGCGGTGAGCGACGGCAGCGTGACGATTAAATTTCATCCGTGGTCGATTGAAGACATCGTTGCCAGCGAAATGTCGTCTGGCGCGTAACTGGCGGGGCGGTTTAACTTTTTTATGCAAATGGAAATCCTATGACCGTAAAAACTTTGTGGCTGAGGTCCGGCGCGCTATTTCTGTTATTACTCATTATTTATACCGGTGTGGCGACGCAGGACCGGGCAACGTGGCTGATGGAAGTGACGCCAGTGCTAATCATCATTCCGCTGCTCCTGCTGACCCGGCGCCGCTATCCGCTAACGCCGCTGCTGTATACCCTGATTTTTTTCCACGCCATTATTTTGATCGTCGGGGGCATGTATACCTATGCCAAAGTGCCTGTTGGCTTTGACGTGCAGAACTGGCTTGATCTCAGCCGTAATCCTTACGACAAACTGGGGCACTTTTTCCAGGGGCTGGTGCCAGCGCTGGCGGCGCGGGAAATTTTGCTGCGCGGGCGCATTGTGCGCGGCCATAAAATGCTGGCGTTTATCGTTTGCTGCATTGCGCTGGCGATAAGCGCCACTTACGAACTGATTGAATGGTGGGCCGCGCTGGCGATGGGGCAGGGCGCGGATGATTTTCTCGGCACCCAGGGCGACCCCTGGGACACCCAGTCGGACATGTTTTGTGCGCTGCTGGGCGCAATAACGACGGTCGTGGCGATCGGTGGTTGGCACAGCCGCCAGCTTCTGCGGCATCGGCTTATCGTACAGGGATAAAGGAGAGGACGTATGGCGCTACTGGAAATTTGTTGTTACAGCCTGGAGTGTGCGCTTGCCGCACAACGCTTCGGTGCGGATCGTATTGAGCTTTGCGCCGCGCCGCTGGAAGGTGGACTGACGCCTTCATACGGGGTGCTGAAATCGGTGCGCCAGCAGGTCACGCTGCCGGTGCACCCTATCATTCGTCCACGCGGCGGGGATTTTTGCTACAGCGACGGCGAGTTCAGCGCCATGCTGGAAGACGTTCGCACCGTCCGCGAGCTGGGTTTTCCGGGACTGGTGATCGGCATTCTCAGTGAAGACGGGCAGGTTGATATGCCGAGAATGCGCCAGATAATGGCGGCGGCGGGCGATCTGGCTGTCACTTTTCATCGTGCATTTGATATGTGCCAGGATCCACACGAAGCCTTTGATAACCTTGCAGAACTTGGGGTTGCTCGCATCCTGACCTCGGGCCAGCAGCCCAGTGCGGTAAAAGGAGTTTCATTAATTGCGGAACTTATTGCCCGGTCCCGTGTTCCAATCATTATGGCAGGTGCTGGCGTTCGCGCCGACAACCTCGAAACGATCCTTAACGCGGGGGTGGAAGAGGTCCACAGCTCCGCAGGCCAGTGGGTTCCCTCCCCAATGCGCTACCGTAATCCAGGACTCTCCATGTCGACGGACCCGAATGCCGATGAATATCTTCGTTACGCGGTTAACGGGGCATCGGTGGTGGAAATGAAAGCGATCGTCGCGCGTTTCCGCTCGTCGCATTAACGATTTTTACCGCGCATCATGTCGCCCATATGATGCTTGCTTGTACCAGGCCCCTGCATTTACAGGGGCCTTTTTTTATCCTCAGGGCTTGCGGGCGATCAGCACCGCACGCTGCGGAGCCGGATAGCCCTCAACGGTTTTGCTGCTGTCAGCAGGATCGAGAAATTCCGCCAGCGATTCGGTGATCATCCAGTCGGTGCGCCGCTGCTCCTCGGTGGTGGTTACGCTGACATCGGCGATGCGAACATCCACAAAGCCGCATTTCTCCAGCCAGTTTTTCAGCGCCAGCGCCGAGGGAATAAACCAGACGTTGCGCATCTGGGCGTAGCGGTCGCCCGGCACCAGCACCGTATTTTCATCGCCCTCAACCACCAGCGTTTCAAGCACCAGTTCGCCGTCTTTGACCAGTTGGTCTTTTAGCTGCCACAGATGTTCCAGCGGCGAACGACGGTGATACAGTACGCCCATCGAAAAGACGGTATCGAATGCCTTCAGCGCCGGAAGCTGCTCAATGCCCAGCGGCAGCAGGTGCGCGCGCTGGTCATTGCCGATGAGCTTGCGTACCGCCTCAAACTGGCATAAAAACAGGTGCGTCGGATCGATGCCGACCGCCATTTGCGCCCCCGCGCCAATCATCCGCCACAGGTGATAACCGCTACCGCAGCCGACGTCCAGGATGGTGCGACCGCTCAGATCGGACAGGTGCGGCAGCACGCGATCCCATTTCCAGTCGGAACGCCATTCGGTGTCGATATCCACGCCGTACAGGGAAAACGGCCCCTTGCGCCACGGCATCAGATTGCGCAGCAGGGTGTCAATTCGGGTTACATGACCGGGACTGAGCGGAATTTCGCTTTCAGCGCTGACGCCGTGCAGTAAATCCAGACGATACGGCTTCAGTTCCGGCAGAAATTCCACCGCGTTTGACCACTGTTTAAACAGGCCGTGCTGCGACTCACGCTGCCAGGCGGCGATTTGCGCGGGCAGCGTTTCCAGCCAGTGTGCCAGCGGGCCTTTAGCGATTTGCTGATAAAAATTGCCGAACTCGATCATGCCGCCGCTCCTGCTTTCAGCGCGACCAGCGAGCCGAAGTTAAAGCACTGGAACCACAGTTCGCTGTGATCGAAGCCGGCTGCGCGCAGGCGCGCTTTATGGGTTTCTACCGAGTCGGTCAGCATCACGTTTTCCAGCATGCTGCGCTTCTGGCTGATCTCCAGTTCGCTGTAACCATTGGCACGCTTGAAGTCGTGATGCATGTTAAACAGCAGTTCGCCCACGTCGGCATCTTCAAAGCTGAATTTTTCCGATAGCACCAGCGCGCCGCCGGGATTCAGTCCCTGATAAATGTTGTCCAGCAATGCCTGACGCTCCGGGGGAGCCAGAAATTGCAGGGTAAAATTCAGCACCACCATGGAGGCGTTTTCAATTTTGACGTTACGAATGTCACCTTCAATGACCTCAACCGGCGTCGGCGCTTTATAGGCATCAAGATGGCGGCGGCAGCGTTCGATCATCGCCGGAGAGTTATCAATAGCAATGATTTTGCAGCCTGGATGCGCGATATTGCGGCGGATGGAAAGCGTGGCGGCACCAAGCGAACAGCCCAAATCGTACACCTGGGTTCCAGGCTGAACGAAGCGTTCGGCGAGCATACCGATCATCGAGATAATATTGGAGTAACCGGGTACCGAGCGCTGGATCATATCCGGGAAGACTTCGGCTACCCGCTCATCAAAGGTCCAGTCACCGAGGCTGGCGATAGGCGCAGAAAAAAGCGTGTCGCGGTCAGACATAACGTTAAAACCTAAAAATAAAAAAAGTGGCGTATTGTGCGCTAATGCAGGGTGAAAACCAACTCCCACGGCATATACCAGATATTGGCCAGCACCATCAGCACCAGCGCACACCAGGTGGCGCTCAGGCCGGAGCGTTTCCAGCGACCGAGCCGCTGGTGCAGACCGTAATAATGCATCAGGCGTCCGGCAAGCAGCAGCAGGCCGCAAACGTGGACCATCCAGGTTTCCGCGCCGTTCATTTCCATAAACAGCAGTAAGACCAGCGCGATGGGAATATATTCCAGAGCGTTACTTTGAATGCGGATAGCGCTTTGCAGCTCGCTAAAACCGCCGTCACCATAAGAAACGCGATATTGCATACGCAGACGGGCGACATCAAACGAGAACTTGATGAGCAGCAATGCACCCAGCACGGCATACAGCGCGCTTACCATACACATTTCCTTTCAGGCTGGCATGGCGCACAGTCTATGTCAGGTAATGTCATCAGAAAAGAGAAGATTGTTGCGGAATATCAGGAGCCTCACCCAGCGCGGGGATTGCCGCACGCAGCGCAGGCCAGAGGGTATCGACCAGTTCAGGCGCATGGGCAATATCCGGGGTGTGCAAAAACAGCCACGGCGTGGTGGTCTGTTCCCACTGCGGCAGCAGTTTCAGCCACACGTCAAACAGCGCCTGATTTTGCGCCATATCATCACTGCCGATAAACCGCACCATCGGCTGATTGCCGGTGATCACCGCATGGACCGGGACTTTGGGCTTCATGCTTTGCGCTTTAATCACCGCTTCACTGTGCGGCAGGGCGCTGTGCACCGGGCGGCTGTCGAGGATCACCCGATTGACGTTGCGCTGATGAAGACCCCGGTTGAGCTGCTGTTCGGCATCACCTTTGGCGAAAAATTCAGGATGACGAACTTCAACCCCATAGGTGAACGTCGCGGGCAACGTATCCAGAAAATGCCACAGGGCAGGGAGATCCTGCGGACCGAACGTGGCCGGAAGCTGAAGCCAGTATTGGCCGATGCGATCCGCCAGCGGTGACAGACGGCTAAAAAACGCCTGCGTCAGATCGTCGCAATGGCGCAGCGCCGCCTGATGGGAAATGGTCGCCGGAAACTTAAAGCAGAAGCGAAAAGCGTCATGGGTCTGCTCGCGCCAGCGCTCGACGATTTCCGCTTTCGGCAGTGCGTAGAGCGTGGTATTGCCCTCCACGCAGTTAAAATGGCGGGCGTAATCTTCAAGGCTGGTAATTCCCAGTCGTCCCCATTTAGGGTGCGACCACTGCGGCAGACCAATGTAAATCATAATGCGTTTAAAACGTCCTCTGTGCGGCGCACTCGTCCAATGCGCGGGAAAATGTGCGTCATACTGCCCTGATGCTGTTCGGCAGTCGCGGCGCTACAGGCATCTTCCACCACTACCAGGTTAAAACCCAGCTCCCAGGCGTTACGGGCCGTGGATTCCACGCCAATATTGGTAGAGATCCCACAAAGAATAATAGTCTCAATTCCGCGACGGCGCAGTTGCAGCTCCAGATCGGTGCCGTAAAACGCGCCCCACTGCCGCTTGATGACGTTAATATCGCTGCTTTGATGACCAAGCGCCTGCGGATAGTGCCACCAGTTTTCAGGAAGCTGCCCGCCGCCAGTCTGCGCGTCGACCGGTTGCTTAAGCGCTTCGGCAAAATCCGCTGTCCAGCCCACGCGTACCAGTATCACCGGCGCGCCGCGTTCACGGCACTTTGACGCCAGACGCGCGGCGCGCTCAACCACGTCATTTGCCGCATGAGGCCCGCCAGTAAAGGGCAGAATGCCTTCCTGTAAGTCGATGACTACCAGCGCCGTTTTTTTCGCATTCAGTTCCAGCATGTTTATTCCCGTTTTTATGACGTTAGTCGCTAACCATACCCTGCCCGCGTCACAAAATTTGTTAATTTTTGTGAGAATACGCAATAACCGGCCAGCAAACAGGCTTCCGGCGTCTATCGGGCTTATCGCCGGGCAGAAATTCCAGTATAATAGCCCCCTTTTTTCATCCAGTTGTACATTCAGCTAAAGCTGCGACAGTATTGCCTGCAAGGCAGGTGACAATCCGCCTGCGGCTAAGTTAAGGGATATCTCATGCGTACAGAATATTGCGGACAGCTACGACTGTCCCACGTGGGGCAGCAGGTGACTCTGTGTGGTTGGGTCAACCGTCGTCGCGATCTAGGCAGCCTGATCTTTATCGATATGCGCGACCGCGAAGGCATTGTTCAGGTCTTCTTCGATCCCGATCGTGACGAAGCCTTCAAGCTGGCCTCTGAACTGCGTAATGAGTTCTGCATTAAAATCACCGGCACCGTGCGTGCGCGTGACGAAAAAAACACCAACAAAGAGATGGCGACCGGCGAAGTTGAAGTTTTCGCAACTGACCTGACCATCATCAACCGTTCAGAATCACTGCCGCTCGACTCTAATCATGTCAACACCGAAGAAGCGCGCCTGAAGTACCGCTACCTGGATCTGCGTCGCCCGGAAATGGCCCAGCGCCTGAAAACCCGCGCGAAGATCACAAGCCTGGTGCGCCGCTTTATGGACGACCACGGCTTCCTCGACATCGAAACCCCGATGCTGACCAAAGCCACGCCGGAAGGCGCGCGCGATTACCTCGTGCCTTCGCGCGTTCATAAAGGCAAATTCTACGCGCTGCCGCAGTCCCCGCAGTTGTTCAAACAGCTGCTGATGATGTCCGGTTTTGACCGCTATTATCAGATCGTTAAATGCTTCCGCGATGAAGACTTACGCGCTGACCGCCAGCCGGAATTTACCCAGATCGACGTAGAGACCTCTTTCATGACCGCACCGCAGGTGCGCGAAGTGATGGAAGCGCTGGTGCGCAATTTGTGGCAGGAAGTGAAGGGCGTGGATCTGGGCGATTTCCCAATCATGACCTTCGCTGAAGCTGAGCGCCGTTACGGTTCAGATAAACCGGATCTGCGTAACCCGATGGAGCTGGTTGACGTTGCCGATCTGCTGAAAGCGGTTGAGTTCGCAGTGTTTGCTGGTCCGGCTAACGATCCGAAAGGCCGCGTTGCCGCGCTGCGCGTGCCGGGCGGTGCCTCTTTAAGCCGTAAGCAAATCGACGACTACGGTAACTTCATTAAGATCTACGGCGCGAAAGGGCTGGCTTACATCAAAGTCACCGAGCGGGCGAAAGGTCTGGAAGGCATTAACAGTCCGGTCGCGAAATTCCTCAATGCGGAAATCGTTGACGCTATTCTTGAGCGTACCGGTGCGCAGGATGGCGATATGATTTTCTTCGGCGCGGATCATAAGAAAGTGGTTGCTGACGCGCTGGGCGCGCTGCGTCTGAAGCTGGGTAAAGACCTGAATCTGACGGATGAGTCCAAATGGGCACCGCTGTGGGTTATCGACTTCCCGATGTTTGAAGACGACGGTGAAGGCGGCCTGACCGCGATGCACCACCCGTTCACCTCGCCGAAAGACATGTCCGCCGCTGAACTGAAAGCCGCGCCGGAAGACGCGGTTGCCAACGCCTACGATATGGTGATCAACGGCTACGAAGTGGGCGGCGGTTCGGTGCGTATTCACAGCGGTGAAATGCAGCAAACCGTGTTTGGCATTCTTGGCATTAACGAGCAGGAGCAGCGCGAGAAATTCGGCTTCCTGCTGGACGCGCTGAAATACGGTACTCCGCCGCACGCGGGCCTGGCGTTTGGCCTGGATCGTCTGACCATGCTGCTGACCGGCACCGATAATATCCGTGACGTTATCGCGTTCCCGAAAACCACCGCCGCTGCCTGCCTGATGACCGAAGCACCGAGCTTCGCCAATCCGGCCTCGCTGGGCGAGCTGGGGATTCAGGTTATCGCTAAAGAGAAGCCGGAGAATCAGTAACATGCCGTATAAGCGTCCCGTCTCGGTGCTGGTGGTGATTTATGCCCAGGATACGAAACGGGTGCTGATGTTACAGCGACGCGACGATCCTGAGTTCTGGCAGTCGGTTACCGGCAGCCTGGAGGAAGGAGAAACTGCGTTGCAGGCCGCCGTGCGTGAAGTACATGAAGAGGTCACGATTGATGTTGCGTCTGAGCATCTGACCCTAATCGACTGTCAGCGCACGGTGGAGTTTGAAATTTTTTCGCATTTACGTCATCGCTATGCGCCGGGCATAGAGCGCAATACGGAATCCTGGTTCTGTCTTGCGCTCCCGTCTGAGCGGGAAATCGTGTTCACTGAACATCTGACCTACCGCTGGGTTGATGCGGCGGATGCCGCCGGATTAACCAAGTCCTGGAGCAACCGGCAGGCGATTGAAGAATTTGTTATTAACGCTGCCTGAGAAGGCAAAGCCATTCGGAGATATTTTTATGGCAGGTCATAGTAAATGGGCCAACACCAAACACCGCAAGGCTGCGCAGGATTCCAAGCGCGGTAAAATCTTCACTAAAATCATTCGCGAGCTGGTCACGGCAGCGCGTCTGGGCGGCGGTGATATCGGTGCTAACCCGCGTCTGCGTGCGGCGGTAGATAAAGCCCTGTCCAACAACATGACTCGCGACACCCTCAACCGCGCAATTGCACGCGGCGTGGGCGGTGATGAAGGCGCGAACATGGAAACCATCATTTATGAAGGTTACGGTCCTGGCGGCACGGCGGTGATGGTGGAATGCCTGTCTGACAACCGCAACCGTACCGTTGCCGAAGTGCGTCACGCCTTCAGCAAAACCGGTGGCAACCTCGGCACCGACGGTTCCGTAGCTTACCTGTTCAGCAAGAAAGGCGTGATTTCCTTCGAGAAAGGCGACGAAGACGCAATTATGGAAGCGGCGCTGGAAGCCGGTGCTGAAGACGTTGTGACCTACGACGATGGCGCAATTGACGTGTACACCGCCTGGGAAGATATGGGTGCCGTGCGTGACGCGCTGGAAGCGGCTGGCCTGAAAGCCGATGAAGCCGAAGTGTCGATGATCCCGTCCACCAAAGCCGATATGGATGCCGAAACTGCGCCGAAACTGCTGCGCCTGATCGACTTGCTGGAAGACTGCGACGACGTGCAGGAAGTTTATCATAACGGCGAGATCTCCGACGAGGTCGCGGCGACTCTGTAATGGTGTCGTCAAACGCCTGCGGGCAGGGGGCATAACGTGTCAATTATTCTCGGTATTGACCCCGGTTCGCGCATTACCGGCTACGGTGTGATCCGTCAGGTGGGCAGGCAACTGACCTATCTCGGCAGTGGATGCATTCGTACTAAAGTCGATGATTTACCGTCGCGGTTAAAGCTGATTTATGCGGGCGTATCGGAAATCATCACCCAGTTCCAGCCGGATTTTTTCGCCATCGAACAGGTGTTTATGGCGAAAAATGCCGACTCGGCGCTGAAGCTGGGGCAGGCGCGTGGTGTCGCCATTGTCGCCGCCGTTAATCAGGATCTGCCGGTATTCGAATACGCGGCGCGTCAGGTTAAGCAAACCGTCGTCGGCATCGGCAGCGCAGAAAAAAGCCAGGTGCAGCATATGGTGCGCACGCTGCTGAAGCTGCCTGCTAATCCGCAGGCGGACGCCGCCGATGCGCTGGCGATTGCCATCACCCACTGTCACGTCAGCCAGAACGCGATGCAAATGAGCGAGTCGCGGTTGAATCTGGCGCGGGGACGGCTGCGTTGAATGACACCGCCCCGGCTTTTTCAGGCAGGGGCGTTTTTATTCCATTCGCGGTGACTAAAGTTAATCGGGGATGATGCCACAGGCTGGCGGCGTTACGGTTTTCCGATCCTACGGAATCGATCCTGAAAATCCGAATTTCCAGAACGTCAGTTTTGCATCCGGGTTGTTAAGCAGAAGATGTTCAAAGGTTTGAATATCGCCAATTGAAGTACACAGCGCCTCTTTATAAATATCGAACACAAACTTTGAGCAAAACTGGCGGGATGAGTCGTATTTAAAGTCGGTGTGATACAGCTTATAACATCATGGAGCAACAGCATTAATATGAATTCCGGCATCCTGACCTCGATATTTTATGCATTGCTGCTGATTTCAGGCGTCTGGGCTGTCCTTAACTATTTTAATGTCCTCAAAAAGCCGCTCGCCGTATTTTATGTCTTGCTAATGATATTCACCGGCTATGCCGTAGTGATGGAATATCACTACCATCGCCAGAGCATCACCACGACCGCCGACGTCTCGGCAATACGCTACACCAGCAGCGCCGAGCGCAGGATGACCGACACCTGTAACCATTTTCGCGGCAGAACCAACTGCGCCGCGCTTTATGACTATGACCTGACCTGGCGGGTGGGCGACAAAACCTGGACGTACCACGTTAAGGATAAACGCGTGCCGCCTGGCAGCGTGATGTGCATGAACGTCGTTAAAGATAAACCCGCCGTGGCTAAGCCGTGCGAAAATATCTTTTTTAACGTCAGCCCGCTGCCGGTTGTCATCGCGATTTGGGCAATCAGCGCATTTATCTTTTTGACGTTGCTTCTTTACCGTTTTAAACAGCGGCGGATGGCGGTGCCTTCAGCCGTAAACTTATACCGCGTATATAACACCTCCAGGCAGCTATTGCTGGAAACGGAAAAGCGGGAGGAGGCTTTACAGTTTATAAGTCGCGGTTATCGTATTCGGAAACACGTTAAAACGACAGAACACATAACGTCCGGGCGGGGGAATAACCCGATCAACTGTATGCACTATTATGTCCGTCCACGAAAGGCGCGCAGGAAAATGGGACCCGGCGCAAGTAACGACGGGTGACTTGTGCGCCGCTTTCGTGCCCGTCCGAATGATGCCACCACCGGCATGGATCGCCTGTCAGCGCTACATTCCGCCAGCGCACCGCACCACTAAAACATTTTAATTTCATCACTCGCTGGATATCTATCCAGCCTTTTTTTATGATACAGCCTTCATCTTCAGATCTTTACGCAGGAGCGTTACGTGATAGGCAGACTCAGAGGCATCATTCTCGAAAAACAACCCCCGCTGGTACTGCTGGAAACGGGCGGCGTCGGCTATGAAGTGCATATGCCGATGACCTGCTTCTATGAGCTGCCGGACGCCGGACAGGAAGCCATCGTCTTCACTCACTTTGTGGTGCGCGAAGACGCGCAACTGCTGTACGGGTTTAACAACAAACAGGAGCGCACCCTGTTTAAAGAGCTGATTAAAACCAATGGCGTTGGGCCAAAGCTGGCGCTGGCAATTCTGTCCGGCATGTCAGCGCAGCAGTTTGTGAATGCGGTTGAGCGCGAAGATCCTGCCGCGCTGGTCAAACTGCCGGGCATCGGTAAAAAAACCGCCGAGCGCCTGATTGTGGAAATGAAAGACCGCTTTAAGGGTTTACACGGCGATCTGTTTACACCAGCCGCCGATCTGGTGTTAACCTCTCCGGCAAGCCCGACCAACGACGATGCGGAGCAGGAAGCCGTTGCTGCGCTGGTGGCACTGGGCTATAAACCACAGGAAGCCAGCCGGATGATCAGCAAAATTGTTCGTCCGGGTGCCAACAGTGAAACATTAATACGTGAAGCGCTTCGCGCCGCGTTGTGAGGTAGAGGATGATTGAAGCAGACCGCCTGATCTCAGCAGGCAGTACCCTTGTTGAAGACGTTGCGGATCGCGCTATTCGTCCCAAACTGCTGGCAGAATACATTGGTCAGCCGCAGGTGCGCTCGCAGATGGAGATCTTCATTCAGGCCGCGAAGCTGCGCGGTGAGGCGCTGGATCACCTGCTGATTTTTGGTCCGCCGGGGCTGGGTAAAACCACGCTTGCCAACATCGTGGCGAATGAAATGGGCGTTAATCTGCGCACCACTTCTGGCCCGGTGCTGGAGAAGGCGGGCGATCTGGCCGCGATGCTGACCAACCTTGAGCCGCACGACGTGCTGTTCATCGATGAAATCCACCGTTTATCGCCGGTAGTAGAGGAAGTGCTCTATCCGGCGATGGAAGATTATCAGCTTGATATCATGATTGGCGAAGGGCCAGCCGCGCGCTCAATCAAAATCGACCTGCCGCCGTTTACCCTGATTGGTGCGACCACCCGCGCAGGATCGCTGACCTCACCGCTGCGCGACCGTTTCGGCATTGTGCAGCGGCTTGAGTTTTATCAGGTGCCGGATTTGCAGTATATCGTCAGCCGAAGCGCGCGTTTTATGGGGCTGGAGATGAGCGAAGAGGGCGCGCTGGAAGTGGCTCGCCGGGCGCGCGGTACGCCGCGTATTGCCAATCGCCTGCTGCGCCGGGTGCGTGATTTTTCCGAAGTGCGTCACGACGGCACCATTTCACTGGACATTGCTTCACAGGCGCTGGATATGCTGAACGTGGATGCGGAAGGCTTCGACTATATGGACCGCAAGCTGCTGCTGGCGGTACTGGATAAGTTCTTTGGTGGCCCGGTGGGGCTGGATAACCTCGCGGCGGCCATCGGCGAAGAGCGCGAAACGATTGAAGATGTGCTGGAGCCGTATCTGATCCAGCAGGGCTTTTTACAGCGCACGCCGCGCGGACGAATGGCGACGGTCAGAGCGTGGGATCACTTTGGCATTACGCCGCCGGAAATGCCGTAAGGAATTCGTTCCCCGGTGAAGCCAGCACCACCGGGGAAACGGCGCACATCACTGCGCCGTTCTTTTCATCATACTGAAGACAAACATCAGCGCCGCGCACAGCACCACTGACGGTCCGGCTGGCGTATCGTAGAAGGCGGAGAAGGTCAGGCCGCCGGTGACGGCAATCATTCCCACTCCCACCGCCACACCTGCCATTTGCTCCGGCGTGCGGGCAAAGCGGCGGGCGGTTGCCGCCGGAATAATCAGCAGCGAAGTGATAATCAGCGCACCAACAAACTTCATCGCCACGCCAATGGTCAGAGCCGTAACCAGCATCAGCAGCAGCTTAACCCGCTGGAGTTTTACCCCGTCCACAAATGCCAGATCCGCGCTGATAGTCATTGATAACAGATTGCGCCACTGCCAGAGCAGGATCGCCAGTACCACCAGCACGCCCAGCGCAATAGCGATCAGATCGGCCGGCGTCACCGCCAGCAGGTCGCCAAACAGATACGCCATTAAATCGACGCGAATATTCGACATCAGGCTGACCACCACCAGCCCCAGCGACAGCGCGCTGTGCGCCATAATGCCGAGCAGGGTATCCACCGCCAGATGCGGGCGCTTTTCCAGCCACACCAGCCCCGCTGCCAGCAGCAGCGTGACCACGATCACCGCATAAAACGGATTCACATCCAGTAATAAACCAAACGCCACGCCGAGCAGGGAGGCGTGCGCCAGCGTGTCGCCAAAGTAGGACATCCGTCGCCAGACCACGAACGAGCCAAGCGGACCCGCCGCGCAGGCCAGCATGATCCCGGCCAGCCAGCCGGGCAGTAGAAGTTCAATCATGAGTTTCCATTCCCCCGGCGCAGGATTATGCGGCCCTGTAAATCATGGCGATGGTTATGATGATGGCGGTAAATACCAAGCTGTTCAGCGCCGCGCGGCCCGAACATGGAGATAAATTCCGGGTGCAGAGAGACCACTTCCGGCGTGCCGGAGCAGCAAATATGCTGGTTCAGGCACAGCACTTCGTCGGTTTTCGCCATTACCAGATGCAGATCGTGCGACACCATCAGTACCGCGCAGTTTAGCTCCTGGCGCAGCTGATTGATCAAATCGTAAAGCGCGACCTGACCGTTGACGTCCACCCCCTGGGTCGGTTCATCAAGCACCAGCAGTTGCGGACGGTTGAGCAGAGCGCGGGCCAGCAGCACGCGCTGGGTTTCACCGCCGGAAAGTTTTTGCATCGGCGCGTCAATCAGATGCCCGGCCTGCACGCGCTTCAGCGCAGGCAGGATATCGTCTTTACGGGTGCCGGGACGCAGACGCATAAAGCGGCTTACCGTCAGCGGAAGCGTGGCATCAAGATGCAATTTTTGCGGCACATAGCCGATGCGCAGATTACCGTCCCGCTTGATGTGCCCGCTATCGGGTGCTACCAGACCCAGCACCACGCGGACCAGCGTAGATTTACCCGCGCCATTAGGCCCCAGCAGGGTAAGGATTTTCCCGCTCTTCAGCTGGAGCGAGATATCCGACAGCACGCGGCGCTGACCGAAGGAGATGGAGACATTGTCGAGGGTTACAAGATTTGTCATGTCAATTAAAGGTTGCACAAGATGATGAATGTTATAATATCACATTTCACTCATCCATTACGATTATAAGTCGCATTATGTTACATAAAAATACGTTTCTTTTCGCTGCTTTATCCGTTGCACTTTGGGGTGGCGTAGCACAACGTGCTGACGCTGCGGTTGTCGCGTCGATTAAACCGCTGGGATTCATCGCTTCTGCCATTGCGGACGGGGTGACAGACACCCAGGTACTGCTGCCGGACGGGGCTTCGGAACACGATTATTCCCTGCGTCCCTCCGATGTAAAACGCTTAAAAAACGCGGACTTAGTGGTATGGATCGGCCCGGATATGGAAGCCTTTATGACCAAATCCGTACAGGCAACGCCGGACGCAAAAAAAGTTACCATCGCCGAGCTGGCAAAGGTGAAGCCGCTGCTGCAGAAAGGCGGTGACGATGATGAAGATGAGCATCATCACGATCACGATGAGGGCGAAAATAGTGACCATCATCACCATCACGGGGATTATAACATGCATCTCTGGTTGTCCCCGGAGATCGCTCAGGCCAGTGCGGTTGCAATCCATCAAAAATTAGTTGAACTTATGCCGCAAAGTCGAGCCAAACTTGACGCCAACCTGCAGGAATTCGAGGCGCATCTCGCCGCAACCGATAAGCAGGTGGGTACAGAGCTGGCACCGTTGAAGGGTAAAGGTTATTTCGTGTTCCATGATGCTTATGGCTACTACGAAAAACACTATGGGCTGACCCCGCTTGGCCATTTTACCGTTAATCCCGAAATTCAACCCGGTGCGCAGCGTTTACATGAAATCAGAACACAGTTGGTTGAGCAAAAAGCAACCTGCGTTTTTGCTGAGCCACAGTTCAGGCCAGCGGTCGTTGAAGCTGTCGCACGAGGAACATCCGTTCGTATGGGAACGCTGGATCCTCTGGGAACCAGTATTGCGTTGGGCAAAGAAAGTTACGCCCAGTTCCTGACCCAACTTGCGAACCAGTATTCGAGCTGCCTGAAAGGAGATTAACGAGGAAGTGAATACGTGCAACAGATAGCCCGCTCTGTCGCCCTGGCATTTAATAATCTGCCACGACCTCACCGCGTCATGCTGGGGTCGCTTACTGTTCTCACTTTAGCGGTCGCCGTCTGGCGGCCCTATGTTTATCACCCCGAATCTGCACCGATCGTCAAAGTCATTGAGCTTGAAAAAAGCGAAGTGCGATCGCTGCTGCCTGAAGCCAGTGAACCTATCGATCAGGCTCCCCAGGAAGATGAAGCCATCCCCCAGGATGAGCTGGATGATAAAATCGGTAATGAGTCCGGCGTCCATGAATATGTGGTCTCCACCGGCGATACCTTAAGCAGTGTCTTAAATCAGTACGGTATTGATATGGGTGATATCACCCAACTTGCCGCTGCCGATAAAGAGCTGCGTAATTTAAAAATCGGCCAGCAGCTTTCCTGGACACTCACCGATGCCGGTGACCTGCAACGTCTGACCTGGGAAATGTCCCGCCGTGAAACCCGCACCTATGACCGTGTTGAAAACGGTTTTAAGATGAGTAGCGAGTTACAGCAGGGCGAGTGGGTGAACAACAGTCTTAAAGGCACCGTCGGCTCTGGTTTTATCGCCAGCGCGAAAGAGGCGGGCCTGAGCAGCGGTGAAGTCAGCTCTGTCATCAAAGCGATGCAGTGGCAGATGGATTTCCGCAAAATGAAGAAAGGCGACAAGTTTGCGGTGCTGATGTCCCGTGAAATGCTGGACGGCAAACGCGAACAAAGCCAGCTTTTAGGCGTGCGCTTAAGCCTCGACGGAAAAGACTATTACGCAATCCGCGCTGAAGACGGCAAATTCTATGACCGTAACGGTACGGGGCTGGCAAAAGGCTTCCTGCGCTTCCCGACATCGCGCCAGTTCCGCGTCTCGTCTAACTTTAATCCGCGTCGTCTGAATCCGGTGACGGGTCGTGTGGCTCCGCATCGCGGCGTTGACTTTGCCATGCCGCAGGGGACGCCGGTACTCGCGGTCGGCGACGGTGAAGTGGTAGTTGCCAAACGCAGCGGCGCGGCGGGCTACTATGTCGCCCTCCGTCACGGGCGCACCTATACCACCCGTTATATGCACCTGCGTAAGCTGCTGGTGAAACCGGGGCAGAAAATTAAACGTGGCGATCGCATTGCGCTTTCCGGTAATACCGGGCGCTCGACCGGACCGCATCTGCACTATGAAGTGTGGATCAACCAGCAGGCGGTAAACCCGCTGACGGCGAAGTTGCCGCGCACCGAAGGGTTAACCGGCTCCGATCGCACCGATTATCTGGCGCAGGTGAAAGAGGTTATTCCGCAACTGCGCTTCGATTAAAAAGCAGTCGTTCAAAGCCGGTGACGCAAGCGCACCGGCTTTTTCTTTTGTGCCCTCCGCGTGGCCTCGCTACACTAAGAGATTATTTCTGACCGCCATTTGTCTCATTCTGGAACTTGCATGGAACCTAAGAAAAACAATAGCGAATTTATTCCACAATTTGAGAACCGCTTCCTTCATCCGCGCTACTGGGGCACGTGGCTCGGCGTTTTTGCTTTTGCGGGCCTTTCGCTGACGCCGCCTGCGTTTCGCGATCCGCTGCTGGGCAAACTGGGGCGGATGGTGGGCAGAATGGGCAAGAGCGCTCGCCGCCGTGCGCAGATTAACCTGCTGTATTGCTTCCCGGAAAAGAGCGAGGCGCAACGCGAGGCCATTATTGATCGTATGTATGCCACCGCCCCGCAGGCGATGGTGCTGATGGCAGAGCTGGCACTGCGTTCGCCTGAAAAGGTTAAGAATCGCATTAAATGGCAGGGGCGCGACATCATTGATGAGATGCTGCGCAATAATGAAAAAGTGATCTTGCTGGTGCCGCACGGCTGGGCCGTGGATATTCCGGCGATGCTGATGGCATCGCAGGGGCAGCCGATGGCGGCGATGTTCCATAATCAGGGTAATCCGGTTTTTGATTACGTGTGGAATAAAGTTCGCCGTCGTTTTGGCGGTCGCTTGCATCCGCGTAACGATGGCGTTAAGCCCTTCATTCAGTCGGTGCGTCAGGGTTACTGGGGATATTACCTCCCCGATCAGGATCATGGCCCGGAGCAGAGTGAATTCGTCGACTTTTTTGGCACCTATAAGGCAACACTGCCCGCCGTGGGTCGCCTGATGAAAATCTGCCGGGCGCGCGTCGTGCCGCTGTTCCCGGTGTACGACAGCAAAATGCATTGCCTGACCATTCACGTCCGTCCGCCGATGGACGATCTGCTGACCGCGGATGACGTCACCCTGGCCCGTCGGATGAACGAAGAGGTGGAACAGCTGGTGGGGCCGAACCCGGAACAGTACACTTGGATATTAAAGCTGCTGAAGACCCGTAAGCCGGGTGAAATCGAACCGTATAAGCGCAAAGAGCTGTATCGGAAGAAATAGTACGGCCTCATCGTGCAGTGACGACGAATGCGCAGTAAGGCAGGGATGGGGACGGATTGCGCGGTGCGAAGCCCGGCAGCGCCGGGCTTCAGTTTACGTTACTGCACGGTCAGAATACGGGTGGTATTGGTGGTGCCGATGGTGCTCATCACATCACCCTGGGTGACGATGACCAGATCGCCCGTCACCAGATAACCTTTATCCCGCAGCAGGTTTACCGCATCGGTTGCCGCCACTACGCCGTCGTTAGCGCTGTCAAAATAAACCGGCGTCACGCCGCGATACAGCGCGGTCAGATTCAGGGTGCGCTCATGGCGCGACATCGCGAAAATCGGCAGACCGGAGCTGATTCGGGACGTCATCAGCGCTGTGCGCCCAGATTCGGTCATCGAGATAATCGCCGTCACGCCTTTGGTGTGGTTTGCCGCGTACATGGCCGACATCGCAATCGCTTCTTCCACGTTATCGAATTCGACATCCAGACGGTGTTTGGACACGTTGATACTCGGGATTTTTTCAGCGCCCAGGCACACGCGGGCCATCGCCGCGACGGTTTCCGCCGGGTACTGGCCTGCCGCTGTTTCCGCAGACAGCATAACGGCATCGGTCCCGTCGAGCACGGCGTTCGCCACGTCCATCACTTCCGCACGGGTTGGCATCGGATTGGTGATCATCGATTCCATCATCTGGGTGGCGGTAATTACTGCGCGATTGAGTTTACGGGCGCGGCGGATCAGCGCTTTCTGAATACCCACCAGTTCGGGATCGCCGATTTCAACGCCGAGATCGCCGCGCGCAACCATCACCACGTCGGAGGCAAGAATAATGTCATCCATGGCGTCCTGGGTCGCGACCGCTTCTGCACGCTCAACTTTAGAGACGATTTTCGCATCGCACCCAGCGTCGCGCGCCAGGCGACGGGCGTAGTTCAGATCTTCGCCGCAGCGCGGGAAGGAGACCGCCAGATAATCAACGCCAATTTCTGCGGCGGTGAGGATGTCCGCTTTGTCTTTCTCGGTCAGCGCTTCCGCTGAAAGGCCGCCGCCCAGTTTATTGATGCCTTTATTGTTAGAAAGCGGGCCGCCGACGGTGACTTCGGTAAAGACTTTCAGTCCCTGAACTTCCAGCACCTTCAACTGCACGCGACCATCGTCGAGCAGCAGGATATCGCCAGGGACCACGTCGGAAGGAAGACCTTTGTAGTCAATCCCCACTTTTTCTTTGTCGCCTTCCCCTTTACCGAGGTTGGCATCCAGCAGGAATTTATCGCCGATATTGAGGAAAACTTTGCCTTCTTTGAAGGTGGAAACGCGGATCTTCGGTCCCTGTAAATCGCCGAGAATGGCGACGTGGCGGCCAAGTTTGGCTGCAATTTCACGCACTTTATCCGCGCGTAATTTATGGTCTTCAGGGGTTCCGTGAGAGAAATTCATCCGCACTACGTTGGCTCCTGCGGCGATAACTTTTTCGAGGTTATTATCGCGATCGGTAGCCGGGCCTAAGGTGGTAACGATTTTCGTTCTGCGAAGCCTTCTGGACATGTAATACTCCGTTGACTGAATCAATTTTGGTGTTGTCTGAACAGGAATTCGGCTGTTCTGCAATGGAAACACCACTGCATGAACTTAACCGAATGATGAAATAAGTTACAGCTTTGTTATCGTTTTCTTGGGGTGGTCCCCATAAACGTGCAGGGCTTTATCAAAACGCGATTCTTTTAACGCTTCTTTGACACGCTTCAAGTTATCTCTGAATTTTGCTCCGCGACGCAAAGTAAATCCGATTGCCAGCACGTCAATAACGGTGAGCTGGGCCAGCCGGGAAACCATCGGCATATAAATGTCGGTATCTTCCGGCACGTCAAGGGTGATGGCCAGCGTGGCTTCCTGCGCCAGCGGCGTTCCCGGCGAGGTAATGGCGATCACCATCGCATCGTTTTCACGCGCCAGCTGCGCCAGTTCGACCAGCGTTTTGGTGCGCCCGGTGTGAGAAATCAGCACAACCACATCATCATCGCTACAATTCATACAGCTCATCCGTTGCAGCACGATGTCATCGGTGTACACCACCGGCACGTTAAAGCGGAAAAATTTATTCATCGCATCGTGGGCGACGGCGGCGGAAGAACCAAGGCCGAAGAAGGCGATTTTTTTCGCCTGGGTTAACAGGTCCACCGCGCGGTTAACCGCGGCCATATCCAGCGACTGCCGGACGTGATCGAGGCTGGCCATCGCCGACTCAAAGATTTTGCCGGTGTAGGCCTCAACGCTGTCGTCTTCATCGACGTTGCGGTTCACGTAAGGCGTGCCGTTCGCCAGGCTCTGCGCCAGATGCAGCTTGAAGTCGGGAAAGCCGCGCGTGTCGAGGCTGCGACAAAAGCGGTTAACGGTGGGTTCGCTGACGCCCGCTTCGACGGCCAGTGCCGCGATGCTGGAATGGATGGCCTGGGCAGGCGTGGCAAGAATGACTTCCGCCACTTTGCGCTCGGATTTGCTAAGGTGTTCCAGCTGGGACTGGATTTTTTCCAGCATATTCATTGTTTACTGTGCGCTCACGGTGATAAACGATCGACTAACAGATAAAATCGTTGTGCGTTTTAGCAAGAATATACTCCCGTACTCGCAGGAAGAGTGCAGAAGGGCGGCAAAATGATGTTGTTTTTTTTCATTACATGATCAGAGTCGGATTTTACAGCCTCCGATTCGGGCAAAAGTATCAGTGAAATTAGCAAGATGCCTGAAGGTATGGGCGGTGATTTTCCCAAACATGCCTTTTTGCAGGCGCACATAGGGTGCGAGGGTTTCAGGATATTCGTAAACACAGTACAGTGCAGTGTAACAAAATTACAAATATAGCCTGGCACAAGTACCAGGATATTCAATTGAGGAGAATGACATGGCGGTAACGCAAACGGCTCACGCATGTGATTTGGTCATATTCGGTGCAAAAGGTGACCTGGCACGGCGTAAGCTACTGCCTTCCCTGTACCAGCTTGAGAAAGCCGGTCAGATCCATGATGACACCCGTATTCTGGGTGTCGGTCGCGCGGACTGGGATAAAAATGCCTATACCAAAGTGGTTCGCGAGGCGCTTGAAACTTTCATGAAGGAAAAAATTGATGAAGGTTTGTGGGATAAGCTCAGCGCGCGTCTGGATTTTTGTACCCTCGACGTGAACGATACCGCCGCTTTTTCCCGACTGGGTAAAATGCTGGACCAGGAAAATCGCGTCACGATTAACTACTTTGCCATGCCGCCGGATACCTTCGGCGCTATCTGTAAAGGTCTCGGCAAGGCCAAACTGAACGCCAAGCCCGCGCGGGTGGTGATGGAAAAACCGCTCGGCACCTCGCTGGACACGTCGCGTGAAATCAACGATCAGGTGGGCGAGTATTTTGAAGAGTGTCAGGTGTATCGCATCGACCATTATCTGGGTAAAGAAACGGTACTCAACCTGCTGGCGCTGCGTTTCGCCAACTCGCTGTTCGTCAATAACTGGGATAACCGCACCATCGATCACGTGGAAATTACCGTGGCGGAAGAGGTGGGCATTGAAGGGCGCTGGGGCTATTTTGACCAGGCAGGCCAGATGCGCGATATGATCCAGAACCACCTGCTGCAAATTCTCTGCATGATTGCGATGTCGCCGCCTGCCGATCTGAGCGCCGATAACATTCGCGACGAAAAAGTAAAAGTGCTGAAATCCCTGCGCCGCATTAACCGCACCAACGTGCGCGAAAAAACCGTGCGCGGTCAGTACACCGCCGGGTTTGCCCAGGGCAAGAAAGTGCCGGGCTATCTGGAAGAAGAGGGCGCAAATAAATCCAGCAATACCGAAACTTTCGTGGCGATCCGCGTCGATCTCGATAACTGGCGCTGGGCGGGCGTGCCTTTCTACCTGCGCACCGGCAAGCGTTTGCCGACCAAGTGCTCGGAAGTCGTGGTGTACTTCAAAAACCCGGAACTGAATCTGTTTAAAGAGTCCTGGCAGGAGCTGCCGCAGAACAAGCTGACCATTCGTTTACAGCCGGATGAGGGCGTGGATATCCAGATCCTTAATAAAGTGCCGGGGCTGGATCACAAGCACAATCTGCAAACCACTAAGCTGGACCTGAGCTACTCGGAAACCTTCAATGAGACGCACCTGGCCGATGCCTACGAGCGTCTGCTGTTGGAAACCATGCGCGGCATTCAGGCGCTGTTTGTGCGCCGCGATGAGGTTGAGGAAGCCTGGAAATGGGTCGATTCCATTACTGAGGCCTGGGCTGCCGATCAGGACGCGCCAAAGCCTTATCAGGCAGGCACCTGGGGGCCGGTGGCGTCGGTGGCAATGATCACCCGCGACGGCCGTTCGTGGAACGAGTTTGAGTAATCCGAATGGGTTATTTTACCGGTAACATGATCTAACACAGATTGTCGTGTTATTTTCTGTAATTTACGCCCTGCGTGGATTTCCCCGCAGGGCTTTTTTTATTACACTAGCGTCAGTATCTTACCTCTTGGCTGCGTAAACCCTGCCGATACGCTGTTTTTAGCTGGCGATAATCCGCGTTCACACGCAGCGAACAAAATTAACGTTAAGGAGCTTTTATGAATCCTGATTTGTTACGGGTAACAAAACGCATTGTTGAACGTTCGCGTGAAACCCGGACCGCTTACCTCGCCCGTATTGAGTCCGCCAAAAGCAGCACCGTTCACCGCTCCACGCTTGCCTGCGGCAATCTGGCGCACGGCTTTGCCGCCTGCCAGCCGGATGACAAAGCGTCCTTAAAAAGTATGCTGCGCAATAATATTGCGATTATTACCTCTTATAACGACATGCTCTCTGCCCATCAGCCTTACGAACATTATCCTGAGATCATCCGTAAAGCGCTGCATCAGGCCAATGCCGTGGGGCAGGTAGCAGGCGGGGTTCCGGCAATGTGTGACGGTGTCACGCAGGGGCAGGACGGCATGGAGCTGTCGCTGTTAAGCCGCGAAATCATCGCCATGTCTGCGGCGGTGGGACTTTCGCACAATATGTTTGACGGCGCGCTGTGGCTTGGCGTCTGCGACAAAATCGTCCCCGGACTGGCGATGGCAGCGCTTTCCTTCGGCCATTTGCCGTCCGTTTTTGTGCCGTCAGGTCCAATGTCCAGCGGACTGCCAAATAAAGAAAAAGTGCGCATTCGCCAGCTGTATGCTGAAGGCAAAGTGGACCGTATGGCACTGCTGGAATCGGAGGCGGCGTCCTATCACGCTCCCGGCACCTGTACCTTTTACGGTACCGCTAACACCAATCAGATGGTGATTGAATTTATGGGGATGCAGTTGCCCGGCTCCTCTTTCATTCAGCCGGATGCGCCGCTGCGCGAAGCGTTAACCGCCGCTGCCGCACGTCAGGTGACGCGTCTGACCAGTAACGGCACCGAGTGGATGCCGCTTGGCAAAATGATCGACGAAAAAGTGGTGGTCAACGGTATCGTGGCGCTGCTGGCTACCGGCGGCTCGACCAACCACACCATGCACCTGGTGGCGATGGCGCGCGCGGCGGGGATCCTGATTAACTGGGATGACTTCTCCGATCTCTCAGACATCGTGCCGCTGATGGCGCGTCTGTATCCTAACGGCCCGGCGGATATCAACCACTTCCAGGCAGCGGGCGGCGTACCGGTGCTGGTGCGCGAGTTGCTGAAAGGCGGCCTGCTGCACGAAGACGTTAACACCGTCGCAGGCTTTGGGCTGTCGCGTTACACCCTTGAGCCGTGGCTGAACAACGGCGAGCTGGAATGGCGCGACGGGGCGGAAGCCTCGCTGGACAGCAGCATTATCGCGTCGATGGATAAACCGTTCTCCCGGCACGGCGGCACCAAAGTGCTGAGCGGCAATCTGGGCCGGGCGGTGATGAAAACCTCCGCCGTACCGGTGGAAAATCAGGTTATCGAAGCGCCTGCGGTGGTTTTTGAAAGCCAGCACGACGTGCTGCCCGCCTTTGAAGCCGGGCTGCTTGACCGGGATTGCGTGGTGGTGGTCCGTCATCAGGGGCCAAAAGCGAACGGGATGCCAGAATTACATAAACTTATGCCGCCACTTGGTGTATTATTGGACCGCTGTTTCAAAATTGCGTTGGTGACTGACGGACGACTCTCCGGCGCATCAGGCAAAGTACCGTCGGCGATCCATGTGACGCCGGAAGCGTATGACGGCGGGCTGCTGGCAAAAGTGTGCGATGGTGACATCATTCGCGTCAACGGGCAGACGGGCGAGTTAACGCTGCTGGTGGATGAAAAGGAACTTGCCGCCCGACAGCCGCATATCCCCGATCTGAGCGCCATGCGCGTGGGCACGGGACGTGAACTGTTTGGCGCACTGCGTGAAAAGCTTTCTGGTGCTGAGCAGGGCGCAACCTGCATCACTTTTTAAGATGACAAATTTGTAGATCTGGCGAGAGAAAAAACTCTGATGAAAAACTGGAAAACAAGTGCAGAAGCAATCCTGACCACTGGCCCGGTTGTACCGGTTATCGTGGTGAACAAACTGGAACACGCCGTCCCGATGGCGAAAGCGCTGGTTGCTGGCGGCGTGCGCGTGCTGGAAGTAACGCTGCGCACCGCCTGTGCGATGGATGCTATCCGCGCCATCGCCAAAGAAGTGCCGGAAGCGATTATTGGTGCCGGTACGGTGCTGAATGCGCAGCAGTTGGCGGAAGTAACCGAAGCGGGCGCGCAGTTTGCTATCAGCCCAGGCCTGACCGAGCCACTGCTGAAAGCGGCAACCGCAGGCACGATCCCGCTGATCCCAGGCATCAGCACCGTTTCTGAACTGATGCTGGGGCTGGACTACGGTCTGAAAGAATTTAAATTCTTCCCGGCGGAGGCGAACGGCGGGACCAAAGCATTGCAGGCGATTGCCGGTCCATTCTCGCAGGTGCGTTTCTGCCCGACCGGCGGCATTTCTCCGGCGAACTACCGTGATTACCTGGCGCTGAAAAGCGTGCTGTGTATTGGCGGCTCCTGGCTGGTTCCGGCGGATGCGCTGGAAGCCGGAGACTACGATCGTATCACCACGCTGGCACGTGAAGCGGTGGCGGGTGCGCAGCAGTAACTGAACGGCAGAAATAAAGCCCGGTAAGCGCAGATCGCTACCGGGCTTTTTTTATCCAGAAACCTTAATGCTGGCCGCAGCCTCTTTCGCCCGCTGCACGGCATGTTCCACGCTATCACCCGTGGCTAATGTGACGCCCAACCGCCGCGTCCCGTCGATTTCCGGCTTGCCAAATAAACGCACCTGTAACCCGGCACCCGTTGCGGCCTCAATATGACTGAACGTCACGTTCTGGCTGGTCAACTGCGGCAGGATGACCACCGAAGCCGCCGGACCGTACTGGCGAATAGCGCCGACCGGCAGACCGAGAAACGCGCGCACGTGGAGGGCAAACTCCGACAGATCCTGAGAAATCAGCGTGACCATGCCGGTGTCATGCGGACGCGGTGAAACTTCACTGAAGACCACGTCATCGCCACAAATGAACAGCTCCACGCCGAAAAGCCCGTAACCGCCAAGCGCCAGCACCACCTCACGTGCAATCGTCTGCGCGCGCTCCAGCGCCAGCGCACTCATCTGCTGCGGCTGCCATGATTCGCGATAGTCGCCATCCTCCTGACGATGACCTACCGGCGCACAGAAATGCACGCCGTCGGCGGCGCTGACGGTCAGCAGGGTAATTTCGAAATCAAAATTCACCACCCCTTCGACGATCACCCGGCCCGCGCCCGCACGTCCACCCTGCTGGGCGTACTGCCAGGCGTCCCCAAGCTGCTCTTCCCGGCGGATAAAACTCTGCCCTTTACCGGAGGAACTCATCACCGGCTTCACAATGCAGGGCAGGCCGATGGCGGCGACAGCCTGGCGAAAGCTTTCTTCGCTATCCGCAAAGCGGTATGGGGAGGTGGGCAGTTTCAGGGTCTCCGCCGCCAGACGACGAATGCCTTCGCGGTTCATCGTTAGTTGCGTGGCTCTGGCGCAGGGCACCACTTTTTGCCCGGCCTGTTCAAGTTCCAGCAGCATATCGGTCGCAATGGCTTCAATTTCCGGCACGATATAATCCGGCTTTTCCGCTGCCACCAGCGCTTTTAGCGCCTGACCGTCAAGCATGTTGATAACGTGCGCGCGATGGGCGACGTGCATCGCCGGGGCGTCGGCGTAGCGGTCAACGGCGATCACCTCCAGCCCCAGCCGCTGGCATTCAATCGCGACCTCTTTGCCCAGTTCGCCGGAACCTAACAGCATCACGCGGGTTGCTGCCGGCCGCAGCGCAGTACCTAATACAATCATCACATTTTCCCTTCAGATCACCTGCGCGCAGTATAAACGAAAACGTTTGCGCCTGTCTTTGCTGACGTGATTACTGAAGTTTGATTTCGGTAAATCGCAGTGGTATACTGTATAAAATTACAGTGATATGGGGCTGCAAAATGGCGGTTGAAGTTAAATACGTTGTGATCCGTGAAGGTGAGGAAAAAATGTCTTTTGCCAGCAAAAAGGAAGCCGATGCTTACGACAAAATGCTCGATCTGGCGGAAGTGCTGGGTACGTGGCTGGGTCAGTCTCCGGTTGCGCTGGACGACGAGCAGCGCGAAGCCATGGCAATGTGGATCGCCGAGCAAAAAGACGTTTTGGGTAATGTGCTGAAGGCAGGAAAAATGCCTTCGCCGAAAGCCGTGGCGGACGACGCGCCCGCGAAGCGCACCAAAGCCGCCTGACCGTGACTTGCGCTCCTGCCGTTTTGTACCATGCTTTTTCTGAAACCCACGTTAAGCGTTGGGTAATAAGGAGAACATGATGAACAAAACAGGAGCGCTTTTCTGTTTATTGCTGCTGGCGGGTAGCGCATCGGTACAGGCTGTCAGTCAGGATCCGCATTCGAAAACGGTCAAATTTCCCCATTGCCTGAAGCTTGACGCTGACGGTATTGCGGCGAGCGTTAAACGTGACTATCAGCAAAACCGCATCGTGCGCTGGGCGGAAGACCGACAGAAAATCGGTCAGGCCGACCCGGTGGTCTGGGTGGACAGCAATGAAGTGGTTGGCAACAAAGGGAAATGGAAAGTACCGTTGACCGTGCGCGGTAAAAGCGCCGATATTCGCTACCTCGTTCAGGTTGACTGCGCGGCGGGCAGCGCCAGCTATCAGCAACAATAAGCGGCAATACTTTGCGCACCTTTTGCCGTTTTGACACTTTCTGACGTCCCCTCGCTTACTCTGTTTTTTACATTATCAGAGTGAGGGTACATCTCTATGGCAAGCTGGCTTAATCAATTGCAGTCTCTTCTGGCGCAAAAAGGCGCATCCGCCTCTTCCGGCGCTTCGCACGGGCAGGGGCTAAGTAAACTGCTCTCGCCCGGCGCGCTCGGTGGACTGGCGGGTCTGCTGGTCGCCAATAAATCCTCGCGTAAACTGCTCTCAAAATATGGCACCGGCGCGCTACTGGCTGGCGGTGGCGCGGTGGCAGGCACCGTACTATGGAACAAATACAAAGACAAAATTCGTCAGGCGCATCAGGGTGAGCCGCAGTTTGGTCAGCAGCAGACGCCGCTGGATCTACGTACCGAACGGCTGATTCTGGCGCTGGTCTTCGCCGCCAAAAGCGATGGGCATATCGACGATCGCGAACGCGCTGCCATTGAGCAGCAACTGCGCGAAGCGGGCGTGGAAGAGCAGGGCAGAGCGCTGGTGGCGCAGGCCATCGAACAGCCTCTCGACCCGCAGCGGCTGGCAGAGGGCGTGCGTAATGAGGAAGAAGCGCTGGAGCTTTATTTCCTCAGCTGCGCAGCGATTGACGTCGATCACTTTATGGAACGTAGCTACCTTAGCGCCCTCGGCGACGCATTAAAAATTCCGCAGGATGTTCGCGATGGCGTCGAGCAGGATCTAAAGCAGCAAAAACAGGCGCTTCCTGAGTAAATCGTGCGGAAAGTCATCACGTTTCGCTTGCATCGCTGGCGACTTTTGCCAACCTTATAGGATGTCATAAGCAAAAGAAGTCGCGATATGCCACCAAAAGCCAGACGTATTCCTCATACCATGACGCTGCACAACGATACGCGCACCGATCCCTACTACTGGCTGCGGGACGATACGCGCTCGCAGCCGGACGTGCTGGACTATCTCCAGCAGGAAAACAGTTACGGTCATCAGGTGATGTCTTCCCAGCACGATCTTCAGGATCGCATCCTTGCCGAGATCGTGGGGCGTATTCCGCAGCGTGAAGTTTCCGCACCCTGGACCAGAAACGGTTATCGTTACCGGCATATTTATGAGCCGGGCTGCGAGTATGCGATTTATCAGCGCCAGTCGGTGATGCTGGCGGAATGGGATGAATGGGAGCTGCTGCTCGACGCTAACAAACGCGCCGCGCACAGTGAGTTTTATACGCTTGGTGGGATGGCGGTATCGCCGGATAACACCATTATGGCGCTGGCGGAAGATTATCTTTCCCGCCGTCAGTACGGGCTGCGCCTGCGTAATCTGCAAAGCGGGAACTGGTATCCTGAACTGCTGGATAACGTCTCGCCAGATTTCGTCTGGGGTAATGACTCGCAAACCCTGTACTACGTGCGTAAACACCCGGTTACGCTGTTGCCGTACCAGGTCTGGCGGCACCGGGTAGGAACCTCCTCGGCGGCGGACGAACTGATCTACGAAGAGCGGGACGAAACCTTTTACGTCGGGCTGCATAAAACCACCTCCCAGCATTTCGTGGTGATTTTCCTTTCCAGCGCCACCACCAGCGAGGTGCTGTTGCTGGATGCGGCACTGGCGGATGCGGAGCCAATGCCTTTCCTGCCGCGTCGTAAAGATCACGAATACAGCGTCGATCACTATCAGCATAAATTTTATATTCGCTCGAACCGCGACGGCAAAAACTTTGGCCTGTACCGCAGCCATGTGCGTAATGAACAGCAGTGGGAAGTGCTGATCCCGGCGCGGGCAGATATCATGCTGGAAGGCTTTACCCTGTTTACCGACTGGCTGGTGGTGGAAGAGCGCCAGCGGGGGCTGACCAGCCTGCGCCAGATCAACCGTAAAACCCGCGAAGTGACCGGTATCGCCTTCGACGATCCGGCTTACGTGACCTGGCTGGCGTATAACCCGGAACCGGAAACCTCCCGCCTGCGTTACGGCTATTCTTCCATGACCACCCCGGATACCCTCTTTGAGCTGGATATGGACACCGGCGAGCGCCAGGTGCTGAAGCAGACCGAAGTGGCGGGTTTTGACAGCAGCCTGTATCGCAGTGAGCATCTGTGGATTGTCGCCCGCGACGGCACGGAAGTGCCGGTGTCGCTGGTTTACCACCGTCAGCATTTTCGTCGCGGCAAGAATCCGCTGCTGGTGTACGGCTACGGCTCCTACGGCTCCAGTATGGACGCCGATTTCAGCAGCAGTCGCCTGAGCCTGTTGGACCGGGGCTTTGTGTTTGCGATTGCTCACGTGCGCGGCGGGGGCGAACTGGGCCAGCAATGGTATGAAGACGGCAAATTCCTGAAAAAGAAAAACACGTTCACTGATTATCTCGACGTCTGCGATGCGTTACTGGCCCAGGGCTATGGCGATCCACGCTATTGCTTCGGCATGGGCGGCAGCGCGGGCGGGATGCTCATGGGCGCGGCAATTAATCTGCGCCCGGATCTGTTCCACGGCGTCATCGCCCAGGTGCCGTTTGTGGATGTCGTCACCACCATGCTGGACGAGTCGATCCCGCTGACCACCGGGGAATTTGAAGAATGGGGCAATCCGAAAGATGAAACCTACTATCACTACATGAAAAGCTACAGCCCCTATGACAATGTTGAAGCTAAAGCCTATCCGCATCTGCTGGTAACCACCGGCCTGCACGACTCGCAGGTGCAGTACTGGGAGCCTGCCAAATGGGTCGCCCGGCTGCGCGAGCTGAAGACCGATAAAAATCTGCTGCTGCTCTGTACCGATATGGATTCCGGGCACGGCGGGAAATCGGGGCGTTTTAAGAGCTATGAAGGTGTCGCCATGGAGTTCACCTTCTTAATTGCCCTCGCGCAGGGGACGCTGCCCGGCAACGCGAAGGTTTAGGCTTTGTCGAGGTAGTGCTTCAGGGTCAGGCGCATTTCCGGGCTCATCCGGTCGAGATTATTGAACAGCCAGCGTAAATAGCCGGGGTCACGCTCGGCAACTTCGGCGACCGGCTTACCGCGATATTTCCCGAAGCTGAAGGTTGAGATCAGACCGGGACGTCCGGTCACTTCCAGCATTTCTTCAGGCGTCCAGCCGGAGGTGTTCATGATGTCGATTAACAGCGCGGCGGTAATGTAGCAATCATACAGCGCCCGGTGATGATGCAGCCCGGCGGGCGTCTGCACCGAAAGATTCCGCGACTTATACAGCCCGATATTGCTGTACTTAATGCCCGGCCACAGGCGGCGGGCCATTTTCATGGTGCAAATCCACTCGCCGTGCATTTCAGGCAGCACCCGGCGGTCAAAACTGGCGTTATGCGCGACGTACCACTGACTTCCCTGATAAAACGGCAGCACTTCCTCAATCCACGGCTGATTTGCAACCATCGCTTCTGTGATCCGATGGATGGCCATCGCCTGCGGGCTAATGGGGCGATCCGGGCGCACCAGATGGCTCATGGGATTGGTGATTTTACCGTCCACCACGTCCACCGAGGCGATTTCAACCACGCCTCCCTGGAGGTCGCAGGTTTCGGTATCAATAACGCGTAGCATGGCGTGCTCCTGAAGTAAGACGAATAATCACGCTTATTTAATTTTGGGTTCGTAGGGCAAGCGTGACAGATTAACCGAGGCCAGCCGATGGGCAATTAACCGTTCGCGAAACCAGTCGCGCAGATGTTCGGGCTGCTCCCGCTCCACCACTTCGGCGACGATCGGCATATTGTACCGCTCTTTAAACGCGACGGAGGCCGCCGCCAGATCGACATTCACTTTGTCCATTTCCTGCTGGGAAAGTTTGGCCAGATTGGTGTGCATTGCTATCTCCTCTTACAAACAGGCAGAAGGTACTAAGAGTGCCGCAGAATAACAAGCCCGGCGATGACTATTCTCGACTAAGGCATTATACAGCGTTATTCTTTACGGTGATTACATAACAAAAAGGAATGATTTCATGGCGTTCATTGCCCCTTCTGCACGCGGCGCGTTGCTTTTACTGACCGCATTAATGACGACACCTGCCGCATTCGCCCATGCCCATCTTCAGCATCAGTATCCCGCCGCCGACGCGCAAGTCACCGCCGCACCTCAGGCGCTGACCCTGAATTTTTCCGAAGGCGTTGAAGCTAATTTCAGTGGCCTCACCCTCACCGGACCTGCGGGAGCGTCAATCGCCACCGGTAAGGCAAAACGTAATGAAAAAGATAATACCCAGCTTATTGTGCCGCTTAATCAGCCGTTAAAGCCCGGCAAGTATACCGTCGACTGGCATGTGGTTTCTGTCGATGGGCATAAGACGCAGGGGCAGTATCATTTTAGCGTGAAGTAAGATGCTGGACGTTGCATGGACAGGACTGCGATTTTTGCATTTTGCCGCGCTGATTGCGCTGGCGGGCGGCGTGTTTTTCGCCGTCTGGCTGGCGCGTGAACCGCTGCGCTCTGAGCTGGCAAACCGCTTTTGCCGCCCGTTACGCCTGTGTGCCGCGCTTAACGCGCTGACTGCATTACTGCTATTAATGGTGCAGGGCGGAATGATGGCCGGTGGCTGGCCTGACGTCTGGCGACCGCAAGTGTGGCTGGCGGTGATTGGCACGCAGTTCGGCAATGTCTGGCTCTGGCAAATCGTACTTACCTGGGTTTCGCTGATCCTCGTCTGGCTCAGATCGCGTCATCAGCTTGCGGTGCTGTTAATCCTGCTCGGCGCGCAGCTGGTTATGCAGGCCAGCGTCGGCCATTCGGCAATGCATTACGGTGTAATGGGCGCTATACAACGGGCCAATCAGGCCGTGCATCTGATTTGCGGATCGATCTGGCTGGGTGGCCTGCTGCCGTTTCTTTACTGCCTGCGGCTGATCCATGGCCGCTGGCGGCAATCGGTCATTAAAACGTTGCTGCGCTTTTCGCGCTACGGGCATTTTGCCGTCGCCGGGGTGCTGCTCACGGGCATTAATAACGCATGGCTGATTCAGGGGCGCTTAATCAGTGCCTCTCCGTGGGGGCGTGCGCTGTTGTTGAAATGTGCGCTTGTTGCGCTGATGGTGGCAATTGCGCTGGTGAACCGTTATGTTCTGGTTCCACGTATGAGTTCGGACGGCGAACGGGCGCAACGATTTTTAATTCGCATGACGCAAGCAGAAACGATCCTCGGCGCGCTGGTGCTGGCGACGGTAAGTCTGTTTGCTACCTGGGAGCCTTTCTGATTAACCTGGCTAATTCTATGAAAAAAATAGTGATCTCTGCTTTATTACTGACAACGTCTGCCACCGCGCTGGCAGCGCCCGGCCTGATTACCGTCAGTCGCTTTGATATTGGTAAAGATAAATGGGCGTTTGACCGGGAAGAGGTGATGCTGACCTGTCGTCCGGGAAATGCGCTGGTGGTGATTAATCCCTCAACGCTGGTGCAGTACCCGCTTAATGACATCGCGCAGCAGCAAATCGCGGCGGGCAAGATGAGCGGACAACCGCTGAGTGTGATCCAGATTGACGATCCTAAGCACCCGGGGCAAAAAATGAGCCTTGAGCCGTTTATTGAACGCGCGCAGAAGCTTTGCCAGTAGCTAAAAATAGCAGGCTGATTTCCAATAAAAAACCGCAGGCTTATCTCAATGAAAAGCTGCGGTTTTTTTACTTTTTGACCTGAATGTCAGGAAATATTTCTGGTCACTTTTGCATCAGACTGGAAAACCTGGCACGGTCAACTATTCTTATAAGGCATGGCGACTAAGCCTGCATTAATGCCAACTTTTAGCGCACGGCTCTCTCCCAAGAGCCATTTCCCTGGACCGAATACAGGAATCGTATTCGGTCTCTTTTTATCTGACTTCGATAAAAGCAGAGAGCTGAACGTTAAGCCTGATATCCATCACGGCTCAAAATTCGCTTTAAACCATACCATAGTCAGCCCCTCCGCCGTCCAGGTATTTTTGTATTTATTTTCGCCACTGTGAATTGCGCCAGGTTACAGCGAACTGATAATGGCGTCGAGGATTTCCTCGCTGGACGTGTTGTTTAGCAGGGCTAAACTCTTTGCCAGTTCGTCAAGGGTATTGCCAGAAATACGCTCGCCAACGACAGGCTGGGCGAAGAAGACCCCTTCAGACAACCCGATGTCGTATGCGGTATATTCCAGATAAATTCTTTCCATAATCAGCTTCTTATAGTGTGATTTTGTTATGACCACACGAATTGTTACAGAAACCAAAGACTATCTGAAGCTACCAAAAATGTCAGCCTGTTTAAGCGTGGCTTAACTAACGGGGGAGGGGTTAAAAATCGCTGTACTCCTGTGCCGGACGCCAGAAGCCATCAATGAACTCTTCGACCGGATAGCACCCGCCGTGGCGCAGGCGCTGATCGCGCATGGCGACCATGCATTGCTGCTCGGTATTGTAAACATCGACGACAATGTCATCACAGCCGCCATCGAGATAACAGATAAACAATACCAGTGCGTACATCCTGCCCTCAGAACCACAAAACCTGAGTTAATTGTAGGGGATGAAACGGTGCGGGGGAAATTTACGTCAATAAATAACCCGCCTCGTGGACGGGTTCATTGTGGGTCAGGCAAGACGCATCACCCAGGAATCAGTTTGTTGGTCATAATGTTCGCGATAAAGGACGGAATGCTCGCCATCAAGGATAGCCGGAACGCTGGTGTCGGCATCCCAGGCGTCGAGCTGCATACATAAATCCGGGTCTGATTTGCAGGGGATCACTAACGTTCGTTCACCCTGATTTTCACCCTTAAGTTCGGCATCTTCAATCTCGAAAGCACCGATGCGTACGTTGGTTTTCGTCATATTGCTCTCCGTTGATCCGCTAAAATGTGGTACGACCAGTTTAGCCGCCCATCTTTTAGCGTAGTCAACGCAGATAAAATAGCCAGTCAGAAGATGCTTAATCTTTGCGTGCCGTCACGCCTTGTGGGTGAACAGCCGTCCATCGCGAACCAGCTCGCGCGGGTAGCTATTTTTCAGCCGTGAGCCGACTTTTTTCGCCAGCCCCAGTGTGAAGCCCTGAAACGTCACCAGTACATCGTCAGTCACCGGCGGATGCTCCGGGTAAATGTCCCGGCCGCGATACCACTCTTCCGCCTCGTGCGGCGTCAGTTCGAAGGCCAGCGTCTCGCTTTGCGCCAGTGCAATCACCGCTTCGTGCTGCCAGCGATAGCCTTTGTTATGACTTTCGGCAAGCCTGATGCCGATGCGCGAAAAGCGTACCTGGCCCAGCAGAGATTCAATACTGGCCGGGAACAGCCAGATTTCTTTGTCGCGCTGCCACAGGGTGTGTGTCTCATCCCATTGCAGGCCCACACTACGGGCGGCGCTGATGAGCTGCGCGGCGTCGCGTCCTTTCATCGGCGTAAACGGGAATTTGCCCATTTTGTAGCCCGGCGCGGGAAGGGGATCGACGCTCGCCGTTTTGCGCAGCCGGGCAACGAAGAAACCCTCGCAGTCAAAAATTTGTGGGAAGACATGCAGAAAACCCTCTGCGGTCAGCGCCTCGCTCGCCTGGGGAAAAAGCGTACCCAGAGGGAGAGTTTCAACCGCCTGCGGGAAGCGAGCCAGCAGCCACTGCACCACCTCTTCATTCTCTTCCCGGTTCAGCGTGCAGGTGGAGTAAACCAGCGTGCCGCCAGGCCGCAGGGCATGGAACGCGCTTTCAATCAGTTCCCGCTGGGTGGCGGCAATGTGCTGATTGCTTTCCAGCGACCAGTTTTTAAGCGCATCGGGATCTTTGCGCACCACGCCTTCACCGGAGCAGGGGGCGTCCAGCAGGATCGCGTCAAATGCTTCCGGTAGCGCCGCGCCGAAAACGCGACCGTCAAAGTGGGTCAGCGCGACGTTGCTGATACCGCAGCGGCTGATATTGGCATGTAAGACTTTTACCCGGCTGGCGGAAAATTCGTTGGCGAGGATCGCGCCCTGATTGTGCATCCGCGCGGCAATTTGGGTGGTTTTAGAGCCGGGAGCCGCTGCAACGTCCATCACCCGCTGCAGCGCAGCGCCATCAGCGAAAAGCGCCGCCACCGGCAGCATGGAACTGGCTTCCTGAATATAAAACAGTCCGCTTAAATGTTCGGCGGTACTGCCGAGCGGGAAAGCGTCTTCATCTTCACGTTCGATCCAGAAACCCTCTTCACACCACGGCACGGGCGTAAGCTGCCAGCCGTAAGGGGCTACCAGCGCCAGAAAATCGTCCACGGTGATTTTGAGCGTATTGACCCGGATGCTGCGCCGCAACGGGCGCTGGCAGGCGGCAATAAACGCTTCAAAAGAGAGATGCGCAGGCATGGCTGCACGCATTTGCGCTAAAAATTCATCGGGAAGGAAAACAGAGCTGTCAGCCACGGCGTGCACCACAGAAAAAAACGGGTGCGCAGTGTACCACATTCGCTCCGGCGCAGGCACGCCGGAGCGTCAGGTTTAACGTGGCAGGGCGGTTCCCCACTGACGCCACTCTTTCGGTTCGCTTTCCTGCAACAGGAAATGTTTCCCGACCTGGGCTTTTGGTGCCAGCGGCGTTCCCGGCGGCGTGGCAAAGGCAATGCCGCCGCGAATGAACTGGTTAAAGGTTCCGGTTTTCACCAGTCCGCCGGTAATGCCGAAGTCCAGCGTATAGCCGGAAGCCAGCCAGAAGACCGAGTTATTACGCACCAGATGCTGATAGCGTTTGCTGATCCGCAGATCGATCATGATCCGGTCCGAGAGCGAGCCGAGCGTCATTCCGGTCACCGTGCCGACTTCAATCCCCCGGAACAGCACCGGCGTACCGATATTCAGCGCACCAGCTTCCGGCGCTTCCACCACGATGCTCAGGCCGTCAAGATAGCGTGAGTCGGTGATGGTCGCCGCCTGTAGCTCAAACTCGCGGCGGGCGTTACCTTGCCCCGGTTCGACGTTGATATAGGGTTGCAGGATGGTGTCCAGATGCTCAACGCCCGCCGCCGAAATTTGCGGCGTGACCACCGAGAAACGCGTTCCCGCGCGGGCGAAGGTCTGCATATATTCCGGGTACAGCACCGCTTTCGCCTGCACTTCGTTGCGCGAAGTGATCAGATCCAGCTTTTGCACCTGACCGATATCAATGCCCAGATAGCGAATAGGCATTCCGGCGGCCAGCTTGCCCGCGTCAAACGCGTGCAGGGTGATTTGCCCGCCAACTGCGCGCGCTTCGGTTTCTGAGGCGTAGAGGATGCGTTTATCACTCTGACGCTGGCTGCCGCCCGCGCCGCTGAGATTATCAAAGCTGATCGCGCCTTTCAGCGCGCGGGAAAGCGGAGACGCCTGTACCGTCAGACCGCTGCCGTTAAGCTGCACTTTCGCGCCGCCTTCCGCCCAGAACACACTGTCTTTCGTCAGCAGGTTGCGGTACTCCGGCTTGATATGCAGCTCAATATCAAACGCATTGGCGCGCGGACGCACGGTGATCACTTCACCCACTTCAAATTTACGATACAGCACCACGGAGCCGGGCTGAACGTCCGGCAGGGTGCTGGCGCTCAGAGTGAGGGTGGTCGTGGGGAGATCGCTTAAGCTGTTTTCCAGCGCTTTTTCCAGGTTGGCGTACAGCGGGTAGCTCGATTTCATCTCGCCTTTATTCCCCGGCAGGATACGCACGCCGCCGCTGATCCATTCACTGGCGCTGGCCCCAAGAAACTCCACGCCGTCAAGACCGACTTTGACATCGACCCGGCTGTTGACCACAAATTTGCTGTCGCCGTGTACCAAATCGCGGTATTGCGGATCGACCGCCACCGAAAACGATACGCCTTTCGCAGAAAGTTTACGCTCCAGCACCTGACCAATCTGCACGCCGTGCAGGATCAGCGGCTGACCGGTATCAATGCCGTAACTTTCCGGCGCGGTCAGGGTGAGCGTCAACACGCCCGGCTCCTGAAGCAGCGTTTTATTGGCGGGTAGCACCACAAAATGATCGCGCGGCGCACCTTCGCCCGGCACCAGTTCAAAGGTATTCCCGGTCAGCAGCGAGCTGACGCTGGCGTTGTCCAGCGACAGTTTCGGGCTGCGCAGCTCAATGCGCGTGTTTTCGCGCAGCAGGTTGACCACGCTGGGATCGACGGTCATTTCACCGCTCACCGCGCCGCCGGGATTAAGGGTGATTTTGCTCAGTTCCCCGACTTCAAGACCCTGATACATCAACCGCGTCGATCCGGCTTTCAGCCCGGCACCGCCCGGCAGGTCAAGCTTGATCAGCACGCCGCGCTGGCTATGGGCTAAATCCTCATACAGGCCAAACTCATCGTTTTGCGCGGCGGGTTTGGACTCCTCCGGGGAGTCGAAGGCAATGGCCCCGTTGACCAGCGCCGCCAGGCTTTCCAGCTTAATATCTGCGCCGCTGAAATCGATGTCCGCTTTGACGCCGGAAACGTTCCAGAAACGACTGCCTTTTTTCACCAGATTGGTAAAGCGGCGCTCGATCAGAACGTCCACGGTGACGCCTTCATTGTTGGGATTGATAGAGTAGTCGTAGACGCGGCCCACCGGGATTTTGCGAAAATACACCAGCGACCCACTGTTTAGCGAGCCTAAATCGGGGGCGTGCAGATGGATCATCAGCTCGCCGTTATTCAGGCGATATTTAGGCTGGGTATCCAGCGCCACAAAATGATCTTCCGGCTCGCCTTTACCCGGCATCATGCCGATGTAGTTACCGCCGACCAGCGCATCCAGACCGGAAACGCCCGCCAGTGAAGCCTTCGGCGTAATAAGCCAGAACTGGGTTTCACTGCGCAGCGCATCTTTCATGTCGCTTTTGATGCTGGCTTTAACTTCGATTTTTTTCAGGTCATCGCTTAAGCGAATTTCCTGAACCGTGCCGATTTCAACCCCCTGATAACGTACCGGAGTGCGTCCCGCCACGATGCCATCGGCAGACATAAAATCGATAGTGACGGTGGTGCCCCGATCTTCATAACTATTCCAGATTAACCAGCCCGCAATCAGCAAGGCGATAACCGGGAGTAACCAGAAAGGCGAAATGCGTCGTTTTGTTTTAATTCGCGCTTCAGTCGGTGAAGCGGGCGTTTCCTGACTCATGTGCATCCCAAAGTAAGCGGCTGTCCAGCCATTCAACAGCAAGAATAGTCAAAATTACCGCTGCGCCGAAATAAAACGCAGCTGGCCCCATCGTAAATGCCAGTAGCTGATCGCGATTAATCAGCGACATTGTTAACGAAATGACAAACAAATCCAGCATTGACCAGCGGCCGATCCAGATCACCATGCGCAGCAGGTTAATGCGCAGGCGCAGCCCCGTTTTCCATTGAAAGTGAATGCTAAGAAGTAGTGTAAACAGCACAATAACTTTGGTAAATGGCACCAGAATACTGGCGATAAACACCACTGCGGCCACGGCAATATTACTGCTCGCCAGCGAAAGGATACCGGAGAAGATGGTGTCTTCCTGCCGTGCGCCATTGATGTAAATAATTGAGATAGGCAGCAGGTTAGCAGGCAACAAAAAGATTAGCGAGGCGATTAGCGCGGCCCAGCATTTTTGTATACTCTGACGCCGCCGATGGCGCAGCGGAATATGGCAGCGCGGGCAGCGACCGCGCTCGTCCGGCAGGCCAGTGAAGTGGCAGCCGAGGCAGACGCGCAGGTTATCATGCGGGCGCATGGCGGGGCGAACCGGATAAAAACGCTCCCAGAGCTGCTCAACGTTGAGGTGAATAAGCGTCAAAATGCTCAGTAGCATCAGCGATACAAAAGCAAACAGCCCAATGCCCGGCTGGATGAAGGCGTAATCCTGCACTTTGATCGCCGCCACGCCGATGCCCACCAGGTAAATATCCAGCATCACCCATTCGCGCAGTTTATCCAGCATCAGCAACACCGGGCGCAGATTCATCCCCAGCACGTTGCCGAGCCACAGATAAGCAATAGCGCCGACCAGCACCAGCGGGGCGGCGATGGTACAGAATAAAACCATCGCGGCGGTAATGGGATCGCCCATTTCCAGCATCTGCCAGATGCCCTGGAGAACGTTAGCGTCAATGCGGATGCCGAGTAAATACACACGCAGCAGCGGCTCGCTCCAGGCAAACGGCATCAGCAGCAGCATGGCAATTGCCATCGCCCCTAATCGCGTCAGAGACCAGTCCCGGCCATCGCGGATTTTAGCCTCGCACTGCGGGCAGTACGCGCTCTGATGCGATTTCATGACCGGCAGCAGAAACAGCGTGTCGCACTGCGGGCAACGCTCGTACTGCGCGTGGGGCAGCGGGTCGCTAACCGAATGGACAATAATTTTTTTTGTTGGCGTTATGGTGTGTGTTTTGAGTGCCATTTATTGAGTACAGGAATGAATATATAAAACTATCTTAACTCATGAATGGGATTCACCTTGAGCCGAAAGGCATTTAATGCTTATTTTATAGAGCTTACAGCCGGGCAAGGATTCGGTAGTCAGGTAAACACAATTGGTTGGATAATGAACAAAACAGAATTTTACGCGGATTTAAACCGCGATTTTCAGGCATTGATGGCAGGTGAAACCAGTTTTTTAGCTATTCTCTCCAACACCAGCGCGCTGCTTTTCGAGCGACTGGAGGGCGTGAACTGGGCTGGTTTTTATTTACTGGAAGGCGACACCCTGGTGCTCGGCCCTTTCCAGGGAAAAATCGCCTGTGTGCGCATTCCGGTAGGGCGCGGGGTTTGTGGGACGGCGGTCGCGGAAAATCGCGTTCAGCGTGTTGAAGATGTTCACGCGTTCGCCGGACATATCGCCTGTGACGCCGCCAGCAATGCGGAAATCGTGCTGCCGCTGAATGTACAAAATCAGACAATCGGCGTACTGGATATCGACAGCACCGTCTTCTCCCGCTTTACCGGCGAGGATGAACAGGGGCTGCGTGAACTGGTCGGGCAACTTGAGAAGCTGCTTGCGGCCAGTGATTATCAAAAATTCTTTGCTCTCAAAGCAGGATAATCAACGGATAACGTAGCAATTACCGATGGCGTCATTATAATGACGCCTGTTCATGCCTGCGGGCTTGTTGGCTACGTCCGTTGTAATCAGGAAATTTCATGGAAAATCAACCTAAGTTGAATAGTAGTAAAGAAGTTATCGCGTTTCTGGCCGAGCGTTTTCCCCAGTGCTTCAGCGCTGAAGGCGAAGCGCGTCCGCTCAAAATCGGCATTTTTCAGGATCTGGTCGCGCGCGTTGAAGGTGAAATGAACCTCAGCAAGACCCAGCTTCGTTCCGCCCTGCGTCTTTACACCTCCAGCTGGCGCTACCTGTACGGCATCAAAGCGGGCGCATCCCGTGTCGATCTCGACGGCAATGCCTGCGGCGAACTCGACGAGCAGCACGTCCAGCACGCCCGTCAGCAGCTTGAAGAAGCTAAAGCGCGCGTGCAGGCCCAGCGTGCCGAACAGCAGGCGAAAAAACGCGAAGCTGCGGGCGAAGGCCAGCAGGCCGCTGATGCACCTCGTCGCGAGCGTAAGCCGCGTCCGCCAGTGCGTCGTAAAGAGGGGGGTGAAAACAAACCTCGTGCCGCAAAACCTGCCGCGAAAGCCCAGCCTGCCGCTCGTGAAGAGCATCATACGCCGGTTTCGGATCTGTCCGCGCTGACCGTGGGCCAGTCCCTGAAGGTTAAAGCCGGTAATAACGCCATGGATGCCACCATTCTGGAAATCACCAAAGATGGCGTTCGTGTACAGCTGACTTCTGGTATGTCAATGATTGTACGCGCAGAACACCTGGTGTTCTGAAACGGAGGCCGGGCCTGGCATGAACAAATTTTTTAAGCTCACTGTCATCGCTGGCCTGCTGTTTACAGCAGGGCACGCGTTTGCAGTGGACGATATTACCCGTGTTGAGCAGATCCCCGTTCTTAAGGAAGAAGCCCAGCACTCTACGGTCAGCGAACGCGTTACCTCGCGTTTTACCCGTTCACATTATCGTCAGTTCGATCTGGATAACGCCTTCTCCGCAAAAATCTTCGATCGTTACCTGAATCTGCTCGACTATAGCCATAACGTTCTGCTGGCCAGCGATGTAGAACAGTTTGCCAGTAAGAAGACCACGCTTGGCGACGAGCTGCGTTCCGGCAAGCTGGACGTCTTCTACGAGTTGTATAACCTCAGTCAGAAACGCCGCTTCGAACGCTTCCAGTACGCGTTAAAAGTGCTGGAGCGGCCGATGGATTTCACCGGCAACGACACCTTCGACCTCGATCGCAGCAAATCGCCGTGGCCGAAAGACGAAGCCGAGCTGAACGCGCTGTGGGACGGCAAGGTCAAGTATGACGAGCTGAGCCTGAAGCTGACCGGTAAAGACGAAAAAGAGATCCGCGAGACGCTGAATCGCCGCTATAAGTTTGCGATCCGTCGTCTGGCGCAGTCTAACAGCGAAGACGTTTTCTCCCTGGCGATGACGGCCTTTGCCCACGAAATCGATCCCCACACCAACTACCTTTCCCCGCGTAACACCGAGCAGTTCAATACCGAAATGAGCCTGTCGCTCGAAGGGATTGGTGCGGTGCTGCAAATGGATGACGACTACACCGTGATTAACTCCATGGTGGCGGGCGGTCCGGCGGCGAAAAGCAAAGCCATCGCCGTGGGCGACCGCATTGTCGGCGTGGGTCAGGTCGGTCAGAGCATGGTCGATGTGATTGGCTGGCGTCTGGATGACGTGGTCGCACTGATTAAAGGGCCGAAAGGCAGCAAAGTGCGCCTCGAAGTGCTTCCTGCCGGGAAGGGGACCAAAACGCGCATTATTACCCTGACCCGCGAGCGTATCCGCCTCGAAGACCGTGCGGTCAAGATGTCGGTGAAAAACGTCGGTAAAGAGAAAGTGGGCGTGCTGGATATTCCAGGTTTCTACGTTGGCCTGACGGATGACGTCAAAGTGCAACTCCAGAAGCTGGAAAAACAGAACGTCAGCAGCGTGATTATCGATCTGCGTACCAACGGCGGCGGCGCGCTGACGGAAGCGGTTTCGCTCTCCGGGCTGTTTATTCCGTCCGGTCCGGTGGTGCAGGTGCGTGATAACAACGGCAAAGTGCGTGAAGACAGCGACACTGACGGCGTGGTGTATTACAAAGGCCCGTTGGTGGTGCTGGTCGATCGCTTCAGCGCCTCGGCGTCTGAAATCTTCGCCGCCGCCATGCAGGACTATGGCCGCGCGCTGATTGTCGGTGAACCGACTTTCGGTAAAGGCACCGTGCAGCAGTACCGTTCGCTGAACCGGATTTATGACCAGATGCTGCGTCCTGAATGGCCTGCGCTCGGCTCCGTCCAGTACACCATTCAGAAGTTTTACCGCGTTAACGGCGGCAGTACCCAGCGTAAGGGCGTAACGCCGGATATCATCATGCCAACCGGCAATGAAGAGACCGAAACGGGCGAGAAATTCGAGGATAACGCGCTGCCCTGGGATAGCATCAACGCGGCGACGTTCGTTAAATCTGGCGATCTGACCCCGTTCGGAGCGACGCTGTTAAAAGATCACAACGCGCGTATCGCCGACGATCACGAGTTCCAGTACATCATCAAGGATATTGCCCGTTTCAACGCGCTGAAAGCGAAGCGAAACTCCATCTCTCTGAACTACGCCCAGCGTGAGAAAGAGAATGCCGAAGATGATGCGACACGCCTGGCGCGGATTAACGATCGCTTCAAGCGTGAAGGGAAACCGTTGCTGAAAAAACTCGACGATTTGCCGAAGGATTATCAGGAGCCGGATCCGTATCTGGATGAAACGGTGCATATTGCGGTTGACCTTGCTCATCTGCAAAAAGATAAACCAGCCGAAGAACCGGCGAAAAGCAAATAACACCTCCACAGGCACAAGCAATCGTGCCTGTTTTTTTACATCTGCAACTCTGCGTCAGTAACTCCTTTCAAAATGTAAAGTTGTGTTTTTCTCATGACTTAGCGCCGTTTCGCGCTTGAAAATGCCGTCAATGCCCCTACGATGTGGATAGCGCATAGTGCGTTTTGTTAAATCGAGGTAAATAGAAAATTATGATGCGAATCGCGCTTTTCCTGCTGACCAACCTTGCCGTCATGGTGGTGTTTGGGCTGGTGCTAAGCCTGACAGGAATTCAGTCGAGCAGTATGACCGGCCTGCTGATCATGGCCCTGCTGTTTGGTTTTGGTGGTTCGATCGTTTCGCTGATGATGTCGAAATGGATGGCCCTGAAGTCCGTCGGAGGCGAAGTTATTGAGCAGCCGCGTAATGATACCGAGCGCTGGCTGATGCAAACCGTGGCTAACCAGGCGAAGCAGGCGGGTATTGCTATGCCGCAGGTGGCGGTCTACCACGCGCCGGATATCAACGCTTTTGCGACCGGCGCACGCCGTGACGCTTCGCTGGTGGCGGTGAGTACCGGGCTGCTGCAAAACATGAGCCGTGACGAGGCCGAGGCGGTTATCGCCCATGAAATCAGCCACATCGCTAACGGCGATATGGTGACGATGACCCTGATTCAGGGCGTGGTGAACACCTTCGTGATCTTCATTTCCCGTATTATCGCCCAGATTGCCGCAGGCTTTCTTGGCGGCAACCGGGAGGAAGGCGAGGGTGGCAACGGCAATCCGCTGATCTACTTTGCGGTAGCGATGGTACTGGAACTGGTGTTCGGTATTCTTGCCAGCATGATCACTATGTGGTTCTCCCGCCATCGTGAATTTCATGCCGATGCAGGCTCGGCCCGCCTGGTTGGACGCGAGAAGATGATCGCTGCCCTGCAACGCCTGAAAACCAGCTACGAGCCGCAGGAGGCGAGTACGATGATGGCTTTCTGCATTAACGGCAAAGCGAAGTCGTTCAGCGAACTGTTTATGACTCACCCGCCGCTGGATAAACGTATCGAAGCGCTGCGCAGCGGCGAATACCTGAAGTAATCTGGCAGATAAAAAATCCCGGTCTTTTTTTGACCGGGATTTTTTTACGCCTGTGTCCGGGGCTGGGTCACGCGTAATCCGCTGACGATGGCCGCCAGGGTTGCCAGCGTTCCGGCGAGCAGCAGCGAGGTATGAGTGCCGCCGTTGCCAAAGAGATTAAACATCAGTGCCACCAGCGCGGCTCCGATGCTTTGTCCCAGTAGCCGGGCGGTGCCAAGCATTCCGCTGGCTCCGCCGCTGCGCTGGCGCGGCGCGGAAGAGATGATGGTATGGTTATTCGGGGACTGGAACAGGCCAAATCCGGCACCACAGAGGATCATCGGCCAGATGATATTCCAGTCGGACGGAGAGGCGGGTAATAATGCGAGGCCAAACAACCCGCAGGCCATGACGATCATGCCCACGGCCCCCAGCAGTCCGGCATGAACCCGTTCAATTAGATACCCGGCCAGCGGAGCCATCACCATCGTTGCCAGCGGCCACGGTGTCAGCAGCAGCCCGGTTTCCACCTCGCTGCGCCCGATGATCGATTGCAGGTAAAAGGGCAGCGAAACCATTGCCAGCATTTGCGCGCAGAACGAGCAAAGGGAGGTGCAGATGGACAAAGAAAAAATCGGGATACGCAGCAGATCGACCGGCAGGAGCGGGACCGGCAGACGCAGTTGCCGCCGGATGAAGAAATACCCTACCACCAGCATTACCGCCGCTTCAGCGGCCACCAGCGTCGTAGACTGGCCCTGTGCGAATCCGCTCAGGGCGGTAATCAGCAGGCCAAACGTCAGCGCATTCATGATCGCGCTCGGCAGATCAAAACGCGGTATTGAGGTGCGGGCACCGTTGGGTGGCAGATAGCGTATCGCCAGGACCAGCGAGATAATCCCCAGCGGCACATTGATTAAAAAAAGCCACTGCCATGAGGCAACGGAAAGGATCGCCGCCGCGATAGTCGGACTTGCCGCAGATGAAACCGCGACCACAAAGGAGTTGATCCCCATCCCACGCCCCAGTTGCTGCGGCGGATAGATCAGGCGGATCAGCGCCGTATTGACGCTCATCAGTGCCGCCCCGCCGAAGCCCTGCGCCACGCGGGCCAGCGTCAGCGTAAACAGAGAATCTGACAGCGCGCAGGCCAGCGAAGCGCAGGTGAAAATGACCAGCCCGCATTTGTACACTCGCCGATAACCGAACATATCCCCCAGAAACGCCAGCGATAACAGCGTCACTACAATGGCAATTTGATAGGCGTTGACGATCCAGATAGACGCGGCGGGGGAGGCGTTAAGGTCCGCTGCAATAGTGGGTAGCGCGACGTTTGCGATAGCGCCATCAAGCACCGCCATCGCGATACCAAGAATGATGGTCGCAATAGCGCCATAGCGCCGGGCGGCGGGAAGACCTTCAGGAAGCGTATTTGTCATAGTGAGATGCAGTGCAGCAGCAAAATTATTATTTGGGAAATAATTTTAGCACTGATAATTCCGCCATCGCTCGCAGATTTGTAACGAAGTGGCAGAAGAATCGTTGCGACGGGGAGGGCGTGAATTTATAATAAAAACTCGTTCTGATTTTTATAAAACAAACGCTATGAGGTGATAAATGGCACTCGCAGATTTGGACAAGCAGCCAGATTCTGTCTCATCTGTACTGAAGGTTTTTGGCATCCTGCAGGCGCTGGGTGAAGAGCGTGAAATTGGGATTACCGAGCTGTCACAGCGCGTCATGATGTCGAAAAGCACCGTTTATCGCTTTTTGCAGACCATGAAATCACTTGGCTACGTGGCCCAGGAAGGGGAATCAGAAAAATATTCGCTGACGCTTAAGCTTTTTGAGCTGGGCGCGCGCGCGCTGCAAAACATCGATCTGATCCGCAGCGCGGATATCCAGATGCGCGAACTGTCACGTCTGACAAAAGAAACCATCCACCTGGGCGCGCTGGATGAAGACAGCATCGTCTACATCCACAAAATCGACTCCATGTACAACCTGCGCATGTATTCGCGCATTGGTCGTCGCAATCCGCTTTACAGCACCGCAATTGGTAAAGTTTTGCTGGCGTGGCGCGATCGCGAGGAAGTGAAACAGATCCTCGACGGCGTGGAATATAAACGCAGCACCGCGCGCACCATCGGCAGTACCGACGAGCTGATGACGCTGCTGGATGTGGTCAAAGAGCAGGGCTATGGTGAAGATAACGAAGAGCAGGAAGAAGGGTTACGCTGCATCGGCGTTCCGGTTTTTGACCGCTTTGGGGTGGTGATTGCCGGGCTGAGTATCTCTTTCCCGACGCTGCGTTTTTCCGAAGAACGCCTGCATGAATACGTCGCTATGCTGCACACTGCCGCGCGTAAAATCTCCGAACAAATGGGCTATAACGACTACCCGTTCTGATCCAGCCAACGCCGCCTGCGGGCGGCGTATTACCTCAGTGCTCAATCACCGTATCGCTTTTGCGCAGTAATGGGCAGTTGTTCACCCCCACGATGCCGCTATCGGAGTGAATGTACTGAGCCGTACTGGTGCCGCGCGCCGTGACGTATTTACACTGAATGCCAAGACCCGCTGCGTTGACATCGCTACCTATCAGCACGCCGTAGCCGCTGAGCAATAAACCAATCCACACCAGTGCCAGTAACATCACTATGCGTATGATAATCCGCATGATTACTCCTTTTTAACTTTAAATATTGTCGTTAGACTACAGGCGCAAAATATCCGGGCAAGGCGAAAATTCCCGAAATGGGAATAATTTCGCCAGTTAACGCCCTGTTTAACATCTGCATGTTAACCTGGTCGCATAAGGTGATGATTCGGAGTATGGAGTGAAAAAATTTCGTTGGCTGATCCTGATTGGGGCAATCGTCGTCGGCTTGCTCATCTGGACCCAAATGCTCAACGTCCTGTGCGATGAGGATGTTCAGTTCTTCAGCGGCATTTGCGCTGTAAACAAATTTATCCCATGGTAAGCATTTTTTGCATCAATGATTTCCTTCCTGCCCGTGAGTGGTAAGATAGCGTGTTTCTTTTGAGGTGGTGAAATGAATGATTTAATGAGTACCGGGGTGCTTAATCTGGCCTCACTGCTGGTGTCTCTGGTCGTACTGGTCGTCGGCCTGGTTCTGTGGTTTTTTGTTAACCGCGCCAGTTCGCGTACCAACGAACAGATTGAGCTGCTTGAAGCACTGCTCGAACAGCAAAAACGACAGAATGCGCTGCTGCGCAGACTGTGTGAAGCGAACGAGCCTGATAAACCGGACGCGCCGGTTAAGCCGCAAGAATTAGCCAAAGATGATGACGATTTCATTCGTCTGGTCGCCGAGCGCTAATCTCTCCTGCCCGGTGATAAGTATTATTGTTGCCGGGTACTGCACCTTTTGGGTGCGCCTTTCCAATATCTGCGGATTCTGATGCGGGCTATAACAGCGCCAGACGTCACGCTGTCTGTCGCAGACGCATAAACATAATAACCCCCACGCTTTATTCATTAAGAAAGAGCTTATATCCATCGAAACGTTTTTATTGCCTCCTGACGAGGCGCTGAGAACGGAGTTTCATTATTTTGGTGCAGATGACAGTAGTATTTAAATCGTATTAATTACTGGTTAAAACTTTCACCATTGGGTGACTAATTTTATCACTGATGAATAGGTGACTATGATTTTTTACGCATAACTATGCACAAAATCATCTAAGTTGCAGATATTGACTGCAAGATCAACATCCTGCCTTTACAGCCAGTCATGGCTGTACTACCGCATAAAAGCCCGGCGGAGCAGGGTATGCCGCCATTAAGCCGTAAGCGGAACGACCTTTTTCCTGCGGCTAAAAAAGCGCATAAAATGCGATTGCGTTAAAAAATCCCGATTAAATATGTGCGACAGATCGCCACCCGTTTAAAAATGGCTTGCCATAATTTACGTTGTATGTGATAACACATTTGGGTTAAACGAGGTACAGTTCTGTTTATGTGTGGCATTTTCAGTAAAGAAGTCCTGAGTAAACACGTTGCGTTGAATACCGCTTCTCTGCCGAACCTTATATTAGTGCCTCATGCAGTAATGTCTCAGTTTTATCTATGTAAGAGCCTGCGGGCGAAGAAAACTTTCTAAGGAATTTTGCAAATGGCGAAGATCAAAGGTCAAGTTAAGTGGTTCAACGAATCTAAAGGTTTTGGTTTCATTACTCCTGCTGACGGCAGCAAAGATGTGTTTGTACACTTCTCTGCGATCCAGGGTAACGGCTTCAAAACTCTGGCTGAAGGCCAGAACGTTGAGTTTGAAATTCAGGACGGTCAGAAAGGCCCGGCTGCTGTTAACGTAACCGCAATCTGAATCGAACACCACTGATCTTGTCGCGCTCAGGCGCTCACTTTCAGCTTTAAAGCCTCGCAAATGCGGGGCTTTTTTATGGGGATTTTTCAAAGTATTGCAGTTACCCGCCGCTGGTCGTGTTTTGTTGCAAAACGACATCATATTTCGCACCGCTCTCTCCGCCTGACAGGTATTCTCCATGCAGATCAATGCGTTGTGATGAATGTATGGAGAAAGAGTGCAAAACAGAAGCGTTAAACCGGAGAATCATTTTACAGCGCTGCGTTTTGGCCTGATCTGCGTGGGCATTTTGGGATGCTTCGCCGTACTGCTGGTGCGAGTAGGCTGGCTACAAATCGTCGAGCCGGAAAAGCTGGTGCGCCAGGAAGATATGCGCTCGCTGCGTGAAATACCGTCGGAAACGCCGCGCGGGATGATCGTTGACCGCCACGGGCGTCCGCTGGCGGTGAGCGTACCGGTCAGCGCCATATGGGCCGATCCTTACACCCTGCTGCAAAAAGGCGGACCGGGAAACGATGCGCGCTGGCAGGGGCTGGCTTCGCTGCTGCACATGCCGCTGCCCACGCTGGCGCAACGGATCACTGAACATCCGCGCTCCCGCTTTCTGTACCTCGCCCGTCAGGTCGATCCGCAGCAGGCAGCCTGGGTCGCCAGGCTGAATCTGCCGGGGATAAATTTGCGCCAGGAGTCGCGACGTTTTTACCCGGCGGGCCACGTTGCCGCTAACCTGCTTGGCTTTACCAACGTGGACGGGCAGGGCATTGAAGGCGTGGAAAAGAGTTTTAACGCCCAGCTTACCGGTAAGCCCGGCGTGCGGCTGGTGCGGCGGGATCGACACGGGCAGGTTATTGAAAATCTGACCGAAGTGACGCCTGTTCCGGCGCATAACCTGCAACTCAGCATTGATGAACGGCTGCAGGCCGTTACGGAAGACGCGCTGGATAACGCCGTGCGCTGGAATAAAGCCCAGTCGGGCGCGGCGGTGCTGATCAAAATTGATACTGGCGAAATTCTCTCTATGGCCAGTTTCCCCGACTACAATCCGAATAATCGTGACAATGCGACGCTGGACGATTTTCGCAACCGGGCGATCAGCGATACCTTCGAACCCGGTTCGACGGTCAAACCGCTGGTGATTATGACCGCGCTCCAGCAGGGCATTGTGCAGCCGGGCAGCGTGGTGGACACCCATCCTTATAGCCTGGACGGTCATCGCATCCGCGACGTCGGTTATTATCCTGAACTGACCCTGACCGGCATTTTGCAGAAATCGAGCGATACCGGCGTTTCCCGCCTGTCGCTGGCAATGCCCATTCAGCATCTGCTGGATACCTACAGGAATTTTGGTTTTGGCGAACCCACCGGGCTGGGGCTGACCGGGGAAAGCCGGGGGCTGATGCCGCAGCGGCGCTACTGGGGACAACTCGATCGGGCGACGTTTTCCTTTGGCTATGGCCTGATGGTTACGCCACTACAACTGGCGCATGTCTATGCCACTATCGGCGGTTTCGGCGTGGAAAAACCGTTATCTATTACCCGCATCGATCCCCCGGTGATGGGTAAACGCGTGATGCCGGAAGAAATTGTCCATCAGGTAGAACATATGATGGAAAGCGTGGCGCTGCCTGGCGGCGGCGGTACTAAAGCCGCCGTACGCGATTACCGGGTGGCGGTGAAGACTGGCACGGCGAAAAAAATCGGTGATGACGGCAAGTATGTTGATAAATATGTGGCTTATACCGCAGGCGTCGCGCCCGCCAGCCATCCGCGTTATGCGCTGGTGGTGGTGATTAACGATCCGCAGAACGGCCGCTATTATGGCGGGGCGGTTTCTGCTCCCGTCTTCAGTCAGATCATGGGGGACGTGCTGCGCCTTGAAAACGTCATGCCGGACGGCATGGCCCCGGACTCAAAAAACCTTCTGGTGATGCACGCGGCGTCGGATAGCTCCCCCGCGCTGTAATGATTTCCCCGCAGGGCGATAAGCGTTACACTTTCGCCCTCAAATTTTTCCCGGAGTCGTCATGTCCTACAGTTGCCCGCTTTGTCACGCCCCGTTAACCCGGCAGGAAAATAGCTATCTTTGTCCGCAGCAACACCGCTTCGACCGGGCGAAAGAGGGCTATGTTAATTTGCTGCCGGTTCAGCATAAACGGTCACGCGATCCGGGAGACAGCGCGCAGATGATGCAGGCCCGCCGGGCTTTTTTGGACGCCGGACACTATCAGCCGTTGCGCGATAAACTGGTAACGAAACTGCGCGCTGTCGCGCCCTCCGCCCTGCTGGATATTGGCTGTGGTGAAGGTTATTACACGCACGCTTTTGCCGACATCGCCGACGAAACCTGGGGGCTGGATGTGGCAAAAGCGGCGATCCGTCCGGCGGCAAAGCGTTATCCACAGGTCAATTTCTGCGTGGCATCCAGCCAGCGGCTACCGTTTAACGCCGACAGCATGGACGCCGTGGTGCGTATTTATGCCCCCTGCAATCCCCAGGAGTTGGCAAGAGTGGTGAAACCCGGCGGCTGGGTATTTACGGTGACGCCAGGGCCACGGCATCTGATGGAGTTAAAAGGAATGATCTATGCGCAGATCCAGTTGCATGAGGAGAGTCATGAGCAACTGCCCGGTTTTATCCTTCAGGAGCATGACTCGCTGGACTACACCATGACGCTAACGGGAGCAGAAGCGGTAGCATTATTACAGATGACGCCGTTTGCCTGGCGGGCAAAACCGTCAGTGTGGGAAACGTTAGCGGCGCAGGAAGTGTTTCACTGCCAGACCGATTTTAGCCTTCACTGCTGGCAGCGGGAGCGTTAACCGGCGTAGTGGCTCCAGAGGATTTGTACACCAATACCTATCAGCACGATGCCGCCAAGAATTTCAGCCCGTTTGCCGAGCAGCGGGCCAATAAAGCGACCGAGCATCATTCCGATGGTGGACATCACAAAGGTGGCGCAGCCAATCGCCAGCGCGGTGGTGACGATGCTGACCTGTAAAAAAGCGAGGCCGACACCCACCGCCATTGCGTCAAGGCTGGTGGCGATCGCGGTCGTCACCAGCAGCCAGAAGCCGTGACGATGCGGCGGCTCCAGCGCGTCGTCATTACCCCGGCAGCCTTCAAGCACCATCCGACAACCAAGAAACAGCAGCAGGAAAAAGGCGATCCAGTGGTTCCATTCGAGGACGAACTGGGTGGCGAGCATCCCCAGCCCCCAGCCAATCAGCGGCGTCAGGGTTTCGACCGCGCCAAAAATCAGACCGGTTCGCAGGGCTTCAGAGAATTTAGGTTTTTTGAGGGTGGCACCTTTGCCGATTGAAGCGGCGAAAGCGTCCATCGACATGCCAAGAGCAAGAAGGATAGTGGCAGATAAATTCATAACAGCGTCCTGACCGGGATCCATATAACACATCACTGCCCCCAGCAAATAGCAGTTGATGCGCCTATGGTCTCGCCTGACCGCCGTCTGGCGATCCGTACGTGCCACGTTTTGCAACGAGTATGTTGACACGTACATTTCCGGGAATAAGGAAATTGGCTACTCCCCAATGACGGGCGCAACCTTAACATATTTATTTAATATAAGACAATAACAAATACGCGCTATTCCGCTATCTTGTTGATAACGATTTTCATTTGCTTTTTGGAGTAAATAAAACGTTAATAACACCAGGTGTATTGATCAAGAAATATAGCCGTGGCTATATATTAATAACCTTATTAACCCGGTAATATAGCAACGGCTATGAATGTAACATATTAATTAACAACAAGTAATTTATAAATCTTTTCCAGATCGTCGATATTTCGCACTCTGACCAGCAGGCGACGCTGCTCTAATTGCATCACCAGAACGCCGTCTTCCGATAAATTCATCTCTTTAATACGGTTATATTCTATCCATGCATTGGTGAAGAAAAAGCCCTGTTTTTTGAACACAATCTTCGGCGTGCGGATCCAGAACAGATATAAACCCATTAATGCCAGCGCACTTAATAACCATGTGGTTAATATTGCACCCTGGCTGGTGACGTTGTTGTAGATAAGGATCGCCACCAGACCGACAAAAATCACGCTATCTACCCGGCTGCGGCGCAGCAGCGGGATGGCAAGCAGGGTGGGACCGTTACGGCGAGGCATGATGAACTGATCGTAAATGGCAAACGCCAGCAGCAGGGCGATAAACAGTATCAGCACGATATCGGTAAGGGCCATTGATTTTCCTCAAAAAAAAGCCGGGGGCAAGCCCCCGGCGGATAACAAATTTATTACAGGCCCAGCAGACCGATAGCATAACCCGCGATACCGATGACGAAGAAGCCAACGATGATCCACAGTGGGTTAACTTTCTTACGCAGCAGCCACATACAGGCGAAGGTCAGCAGCAGCGGGACCAGGCCCGGCATCAGCTGATCGAGAATGGTCTGTACGGTGGTGACGTTTTCTTTACCGGTCTGGTCGGTAATACGCGATACCACCAGCGGAATATTAACGTGCGTCCACTTGTTGACCAGTGCCCCCATGACAAACAGGCCGAGGATTGACGCCCCCTCAGTCAGTTTTTGCAGGAAGCCGCCGCCCATATCTTTAACGATATCGATACCTTTGCGGTAGCCGTAAGCCACGCCATAGTAACGCGTTGCCAGACGTACCACGTTAAACAGGATGAAGAACAGCAGTGGCCCCAGCAGGCTGCCGCTCATCGCGATACCCGCGCCGAGTGCCGCAAATACCGGACGCACCGTACCCCAGAAGATCGGGTCGCCCACGCCTGCCAGCGGTCCCATCAGGCCGACTTTGATACCGTTGATGGCACCATCGTCGATCTCTGCGCCGTTAGCACGCTGCTCTTCCATCGCCAGCGTAACGCCGAGTACCGGTGCTGCAACGTAAGGATGGGTGTTAAAGAACTCCAGGTGACGTTTAATCGCCTGACGACGCGCTTCGTTGTTCTCCGGGTACAGGCGTTTGATCGCCGGAACCATTGAGAAGCAGAAGCCCAGCGCCTGCATACGTTCGAAGTTCCATGACCCCTGGAACAGGTTCGAACGCAGGAACACGCCGCGAATATCGCCCGGGGTGAGTTTTTTCTCAGTGATAATTTTTTTGGTCTCAACCATTTCGCTCACCTGTTAGTCCAGTTCGTTATCAAGATCGTTAGCGCCAGCAGCCGGAGCAGCTGTACCTACAGAGCGGTTGTATTTCGGGCTGAGCTGAATATACAGAACCGCCATAACAGCACCAATCACACCCAGCGCAACCAGGTTGAAGTTGGTGAAAGCCGCAGTAACGAAGCCCAGATAGAAGAACGGCATCAGATAGCCCGCACGCATCATGTTGATGACCATGGCGTAACCAACTACCACAATCATGCCGCCAGCGATGTTCAGACCGCTGGTCACCACTTCAGGAATGGCGTTCAGCATGTTCTGTACTTCGCTGGTGCCTACAGACACCGCAACAATCACAGCCGGGATAGCGATACGCATAGCCTGTAAGAACAGGGACGAAACGTGGATCCAGGACAGCGCCGTCAGGTTGCCGTTATCAGCCGCCTTATCCGCTGCGTGCTGGAAAGCCACGGTGATGGTACGCACGATGATGGTCAATACCTGGCCTGCTGCGGCCAGCGGGATAGCCAGTGCGATACCGGAACCAATGCCCTGATGACCCGCGATAACCAGAATGGTAGAAATGATGGACGCCAGCGCCGCATCAGGTGCAACTGCCGCACCGATGTTCATCCAGCCGAGAGCGATCATTTCCAGAGTACCACCGATAATAATACCGGTTTTCATATCCCCAAGAACGATACCCACGAGGGTACATGCGACCAGCGGGCGGTGAAACTGAAATTCATCCAGTATCGACTCCATACCCGCGATACACGCTACGATGAACACCAGCACAATCTGAAGAATGGTAATCTCCATTGTACTTCTCCTATAAACGTAAGACTTAAAGTGTGAAAACTGAGTGATATCAGCGCAACGCGTTATTTCCCGATTTTGCCGATCAGATCCATCATTTTCAGTTTCGGATCGTTGGAAACTTTACGGACTTCCAGTTCAATACCGCGATCGTTCAGTTGCCTGAACGCGGCGATATCTTTTTCATCCACCGAAACGGCGTTATTTACCTGTGTTTTACCCTGCCGGAATGCCATGCCGCCGATGTTGACGGTGGTGATTTTCACGCCGCCCTCAACAAGACGTTCTACATCAGTCGGGTTAGTGAACAGCAGCATGACGCGCTCGCCCGCATATTTCGGGTTGTTATAAACGCGGATCATTTTATCAACGTCCACCACATGCGCGGTGACGCCCGGAGGAGCAACCTGCGTCAGCAGCGTTTTACGCACTGTATCAGCGGCCACTTCGTCGCTGACCACAATAATGCGGCGCACGTTGGTTTCTTTCGTCCAGCGGGTAGCAACCTGACCATGGATCAGACGGTCATCGATACGCGCCAGGCCAATGGTCATATAGTCATTGGGACCCATCGGTTTTACCGGTGCTGCGGCGCGTGGCGCGGCGGCAATCGGAGCAGGGGCCGCTTTTTCAACCGGTTGCGCTTTCAGCGCCTTAACGCCTTCACGACCGGTTTCCACCGCCAGAGCCACCAGTTCATCGAACGTCGGATTATCATCACGACCCATCAACGTTTCGACCAGCATCGGAATGTTGACGCCCGCAATGACTTCATAGTGCTCTTTATCGACGACAATGCGGCTGGCAGCGTTAAACGGACTGCCTCCCCATGTATCGACGAGAAACAGCACGCCTTTGCTGGTATCCAGCTTTGTGAGCTGAGCGTTGTACTTCTCGATCAGCGTTTCTGCGTTTTCGCCTGGGACAAAGTCAATCCAGCCGACGTTTTCCTGCTCGCCCAACAGCATTTCTGCTGTTTTGAGCAGTTGTTCTGCAGCCCAACCATGTGTACCAATTACAATAGCAATCGTCACTTGCTACCTCCTTTATTATCGTTAATACATCGACGGATGCATTTGTGAACCGTTCTGTTACATTGAATCGATTCAGATCGCTTTCTGGCCCTAAAATGGTTACTACAATGAATTATTTTAGTTAGTAAAAAAATAAATAATGTGATGAAGATCCGTAATTTAAATTTATAAGCATATTAATTTCGCGGCACAAAAAATCGCACAGAATGCAAAGACAGGTAAATCTTTGCCAAAGATTATTTTTGTCTGTTATGTTTACATTTCGTTTAACATCACAGGAGAACAGGGCAGTTGCCCGCCGTATGGACCGTCACCGACGCCTTTCCACGCCAGAGTACATTCGTACTCCTGATGCTTTTCCCATCACCCTTTCCGTCATTGTTACGCCTGAAGTAACCCAGGCGATGACGACGCACGCCGTTAGCAGGAGCTGACCATGGAATTCTTAATGGATCCTTCAATCTGGATCGGTCTCTTAACGCTTGTCGTTCTTGAGATCGTGCTCGGTATTGATAACCTCGTCTTCATTGCGATCCTCGCTGATAAACTGCCGCCGAAACAGCGTGACAAAGCCCGTTTGATCGGTCTGTCGCTGGCGCTGGTGATGCGACTTGGGCTGCTGTCGGTGATCTCCTGGATGGTCACGCTGACCAAACCCCTTTTCAGCGTCTGGGATTACGCCTTCTCCGGGCGCGATCTGATCATGCTGCTGGGGGGGATATTCCTGCTGTTTAAGGCCACGACCGAACTGCACGAACGGCTGGAAAATCGCCAGCACGATGACGGCCACGGCAAAGGTTACGCCAGCTTTTGGGTGGTGGTGCTTCAAATTGTAGTCCTTGATGCGGTTTTTTCACTCGATGCGGTGATCACGGCCGTCGGGATGGTAAATCACCTGCCGGTAATGATGGCGGCGGTGGTGATTGCAATGGCGGTGATGCTGCTGGCCTCGAAGCCGCTGACAAACTTTGTTAACCAGCATCCAACGGTCGTGGTGTTGTGTCTGAGCTTCCTACTGATGATTGGCTTAAGCCTTGTGGCAGAAGGGTTCGGCTTCCATATCCCGAAAGGCTATCTGTACGCGGCGATTGGCTTCTCGATCATTATCGAATTTTTCAACCAAGTGGCGCGACGCAATTTTATTCGCCATCAGTCCACGCTGCCGTTGCGCGCGCGTACCGCTGACGCCATTTTGCGTCTGATGGGCGGGCGTAAACGCACCAGCCCGGCCAATGAAACGGACAGCCATACCAACGTGCCGATCCCGGAAGGGGCGTTTGCCGATGAAGAACGCTACATGATTAACGGCGTGTTGACGCTGGCGTCCCGCTCGCTGCGCAGCATTATGACGCCGCGCGGGGACATTAGCTGGGTGGATGCCAACCTGAGCCGCGACGAAATCCGTCAGCAACTGCTGTCCTCTCCGCACAGCCTGTTCCCGGTATGCCGGGGCGAACTGGATGAAGTGATTGGTATTGTGCGGGCAAAAGAGCTGCTGGTGGCACTGGAAGCGGGTGAAGACGTGGCGGCGATGGCGTCGTCCTCTCCGGCGATTGTGGTGCCGGAGACGCTGGACCCCATCAACCTGCTGGGCGTACTGCGCCGCGCACGCGGTAGCTTTGTGATTGTCACCAACGAGTTCGGGGTGGTGCAGGGGCTGGTGACGCCGCTTGACGTACTGGAAGCCATTGCCGGTGAATTCCCTGACGCCGACGAAACGCCGGAAATCGTCTCCGATGGCGACGGCTGGCTGGTCAAAGGCGGCACCGATCTCCACGCCTTACAGCATGCGCTGGGGCTGGATAACCTGGTGAATGATGATGAAGACGTCGCCACGGTCGCTGGTCTGGTCATCGCGGTGAACGGTCATATTCCGCGGGTGGGGGAGGTGATCGAACTGGCTCCGCTGCAAATCACCATCGTCAAAGCGAACGACTATCGTGTGGACCTGGTTCGCGTCATTAAAGAAGCCTCCGTTCACGACGATGAGCCGGACGCTTAACGCAACGGAATAATCGGCCTGGGATGGCGATTTTGTCGCAGGGCTGGCGGAGACGATTCCGCCAGCCACTGTGGAAATTCATTGATAGGCATCGGACGCGCATATAAATATCCCTGTAACAATTGCACTCCGTGGTGACGCAGGTAAACCGCCTGCGGCTCTGTTTCCACCCCTTCCGCCACCAGTTCGATGCGCAGGCGCTTTCCGAGCGCAATAATCATATCCGTCACCGTTGAATTTACCGCATCAGTGCCAATCGCGGCAGTAAACGATTTGTCGATTTTCAGCACGTCCGGGCGCAGTTTTTCCAGCCAGGAAAGAGAGCTGTTGCCGGTGCCGAAATCATCAATCGCCAGCTTCACCTCTTTACGATGCAGCTCCCGCACCAGCCGGTAATCCACATCTTCCAGCGCATCGCGCTCGGTCAGTTCCACCACCAGCTGCTGCTTCGGATGCATGTTAAACCAGTAGCGGTTGAGATCTTTTAACAAAATACCGCGCCGCAAATGGCTGGCGGCGACGTTAATCCCGATATGAAAACCGCTGGTGGCCGGAAAGAGCGCCAGATTGCGCGCGGTTTCAGCGATCACGTAGCGGGTAAGCGGGATAATCAGATTGTGGTCTTCAGCGATGGGTATAAACACATCCGGCGAAATCCAGCCCTGCCGGGGATTATTCCAGCGCAGGAGAATTTCTACGCCGGTACACTGGCGCGAGCGGGCATCCAGCAGCGGCTGACAAAAAATCTCAAACTCGTGGGCGGCGATGCCCAGATTGATTTCCCACGTAAAGCTCATCCGGCCCGCCGTCGCGAGCCAGGCAATCCACGCCAGCAGAGTGCTGAGGATCAGTGCCAGTGGGAGCTGGCTGGGCAGATCGCGCAGTGCCAGCATCGTTGCGCCGGGGGTGCTGACATTAATCGTAAAAGGGAAATTCGCCGAGGCGAGGCGGTAAAGCGGGTGATCCTGATCTTCGGGTAGACGCTCGACCACGCCCACGCCTTCAATATAATGACGGTCGCCCAGCGTCAGGCTGAGTGCCGAAATTAACGGCGCGCGCGGGCTAAGGATCAGGCTACTGAGCAGTTCGATATTAATGCTCTCCATCACCCCATCCTCGCCATCGGCCGAGACGGGATACCATTGCAGCATAATCGGCGAACCTTTTAGCAGCGACTGATCGGTGGAAAGCAGCAGACGGTCTTCGCTGGCAGGCAGAGCAGGCTGGAGCTGATTAACCGGCACATCGCGCTCGCCGAAAATACTGGAACAGTACAGAATGCCGGATTTTACCAGCGCAATGGAGCGAACGGTTTGCAGCATCGCCGCTTTTTTACGGATAAGCGGCTGCGCTTCACTACAGGGCAGACCAACCAGACTCATCGTCTCGCTGCGCCCGTTTTCCAGCGGCAAAAGAATTCTGTCCAGAGTGGCGACGGCCTGCGCGGCAGCTTCCTGAATGCGTTCCTGATTAAGGCTACGCTGCGAAATAAATCGTATCCCTAAGGTCAGGCTAAGCGTAATCAGCGCCACGATGGTACTGACGATAATGCGCTTACGCCGATAATTGACGATGATCCGCTGTGCTGTTTGCATGGCTGGTTTTTATCAATCTCGTATAACTGACGTTGTGCCAACGGTACAATAAAATTGTAGTGCGGAAAGGAGGAGGCGACGAGAATATAGCGGGAATTGCCCACCGGTTAAGGTGGGCAGAAGAGAAATTAGTCACACTGAACTTTAATTGCCAGGCCCCCGCGCGAGGTTTCGCGGTATTTGGCGTTCATGTCTTTACCCGTTTCATACATCGTCTCAATGACTTTATCCAGCGACACGCGCGGCTCGCTGGTGCGGCGCATCGCCATGCGCGCCGAGTTAATCGCTTTGACCGAGGCGATAGCGTTACGCTCAATGCACGGCACCTGCACCTGACCGGCAACCGGATCGCAGGTTAAGCCGAGATTGTGCTCCATGCCAATTTCTGCGGCTACGCACACCTGCTCCGGGCTGGCACCCAGCAGTTCCGCAAGACCCGCTGCGGCCATTGAGCAGGCGACACCCACTTCTCCCTGACAGCCCACTTCGGCACCGGAAATAGAGGCGTTCATTTTATACAGCGCACCAATTGCGCCCGCCGCGAGGAAATAGCGAATATAAATATCCGGGCTGACCGATTCAATAAAGTGATCGTAGTAGGCCAGTACCGCCGGAACAATTCCGCACGCGCCGTTGGTTGGCGCGGTGACGACGCGGCCGCCTGCGGCGTTCTCTTCATTGACCGCCAGCGCAAACATATTCACCCAGTCGATGACGATCATCGGATCGTTGGACAGTTTGTCGCTGGACACCAGCATCCGGCGCAGGGCAGGCGCGCGACGCGGCACGCGCAGCGGACCCGGCAGCACGCCTTCAGTATTCAGACCGCGATCGATACAGGCGCGCATGGTCTGCCAGACGTCGGCAAAATATTCTTCAATTTCTTTTTTGCTGTGCAGCGCCAGTTCGTTCTGCATCACCATGCCGGACAGCGACAGGCCGGTTTCTTTGCAGTAGCCCAGCATCTCTTTGGCGGATTTAAACGGATACGGCACGCTAACGTCGCCGCTGGCGTCGTTGCCAAAATGCTCTTCATCGACGATAAAACCGCCGCCGATGGAGTAATACGTTTTGCTGTAGATTTCTTTATCGCCGTTCCACGCGTGGATCACCATGCCGTTTTCGTGCAGCGGCAGGTTTTCACTGTGAAAACGCATCCCGTCGCCGTGCGGGAAATCCACTTCATGGCTGCCCTGGGCCAGCAGCAGGCGACCGCGCGTTTCAACATCGCGGATAAACGCCGGGATACCGTCAATATCTACCGTGGCAGGCAGATTACCCGCCAGACCCATAATAATGGCGATATCGGTATGGTGTCCTTTGCCGGTTAACGACAGCGAGCCGTAGACGTCAACCGCCACGCGGGTGACGCTTGTCAGCAGATCTTTCTCCACCAGATCATCGACGAACTGTTTCCCGGCCTTCATTGGCCCTACGGTGTGGGAAGAGGAGGGACCAATCCCCACTTTAAACATGTCGAATAGACTAATCACGGTATGTACTCCAGACAGGGTTACTGAACGTCAGTAACGATGTAAAAATTGCGCTTAGTGTAAGAGGGAACGCGGCATTCAGCGCGATTATTCACATGAATTAAACTAATGTATAACCGCTGTTTTACTAATGATGGCGAAACCCTGCTGCGCTAACTGTAGTCAGGATTTAAATCCCACTTGTAGCGCCAGCTCACGAATAATGCCTGCGGTCATCCCCCAGACAAAATAATGCTGATACCAGGAAAGCCAGACCCGGTGAGAATTCCCGCGTCGGTGTATATCCAGCGGATGATAGCGTCCCAGCCGCAGCGCCTCCGCCAGCGGCATTTCAAACACGGCGGCCACTTCGTCTTCACTGGCGTGATAGGGTAAATCTGGCGGAATAATGCCGACCACCGGCGTCACCTGGAAACCGGTTACGCTGTCGACGGGCGGCAGGACGCCGATGACGTCTACCCGCTCCGGGGGAATGGCGACCTCTTCCTGCGCTTCCCGCAGCGCGGCGGCAATCAGCGAGGCATCGCTGGCATCTACCGCGCCGCCGGGGAAAGCGACCTGCCCGGCGTGCTTGCGCAGGTGCGATGAACGTTTGGTGAGCAGCAGCCCCGGCTGCGTACGCCGGACGATGGGGATCAGCACAGCCGCCTGACGGGTGTTCAGTCCGGTGTGATTCGCCTGCGGGCGTAAAAGCTGAAAGCGCGAAAGAAAATCATCAAGGGTGAGATTGTGGGCATCCAACGATCAGCTCTCCAGTTGCTGCAAGATACGATTAACTTTATCAAACGTTTCCTGATATTCCGCCTGTTCCTCGCTATCAGCAACAATCCCGCCGCCCGCTGAACAATAAAGCTGGCCGTCGTGCGCGGTTAGCGTGCGAATGGTGATGCTGGTGTCCATATTTCCGCACAGGCTGAGATAGCCGATGCTGCCGCACCAGGCATTACGGCGCTGTGGCTCCAGTTCGTCGATAATCTCCATCGCCCGCACTTTGGGCGCGCCGGTAATCGAACCGCCGGGAAACGCGGCGCGCAGCAGGTCGCTGGCGTGCAGCGCCTCCGGCAGGCGAGCGGTAATGGTGCTGACCAGATGATGCACCGCCGGGAACGGCTCTACCACAAACAATTCCGGCACTTTTACGGAACCGGGCACGGCAACGCGGCCGATATCATTACGCATTAAATCGACAATCATTAAATTCTCGGCGCGATCTTTGGCGGAATGCGCGAGCTTCGTCGCCTGCTGTGCGTCAAGATGCGGATCGTCCAGGCGCGGCAGGGTGCCTTTAATGGGGCGGGTCTGGATCTCTGTGTGGCGCAGCTGAATAAACCGCTCCGGTGACAGACTGATCACCGCGCTGCGATTAAGGCGCAAAAACGCGCTAAACGGCGCTTTATTGGCGGCGTTTAGCTGGCAGAACGCGCTCCACTCATCGCCGCTGTAGCGCGCCTGAAAACGCTGCGCCAGATTGACCTGGTAGCAGTCGCCGCTGTGCAGATATTCCTGTACCTGGCGGAACTTCTCGCCGTACTCTGCGCGGCTCATATTGGACTGCCAGGCAGACGTCAGGCGGAAGGAGCGTGCCTCAGCCGCCTGCTGCCCGTTCAGCCAGGTCAGCCGCTGATGGGCGTCGGCGTGGCTTACCAGTACGACCCGCTGGCGACGATGATCGACAATCAGCGCCCAGTCATAAAGACCGACCGCCATGTCCGGCAGGTCAATATCCGCGCTGGCGCGGGCGGGGAGTTTTTCAAAGCGTCGCCCTAAATCATAGCCAAACAGCCCCAGCGCACCGCCCTGAAACGGCAGATCGTCATTCGCCGTCGTCGGCAGATCCAGCGCCCGTAACGCATCATGCACCAGTTGCAGCGGATCGGCTGCGGACTGATGCTGCCCGTCGGCGTTTATTATCGTGGTCAGGGTGCCGCGCGTGGTCAGGGTGGTGCGCGGATCGGCGACCAGAATATCAAACCGGCTGTGCGGATGATCGGCATAGCCGGAGTGCAGCAGCATTGCCCACGGCAAGTGGCTGAGGGGACGGAAGTAATGTTCGGCAGCGTCCTGACGCCATGGTAAACTTAGAACGGTGGGAGATTGCGTGTTCATCGATCCTGACTCGTTGCTGGCTAAGCGCCAGGCAGCATGAAATAATTAGCGCCAATAATGTAGCAGGAGTGTGTCATGTTTGCAGGTTTACCTTCGCTCAGCCATGAGCAGCAGCAGAAAGCTGTCGAGCGTATCCAGGACCTGATGTCGCAGGGCATGAGTAGCGGTGAGGCAATTACCAAAGTGGCGAATGAACTGCGCGCCAGCCACACCGGCGAACGTATCGTCGCCCTTTTTGAGGATGACGAAGACGAATAACTAGCCGGGGGGCTTATGACAGTCATTATGCCAGCCAGCGTTGTCCATATTCTTCAGGCCGCCGTGCAGTCTGGCGCAATGGTGCCTTCGTGCCATTACCCGCAGCCGGAACAGTGAGCCGACTGGCAAAGTGGCTTTCGCTATCACGGCGTGACGGGCGAAGATCTTACCGCCAGCCGGGATGGTACGTCATTGCGCTTAATGGTTTTGACGATCCCTTTTTTATCGATCTTTGATGATAAAGACCGGGCAACGGGCTTCGTTGCTCGCCTGGATGACGTTAGCGATAAATACTCCGCTGTCATAGCCGTTACCGCGCTATAACAGCGAAGGATTTACACCGCGGCGATAATTTTGATCTCAATTTTATACTGCGGCTTCATCAGCGTTGCCTGCACCGTGCAACGTACCGGGGCGTGGCCCGCCACTACCCACGCATCCCACGCCTTATTCATGGCGGCGAAATCAGCTGCATCGGCCAAAAAAAGCGTTGCATCAAGAATTTTGCTTTTGTCACTGCCCTGTTTTGCCAGCACCGCGTCAATCTGCGCCAGCGTATTGGCGGTTTGCTCGAAAGCATCAGCATCCAGATTTTCCGGCACGCCGGTGTAGTAGAGAGTGTGATTGTGGATCACCACATCAGACCAGCGGGCTTCGGCATCAATTCGGGTAATGGTCATTGTTTTTCCTTTCAAAACGTCCAGATATCTCCCCTAAGACTGCCATATTGTCGCGGCTGCGTCATCTCTTCGACTGGCTAAACCCCACGCACCCTGACATAATCACTGGCGATTTAACCAGGGGGTAGCGTGACGGACGATTTTGCAACAGACGGCCAGTTAGCCAAAGCCATACCGGGCTTTAAACCGCGTGAGCCGCAGCGTCAGATGGCGGTGGCGGTCGCCGAGGCGATTGAAAAAACGCAGCCGCTGGTGGTGGAGGCGGGCACCGGAACGGGTAAAACCTATGCGTACCTCGCGCCTGCGCTGCGAGCCAATAAAAAGGTGATTATCTCTACCGGCTCGAAAGCGTTGCAGGATCAGCTCTACAGCCGCGATCTCCCCACCGTCTCGAAGGCGCTGGGCTTCAGCGGCAAGCTGGCGCTGCTGAAAGGGCGCTCAAACTACCTCTGCCTTGAACGGCTGGAGCAGCAGGCGCTGGCGGGCGGAGACTTGCCGGTCCAGACGCTAAGCGACGTGATCCTGCTGCGCTCGTGGGCCAATAACACCATTGATGGTGATATCAGCACCTGCGCCAGCGTAGCCGAAGACTCGCAGGCCTGGCCGCTGGTCACCAGCACTAACGATAACTGTCTGGGCAGCGACTGCCCGCTGTATAAAGACTGCTTCGTGGTGAAAGCGCGTAAAAAAGCGATGGATGCCGACGTGGTTGTGGTGAACCATCACCTCTTTCTTGCCGATATGGTGGTGAAAGACAGCGGCTTCGGTGAACTGATCCCCGAAGCCGACGTGATGATTTTCGATGAAGCGCATCAGCTTCCTGATATTGCCAGCCAGTATTTTGGTCAGTCGCTCTCCAGCCGTCAGCTTCTGGACCTGGCGAAAGATATCAGCATTGCTTACCGGACCGAGGTTAAAGACACCCAGCAACTGCAAAAATGTGCCGACCGGTTGGCGCAAAGTGCGCAGGATTTTCGTCTGCAACTTGGCGAGCCGGGTTATCGTGGCAACCTGCGCGAGCTGCTGGCGGATGCCAGTATTCAGCGCGCGCTGCTGCTGCTTGATGATGCGCTGGAGCTTTGCTATGACGTCGCCAAACTGTCGCTTGGCCGCTCTGCGCTGCTGGATGCGGCGTTTGAACGTGCCACCCTGTACCGCGCCCGCCTCAAGCGGCTTAAAGAATTTAACCAGCCCGGCTACAGCTACTGGTATGAATGCAACTCCCGCCATTTTACCCTCGCCCTGACGCCATTGACGGTGGCGGATAAATTCAAAGAGGTCATGGCGCAGAAGCCGGGAAGCTGGATTTTTACCTCGGCAACCCTGTCAGTGAACGACGATCTCCGCCACTTCACCACCCGGCTTGGCATTGATGAAGCGCATTCGCTGCTGCTTCCCAGCCCGTTCGACTATGCGAATCAGGCGCTGCTTTGCGTTCCGCGCAATCTGCCGTTGGCTAATCAGCCCGGCGCGGCGCGTCAGCTGGCGGCGATGCTCAAACCGATGATTGAAGCGAATAACGGCCGCTGTTTTATGCTCTGCACCTCACACGCCATGATGCGCGATCTGGCGGAACAGTTTCGCGCCACTATGACGTTGCCGGTGCTGCTTCAGGGCGAAACCAGTAAAGGCCAGCTGCTTCAGCAGTTCGTCAGTGCGGGCAACGCGCTGCTGGTGGCGACCAGCAGTTTCTGGGAAGGTGTTGACGTGCGCGGCGACACCCTGTCGCTGGTGATTATTGATAAACTGCCGTTCACCTCCCCGGACGATCCGCTGCTGAAGGCGCGGATGGAAGACTGCCGTCTGCGCGGCGGCGATCCCTTCGATGAAGTCCAGCTACCGGATGCGGTGATCACCCTGAAGCAGGGCGTCGGACGCCTGATCCGCGATGTTGACGATCGCGGCGTGCTGGTGATCTGCGATAACCGGCTGGTCATGCGTCCCTACGGCGCGGTTTTTCTCGCCAGTTTGCCGCCGACGCCGCGTACCCGTGATATCGCGCGGGCGGTCCGTTTTCTTGCCGTCCCGCCCGCGCGGTAATTTATGACTGACTATGATAAAATACGCCTAATTTATTGATCTTGAGTGTAAGAGCGCGATCCCCATGCGAATTCTGGCTATTGATACCGCAACCGAGGCCTGTTCCGTTGCCCTGTTGAATGACGGTAAAACCGGTGCCCATTTTGAACTGTGCCCACGTGAACACACCCAGCGGATTTTACCGCTTGTCCAGCAGCAGCTTAGCGAAGGCGGCGTCAGGCTCGCCGATCTGGACGCGCTGGCGTTTGGGCGCGGGCCGGGCAGTTTTACCGGCGTGCGTATTGGCATCGGTATTGCGCAGGGGCTGGCGCTGGGTGCCAGCCTGCCGATGATTGGCGTCTCGACGCTGATGACGATGGCGCAGGGCGCCTGGCGTAAAACCGGGGCCACGCGCGTGCTGGCTGCCATTGATGCCCGAATGGGCGAAGTGTACTGGGCGGAATATCAGCGTGATGCAGACGGCGTGTGGCACGGCGAAGAAACGGAAGCGGTGCTTAAGCCTGACGCGGTTACCGCGCGGCTGCAACAGCTGACCGGAAGCTGGGCCACCGTCGGCACCGGCTGGGGAGCCTGGCCGGATATGGCGCAGGGCACTGCGGTGACGCTCACCGACGGCGACGTTCAGCTTCCCGCTGCCGAAGATATGCTGCCGCTCGCCAGCCAGCTTCTCGCCCGTCAGCAGACCGTTCCGCCGGAAGAGGCTGAACCCATTTATTTACGTAACGAAGTGGCCTGGAAGAAACTTCCTGGCCGGGAATGAATCTTACTAAGTAAGATTCAGTTGAAGAGGTTGCATCATGGCGGTTCAAAAACAGATTGTACGCTGGATAATCGCAGGGGCGATGGCGGGGGCATTAAGCGGGTGCGTTACCGTCCCGGATGCCATTAAAGGCTCCAGCCCCACTCCGCAGCAGGATCTGGTGCGGGTGATGAATGCGCCACAGCTGTATGTGGGTCAGGAGGCACGCTTCGGTGGGAAAGTCGTGGGCATTGAGAATCAGCAGGGCAAAACCCGACTGGAAATTGCCACCGTCCCGCTGGATGACGGCGCGCGACCGGTGCTCGGCGAGCCTTCACGCGGGCGTATTTATGCCAACGTCAACGGCTTCCTCGATCCGGTTGATTTCCGCAACCAGCTGGTCACCGTCGTCGGGCCGATTACCGGCACGGTGGAAGGTAAAGTCGGTAATACCGGCTACACCTATCTGGTCATGCAGGTGAACGGCTATAAGCGCTGGCGGGTCACGCAGCAGGTGATGTTACCGCCGCAACCTATCGATCCGTGGTTCTGGGGACCGCATCCCTGGGCCTATGGTTATGGCGGCTGGTACAATCCCGGACCCGCACAGGTTCAGAGCGTGGTAGTCGAGTAATCCATTGTATTATAAGCAAAAGAAACAGCGGCCGGTCCGCTGTTTTTGCGTTAAGTTCGTGGATAATAAAAATAAATAGTGACGCGCTTCGCAACCTGAATTCTGGCTGATTAATAAACTGGTACGCTGAGTTAATATAATGTTAACGCAATGTTTATTGTCAGGGGTTGAGATGACGCAAAATTCTGGTTTTAGAGGTGATGCATTGAAAAAGGTTTGGCTAAACCGCTATCCCGCTGATGTCCCGGCGGAGATCAACCCCGACCGTTATCACTCCCTGATCGAACTGTTTGAACATTCTGTCAGACGCTACGCCGATCAGCCTGCTTTCGTCAATATGGGGGAGGTGATGACCTTCCGCAAGCTCGAAGAGCGCAGCCGGGCCTTCGCCGCCTGGCTACAGCAGGGCTTAGGCATGAAAAAGGGCGACCGCGTTGCGCTGATGATGCCCAACCTGCTGCAATATCCGGTGGCGCTGTTCGGCATTCTTCGCGCCGGAATGACGGTTGTTAACGTTAACCCTCTGTATACCCCTCGTGAACTTGAGCATCAGCTTAATGACAGCGGGGCGACGGCGATTGTCATCGTCTCTAACTTTGCCCACACCCTGGAAAAAGTGGTTAAAAAAACCCAGGTGCAGCACGTTATTCTGACCCGCATGGGGGATCAACTTTCTCCCACCAAAGGCACACTGGTTAACTTTGTGGTCAAGTACGTCAAACGGCTGGTGCCGAAGTATCACCTGCCGGATGCGATATCCTTTCGCAGCGCGCTGCATAACGGCTACCGGATGCAGTACGTGAAGCCGGAGCTGGTCCCGGAAGATCTGGCCTTCCTGCAATACACCGGCGGCACGACCGGCGTGGCGAAAGGCGCAATGCTGACCCACCGCAATATGCTGGCGAATCTGGAGCAGGTCAACGCCACCTACGGGCCGCTGCTGCATCGCGGTACTGAGCTGGTGATCACCGCGCTGCCGCTGTATCACATTTTTGCGCTGACCATGAACTGCCTGCTGTTTATTGAGCTTGGCGGGCAAAACGTCCTCATCACCAACCCGCGCGATATTCCCGGTCTGGTGAAAGAGCTGGCGAAATACCCGTTCACCGCCATGACCGGCGTCAACACGCTGTTCAATGCGCTACTGAATAACAAAGACTTCCAGCAGCTTGATTTCTCGACGCTGCACCTTTCGGCGGGCGGCGGAATGCCGGTTCAGCAGGCGGTGGCAGATCGCTGGGTCAAGCTGACCGGGCAGTATCTGCTGGAAGGCTACGGCCTGACGGAGTGCTCGCCGCTGGTGAGCGTTAACCCGCATGATATTGACTATCACAGCGGCAGCATTGGCCTGCCGGTACCGTCTACCGAAGTGAAGCTGGTGGACGATGACGACAACGAGGTTGCGCCTGGCGCACCGGGCGAGCTGTGCATTAAAGGCCCGCAGGTGATGCTGGGCTACTGGCAGCGCCCGGATGCCACCGATGAAATCATTAAAGACGGCTGGCTGCATACCGGCGATATCGCGGTGATGGATGAAGAAGGCTTCCTGCGGATTGTCGATCGCAAAAAAGATATGATCCTCGTCTCCGGCTTTAACGTCTATCCGAACGAAATCGAAGATGTGGTGATGCAGCACCCCGGCGTGCTGGAAGTGGCGGCGGTAGGGGTGCCTTCCGGCAGCAGCGGCGAAGCGGTGAAGATTTTTGTGGTCAAGAAAGAGGCCTCGCTGAGCGAAGATTCGTTAATCGCCTTTTGCCGCCGTCAACTGACTGGCTACAAGGTGCCGAAACAGGTAGAGTTCCGTGACGAACTGCCGAAATCGAACGTCGGTAAAATTTTGCGACGAGAACTGCGTGACGAAGCGCGTGCTAAAGTGGACAATAAAGCCTGAGCCATTGAGTAAGTCGCCAGACGCCGGTTAACCCGGCGTTTTTTATGGGCGCAAGTAAAGAGAAAATGATTTGAATTACCAGATGATCACCACCAACGAGGCGCTGTCTGCCCTGTGCGAAGAAGCGCGCAGTGCCACGGCTATTGCGCTGGACACCGAGTTTGTCCGCACCCGTACCTATTATCCGCAACTGGGTTTACTTCAGCTGTTTGACGGTCAACGCGTGGCGCTCATCGATCCGCTGGGCATCACCGACTGGTCGCCGATGCAGGAACTGCTGCTAAATCGTGACGTCACCAAATATCTCCACGCCGGTAGCGAAGATCTCGAGGTCTTTCAGCATGAATTCGGCGTGATGCCGCAGCCGTTTATCGATACCCAGATCCTCGCCGCATTCTGCGGTCGGCCGATGTCCTGGGGGTTTGCTTCTATGGTTGAGGAGTTCACCGGGCTGAAGCTCGACAAGAGCGAATCCCGCACCGACTGGCTGGCGCGTCCGCTTACCGAGCGCCAGTGTGACTATGCCGCGGCCGACGTCTGGTATCTGCTGCCGATTGCCCATAAGCTGCTGGCTGAAACCGACCAGGCAGGCTGGCTTTCAGCCGCGCTGGACGAATGCGAGCTGATGAAAAATCGCCGTCAGGAGATCCTCAACCCTGACGAGGCGTGGCGTGAAATTACCAACGCCTGGCAGCTGCGTACCCGCCAACTGGCCTGTCTGCAACTGCTGGCTGCCTGGCGGTTGCGCAAAGCGCGCGATCGCGATATGGCGGTTAACTTTGTCGTGCGCGAAGAGAATCTGTGGGCGGTGGCGCGTTATCTGCCGGGGAGTCTGGGCGAGCTGGACAGCATCGGTCTTTCCGGTAGCGAAATTCGCTTCCACGGCAAAACGCTGTTAAGCCTGGTTGAGAAAGCGCAGGCGCTGGCGGAAGATCAACTGCCTGAACCGCTACTGAACCTGATGGATATGCCTGGCTATCGTAAAATCTTTAAAGAGATCAAAGCGGTGGTGCAGGAGATCAGCGCGGTTAAAAATCTCAGCGCAGAGCTGCTGGCGTCACGCAGGCAGATCAATCAGCTGCTTAACTGGCACTGGGATCTGAAAACCTCCACCATGATGCCCGAACTGATTTCCGGCTGGCGTGGCGCGTTGATGAGCGAACCGCTGAAGGCGCTGCTGGCGAACTACCCGCGCAGCGAGAGCTAAGAAGGGACTACCGGGCGGAGCAACGCCGCCCGGCAGGATGCGGCTACTTTGACTCTTCCGCTTCAGGCAGAGTGACGTTCAGTTCCAGAATGGAGATATCATCCCCTTTCTGTTCCAGTTGCACGGTGACCATTTCAGGGTCGATCTGCACATAACGGCAAATCACTTCCAGAATATCGCGTTTAAGCTGCGGCAGGTAATGTGGCTCGGCGTCGCTACGACGACGTTCCGCAACAATAATCTGTAATCGCTCTTTAGCGATGTTAGCCGTATTCTTTTTCCGTGACAGAAAAAAGTCGAGTAATGCCATAACTTATCCTCCGAACAGGCGCTTGAGGAAACCTTTCTTCTCTTCTTCGACGAAGCGGAAAGAGCGTTCTTCTCCCAACAGGCGGTCTACCGTATCAGCGTATGCTTTGCCCGCATCTGAAATGGTGTCCAGAATGACAGGCTCCCCCTGGTTGGAAGCGCGCAGGACGGACTGGTCTTCCGGGATCACGCCAACCAGCTTGATGCGCAGGATCTCCAGTACGTCTTCCATGCTTAACATATCACCTCTGTTAACGCGCCCTGGGTTATAACGGGTCAGCAGCAGATGTTCTTTGATCGGTTCATCACCATTTTCTGCCCGGCGAGATTTAGAGGCGAGAATACCGAGAATGCGATCGGAGTCGCGCACCGATGACACTTCCGGGTTAGTGGTAATGATCGCTTCATCAGCGAAGTAGAGCGCCATCAGAGCACCGGTTTCGATCCCTGCCGGAGAGTCGCAGACGATGAAATCAAACTCCATCGCTTTCAGCTCTTCGAGCACTTTTTCCACGCCTTCGCGGGTCAACGCGTCTTTATCACGGGTTTGCGACGCCGGGAGAATATAGAGGTTTTCCGTGCGCTTATCTTTGATCATGGCCTGATTCAGCGTCGCGTCACCCTGAATCACGTTAACGAAGTCGTACACCACACGGCGTTCGCAGCCCATGATTAAATCAAGGTTACGTAAGCCGATATCGAAATCGATAACGATGGTTTTTTTACCCTTCTGGGCCAAACCTGTAGCGATGGCCGCGCTGGAGGTGGTCTTGCCCACGCCCCCTTTACCCGATGTAACTACAATAATGCGTGCCATAAAAATTCCTTGTTAAAAGGGATTAATTTAAGGGTTCGATCGACAAAGCATCATTCGCCAGACGTAAACGCGCGGCTTTGCCATAAAATTCGGCCGGGATTTGATCGCTCAGCCAGTACTCACCCGCGATGGATATCAATTCCGCCGTCAGGTGCGTACAAAATATTTGTGCTTCTTTATCACCGCTGGCACCTGCGAGGACGCGGCCTCTCATCATGCCATAAACGTGGATATTTCCATCGGCAATTAATTCTGCGCCTGCGCTGACGTGACTGGTTACAATCAAATCACATTGCGGTGCGTAGACGCGCTGGCCAGAACGCACCGGAACGTCAATTAATCGCGTTTTTGTGATGGGCGTCACCGCCGCTGGTGGTGCCTGCTCTTCAACAGGGGCAGGGCGAACGACTTTTTCTTTACCTTCAGTTAGTAAAGGAAAGCCTGCTCTGTCAATTTCTGCTTTCAGGGCAGGGTCCTTACAACCGCTCACGCCGATAATTCGCAGGCCCGTTGCAGCGATGGCTTTCTGAATGGATAACCAGTCGACGGGTGCCGTAAGCGTACTCACATTCACCACAACGGGGGCATGACGTAAAAACGCCGGTGCCTGAGCGATTTTGTCTTCTAACGCCTGACGAATAACTTCCGGCTTTGCCTCATGCAAATGAACCACTGATAAGGTGAAACTACTTCCTTTAAGTTCGATTGGCGTGTTTGACATCCTGGCCTTACTCAATTTGCTTTTTACCATCCCCGAGATGGGATGATATTCCGAAGACTCTCTGGCATGTTATAGTCACTATTATATTGAGGCAAGTCACCTTCCCGTTAATTCAGAGCAAAAGTATGTTTTGTGTGATCTACAGAAGTACCCGACGCGAGCAAACCTATCTTTATGTCGAAAAAAGGGACGATTTTTCGCGCGTCCCGGCCGAGCTGATGGCAGGGTTTGGCAAGCCGCAGCTGGCTATGCTCCTGCCGCTCGACGGCCGCAAGCAACTGGTGAGCGCGGATCTGGAGAAAGTGAAACAGGCGTTAACTGAGCAGGGCTATTATTTGCAGCTTCCGCCGCCACCTGAGAATCTACTTAAGCAGCATCTGGCGGAATCCGACAAAAAATAACCTCCATCGAATATTTGATTAACTACAGGGGAAAGCATGTATCAGCATCATAACTGGCAGGGCGCTCTGCTGGACTACCCGGTTAGCAAAGTCGTCTGCGTAGGCAGTAATTACGCGAAACACATTAAAGAGATGGGCAGTGCAACGCCGGAAGAACCGGTTCTGTTCATCAAGCCGGAAACGGCGCTGTGTGATATTCACCAGCCGCTGGCGCTGCTGGCAGGACATGGTTCGGTGCATCATGAGGTTGAGCTGGCGGTACTGATCGGCGCGACGCTGCGCCAGGCGTCAGAAGAACACGTCGCCCAGGCGATTGCCGGTTACGGCGTAGCGCTCGACCTTACCCTGCGCGACGTACAGGGCAAAATGAAAAAAGCAGGGCAGCCGTGGGAAAAAGCGAAAGGTTTCGATAACTCCTGCCCGATTTCCGGTTTTATCCCGGTAAGCGAATTCAGCGGCGATCCGCAGGCGACCTCGCTGGGGCTGAAAGTGAACGGCCAGGTGCGTCAGCAGGGCAACACGGCGGATATGATCCACAAAATCGTGCCGCTTATCGCCTATATGACGCGCTTCTTCACCCTGAAAGCGGGCGACATCATTCTGACCGGCACCCCGGACGGCGTTGGCCCGCTGCAAAGCGGCGATGAGCTGGAAGTGAATTTCGACGGCAAAACGCTGACCACCCGCGTACTGTAACTCTCGCTTGCCGCCTTATCCTGGCGGCAAAACTTGCATCCGGGTGCCAGAGTGGTTATAAGGTGCCCCCTGGATCTCAATCGTGGACGTCTTTATGAGCAATTTACCCTTCTGGCAGTGCAAAACCCTCGACGAAATGACCGACGCAGAGTGGGAATCGCTCTGTGACGGCTGTGGTCAGTGCTGCCTGCATAAGCTGATGGACGAAGACACCGATGAGATTTACTTCACTAACGTTGCCTGCCGCCAGCTGAATATCAAAACCTGCCAGTGCCGCAACTACGAGCGCCGTTTTGAGTACGAGCCGGATTGCATCAAGCTGACCCGCGAAAACCTGCCCACCTTTGAATGGTTGCCGCACACCTGCGCTTACCGGCTGCTGGCGGAAGGAAAAGATCTTCCGCGCTGGCACCCTCTGTTAACCGGTTCGAAAGCGGCGATGCACGGCGAGCGCATTTCTGTACGGCATATCGCGGTGCGCGAATCCGACGTTCTCGATTGGCAGGACCACATCCTTAATAAGCCGGACTGGGCGCAGTGACGGGTTGAAAAGACAGAATGACCTCTCATTCTTATATATCTGAATCCGCGTCCCGTTTTTTTCACTGGGGCGCTTTTGGCTATTCTTCAGGGGGCTGGCTTACAGCAGCTTATTCATATTAATTCCGGTGACGCTAAAGCCATTCGCGGAATAAAGATGCCTGGCGTGCTCATTACCTTGCGCCACTCTGAGTTTCATCTGGGTAAAACCTTCCTGGGAGAGTTTATTCTCCAGCGCTTTCATTGCGGCACCGCCAAACCCTTTATTTCTGGAAGCTTCAAACAGATAAAAATCATTAATATAGACAGACTTCAGCACCGTGTCTGCTTTATACCAGATATACCCGACATGATGTTCGGTGTCGTCCTGCTGAAACATAATACAGAGTACGATCTGATCCGGCGTTCTTTCCGCGTCGGGAAAACTTTGTTCCACATCCCGGATGGCCTGCGCCCGCGCGTCCGGTTCAGAAAGACGGTAGTTGGTGACGATCTCAGCGGTATAATCTTCGATAAAATACGTCACAAAAGGCGCGAATTCATTTTTTTCGATCGGCCTTAATGTTATTCCCTGCGCCACACGTAATTTATTCATACTTCCCTCATACATTAATGGTATTTTTCCAGCGTCGCCGGGCAGAATATCATTACCGCACCGGTGTGCAACTGCCAAAAAGTGTATTGCGCCTTAACAGAAGGAAAAACGTATGACCCTGGCTATTGTTTCTGTACTGCTGTTTGATGATTTTGAAACGCTGGATGCAATGGGACCCGTCGAGGTTTTTGGCTGCTTACCGCAATGCCAGCTGCGTTTTTTATCGCGCCACGGTGGAGAGGTGAGAAGTTCACAGGGCGTGATGGTTCAAACCGACATAGCGGATGCCGCGCATTATGAGGCGTTACTGATCCCCGGCGGGCAGGGGACACGTCCCTTGTCCGGGGATGTCGACTGGCTGAGGTGGTTACAGCACCTTGTGGAACGCTCCACGCTCTGTATGAGCGTCTGTACCGGCTCCGCACTTCTGGCCCGCACGCCCTTGCTGGATGGCCTCAAAGCCACCAGCAACAAGCGCGCATTCGATTGGGTGACGTCGCTGAATGACCGTGTCATCTGGCAGCACCGGGCGCGCTGGGTGCAGGACGGCAAGTTTTATACCTCGTCCGGCATCAGCGCGGGGATCGATATGGCTCTACAGGTGGTGGCGGATTTGCGGGGACGCGAGCAGGCGCTGGATATCGCCGGAAGGATGGAATACCTGTGGAATGAAGAGGCGGGTAACGATCCATTTGCGCGTTGATAAAGCGTTAGCGCTTATTCCACTGCTGTTGCGTCAGTCGGTACACCAGGCTCGGTTCTGCGTCGGCGATGTCATTAACCGTGCCGGTTTTGATCAGGCCTGATTTTTCCAGCACCCGCCGGGAGGCGTAGTGCAGGGGCCTGACAACGGCGGTGATCTCCTGCAGGCCGCAGGTGGTAAAGGCGTGCCGTAAGGCAAAATCGCAAAATTCGCTGGCTACCCCTTTACCCCAGGCTTCCGGTGCCAGCCGATAGCCGAGGTTTAGCACCGGTATGCCCTCCAGCTCCCGCGGCGAGATCCCGGCAAAGCCGATAATACGTGCGGGCGCATCGCGCCAGGCAATCGACCAGTGCCCGTAGCCATACTGCTGATATTCCTCAATCCATGCGTGCAGTTTCTGCTGCGCAAACGCCAGACTCGGCCAGGGACCGGCAGGATTAAATGTATGAGTTTGCGGGTCGCCATAGATGCGATAAAGATCGTCAGCATCCTCAGGCGTTAAGGCGCTTAGCCGCAGGCGGGCGGTGGTTAACGTCATAAAAACAATCCGTCAGGAGCCTGGCGTGGCGTAGCCGCCTACCACAAACCAGGTTAAAAACGCCACGGCGACGACAAACACCATCACCGGGAAAAGGATGCCAATTCTCATAAAGCCTCTGTGCCAGTGTGTAAGATTACTGCGCCATAGCGATAACGGCGTTGACCATTGATGATGCCAGAAATACGCCACCGAGAATAAACCATACCGGCTTACGCAGCGTAGCGGCCAACGTCAGAAAAACCACTGAAACGACCAGAAATGGGATCGCAATAATCGCAAACGTGGACATTATCTTCTCCAGGTAAAATCAAAGCGCTATAACCAGGCTTATCTTTAATATCAGATTAATCTATAAAGATAATGTTTTAGCATAGAGACGCGCCGTTCGGCAAGCTACCTTTAATTGCCTGAAATCGCCTGCGCGCTTGTGCAGGCAGCATTTTAGCGCATTCTCTCCGGCTTTTGTTTTCCCTTCAAATGAAACAATGCGCCGCTTTGTTTTACTGGCTTAGTTAAAGGCGAGCACATTATGCTTAAAAAAGGTATTGGACGTTTACCTGAAAATCAATTTACAATGCCAAAGTTATATGCGGCTTACTAAAAGCGTGCTAAATAACGTATTGAAAAGTTAGATATTTCTTAAAAATGCGTCTCTGTAGTGAGTTATTTTAAACGGGTAATACTACTAACCCGTTGTTCTGGAAACTGTATTTAATTTTTAACAGCTATTGTCGTGCTCTTGCAATGAAATACATTTATTTGCCTTTCGTGCGCTTCTAAAAAAAGCGCCGCAAAAAAAATGTAGTATTGAGTTCCCTTTTAAAAGCAACTCATAACATCGGGAGAGAATTATGACAGAGAAACACATTGACGATACTCGGTGCCCTTCATGTAATGAGCTGATTGCCGCCGACGCCGAGGCTTGTGAACATTGCCATGCGCATAAAATAAATAACTATGTTTCACGAGAGGCGCGTTTAAAAATAAGATTGCTGGCCTCCATCGTAGCGGCGGTGCTGCTGCTTGTTTTTTTACTGTCAGCGGCGTTTACGGACCATACGTGGCTTCTTGGCGTGGTGGGTCTGCTGTTATCGCTGGCGGTCTGGCTTAGCATTTATAAAGCGCTGACGGAGCGCGAGAAGAAGAAAAATGTCACCGTCTGGAAAAGGCGCACGCTGACCTGGTAAGTAAGGCGCTCAATGAGCGCCTTACTTTTTTGGGTCGCCGCGGGATGCGCCGCTTAATCCTCTGGAACAGTGAAACATTGCCTTGTTAAAACGTATCTTTTCTTCCAGGCTTAACGGACTGAACGCGAAAAGAGGAAATAAGATGACAGAGCGCAACACGCAAGACCCACGTAAGAAAGAAGACGATCGTCCGGTTACTGGCAGTCCGAAAGAGCATGGTGAAGTTCCGCGCACGCGCGATAGCAGCCAGGACCACAAACAAGATCCCTACAAAAATAAGTAATCTTCTTCCCCTTCAGGTACCGCCACCGGGTACCTGAAGTTAATTCAGCGCTATCTTTATTGTAATGAATATAATGATATCGTCGTATCCCTGATAATTACGTCTGGCGATACCTTCAGCGAATTGATGCTTATTCAGGCAAAAAAATTAATTATATTGGTTATTGATTTTTGGATTGCCCTCTAAGCACGCAGTGCTAAAAATAACAGTAATGAAATCTATATTATTTCGCCCACTGGCCCCGTCGCCATGGATTGGTAGTTAGTTGGAATATTCCGCGGGGTCAGTCCAACCCATTTCGTTAAATAGTTCTGCTGATTTCAGATTTTACATTTAGCCTGTTATCCCGACAACACTCACTACCTCTAAGAAATAATTATATTCTTTTCATCTATTGCAATGCTAACTATCCTTCCAGGCACCAGAGGCAAGCGATCCAGAGTTGATTGATATTTATACAATTGATCGGTTATGGCGATCAATATTATTGTTTTGATTGATAATATATTTTATATGCGTAAGATTTGTCCTGACTCTGCTCTTTTTGCCAACACCAGGCAGCAGGGTTGGTTTAGCGGGTATGAGGCCACACACCCGGTGGCTCCTGTGATGTGGTTTTCTGTCAGGCTCACTAAATCTCATAAATAAAGGTCACGCATCTGCGTGACCTTTTCTCTTTGTCCGGGGTGAACCCAGGGGATTACTTCTTAGCTTCAACGCCCGGTGTTTCGGAACGTAGCAAAAACTGTTGCGTGACGTCCGGTAGGTGATCGAGCGCCCATTTCGCCATCGCTTCTTCTTCCGCGAGAATGGTTTTAAATACCGCCACGCCTTCGCTGTCGCCCACTTTTTCAGCGGCGGCAATCAGCGAGGTATAGCAGGCAATTTCAAACTGCTCGAACACATAGCTGCTGATAGCGCCCTTTACGATTTCATCAGAGGTAAAGACACCGCCAACCGACTGACCAAAGGCGGTCATTTTACTCATCGAATCTTTAACGACTGAACGCGAGATATTATTACGCTCAATGACGCCTTCCAGCAGAGTAATTTGATGTTTTGTTTCGGCAAGGTGTTGTTCAATGCGCGCACGCAGGTCTGGATAATTATCGATTCTGCCGGACATCGACTCCAGCATAGATTCAGCCTGTTTTTCCATAGCGTGGGCGTCACGTAGCCAGTCATGATAATTCTCTTGATGAGTAGCCATGAGTATTCTCCGAGTAAATTTAATTTACCGTACAGACAGTGCAAATATAATTGGGTGTATATCACATGCTTAACACAACAAGCAAAATTGCCGAAGAAAGTGGATAAGTGGGGGATGTGGCGAGCCAGTGATGGCTCGCCAATAAAGCCATAGTCATTATGTACTTTTTAATCGTAATTACGGTTAATTAATGATCGGCATCACCGGATTATTTTTTACCCCCGCTGCTCTGTCCGCCTTTTTTACCTGCTTCAGAGGCTTTCTGCGGATCGTCTTTAAAGTTACCGCCGCTACCGCCGCCGCTGCTTTGTCCGCCTTTACGACCAGCGTCGGAGGCCTTATCACGATCTTGTGCAAAATTACCGGAACCACCACGATGTTCAGCCATAATATATCTCCACTGTACGTTATGTTACACACATAATCGATACTGATGACGCATATCGACTGCTTTCAGTATTTAAATTTAGTCCAAAAAACACTCGCGTCAAACTTTAATAAAAATTAAATTACCGCTTCGTTTGTTTCACTATTACCGTTTCGCTGAGCGAAAATTACAATTAATAACTCTATGAAAAGGTTTGATGTTTTTTGAATTCTGGTGGTTTCTTTCAGGGAGAATAATATTTTTAGCCGATGAAACCCTGTGTGTTGCTTACTTTTGCTTACAGCTTGATTTTTTTATCCCTCGTTAAGTGCAGATGCTCCTGAAGGTAATTTATGTGATCGACTTCCTTAATAAAGGTTAAAAAGAGGACTTTTCTCTTAATAAATCATAAGATTTGCCTATGCTTTGAACAGAGCAGTTTAAATTCAACAGGATAGATAAGATGAACTGGATTTTTTATCTCGGCAGGTGGTATCAGGTCACCCAGGTTTATGAAGGCCGTGAGTATCGTCTGACTATTCCTGGCGAACGAACTTTTTTGATCATGTCGCGGGCGGGCCTCGAAAAAGCGCTACGCAGCTACTATGGCTTGCGCCAGAAGCACCACGGGCAAGCGCCGCCGGTTTAAAAGGGTTGTACCGATCCTGGCTGCTGGTTTTTCAGTGCAGCAAATTAATAGTTATTCTCTGACTTGATCTCAACGGCAACTCAAATTACTGTTTATATATACAGTAATAATTTGAGGTGTTAATTTTGATGTTTATTCAACCAGCGGAACTCCGTCCGGTAGTCTTGCTGCCTCTGTTTAGTGACCTTGTACAGTGCGGTTTTCCGTCACCGGCACAGGACTACGTGGAGCAGCGCATCGACCTCAATGAACTGATGATCCATCATCCCAGCGCCACGTATTTTGTGCGGGCTTCCGGCGATTCGATGATTGAAGGCGGCATTAGCGACGGCGATCTGCTGATTGTTGACAGCTCAAGAACGGCGGAGCATGGCGATATTGTCATCGCCTCGGTTGCAGGGGAATTTACCGTCAAGCAGCTCCAGCTTCGCCCTTCAATCCGCTTAAATCCCCTGAACAAAGCGTATTCGCCGATCCTGATTGGCAGCGATGAAGGGCTGGAAATCTTCGGTGTCGTCACTTACATCGTGAAAGCGGCGTGCTGACGATGTTTGCGCTGGTTGATGTTAATTCCTTTTATGCCAGCTGTGAAACCGTATTCCGTCCCGATCTGAAAGGCTGGCCGATCGTCGTTTTGTCGAATAACGACGGCTGCGTGATTGCCCGCAGTCAGGAGGCGAAAGCGCTGGGCATTACCATGGGCGAACCGTATTTCAAGCAGAGAGCGCTCTTCCAGCAGCACGGCGTGGCGGTGTTCAGCAGCAACTATGAACTGTACGCCGATATGAGCCACCGGGTGATGTCGATTCTTGAAGAGCTGACGCCCGGCATCGAAATTTACAGCATTGACGAAGCCTTTTGTGATTTGACCGGCGTGGCTAACTGCCGCAACCTGGAAGAATTTGGCCGCGACGTGCGCGCTATTTTGCTCCAGCGCACTCACCTGAACGTCGGTGTTGGTATTGCTCCCACCAAAACGCTGGCGAAGCTGGCGAATCACGCAGCTAAAAAATGGCCGCAGACAAAAGGCGTGGTCGATCTGTCTAACGTTGATCGCCAGCGCAGGCTGATGGCGCAGTTACCGGTTGATGATGTCTGGGGGGTAGGCAGGCGGATCGCCAAAAAGCTTGACGTCATGGGGATTAAAAACGTCCTGCAACTGGCAGACTGTGATATCCGTTTTATCCGCAAGCATTTCAGCGTGATCCTGGAAAGAACGGTACGCGAACTCCGGGGCGAGTCCTGCCTGCAAATGGATGAATTTATCCCGGATAAACAGGAGATCATGTGCTCGCGCTCCTTTGGCGAGCGCCTGAGCGACTATCCCTCAATGCGCGAAGCGGTATGCAGCTATGCCTCGCGCGCGGCAGAAAGAATGCGCGGGCAGCATCAATACTGCCGTTTTATTTCGGTATTCATCAAAACCTCTCCTTTTGACCCTTATCCCGCCCGCTATGAAAATAGCGCGTCGATACGCATTCACATCCCCACTCAGGACACGCGCGACGTCACTGAGGGCGCGATAAAGTGTCTGGACGCTATCTGGCGCGACGGGCATCGCTACCAAAAAGCGGGCGTGATGCTCAGCGATTTCTTCAGTCAGGGCGTGGTACAACTCAACCTGTTTGACAGTAACGTGCCGCGCGCCAATAGCGCGGCGCTGATGAGCGTGCTGGACGCGCTGAATGCAAAACGGGGACAGGGGACGCTCTATTTTGCCGGGCAGGGCATTGAGCAACAGTGGCAGATGAAGCGGGAAATGCTTTCGCCGCGCTACACGACGCGCTTTTCCGATTTACTGGTGGTGCGCTAAGAAAAAGCCCGGCATTGAGCCGGGCCTGGAAGCGGCGGGATTAGCGACCGAACAGATCGCGTTTTTTCGGTCTGAAGGGCTGAGCAATCACCACCAGCACAGCCACGACAAGATAAGCCGCGAAAATACCGAGCAGCCACTGCGGCATTTCCAGCGTCAGGAACGACCACTGACGTTCGGCACAGTCGCCGGAAGCGACGAAAACCTGAGGGAGCCATTTATCCAGCGGCAGCCAGCCGGGGAAGCGCGCGGCAAAATCACAGGTCATAAAGGGCGAAGGATGAAGCTGGATCATGGTATGTTCCCACGCCAGCTGTAAACCGCGCCATGCGCTGTACAGCCAGATCACCAGCGCAACGTAGCGCAGCGGCGTTTTTGGCGCGATCGCCCCCACCAGCCCCGCGCCCATCACGCCAAACAGCGCACAGCGTTCGTAAATACACAGCACGCAGGGCTTTAGCAACATAACGTGCTGGAACCACAGCGCCACCATTTCCAGCGCAAGGGCTGTCAGCGCCATCAGTAACCACGCCCCGCGACCCCGCGAGCACTGGTTTAAAAATCGCAACATAATCTTTTCCCTGGAACTTGCTAAGAGAGCGCAGTGTAAACGAAATCATTTCAGACGCCACTAGCCTGCAAGAAAATATTCATTAAACGCGTGTTTATCATGCGGAAAGTCAAACCTGACGATAAAGCCGCCAGCGGCACTCAGAAACCGTCGTCGGATGCTTATACATAAATGATAAAAATGAAACGGCGATCCCTTTTTAATTGATTCTCCGTGCTATCTGACCGGGAAGCGCTCTGGTATGATGAGTCAACGTTGCAACGCTGAGTAATGGAAATATCACTATGGTAATTAAGGCGCAAAGCCCGGCGGGTTTCGCTGAAGAGTACATTATTGAAAGCATCTGGAACAGCCGCTTTCCTCCTGGCTCTATTCTTCCTGCTGAACGCGAACTCTCGGAACTTATCGGCGTCACGCGCACAACTTTACGTGAGGTTTTGCAACGTCTGGCGCGTGATGGCTGGCTGACCATCCAACACGGCAAACCGACGAAGGTGAATAACTTCTGGGAAACGTCCGGGTTGAATATCCTTGAAACGCTGGCGCGTCTCGATCACGAAAGCGTTCCGCAACTGATCGACAACCTGCTTTCCGTGCGTACTAATATCTCGACGATTTTTATTCGTACCGCCTTCCGTCAGCACCCTGAACGGGCGCTGGAGGTGCTGAACAGCACCCGCGAGGTGGAAGATCACGCTGATGCCTTTGCCGAGCTGGACTATAACATTTTTCGCGGGCTGGCCTTTGCGTCGGGCAATCCGATTTACGGGCTGATCCTCAACGGCATGAAAGGGCTGTACACCCGCATCGGTCGTCACTATTTTGCCAATCCCGAAGCGCGCAGCCTGGCGCTGGGGTTCTACCACCGGCTGGTGGAGATTTGTGAGAAAAGCCTGCACGATCAGGTTTACGACACGGTGCGTCGCTACGGTCGCGAAAGTGGTGAGATCTGGCACCGGATGCAAAAGACGCTGCCGGGCGATCTGGCGATTCAGGGGCGGTAAACGCAAAACAGGCCGGGCAGCGTTATGCCGCCCGGCATTGATTGATATTAACGCTTAATCTTCAAAGAACCAGTAGCCGCTATTCACCAGCGCAGCCAGCATGGCGAGGAACGACGGATCTTCCAGCGCATCGCCAAACAGCGTCTCGTTGAGCACGATATGGCTGGCTAACGCTTCCAGTGCCGGACGGTGAGGGGAGTCGATCTTCTCGCCGTTAGCAAATACCTCATCCCCAATGCGCAGCACGCGCAGGCCACCCAGACGCACCAGCTTGTCGCCCTGTTTGAGCGCATCGTAAATCTCATCCGGCTGATACGGCGGCTCCGGCGGGGCAATATCCAGCTCGTGGCGGGCCTGGGTAATAAATTCGCCGAACCACTGATTGAAATGCCCCGGTTCATTAAGCAGATCCAGCATCATACCGCGCAGTTTATCCAGTTCCTGCGGGAGAATATCGGCCGGATGCTCGCGGGACGGGATATCCGGGTCACTGTAGCGGAAGCTGCCCAGTTCACGCTGAAGCACGTAGTCGGCAAAACCGCTGATCAGTTCCCGGGCGTTAGGCGCATGGAAACCGACCGAATAGTTCATCGAATTCTCCAGCGAATAACCCTCGTGCGGGAATCCGGGTGGAATATAGAGAATATCGCCCGGCTCCAGCTCTTCGTCGATAATCGCTTCAAACGGATCGACCTGAAGTAAATCAGGATGCGGGCAGTGCTGTTTCATCGGCACTTTTTCGCCCACGCGCCAGCGGCGGCGGCCCATGCCCTGAATAATAAATACGTCGTACTGATCGAGATGCGGGCCAACGCCGCCGCCCGGCACGGAGAAGGAGATCATTAAATCATCCACCCGCCAGTCAGGAAGCGCGCGGAACGGACGCATTAGCGCCGCCGTCGGTTCATGCCACTGATTCACCGCCTGCACCAGCAGGGACCAGTCGTTTTCACCGAGGTGATCGTAGCTTTCAAAAGGACCGTGGCTGAGCTGCCATTTACCGTCCTGATGACTCACCAGGCGGCTATCGACTTCGCTTTCCATCGCCAGGCCAGCCAGTTCGTCGGGAGAGAGAGGGTCAACAAAATCGGTGAAACCCCGTTTCAGCACCACCGGGCGTTTTTGCCAGTAGCGCTCAATAAAATCGGGCCAGTTTAATGCTAATTGATAATCCATAATAGTTTCCCGCAGGCTCGTGACTGAAGGGGATTATAACGGATGGCGGCCAGGAACGATGCAGGCGGGGAAAGAAAAAAGCGCCGTCAGCTCTCTTTGCTGTCAGGGTGCTGGCGACCAAAAATCACCTCCATGCGCGCGCCGCCGAGCAGGCTTTCTCCGGTCAGAATACTGCCGTTGTACTGCTCGACAATTTCTCTGGCGACGGAAAGCCCTACGCCCTGACCGGGCCGGAGCGTATCAATACGCTGCCCGCGATCGAAAACCAGTTCGCGTTTGCTCTGCGGAATACCCGGTCCATCATCTTCAATAATGATATGCAGATGGTTGTCGGTCTGGCGGGCGGAAATCTCGACGAACTCCAGACAGTATTTGCAGGCGTTATCCAGCACGTTGCCGGTCACTTCCATAAAGTCGTTTTTCTCGCCGACAAAACTGATTTCCGGGGAGATATCCAGCGTAATGCTGACGCCTTTGCGCTGGTAAACTTTGTTCATTGCCGAGCTAAGATTATCAAGCAGCGAGGCGACCGGGTGCAGTTCGCGGCTCAGCATGACATTGCCGCCGCGCATACTGGCGCGATGCAGGTAGTAACCAATTTGCTGGGAAATGCGGCTGATCTGATCCAGCATTAATGGCTCGGCATCGGCAACGCTGATCTTATCGCCGCGCAGCGAGCGCAGGGTGCTTTGCAGTACCGCCAGCGGTGTTTTCAGGCTGTGGGTGAGATCGGTGAGGGTGGTCCGGTATTTGTCGTAGCGTTCGCGTTCGCTTTTCAGCAGCTGGTTAAGATTGTTTACCAGGCTGGTCAGTTCGCGGGTGGTTTCCGGGTTGAGCGCCTCGCGGTGGTGCTCTTCAAGTTCGCGCACTTCCTTCGCCAGCGCCTCGATAGGCCGCAGGCTCCACCAGGCGGCGAGCCACAGCAGCGGGATCACCAGCAGGAAATTGGCAATCAGCACATACAAAAACCAGTTCCAGACCATGTAAGAGCTTTTCAGCTCAACAGGGATGGTGTCGATAATGACAATGGTTAATGGCGGCATTCTGGCGGTGGCAGGGTAGAGGTTAACCGCCACAGAGTGAGTCATTTCGTAATCGGGATCTTCATCCCGACGCAGTTCATTAAGCCTTTGCTGAACGTCATTATCGTCATGCAGCAGCATACTGCTAAAATCGATATCGGCTTCAATCTCCTGAAAACCGTTGCTCTTTAGCCACTCGGGGCGAATGCGCTTAACCAGCCAGGGAACGTCACGCTGCGACCACAGCAGCCGCCCGTCAGCATCATAAATCAGCGCGATGGACGGACTTTGCTGGGCCAGATTATCGGGAAGGTCGATGTCCAGAGCGCCGTTTTCCCATTTTGCGAGGGTATAAAATAAATTACTCTCGCCGCGCAGCAGGCGGTAAGTCGTTTTGTCGAAGCTGACGCTGTAGCCCACCAGCGCCACCATGCCGTAAGCCAGCGACAGGATCAGCACCACCGCCGCCGTCGCCAGCAGAAAACGTCCGCGTAAAGAGAGCGGCCAGAAATGGCGCAGCAATCGATTCATGCCGGAAGTTCGAACCGATAACCCTGGCCGCGCACGGTGGTAATCACCTCGTGCGGGTAGCGATGCTGAATTTTTTTGCGCAGGCGACCCATTAAGACATCAATCGTATGGCTTTCACGCAGTTCGGCGTCCGGGTACAGTTGCAGCATGAGCGCATCTTTGCTGACCACTTTGCCATGATTACGGATCAGCGTTTCCATAATGGTATATTCAAAGGCGGTAAGCTTAATGGCTTCCTCGCTGACCGAAAGCTCGCGGCGGGAAAGATCCAACTGAAACGGCGGCATGGAAATCACCTGCGAGGCCAGCCCGCTATTACGCCGCAGCAGCGCCTGCATTCGTGCCGCCACTTCTTCGATGTGAAACGGTTTGGTGACGTAATCATCGGCCCCCGCGCTCAGCACTTCGACTTTATCCTGCCAGCCTTCACGCGCGGTCAGCACCAGCAGCGGGAGAGAGATATTATGGCCGCGCCAGCGACGGATCAGCGATAAACCGTCTTCATCCGGCAGCCCCAGATCCACAATCGCAATATCCGGGAGATGCTCGCCGAGATAATAATCCGCCTCTTTTGCATCTTCGGCAGCATCGACCTGATGACCCAGCTCCTGAAGCTGAACTTTAAGATGGTGACGCAGCAGGGGGTTATCTTCCACAACGAGTACGCGCATGTCTCTTTCCTCACATAAAGATCGGTAACAGTTTAACGCACAGAGATAAATAATGATTCAACCAGCGGGCAGTAACGCCCTCTTTTCTGACAGAAAAGAGGGCGGAAAGGGAGATTATTTCAGTTCATCGACCATCGTGACGGCGCGGCCAATATAGTTGGCTGGCGTCATCGCTTTCAGGCGCGTTTTTTCTTCTTCCGGCAATGCAAGACCGTCAATAAACTGCTTCATGCCTTCCGCATCCACGCGCTTGCCGCGTGTCAGCTCTTTCAGTTTTTCATACGGTTTTTCAATGCCGTAACGGCGCATCACGGTCTGAATCGGTTCGGCCAGCACTTCCCAGTTATGATCCAGTTCATCGAGCAGGCGTTCGCGGTTCACTTCCAGTTTGCTGACACCCTTCAGGGTGGACTGATAGGCGATCAGCGCATAGCCTACGCCCACGCCGAGGTTACGCAGGACGGTGGAGTCGGTGAGGTCACGCTGCCAGCGGGAAACCGGCAGTTTGCTTGCCAGGTGCTGTAGCACTGCATTAGAAAGCCCCAGATTGCCTTCGGAGTTTTCAAAGTCGATGGGGTTTACTTTATGCGGCATGGTGGACGAGCCGATTTCGCCGGCAATGGTTTTCTGTTTGAAATGGTTCAGCGCCACATAGCCCCAGATATCGCGGTCGAAATCAATGAGGATGGTGTTGAAACGCGCGATGCAATCAAACAGCTCGGCAATGTAATCGTGCGGTTCGATTTGCGTGGTGTACGGGTTCCACTGGATGCCCAGCGAGGTGACGAACTCTTCGCTGAACCGGTGCCAGTCAACTTCCGGGTAAGCGGCAATATGGGCATTGTAGTTGCCGACCGCGCCGTTAATTTTGCCGAGGATCTCAACCTGAGCAAGCTGGCGGTACTGACGCTCCATACGATACGCGACGTTTGCCATCTCTTTACCCAGCGTTGACGGTGTCGCGGGCTGACCGTGCGTGCGTGACAGCAGGGGAATATCGCGGTACTGGACGGCGAGATCCTGAACGGCATCAATGATCTTGCGCCAGTAAGGCAGGATCACCTCTTCGCGAGCGGTTTTCAGCATCAGCGCGTGGGAAAGGTTATTGATATCTTCAGAGGTGCAGGCGAAGTGAATGAATTCTGAAACCGCGTGCAGTTCCGCGACGTCAGCCACTTTCTCTTTCAGGAAATATTCAACGGCCTTCACATCATGATTGGTGGTGCGCTCAATGGTTTTAATACGTGCCGCATCGGCCTCGCTAAATTCCGCGACGATTTTATCAAGGAAACCGTTTGCGTCGGCAGCAAATGAAGGAACTTCCTTAATCGCTGCGTGCGCGGCCAGCTTTTGCAGCCAGCGAACTTCAACCTGAACGCGAAATTTCAGCAAACCGTATTCGCTGAAAATAGCGCGCAGCGCGCTGACTTTATCGCCATAGCGTCCATCGACAGGGGAAACGGCGGTCAGTGAGGATAATTCCATAAATCACAACTCCGGGGTTAGATGAGCGAGAATATGTTTGGCCTGGGTAAGCAGGCGATTGCGGGAAAACATGAGTTGCAGGCGGCTGCCGCCAACCTGATGCCACAGCACTGCGGCGCGAATACCGGCCAGAAGGGCCGAGCGGACTTTAGCCTGCACCTGCGGGCTTTGCAGCACAGCAGGGGAGCCAGTCACCTGGATGCGCGGACCCAGCGGACTGATCACATCAACATAAATGCCTTCCATCGCGCTAAGCAGGGTTTCAGACTGCAAATCAAAATGGTCGAGCTGGCGCTGTAAACCGGAAATGCTGGTGCCCAGTTTATCCATCGCGCCGCGTGCGGCGTTAAGCTTCCGCTCCAGCACCATCAGGCTGAGGGTATAACGGGTGAGTTCAGCGTTTAGCCCCTGACGGCTGCTGGCGTTCAGCACGCCGAGCAGGGTTTCCAGGCCGAGGCGCAAATTGGCTTCGCTGCCCCCGAACACGCCAAGCGTTGAGTCCGGGTTGAGGTCAATGATGCTGTTCAGCGAAACGTGCAGGGCGTCGCTATCGCAATGACCCTGATGCGCCAGTTGTTGCACCAGACGGGCTGACTGGCAAATGCCCGCCAGCGCCAGGGTGATGTCATAATAGTTCTTCGCCACACTCACTCCTTGTTTATACCCGCGTATACGATGGGCATAACGAAATCATTGCTGAAATTAAAGCGGCAGCGGCAGGCGCTGCTCAATAATACCGCCGCCGAGGCAAACCTCGTCCTGATAAAAGACCGCAGACTGGCCCGGCGTTACCGCAGAGACCGGCTCGTCGAAGCGAACCTCAATACGGTCTGCATCCAGCGCGGTGACGGTGCAGGGGATATCAGTCTGACGGTAGCGGGTTTTCACCGTACAGCGCACGGTGCCGGTCAGCGGCAGACGGTCAACCCAGTGCAGTTGTTGGGCGATCAGGCCGACCGACATCAGGCGCGGATGCTCATGACCCTGCGCGACCACCAGCACGTTGTTTTCAACGTCTTTATCAACGACGTACCACGGGTCTTCGCTACCTTCTTTGGTGCCGCCGATCCCCAGCCCTTTGCGCTGTCCGAGCGTGTGATACATCAGCCCCTGATGCTGACCGATTTCTTCACCGTCAACGGTGATGATTTTTCCCGGCTGGGCGGGAAGATAGCGGCCGAGAAACTCGCGGAATTTACGCTCGCCGATAAAGCAGATGCCGGTCGAGTCCTTTTTCTTCGCGGTGATCAGGTCCAGTTCTTCGGCGATTTTACGCACCTGCGGCTTTTCCAGTTCGCCGACCGGGAACAGGCTTTGCGCGATCTGCTCATGGCCCAGCGTGTAGAGGAAATAGCTTTGATCTTTGTTGCCATCCAGCCCGCGCAGCAGGCGGCTTTTGCCGTCAACGTCGGCGCGGCGCACGTAGTGACCGGTCGCGATATAGTCCGCGCCCAGATCTTCAGCGGCAAATTCGAGAAAGGCCTTAAACTTGATTTCTTTATTGCACAGAATGTCCGGGTTTGGCGTCCGGCCTGCTTTGTACTCTTCGAGAAAATGCTCGAAGACGTTATCCCAGTATTCTGCGGCAAAATTGACGGTATGCAGTTCAATGCCGAGTTTGTCACAGACCGCCTGCGCATCTGCCAGATCGGCGGCTGCAGTGCAATATTCCTCGCCGTCATCTTCTTCCCAGTTCTTCATGAACAGGCCTTCCACGTGATAGCCCTGTTGCAGGAGCAGGTACGCAGAAACGGAAGAATCGACACCGCCGGACATACCGACGATCACTTTTTTTGGGCTTTCAGACATAGGAATACTCACAACATTGAACTTCAGGGCGGCGTATTTTAGCACGCGCCCCCTGACTTGACACCCTCTGTAAACGGCCAGTTAAATTCACCGATCAGCGCCAGCGGATATTTTTGCCCGTTTTGCCAGCTATGAATACTCTCCGCCACCAGCGGCGAGCGCAGGTTACGGGCCTGTAAAATCTCGTCCGCGCTGACCCACAGACAGCGGTCAATATCGCTATCGTGCGGTTCGGTGGCGCATATTTTGTTAAGTTCGATGGCGAACAGAAAGCGTAAAAACGGCGTTTTATCAGGCGCGATCCACTGATGCAGGCGGATAAAATGCTGCGGCTCAGCCACGATCCCGGTCTCTTCCCACAGCTCGCGCTTTGCCGCCTGTACCAGAGTTTCATCGGCTTCCAGATGGCCAGCGGGCTGGTTCCACAGCGCTTTGCCGTTGATTGTTTCTTCGACGACTAAAAACTTGTCTTCTGCATGAACGATGCAGGCGACGGTGACGTGAGGTTTGAACATGGTTATTCCTTCGTTTTCAAAGCAAAGATAATTTCGCACTTTTCATGCGTGGCATATGCTTATTGGCTTGCTTCCCGCCACTCGCCGTTCGCCAGTCCGTCCAGGGTATAGTCGCCCGTGGCATAGCGGATCAGCCGCAGCGTTGGGTAACCGACGTGGGCGGTCATGCGTCGTACCTGTCGATTTCGCCCTTCGTAAAGGGTGATTTTCAGCCATGAAGTCGGAATCGATTTCCGTTCGCGGATCGGCGGATTGCGTGGCCATAACCATTCCGGTTCACTCACCCGCTCAACGCCTGCGGGCAGGGTAGGACCATCGTTGAGCGTGACACCGTCACGCAATGCGGCCAGCGCTTCGGACGTCGGCTCGCCTTCAACCTGAACATAATAGATTTTCCCGGTACGTTTGCCCGGCTGGGTCAGACGTGCCTGCAAAGCGCCATCGCTGGTCAGTACCAGCAGCCCTTCGCTATCGCGATCCAGTCGTCCCGCCGCGTAAACGCCACTGACCGGAATAAAATCCTTCAGCGTGCGGCGTCCCGCTTCGTCAGTAAACTGCGGCAGCACATCATAAGGTTTATTAAACAGGATTGTCCGCTGCGGCAGGTTTTCCCGTCGACTTCTGGCATCTTGTTGTGAGCTGAATCGCTTAAGGCGGTGATTTGTAAAAGAAGTTTTGCGCATAGTATTTTCATAGGTTATCAATTGCCGCATTATAGCGTAATGATCAATGCCTTTCATGGAACCAAACTATCAGGTAGTATTGAACGGCTTATTACAAATCATTAACAAAAATCAGTAACAACCAGAAGCGCTCGAAGGAGAGGTGAATGGAAAGCAAAGTAGTTGTTCCGGCGGAAGGTAGTAAAATCACCCTGCAAAACGGCAAGCTGAACGTTCCGAATAACCCGATTATCCCCTTCATTGAAGGTGATGGTATCGGTGTTGACGTCACGCCAGCGATGCTGAAAGTGGTCGATGCCGCTGTTGAAAAAGCCTATAAAGGCGAGCGTAAGATCTCCTGGATGGAGATTTATACCGGTGAAAAATCTACCCAGGTTTATGGCCAGGACGTCTGGCTGCCCCCTGAAACGCTTGATCTGATCCGCGAGTATCGCGTTGCCATCAAAGGCCCGCTGACCACCCCGGTCGGTGGCGGTATTCGCTCTCTGAACGTGGCCCTGCGCCAGGAATTAGACCTCTACGTCTGCCTGCGTCCGGTACGTTATTACCAGGGCACGCCAAGCCCGGTAAAACACCCTGAACTGACCGATATGGTTATCTTCCGTGAAAACTCCGAAGATATTTACGCCGGTATTGAGTGGAAAGCTGACTCTGCCGAAGCAGAAAAGGTCATCAAGTTCCTGCGTGAAGAAATGGGCGTGAAAAAAATCCGCTTCCCGGAGCATTGCGGTATTGGTATCAAACCCTGCTCTGAAGAAGGCACCAAACGCCTGGTGCGCGCGGCTATCGAATATGCTATCACCAACGATCGCGATTCGTTAACCCTGGTCCATAAAGGCAACATCATGAAGTTCACCGAAGGCGCGTTCAAAGACTGGGGCTACCAGCTTGCGCGTGAAGAGTTCGGCGGCGAACTGATTGACGGCGGCCCGTGGCTGAAAATCAAAAACCCGAAAACCGGCAAAGATATCATCGTTAAAGATGTGATCGCCGATGCGTTCCTCCAGCAGATCCTGCTGCGTCCGGCTGAATACGACGTTATTGCCTGTATGAACCTCAATGGCGACTATATTTCCGACGCGCTGGCCGCTCAGGTTGGTGGTATCGGGATTGCGCCAGGGGCTAACATTGGTGACGAGTGCGCGCTGTTTGAAGCCACGCACGGTACCGCACCGAAATATGCCGGTCAGGATAAAGTTAACCCTGGCTCTATCATCCTCTCCGCCGAGATGATGCTGCGTCATATGGAATGGTTCGAAGCCGCAGACCTGATCGTTAAAGGCACCGAAGGCGCAATCGCCGCGAAGACCGTGACCTATGACTTTGAGCGTCTGATGGAAGGCGCTAAGCTGCTGAAATGTTCAGAGTTTGGCGACGCGATCATCGAGAATATGTAATTAGTCACGCGGGTTAGTGGAGAACGGGAGCCGAATGGCTCCCGTTTTTTATTGGCAGGTAAAATTTTGGCCTTAAACCATGCCGTATAAATCGTCATGCAACACACCACTTTTAGTAGTTATGACGGTTTTATCGTTCAGAAATCTGGGCGGTCATTTACATTTACAGACGAATACCAGATAGTGATGCCGGTTAAGATTAATCTCATCTGGTGACAATGTGGCTAAGAAATTTACTGCGTTATTTATAGTATTGATGGTTTCAGGATGTGCGACCCAGAAACAACAAATGCCCTATGAAAATTATCAAAAAATTGCCTTATACGAAGTCGCCGCTGACAAATGCGTTGCGCTGGGTTTTATGGATGTTCAGACTGCCGCTACAGCTAAGAATTTCCTGGCGCGTGACCTGAATAGCTGGAGCTATGATCCCATGCTATATCAAAACGCATACGCTGAAAAAGTGAAAATGGCTGACGCCACGCCTCCGCAAAAAGCGCAGTGCGATTCATATGCCGTAGGGATTGCACAACGCCAGCAGAACGAGCAAACGGCCTATCAGCAACAACAGTTAGCGGCTCAGCAACAGCAGGCTTATAGCCAGACAATGCAGGCTATTCAAAACTCCACGCCTAAAACGACTTACTGCAATAAGATCGGTTGGCAGACGGTGTGTAATACCTACTAGAATATTTACCATTTTAGTAAGCGCTTATTAAACGCCACCTGACTATGGTTATGTTGGGTGGCAGCATACCCTGAAAAGTTTAAACCATTTAATAATCAAACTTCCCCTTGAGGCTTGCTTACTGGATGTTTTCAGGCGCGCTCTATTTTTACAGGGCGCCAGGATAGATGAAAAGGACAGGAGAGCATGACATTTTGTCAGCAGAGAGGCTAATAGTCTATTTTCGTTGGTAATTAGAAACAGGTGTTGTTTGCCTTTTCTTTCTACACTACTAATATTTGTAGAAGGCGTAATACGATCCCTTATTTTTTTAGGAGATCGCAATTTCTTATGTGTTATGAAAAGGAAATAAATACTTATGAATGAAAAAATATTATATGTGATCAATGATTTTGAAGCTATTAAAACGCTTTCCGGCATTGATACCAATATTATCAGGACTCGAGGTCACCACATCTTCGGTGTAGGTTCAGCCTTGTATCAGAAAGATGCTTCAACCGGTATCCCTTCATCGGGTGATGAATCAAAAGTTTTTGATGCTGACGGAAATGGCTGGACTCTCGATCAAGGGCAAATAATTGATGCTAAAATGTTTGGATTGGTAGGGTTTGGGGATAACCAAACGGATGAAACTTCAGCATTTATAAAAATGCTGACCTATTCTTCAAATCATGGGATAAAAGTGAGTGTGCCAGAAGGAGAGTATGGCTACTATCTTTTGGGTGAAGTTCACGTTCCTGATAATACTTATGTGGAGTTTTCCCCTCAGGCAGTGATTAAAGCCAGGGACGATCTGCGGCAAACATTTAAAAATACCGTTCCTTTCGAAGTATTATTCAGATTTAGTGACACCAAAGGTGCTAACTGGCATTGCAATCGCGCCAGAATGTACTATGACAAAAGTAAATACTCTGGTGAACATAATCATATTTTTATGTTTGACGGCGCTTCAGACTTGTTTATCCATGATCCATTTTGTCAGGATGCTGGCGGTGATGGTTTTTATGTTGGTGGACGTTTTTCCACGGCTAAGCACTGCACTAATATTCACTTGTTCCGTCCGTACTCATCGCAGGCCCGCAGAAATAATCTGTCAGTTACATCGTGCGATGGCCTTTTCGTCTACAGCTATGATTTTCGTTCCGCAGGGATAAACGGAGGGAACCCTTCCGGCCCTTGTGCAGGTATTGACGTTGAACCAGAGACTTATACAGATGCGCTGCGGGTAAGGTTTTATGATGGCAGGACACAAGACAATCTGCGGCAGGGTATGGTTTTTGCTATGACGAAATTGCCAGAGGGTGTCATTGTCGATATACAGGTAGAAAATCCGTACTCATATAGTGACAGTAGAGGGTTTGAGTTTACACGTCTGAAGGCTATTCACAATGGTGTTATCAGGCTGGTAGCGCCAGTTGCAGAAAAGAGCCGGTATGCGTCGTTTCATAGTATAAACAGTTCAGCTACAGGAATTCTTTGTGAAATAATCTGCCCACTGGCGGTGGATCCATCAATATCGACTGATGCACAGAATGGAGGTGGAGCCGCATACTACTTCAATAATTTCAATGATGCGTCACCGGAAGAAATATATCCGCAAAAATTTGGTGGTATAAGACTGGTTAGTCCTGCTATAAAATATATGGCAGCTACGTCCAGACCTAATTATTGTGTAAGGGTTAATATAACCTCATCTACGATAAATGAAGTGGAGAATATTCAGGCTGATAATATCGAGATAAAAGCTCCTCTTTTTAAAAGAAGTGATTATGCGGTTGATTGCTTAAATGTCACTGTACCTTCTGGATTGAATTATAATCCTGTGCTTAATATTATTTTTGATTCAGAATATGATTACAGGAAAGATAATGTTGGCAATGGATTTAATGCCAGAAGCTACCCCAGCGGATACTTTACAAACTATGGATCCACCCAGAACATTACAATCAATCTGAATGATGCCGTTCCGGGAAGAACTTATAAATTTCTGGTACTGATGGCAATGCCATTCATCGTGAATCCTGGCGGAGAAAATGTTCTCCCGGCTATCAGTGCGAACACAGGAAATCAGCGGCTAATTTCTAATGTAGTAGGTTCTCGGCTTGAATTGTTGTGCGAAGATATAGGTGGTACCGCAACTTGGATCATAAAATCCATGACAGGCACATGGAACGTTGCATAACATCGAAAGATGAAGTAATTAAAACCAACCTCTTACGGTTGGTTTTTTATAAGTTAGATAAAGGTACGGCTATGTCAATGATCTGAAGTTCCTAATGTGATTTTCCATAGACCGCGATAACCCTCACAGATCCAGCCACCGTACATAACTTTATTTTTACATGTGCCATAAGGGGTTGCGGTACAGTTATCGTTTCCTTTCAGGGTATATACACCCGGTGAATCTTCATAGTCACTGTAAACAAATTCACCGTATTCGGTTAGGTATGTAACAGATATTATTTTACCATCTATACTTACTTTACATGGATGATCAATCTTGGGTTAATCATCCATATAAAGTGTATGCATCAGGCATTTATCGAATATGGGTATATAAAATACTCAAATAAGTTGTTGAGGTGGTTATCAAACTTATACGATTCACTGCAAAAAAAGCCAGTAAGTATAGTATCAGAAAATTGTCTTAATAGTGAAATATAAATTATTAACTAATATAATAAATGTGTTGTGGTTTTTCTTCAAGTAGTGAAAAAGCCATTACCGCGTCATATGCCTCTTATGAAGGTGGAAGCTGAGCAGGAGCGTCTGGCATATCTGGTAAGCTTAAACTCGTTGAGCTACAGATACACGACCGGTGGAACAACTGGTTGCGTCAGGACGACTCAACTCCCCCGATGCTGCCCAAACCCAAATTCGCCACGGCTCCATAAATTCACCCAGATGTTTCATGAGCCAAGCGTCCTGTGAGGCGCTTTGTGGGTACGGTCATTAGTGCGCCTGTCAGTGCCGTGCTGAAGATATTTCTCCCACGGGAATAACTTAGCGTAAATTTGGATTTGCCATGTCGCCTGTTTACGCTATTGATAAGGTTTATCGCAAGGGAGATAAACCTATGACTGGCGGTTCGTTAGCAGCGCTGGCAGAAAAGTTGCCGGAGATCTGGACATCGACTTTATTAGGCAAAGTCAGTAACGCAAATATTAAACTCATTAGAATGGGCGGTGAAGGGATACCGGAAGAGTATCACAAGGATTTCAACGAACTGCTGGTGGTGATAGCCGGTGAGATGACGCTCATCGTTGACGGGAAAACCGCAAATCTTACGACCGGCGACTTTTACCTGATTGAGAAGAATGCAAAACATCGGGTACCAGCGGGAAGCTATGGTACGCTATTACTGATAGATGCCGAATAACGATGTCTGGTGGGGAATGCGGTTAAAATCCGCCACATTTTTACGCTGATTGGGGTTGGTCCTTGGCGCGTAGCATAGACATCCCTGACCAGCTATCACATAAGCCGGAGAATGACCATGTTGCAAAAACTACGTACCCCCGAAGGTAAAAAATTTCTTATCGCGGTGGCTATTGTTTTTGTGGTTGCGGTGACGATTATCGCCAAAGCCACCTTCCAGGGCGTAGAAGATCAGTATGATTTGCCGATGGCCAGCTGGCCGGTGTCACTGTTTATTATGCAGGGCGCATGGGTAGCCATTTACAGTATCATTTTTACCGTTCTCGGCTCGCTGCCCTTTGGGTTTTACTTCCTGGGACCCAAGGATGACCGGGGATAAAAAGCATTCGACTGGCTAACTGTCCATATTTGTGCAGACTTAATGACTCCACTCAAAGAAAACTTGAGGTGAGTTATGGATCAGGATGCCCTTAAATGTATTGAGTTATGCTACAAATGCGCGGCAATGTGTGATTTTTGTGCCGCTTCCTGTCTCAGAGACGAAGATCCCGGCAGGATGACCGAATGTATTCGTCTTGCTGTCCAGAGCGCGGGGATCTGTCGGCTCACAGCCCAGTTTATGAGTCTTGAGAGTCCCTATTTTAAGCAGTTGTGCCGCATCTGCGTGGATATCTGTAAATCTTGTGCCGAAGAGTGCGCTAAACATCAGAACGATCATTGCCAGCGCTGCGCAAAAACCTGCCGATACTGCGCCGACGCCTGCCTGAGAATGGTGGCGTAAATCCCTTCAACGCGGGGGCGCTGGCTCAACCAGCTGCCCCGGTGTCAGTCTTTGTTTTCCACTTCATCTGCGCCGTAGTAGAGCTTGCCTGACTGGATAAGCGGTCTGCCCTGCGCTTTGCGATGCAGGTTTGAGTCACGCAGCGAGTAGACGCATCCACAATACTCCTGCTGATAAAACTGCTCGCGCTTGCTGATTTCAATCATCCGCGCCGAGCCACCCTGTTTGCGCCAGTTGTAGTCCCAGTATTTCAGGCCGTAGAGGGCGGCAGCACGCTGTCCGCAGTCGTTGATCTGCTGCATATTTTTCCAGCGCGATATGCCCAGTGAACTGCTGATGATCCTGAAGCCGTGCTCTGCGGCATAAAGCGCGGTGCGCTCAAAACGCATGTCAAAGCACATTGTGCAGCGCACCCCACGCTCTGGCTCCCATTCCATCCCTTTGGCCCGCGCGAACCAGTTATCGGTGTCGTAATCGGCATCGACGAAGGGCACGCCGTGCTTTTCGGCAAAGCGGATGTTTTCGTTTTTACGCAACAGGTATTCTTTCTGCGGATGAATATTCGGATTGTAGAAAAAGATGGTGTAGTCAATCCCGGAAGCCTGGATTGCCTCCATGACTTCGCCTGAGCAGGGCGCACAGCAGGAGTGCAGCAGCAGCCGCGTTTCGTTGTCGGGCAGGGTGAGAAGGGGACGGGTAAATTCTGGCATACGTGACCTGTAATGCTGACGACATTTACCTTTAGTTTAACAATAAATGCACTGTTTTTTAACTCTGATGCCCGCGCGACGCGGCAGGGAAAATAGTGCTTGTCAGAAAATGTTATTCGTGCGTTAATGGAATGTCGGTTTGATACACAGACACAAGTACAGGCAGTTTACTAAAGTAGTTCTCACACAGATACCCTCTCTTTGAGTCTCCATTTGAAGCTTCGTTTCGCATCTGTATTCAAACCATGAATGCCATTTGGCGCTTATGTAAGGAAAGAGCTTTGAAAATACAATTCAGATGCCCGGCGTGTCACGGGTCGCAGTACAGAACGTCGCACTTTGACGTCACAGAAAAAAATCGTTTCGGTGCAAAATGCATTTTTTGTAAAACCGCAATGATCACCGGCGATGGTCTTGATGTTCCGATCATGACTCATGCCCCAAAACTGGCGGAGTACCGCCGTTAATCAGTGAGCCGGACGTGCTACCGCGTCCGGTTAAGCCCGCCGCTTCACCACCAGCCCAGCTGAGTTCCCGCCACCGCAACTACCGCCACAATCAGCATGATAATCGTCGTTTTTTTCATCAATTTAGTCCCTTCATTCGTCAATTAAACATACACCAGCGCTATAGTAACGAAACTGCCGCCAGGATGCTCAGTCGATGTGAAAAAATGTGGCGTGCCGCCGATCCCTTTTCTCCTGATACATCGCGGCATCCGCTTCACGCAGCGCGCTGTCCGCATCACGGTTAAAAGGATCTGCTTCTATCACGCCAATGCTGGCACCGGGATAAAACAGCGTGATCCCGTCAAGGTGATAAACGCCCTGAATCTGCTGGTGTAACGCGGCCTTAAACGCCTGGGGAGAAGCGGCCTGCGGCGAGCCTAAGCGGGCAACCAGAAATTCATCGCCGCCCAGTCGCCCTGTGATTTCATCGTCTTCCTGCCGGGCAGTAAGCCGCTTGCCCACGCCGATCAGAAAATCATCGCCGGTCTGATGACCATAGCGGTCATTAATCAGTTTGAAATCATTCAGGTCGATAAATGCCAGCACCACGTTGCAGTGCAGATGCCGCGCCAGCGAAAACAGGCTGGACAGTTTTTCAAACAGCGCCCGGCGGTTAGGTAACCCGGTGAGCGCGTCGGTGTAGGAGTGCGCTACCAGCGCTGCATTCGCTTCTTTCAGTTGCTCGACCAGCGATTCCCGTTCGATATGATGGGCGATCAGGCTGGCAAACAGCTCAAGGATTTGTTCCCCGCGCTCGCTGAGCGAATGCGAAGTGTCACTGGCCGCGCAGAGCGTTCCGTACAGGGAACCGTCGGTGAGGTGGATCGGCGTGCTGAGATAGGTTTTGATACCCAGATTTCGTGCCGCGTGGCAGTCTTTCCAGTGCTCATCAACCTCATTACTGAAAAAGCAGCGCTCGTCCAGCGCCCGTTTACAGAGCGTTTCATTCCACGGCACTGCCAGCCCTTCAGGTATCTGCATTTTCCGGCTGTTACGCGCGTACAGGATATGCTGCAAATGCGCTTCGTTATCAATGCGCGTCAGCCAGGTTGACTCCATTTCGGTAACAAGTTCCAGCATTTCCAGCAGGTGACGGACGAGACTTTCCAGAGTGTGATCTTTTGCCAGCGTTTGCGACACACGGGCGAGGATGAGGTCTGACATGTCAATAACAACTCCCATGCGCAACCCGAAGACTTACGCATGTTATGCGGGTTTTTTACTCGATTCAGGCATAGTAAAACATGGCTGGAGAAAATTTGATATATTCCGTTTGGCGGGAGAAATCCACGGAAAAAAAGCCCCGTAGCGAACAGCGGGGCAAAAGTTGTTGATTATGGAATGATTTGTTCTCCGGTCATGGAGAGAACAGGTCTACACTACGCTAAAAAGAAGCAGGCAAAATGAAGAAATCATGGAGATCACCTGCTAATTCCAGGTATATAAGGAAAAACTAATGACGAAATTATTCTGGCTGATATTACCGTTAACGCTGGCGGGCTGCGCAAAAGAGTCACCCGCGCCAGCAAAAGCAGGAATGGCAAACCCGGCGGCGGTCTGGTGTGTTGAAAAAGGCGGAACTCGCGTGCCGGTGCAAAGTCCGCAGGGCGTGCGCACCGAGTGCCGTTTCAGCGACGGGCAGGTATTCGATGAGTGGGAGCTGTGGCGGCGCGATCACCCCGCGCGTTGAATGCACTTTTCCCGTACGCGGTAGCCGTTGTGGGGATCAGCTTCATCATGAACGCGTTTACACTGGATCATCCTGCTCCTCGCTCTGCTCCATCCATTTAATCAGCGCCGGGATCTGCTGTTCGGAAAAAACCGCAATGCCATGTTCGCGCAGCAGCGCGGCGGCAACGCCCGTTCCCGGCCTGCGGGTGCCACTGAATCTGCCATCATAGATAAACTGACTGCCGCAGGTCGGGCTGCCGTCGGTGAGCAGCGCGGCACCGCACTGTCCGGTTATGGCGGCGTTAAGCGCCAGCCACGCCGCCAGCTGATAGTGTGCCGTAACATCCTGCCCGGTACTTTCAACGATCCGCGCCCGCCCGCGCATAACGTCGCTGCCATCTGCCGCCACGATTTCCGCCGCAGGGCGAGGCGTCTCAAGACCTGCCGCCAGTTCCGGGCAGTGGATCACCACGCGTCCCGCACGCTGCCAGCGTTCAAGCCGGGCCGTGAGGTTGGCTTTCTGGCTGCCATTGTAGCGGACGTTAAATCCCATCAGGCAGGCGCTGACCAGTAATTTATTCTTCATTGCGTTGCCAACGTTTTTGGGCTGGAATCGATAAGGGTAATGGATCTTACGGGCAGATGACAGCGCGGGCTGCGCATTGCACCTGCCAGAATTAAGAGATTGCCTTCAGGATGGAAGATCGCTAGTCTGAGGTTCCTTATGCCGTCCTTTTTCAGCTCAGACATAAGGTAAACTCTCATGGAAAACCCCTCCCAAACCTCTCTGCGTGTTGCGCTCATCGGCGATTACAATGCCGATGTTATTGCCCATCAGGCGATCCCGCTGGCCATTGATGACGCTGCCGCCGTACTGGATCTGGCCGTGGAATATCACTGGCTGGCGACCCGCGATGTAACCAGCGAAGACGATCTGGCAGGCTTTGACGCCCTCTGGCTGGTGCCCGCCAGCCCGTATGAAAATATCGACGGCGCGTTTACGGCGGTACGCTATGCACGACAAAACGCCATTCCGTTTCTCGGCACCTGCGGCGGCTTCCAGCACGCGATCCTCGAATATGCGCGGAACGTTATGGGCTGGGAAGATGCCGCTCATGCGGAGATCGACAGCGCCGGGCGAATGGTGATTACGCCGCTGGCCTGCTCGCTGGTGGAAAAAAGCGCGGTGATTGAGATCCGTGCCAGCACGCATCTCTCGCGGGCCTACGGTAAAGAGAGCATTGAAGAGGGCTATCACTGCAACTACGGAGTTGCCGCTGACTTTGCCCTGGCGCTGGAAAAAGAACCGTTGCACGTCACCGGCTGGGATGAGGACGGGGAGATCAGAGCCATCGAACTCGTCACCCACCCGTTTTTTGTGGCAACGCTCTTTCAGCACGAGCGAAATGCGCTGGCCGGACGCCCGGCACCGCTGGTGCAGGCGTGGCTGTACGCCGCCAGTCACTAATCGACGTTAATTTCCCGGTCGCGTCCGGCGCAGGCACCAAATACCGCCATGACTACGGAGAGCAGTGCGCAGGCCAGCAGCGGCAGATGCCAGTCGCCGCTGGCGTCGTGGATTTTACCCATCAGCGGTGGACCGCAGGCGGCAAGCAAATAACCGACTGCCTGCGCCATCCCGGACAGTGCGGCAGCCTGATGCGCCGAGCGGGCGCGCAGGCCGATAAACGTCAGGCCAAGGATCATCGTTGCGCCGGTGCCAAATCCAAACAGCAGCGTCCACAGGACCGCGCTCTGCGGGAAGAACCAGTATCCCGCTGCGCTGACCGCGCACATTAGCGCTGTCAGTGCGGCAATCCCGCGCTGGTCTTTGAGTTTGTAGAGGATCAGGGGGATCGCCAGACCGGGGACGGCGGTCGCCAACTGGAGCAGGCCATGCAGCGATCCGGCCTGCGCCTCGCTGTAGCCCTGACCGATCAAAATTGCCGGAAGCCAGCCGATAATCACATAGTAAATCAGCGAGTTAATCCCTAAAAACAGCGTGACCTGCCAGGCCAGCGGCGAGCGCCAGATGCCACGATTGTGCTGCATCCGTGAAGAGGTTAAGTTCGCCGCCTGCTGCTGACGACGACACTGCGGAAGCCAGAGCAGGAAAGCCAGCAGCGGAAAGGCCATCAGCATCAGCAGCGCGCCGCGCCAGCCGAACCCGCTTAGCGCCAGCGGCACGACCAGAGCTGAACCCAGCCCCGCCGCCGCACCCATCGTCAGCGAATACGCCCCGGTCATTTTCGCTACGTGCTGCGAGAAATCACGTTTGATTAATCCCGGCAGCAGGACGTTGCCCAGCGCAATCCCGCAGCCAATAATGGTGGTCCCGGTAAATAAAAACAGCGATGAGGGCAGCGAGCGTACGGCGATCCCGGCGCAGATTAACAGCATGGCGGCAAACAGGCTGCGCTCCATACCAAAGCGGCGCGCCACGCCCGCCGCCAGCGGTGATACCAGGCCAAACGCCAGCAGCGGCAGGGTGGTCAACATCCCGGTCTGCGCGGTGCTCAGCCCGTATTCAGCGCGAATGGCGTCCAGTAGCGGAGCCGCCCCGGTAAAGGTGACTCGCAGGGTGGTGGCAATCATCAGAATGCCGATAATTAACAAAATACCGCGTCGGCCAGACGCGGGAATAGCAGAAGTCATAATTTTCTCATTACCTGAAACAAAAGTTTACTGCTTGCCGATCACCAGCGAAACCAGCCCTGCGGCAATCAACGGACCTACCGGTACGCCACGGAACAACGCCACGCCGAGAACCGTTCCGACCAGCAGCCCGGCCACCAGTTGTGGCTGGCTGCCCATCAGCGTCACCCCGCGTCCGCCCAGCCAGGAAACGAAGATCCCGACGGCGATAGCCAACAGCGATTTCCAGTTGACGAAAGAGTGCAGCAGGGTGGAAGGCGGCAGTGAACCGCTGGCGACAGGCGCCATCACGCCGATGGTCAGAATAATAATCCCCACCGTCAGCCCCTGTTTTTCAATCCATGGGAAAAAGGTACTCAGCGGCGTAACCCGGACAATAATCAGTACCAGAACAGAAACGGCGACGGTGGTGTTATGACTGACAAAGCCCAGCGCTGCCAGTCCGAGCAGGATCAGCAGAGTGACATCAAACATCGTATTTTCCTTGCCTTGAAATGATAAGCAGACTTATTTTACGCAGATAATGCAGGGTAAGCAGGTTTTTTTATCCCGATGCGCCAGAAAAAATTGTAATGAAAATCATCTGCTTATCGAGTGTTCTGCCATTTGGTGAGAGAGTGTGGCGTTGAAGGGGTGAAGATAATGATCCTGAAGAAGGCAGACCGGATGCTTTTCACACGCATTCTCAGCAACACCCTGTGCGCCAGAACCGCGTTTTTCAAATAAAAAAATACCCCGGTACACGGGCACCGGGGTGATGAAGGTTAATCGCTGGTCACGCTTTGTTTATGAAACAGCTCGCGGAACACCGGATAAATATCTTCCTGTTCGCGGATGTGCTGGATCGCAAAGTTATCAAAGGTCGCCTGCAAATTTTCATATTCGCGCCACAGCGTTTGATGCGCGCGACGGGTGATTTCGATGTAGCTGTAGTAACGCACCACTGGCAGGATCTTCTTCGCCAGAATCTCATGACACAGCGGTGAGTCATCGGCCCAGTTGTCGCCATCCGAGGCCTGCGCGGCGTAAATATTCCACTGGGCAGGATCGTAACGCTCCTTCACGACTTCATCCATCAGCTTCAGGGCGCTGGAAACGATGGTGCCGCCAGTTTCCTGCGAGTAGAAAAACTCATGCTCGTCCACCTCTTTGGCCTGGGTATGGTGACGGATATATACCACATCCACGTTTTTATAGGTCCGGCTCAGGAACAGATACAGCAGAATATAAAAGCGTTTCGCCATATCTTTGGTGGCCTGATCCATTGAGCCGGAAACGTCCATCAGACAGAACATCACCGCCTGGCTGGAAGGCTCCGGGCGTTTTTCGTAGTTCTTGTAGCGCAGGTCAAAGGTGTCAATAAACGGCACGCGCTCGATTTTCGCCCGCAGTTCGGCGATCTCCTTACGCAGGCGCTCCTCTTCCAGCAACTGCACCGGCTCGCTGTTAGCCATGAGATCCAGACAGGCTTCCAGCTCCTTCAGCTCGCGGCGTTTCCCGGCGGTCATCGCCGTGCGGCGGGCCAGCGAATTTTGCAGCGAGCGAACCACGCTGATATTGGCGGGTACACCGTTAGAGGTATATCCGGCGCGATGAGTTTTGTACTCGTTCATCTGGCGGTGCTGGTTTTTCTTCAGATTGGGTAGCGCCAGATCTTCAAACAGCAGATCCAGATACTCATCTTTGGAAATCTGAAAGACAAACTCATCCTGACCTTCGCCGTCCTGACCTGCCTGACCCTGACCGCTGCCAGATCCGCCGCCGCCCTGTGGACGCTCAATGCGGTCGTTCTGCACAAAATGGTCATTACCCGGATGCACGCGGCTACGCTCGCCGCCGCGCCCCTGATGGAACATCGGTTCGTTGATATCGCCAGCAGGAATGGAGACCGATTCTCCACTGTCCACGTCGGTCACCGAACGCTTATTGATGGCTTCGGAAATCGACTGTTTAATCTGTGCCTTGTAACGGCGTAAAAAGCGCTGGCGATTCACCGCGCTCTTATTTTTGCCGTTCAGTCGTCGGTCAATGAACCAGGTCATATGCCCCCCGTACTGCTTCTGCCAACTATGTGCAGCGTCCGTAACGGCCAGCCCGTCAGACGCTGTCGATACAGGCCCGGTCAGCGCAAGGCGACCGGGCATTTATTTTATGATGATTTACGCACACGCAGATACCATTCGCACAGCAGGCGCACCTGTTTGCGGGTGTAGCCTTTTTCCATCATGCGATCGACAAAATCGTCGTGTTTTTTCTGCTCGTCGGTGGAGGTTTTCGCGTTAAACGAGATCACCGGCAGCAGCTCTTCGGTATTGGAGAACATTTTCTTCTCAATGACCGTGCGCAGCTTCTCATAGCTGGTCCAGTTCGGATTGCGTCCGCTGTTATTCGCTCTGGCACGCAGCACAAAGTTGACGATTTCATTACGGAAGTCTTTCGGGTTGCTGATCCCGGCAGGCTTCTCGATTTTTTCCAGCTCGGCGTTAAGCGACTCGCGGTCAAACAGCTGACCGGTATCCGGGTCGCGATATTCCTGATCCTGGATCCAGAAATCCGCATAGGTGACATAACGGTCGAAAATGTTCTGTCCGTATTCGGAATAGGATTCAAGGTAGGCGGTCTGGATCTCTTTGCCGATAAACTCGGCGTATTTCGGGATCAGATAACCTTTCAGGAACTCCAGATAGCGCTCTGCCAGCTCCTGCGGGAACTGCTCACGCTCAATCTGCTGTTCCAGCACGTAGAACAGATGAACCGGGTTGGCCGCTACTTCCGCGTGGTCAAAGTTAAACACCCGCGACAGGATCTTAAACGCAAAGCGCGTCGAGAGACCGTTCATGCCTTCATCAACACCGGCGTAGTCGCGATACTCCTGATAGGATTTCGCTTTCGGATCGGTATCTTTCAGGCTTTCACCGTCATACACGCGCATTTTCGAGTAAGCGCTGGAGTTTTCCGGCTCTTTCAGACGCGAAAGAATGGTGAAGCGGGCCAGCGTTTCCAGGGTGCCGGGCGCGCACGGTGCCTGCGCCAGTTCGCTGTGATTCAGCAGCTTCTCGTAAATTTTGATCTCTTCGGAGATCCGCAGGCAGTAAGGCACTTTGACAATGTAAACACGGTCAAGGAACGCCTCATTGTTCTTGTTATTACGGAAGGTCACCCATTCCGATTCGTTGGAGTGGGCAAGGATAATCCCGTTAAACGGCAGGGCGGAAATCCCCTCAGTACCGTTGTAGTTACCCTCCTGGGTGGCGGTCAGCAGCGGATGCAGCACCTTGATTGGCGCTTTAAACATCTCGACGAATTCCATGACCCCCTGGTTGGCGCGGCACAGAGCGCCAGAATAGCCGTAGGCGTCAGGATCGTTCTGCGCGTGGTTCTCCAGTTTGCGGATGTCCACTTTACCCACCAGCGCCGAAATATCCTGGTTGTTCTCATCGCCAGGTTCGGTTTTGGCAATCGCAATCTGTTCGAGAATGGAAGGCCAGACCTTCACGACGCGGAATTTGGTGATATCACCGCCAAACTCATGCAGACGTTTTGCCGCCCACGGCGACATGATCGTGCCGAGATAGCGACGCGGAATGCCGTATTCTTTGTCGAGAATTTGCGCGTCTTCCTGCGGATTAAACAGGCACAGCGGATGATCGTTGACCGGGCTGCGTTCGCCGTTGGCGCTCAGCACGTAAATCGGCACCCGCTGCATCAGCGCTTTCAGCCGTTCCGCCAGCGAAGATTTACCGCCGCCGACCGGCCCCAGCAAATACAGGATCTGTTTCTTCTCTTCCAGGCCCTGAGCCGCATGTTTCAGGTACGAAACAATTTGCTCAATGGCCTCTTCCATTCCGTAAAACTCCTCAAAGGCCGGGTAGCGTGCGATGACCCGGTTCGAAAAGAGACGAGATAGCCGTGGTTCCTGAGCAGTATCAACCATCACTGGCTCACCGATTGCCGTCAATAGCCGCTCCGCCGCGTTGGCGTAAGCGCTACGATCCTGGCGGCAAATAGTAAGAAATTCCTGCAGTGTGAACTCTTCGTCCTTGGCAGCTTCATAACGCTGGCGGTAGTGATCGAATATATTCATGGCATGCCGTCCTTTCGTTTTTAGCACAGGTAAAGAGCCGTTCATATGAATAGTAGAGGCTCCCGGAAGAGGTAGGCTGAACGACGCTCGTTCACACTCCAGCAACCATTATGCCAGGTTAGAGGAGGCCAGAAGATAGCGTGCCCGGCGATACACCTTCTAAATAAAGCGTAGATGGCATTTGAAAAACTTGCATGCGAGCCAGCACTAATTTCAATGACATATCAACGACTCATCAGGAAAAAAATTATGCCGCTGTTCTTTATTCGCTGACGGGTCATGCTGGTGTAAAAAAACGGTAATCCTTTTGCCATATCTGCAAAACAGAGTAATAAGTTTGTCTAAGTAAGTATCTTGTAAATTACTTGGGATGTCGGTAAAGGGCGGTTACACTCCATCAGCGGATAATTTGACTACGGGAAAGAGTGAATTGTGACTAAATTCAAACTTCTGGCACTTGGTGTGCTTATTGCTTCTTCGGCCTCAGTTGCCCAGGCGGCTGGCCCCTGGACGGTGGGTGCAGGTGTGGGCGTCGTACAGAACCCCTACAAACAATACGATGATGATGTCTATCCAGTACCGGTTGTAGCCTATGAAGGCGATGATTTCTGGTTCCGTGGGCTCGGCGGGGGTTACTACCTGTGGAATGACACCACCGATAAACTTTCTGTGACGGCCTATTACTCGCCGCTGCATTTTAAGCCTCATGACAGCGACAATAACCAGTTACGCCAGCTCGATCGCCGTCGCTCAACGGTGATGGCCGGTCTGACCTACGTGCATAACACGCCATACGGCTTCCTGCGCACCACGCTGGCCGGGGATACGCTGGATAACAGCAACGGCATTACCTGGGATCTGGCCTGGTTATATCGCTACACCAGCGACCGCTGGCATATCACGCCCGGCATTGGGGTAGAGTGGAGCAGCGAGAATCAGAACGAATACTACTACGGTGTTTCCGGTAAAGAGGCACGTCGTAGCGGTCTGAACAGCTACGATCCTAACAGTAGCTGGAATCCGTATGCGGAACTGGCGGTCAGCTACAGCCTGACCGATAACTGGAACATTTACGGTTCTGGTCGCTATACGCGCCTGTCGGATGAAGTCACCGATAGCCCGATGGTGGACAAGTCCTGGTCAGGCGTATTCTCAACCGGCGTGACCTACACTTTCTAATCGGGCATTTAAACAGGGCATTTCATGCAATAAAACAGAGCGCTTGCGCTCTGTTTTGCATTACGGTAGTGCAGTAAACGTCTCAGGAGGAGTTATGACAGATAAAGTTATTCAGTTCAGTCATCAGGCCACGCTTCCTGCCATTGGTCAGGGGACGTGGTATATGGGCGAAAGCCGCAGCCAGCGCAGCACGGAAGTGGCGGCGCTACGGGCTGGCGTCGAGCAGGGACTGACGCTTATCGACACCGCAGAAATGTACGCTGACGGTGGGGCGGAAGAAGTGGTCGGCGAGGCGCTGAAGGGGATCCGCGATAACGTTTTTCTGGTGTCCAAAGTGTACCCGTGGAATGCCGGAGGCAAAAAAGCAATTGCCGCCTGCGAAGCCAGCCTGCGACGGCTGGGCACTGACCATCTTGATCTTTACCTTCTGCACTGGCGCGGCAATTATGCCCTGGAAGAGACGGTAGAGGTCATGGAGACGCTGATCGCGCAGGGTAAAATTGCCCGCTGGGGCGTGTCTAATCTCGACTATGACGATTTACAGGAACTGTGGCAGGTTGAGGGTGGCGAGCAGTGCGCAACCAATCAGGTGCTTTACCATCTGGCCTCGCGCGGAATTGAATATGATTTACTGCCGTGGTGCCAGCAACAGTCGCTGCCGGTGATGGCCTATTGTCCGCTCGCTCAGGCCGGACGTCTGCGTAGCGGTTTACTCAATAACAGTACGGTGACGGAGATTGCCCGTGCGCATAACGCCACCGCCGCGCAAATTTTGCTGGCATGGGTGATTAGTCATCAGGGCGTGATGGCAATCCCGAAAGCGTCAAGCGTGGCGCACGTTGAAGAAAATGCCGCTGCGTTAAAGATTGATTTAAGCGCGGACCAGTTGGCGAAGCTGGATAAGGCGTTCCCGGCGCCACAGCGCAAAATGCCACTCGACGTGGTGTAACGGATAAAGCGCCCGGATAAGGGCGCTTTGCAACGGACTTAGCGTTTCGCGACGCGAATAGTTTGCGCCAGGCGAGACGGTTTCTCTTCGCTGGTTTTCTGCGCGGTGGTGGCGCAGGCCGTTTCCACGCAAACAAACGTTTTATAACCGTCGTCCGGCATATCGCCCATGCTCGCGGACAGCGCCGGGCCTGGGTTCCAGCCCACCACATCGCAATGGTGATGATGGATCACTTCGATGCTGCGATTCAGCGCCGCGTCATGGATCACGCTGCACGCTTCCGGGTGGGTATACACGCGGTCGGTACGATCCGGGAAAGTCTGCACGCCATCCGCCAGCTCGCCCTGCCGGGCATCATTCACTTTGTCGATATAGCTGTTGCCAAGACCGCTCACTTTCACCGCGCTGATATCGCCCACGTTGAAATAGGTATGCAGGGCGGAAGTGGTTTCGAACTCGCCGTGCGCTTCCAGTTCGATTTCGCAGGTTTTACCCAGCTTGAAGCGCGCATACAGCGTGAAGTCATGCGGCCAGAATTTGCGCGATTCATCGCTGCTCTGCAATTCAAACGTCAGCACGACGCCATTATCATCTTCATTGTGCGCTTTCAGCGTCCAGGGCAGGTTACGTGCAAAGCCGTGAGAGGGCAGACCCTGCTGCGCAGCAGGTCCGAACCACGGCCAGCACACCGGCACGCCGCCGCGCAGCGCTACGCCGGTTTTAAACGGCGTGTTGCCGCTCAGCCACAGCACTTCTTCTTCGCCTGCGGGTTTCCAGGAGAGCAGATGAGCGCCCTGTAAGGCGAAGGACGCTTTAACCTGCGGATGATCGACAACAATGACATCCAGCTCATCAAGCTGACGTTGGGAAAGAACCGGGGTGATCTGTTCGACTACAGGTAAAGCAAAAATTTTATTAATCATTGAGTGCAATCCTCTGTCTTCAAAACAAAAAAAGAGCGACCGAAGTCGCTCTTTTGGATGAGTGTCTCATCTGCTTATTTGGAGATGTGAGCAATCAGGTCCAGAACTTTGTTGGAGTAACCGGTTTCGTTGTCGTACCAGGAAACCAGTTTCACGAAGTTGTCGTTCAGTGCGATACCGGCTTTAGCATCGAACACGGAAGTGCAAACTTCGCCGTTGAAATCGGTAGAAACAACGTCGTCTTCGGTGTAACCCAGAACGCCTTTCATGTCGCCTTCAGAAGCGGCTTTGATGGCTTTCTTGATTTCTTCGTAAGAGGCTGCTTTTTCCAGACGAACGGTCAGGTCAACAACGGATACGTTCGGAGTCGGAACGCGGAACGCCATACCAGTCAGTTTGCCATTCAGTTCTGGCAGTACTTTACCTACAGCTTTAGCAGCGCCGGTAGAGGACGGGATGATGTTCTGGGAAGCGCCACGGCCGCCGCGCCAGTCTTTGTGAGACGGGCCATCAACGGTTTTCTGCGTTGCGGTAGTCGCGTGAACAGTGGTCATCAGACCTTCGATGATGCCGAAGTTGTCGTTGATAACTTTAGCCAGCGGTGCCAGGCAGTTGGTGGTGCAGGATGCGTTAGAAACGATGTCCTGGCCTTCGTATTTGTCAAAGTTAGCGCCTTTAACAAACATCGGGGTGTTGTCTTTGGACGGGCCAGTCAGAACAACTTTTTTCGCGCCAGCAGTGATGTGCTTACGAGCAGTTTCGTCGGTCAGGAAGATACCGGTAGCTTCAGCAACAACGTCAACGCCGATTTCGTTCCATTTCAGGTTAGCCGGGTCTTTTTCAGCGGTAACACGGATGGTTTTACCGTTAACAACCAGGTGGCCGTCTTTCACTTCTACGGTACCGTTGAAACGGCCGTGAGTGGAGTCATATTTCAGCATGTACGCCATGTACTCAGCGTCCAGGAGATCGTTGATACCAACGATTTCGATGTCAGAACGTTCCTGAGCAGCACGGAAAACAATGCGACCGATACGGCCAAAACCGTTGATACCTACTTTGATAGTCATATATTCCACCAGCTATTTGTTAGTGAATAAAAGGTTGCCTGTAAAATTACAAAAACCTTACGCAGCGTCAAGCGGAATCGTGTCAATCATTGCGACAAATCAATCCTCTGCCTAACCTTTGGACGACTGACCCGTTCCACTTTTCCTTTGGGCTGAAAACCACATATGGGCTGCGCCCGGAATTTTAAAGGGCTACCCGCAGAAAAATGTGAGTAACGTCACAATTTTCGGGGTGGCTTTGCACAACGGATAAGTTTAGAACAAATAGCGGGACTATGATGTTAATGTTTTGTTAGAATAGGCTTATAAATGTAAGTGCGACTACAGCGAGATGTATGAAAATGGCTAACAAACCATCACCAGAAACCCTGAAAAAAACGCTGAGCGAAATGCAATTTTATGTGACGCAAAATCATGGTACTGAGCCGCCGTTTACCGGTCAGTTACTGCACAATAAGCGCGAAGGCGTTTACCATTGTCTGGTTTGCGACGCGCCGTTGTTCAATTCGCAATCAAAATACGAGTCCGGCTGTGGCTGGCCAAGCTTTTATGAGCCAGTCAGTGAAGAGGCGGTGCGCTCGCTGAACGATTACTCCCACGGGATGCAACGCATTGAAATTCGATGTGGAAATTGCGATGCCCACCTCGGACACGTCTTCCCGGATGGCCCGCAGCCCACCGGTGAACGCTTCTGCGTGAACTCGGCCTCTCTGAGTTTTACCGATGATGATAACGGCGAGCAAATCAAAGGCTGAAAAATCGATTCAGCAAATTATTCCATTGGCAGGAGCAACAGCGTGGAGCTTGAGACGCTTATTGAGAGTATGACGCCGGAAGTTTATCAACGTCTGGCAACCGCAGTGGAAACAGGCAAATGGCCTGATGGGGTGGCGCTGACGCCTGAACAGAAAGAGAACAGCCTGCAACTGGTGATGCTCTGGCAGGCACGGCATAACACTGACGCTCAGCATATGACCATTGATACGCGCGGGCAGATGGTGATGAAAAGCAAGCAGCAGCTGAAAGAGGATTTCGGCATCGCGCCCCGGTCGATTGCCACCTTCAAATCCTGATCCTTTCTGGCCCGGTAAACTGATGTTGTCGGGCCATCGTTAACGTTCTTATTTTTTGTTCATCATCGCTTTCAGATCGGCGAAGGGATTATATTTCGCTGCGCCCACGCTATCCTGCGCATCTTCTCCGGCGACCACCGTCGTCCCATACATATCCGCTTCGGTATATTTTGAATGCTCGTGGTCGTGGCAATACAGACACAGCATTTCCCAGTTACTGCCATCTTCCGGGTTGTTGGAATGATCGTGATCGATATGATGCACCGTCAGCTCGCGCAGATTTGAATACACAAACTCACGGCTACAACGCCCGCACACCCACGGAAATAGCTTAAGCGCTTTCTCGCGGTAGCCGGATTCCAGCCGGGCATAGTTTTTAGGGATAAATGCCATGATAAAAAACCTCACAAAAAGTTAATTACGCCTATGGTAGCAGGCATTCCCGCGCCGCTGTTAATGCAATTACGTGAAAAAACAGTCGGCCGATTTTCGGTTGGCACCATCCGCCTGAACCCGCACAATAATCGGCGGGCCGGCGTGGCTGCTTGCGCATGGGGGAAGGGCGAAAGGGTTAAAACGGCCCTGACGGGCCGACGGTTATTCGTCCGGCGTCAGTTCACCGCGCAGATTCTGCATCATGGCAGTGCGGATGGCGTCCGGGGTTAAATTCTGGCTTAGCAGATAGTGCAGCTTGGTCAGGGTCGCTTCCACCGTCATATCAAAACCGCTAATCACGCCAGCGTGTGCCAGAGCATTGCCGGTGGCATAGCCGCCCATATTGACCTTGCCCGACATGCACTGCGTCAGGTTAATGACGACGATCCCGCGCTGGCTGGCGTCCGCCAGTTCCTCAAGAAACTCACCGTTCTGCGGGGCATTGCCCACGCCGTACGAACGCAGAATCAGCGCTTTCACCGGCTGGCGCAGGAAATTGCGCACCACGTCGGCTGAAATGCCCGGATAAATCGTCACCACCCCGATGGGCTGCGGTGTAATAGGGTGCACGAGCAGCTCGCCGGTGCCCTGTGGGGCGGGCGGTGTACCGAGGCGGCGAATATGAATACCCGCTTCCAGCAAAGGTTGCAGATTGGGCGAGGCGAAGGCGTTAAAACCGTCGGCGTGGGCTTTAGTGGTGCGATTGCCGCGATACAGTTGGTTATTGAAAAACAGCGTCACTTCGTTGATAGGGTAATTCGCCGCCACGTATAACGCATTCAGCAAATTTATCTGTCCGTCGGAGCGCAGTTCTGCCAGCGGGATTTGTGACCCTGTCACAATCACCGGTTTGCCAAGATTCTCCAGCATGAACGAGAGCGCCGAGGCGGTATAGGCCATGGTGTCGGTGCCGTGCAGGATTACGAAGCCGTCATAGTCGTCGTAATGCGCCTTAATATCTTCGGCGATATGCTGCCAGTCCTGCGGCGTCATATCCGAAGAGTCCATCAGCGGCTGATATTCATGGATTGTAAACTGCGGCATTTCCTGGCGATGGAACTCTGGCATCTGGGCCAGTTGCTGCTGAAGATGACCGGAAACAGGAATGTAACCCTGGTCGGAACGCTGCATCCCGATGGTGCCGCCGGTATAGGCGACGTAAATGGATTTCTTTTGCATGATAGTTTCTTAGGGTGAAAAGCTCCCCTCCGCAGGCGGAGGGGAAACACTTTAGCGAATATTCGCGCAGGTCAGGCAAAACGCATAGCGGTTTTGCGGATCGTTAAAGGCGGCAAGCTTATCACTTTCTTCCTTCACGACGCTTGCGGCTCCGGCCAGCGATGCGGGCAGATAAGCCTGCATCGCCTGCGGCAGACTGACACGCGCCGAGGCGAATACGCTGTCTACCACCATGTTGAGGAAGCCAGGTTCTTCAACCAGATAATCCAGCTGCCACTGCTTCAGCTTCGCCAGTTCAGCGGCCTTCTTCACCGCGTCGTCAAAGTCACCAAGGCTGTCAACAAGGCCATTGTTTTTTGCATCCTGACCGGTCCAGACGTGGCCCTGGGCGATTTTATCAATCTGATCCGGCGTGCTCTTACGGGCCGCCGCGACCAGTGAGATAAAGCGCTGATAGCCATTCTCAATGCTAAGCTGCATGATCTGCTGAACTTCCGGCGGCAGGGTTTTGGTAATCGAAACGTCTGCCAGCGGAGAGGTCGCCACGCCGTCGGTGTGGACACCGATGGAATCAAGGCTGTTCTCCACGGTATTGATCACGCCGAAAATACCAATCGAGCCGGTAAGGGTGCTGGGGTTGGCAACGATGTAGTTCGCTGGCGTAGAAATCCAGTAACCGCCGGAGGCTGCCATGCCGCCCATCGAAACCACAATCGGCTTGCCAGCGGATTTCGCCGCCGCCAGTTCCGAGCGGATCACTTCAGAGGCGCTGACGCTGCCGCCAGGGCTGTTCACGCGCAGAACGATGGCTTTGATGTCCGGGTCAAGACGCGCTTCGCGGATCTGCGCAGCGGTAGTATCACCGCCGACGTTGCCCTGGGTTGCTTCGCCGTCCATGATCGCGCCATTGGCGAAGATCACCGCAATTTTGCCACCCTGCCGGGCGGGTTTTTTCAGCGCATAGTCGTACATGCTGATGGCGCTGTAATCCTTCTCTTTATCACTCCAGCCAAACTGTTTGGTTAACGCTTTTTCCACATCGGCGCTGGAGCCAAGCGCATCAACCAGTTTGCTATCCAGCGCATATTTCGCCGTATCGCCACCGGTTTTACGCAGGCCGTCGAGCACGGCCTGCGCGCCGGGGAAGACCTGCTGCGGGGTGATCTGCCGGTTTGCGGCAATGGCTGAGAGATAGTTTTGCCACAGTTCGCCGATCCAGCGGCTGTCCGCTTCACGCGCCGCAGGCGACATGTCATCACGAATAAACGGTTCTACCGCTGATTTATATGTGCCGACGCGGAAAACGTGGGTCGAGACTTTCAGCTTATCAAGCAGGGATTTGTAATACAGGCCGTTGGTGGCAAAGCCGTGCAGATCGACGGTGCCCTGCGGCGAAAGCCAGATTTTATTGGCGAAGCTGGCCAGGTAATACTGCCCCTGGGTGTAGCTGTCGCCCACGGCAACCACCGGTTTGCCGCTGTCGCGGAATTCGCGCAGCGCTTTACCGATGTACTGCATTGAAGGCTGATCGGCCCCGACGAAATTTTTCAGGTCCAGCACGATACCGGTGATATTGCGATCTTCTTGCGCCTGACGAATGGCATGAACGATCTCAAACAGCGAGTTTTCCTGCAAACGATCGGTATTGGCACCCAGCAACTGACGCGTCACCGCGCTCACTTTACTGGTCGGAGAAGGGTTATCCACCACCACGCCGGTAATATCGAGCAGCAGCGCCCCACGCTGGCTGTTCTCTTCCGCACTGCTGCTCAGCTGTAACCAGATGCCTGCGCAGACCAGCAGCAGGAAAATAAAAATGACGTTAAAGACGAGCTGGCGAACAAAATTCAGTATCCGCCATGTCCATTTAAAAAAACCGGCTATAAAACGCCCGAGGGTTCTCATGCAATCTCCCTGACCAAACTGGAATGAAAAATTTGCCGTTAGGGCAAAATCGTGTGGCTATCCTAAATATCCCGCCGTCTCTTGTCAGCAGGAATCGCTGTCGGCGCTGTAACAAAAAGCCCTTACATGTTAATTTTGTGAAAAATTAACAGAGACAGGAGTTAATTAATGGACGCACTTGAACTGCTCGTCAATCGCCGTAGCGCTTCACGGCTCACTGAACCCGCTCCGGCCGGGGAACAGCTGGAAAATATTTTACGCGCCGGGATCCGCGCACCGGATCACGGCACGCTGCAACCGTGGCGGTTTTTTATCGTGGAAGGAGAAGGCCGCCAGCGTTTTAGCGAACTGCTGGAGAAAGGCGCGGTTGAGGCCGGATCGGACGCCAAAGCGATCGACAAAGCGCGCAATGCACCGTTTCGCGCTCCGATGATCATCGCGGTGGTGGCGAAATGTGAAGAGCACCATAAAGTGCCGCGCTGGGAGCAGGAGATGTCCGCAGGCTGCGCGGTGATGGCGATGCAGATGGCGGCGCTCGCCCAGGGCTTTAACGGCATCTGGCGCAGCGGTCCGCTGACCGACAGCCCGGTGGTGCGGGAAGGGCTGGAATGCCGGGCGCAGGATAAAATCGTCGGCTTTCTGTATCTGGGGACGCCGCAGCTGAAGGCATCCACCACGATTGAACTGGCCGATACAGCGCCTTTTGTCCGCTATTTCTGAACCCGGCGCGAAAACCGTCTGGATTATGAGCGAAAGCGGCGTAATTCAGACGGTATTACTTATCACTGCCCGCTTCTGGCGCTACCATAGCGGCAGTGCAAAGACAGGAGATGTCCATGAGCGAGCAAGCTATCCGTTTAACCCAGTACAGCCACGGAGCGGGTTGCGGTTGTAAAATTTCCCCTAAAGTGCTGGAAACCATCCTGCACAGCGAACAGGCAAAATTTATCGATCCTCACCTGCTGGTCGGTAATGAAACCCGCGACGACGCGGCGGTTTACGACTTAGGTAATGGCACTTCCGTCATCAGCACCACCGATTTCTTTATGCCGATTGTCGATAACCCTTTCGACTTTGGCCGTATTGCGGCGACGAACGCCATCAGCGATATCTTCGCGATGGGCGGCAAGCCGATTATGGCGATTGCGATCCTCGGCTGGCCGCTCGATAAACTGGCCCCGGAAATTGCCCGCGAGGTCATTGAAGGTGGTCGCTATGCCTGCCAGCAGGCGGGAATTGCGCTGGCGGGCGGTCACTCCATTGACGCGCCGGAACCGATTTTCGGGCTGGCGGTGACCGGCATTGTGCCAACCGAACGGGTGAAGAAAAACAGCACCGCCGAAGCCGGATGCAAACTCTATCTCACCAAGCCGCTGGGGATTGGCGTGCTGACCACCGCTGAGAAAAAATCGCTGCTCAAACCTGAGCATCAGGGGCTGGCGACGGAAGTGATGTGCCGGATGAACCTCGCCGGAGCCGCGTTCGCTAATCTTGAGTGTGTGAAAGCCATGACCGACGTCACCGGATTCGGCCTGCTCGGCCACCTGAGCGAAATGTGCCAGGGCGCGGGCGTGCAGGCGCAGGTCAACTTTGAAAGCGTGCCAAAACTGCCGGGCGTGGAAGAGTATATCCTGCTCGGCGCGGTGCCGGGCGGCACCGGGCGGAACTTTGCCAGCTACGGACACTTAATGGGAGCAATGCCGGAAGCGTGGCGCGATCTGCTCTGCGATCCGCAAACCTCCGGCGGCTTACTGCTTGCCGTGACGCCGGAAGGCGAAGCTGAGGTGCAGGCGACCGCCGCCGAATTCGGCATCAGCCTGAGCGCCATTGGTGAACTGGTACGCGCGCGAGCGGGACGACCCATGATCGAGATCCGTTAATTTTATGCGGCTGTTTATTGCGGAAAAACCCAGTCTGGGCCGGGCGATTGCCGATGTGCTCCCCAAACCGCATCGCAAGGGCGATGGCTTTATCGAATGCGGAAACGGGCAGGTGGTCACCTGGTGCATCGGGCATCTTCTGGAGCAGGCCCAGCCCGATGCCTATGACGAACGCTATGCGCGCTGGAATCTGGCCGATCTACCTATCGTCCCGGAAAAATGGCAGCTTCAGCCGAGAGCCTCGGTAACCAAACAGCTCAACGTGATCAAACGTTTTCTGCATGAAGCGGAAGAAGTGATCCACGCCGGTGACCCGGATCGCGAAGGGCAACTGCTGGTGGATGAAGTGCTGGACTATTTGCAGCTTGCCGCCGACAAACGTCAGAAGGTCCAGCGCTGCCTGATTAACGATCTCAACCCGCAGGCGGTAGAACGTGCCATTTCACGTCTGCGCGCCAACAGCGAGTTTATCCCGCTGTGCGTTTCGGCGCTGGCGCGGGCGCGTGCCGACTGGCTGTACGGGATCAACATGACCCGCGCTTACACCATTCTTGGACGTAACGCGGGCTATCAGGGCGTGCTGTCGGTGGGGCGCGTACAAACGCCGGTGCTGGGGCTGGTGGTGCGTCGTGACGAAGAAATTGAAAACTTCGTTGCCAAAGACTTTTTCGATGTCAAAGCGCATATCGTTACGCCCAAAGACGAACGTTTTACCGCGCTGTGGCAGCCGAGCGAAGCCTGCGAACCGTACCAGGATGAAGAAGGGCGGCTGCTGCATCGTCCGCTGGCGGATCACGTGGTCAGCCGCATTGCCGGGCAACCCGCGATCGTCACCTCGTATAATGATAAACGGGAATCAGAACCCGCGCCGCTGCCGTTTTCGCTCTCTTCGCTGCAAATTGAGGCCGCCAGGCGCTTTAATCTGAGCGCGCAAAACGTGCTGGATATTTGTCAGAAGCTGTATGAAACCCATAAGCTGATTACCTACCCGCGTTCGGACTGCCGTTATTTGCCGGAAGAACATTTCGCCGGGCGTCAGGCGGTGATGAATGCGATCGGCGTCCACGCCGCCGATTTGCTGCCGCAGCCTGCCGTCGACCCCGATCGGCGCAACCGCTGCTGGGATGATAAAAAAGTGGATGCTCACCACGCCATCATTCCCACGGCCCGCAGTTCGTCTGTCAATCTCAACGATAACGAAGCTAAAGTGTACAGCCTGATTGCCCGCCAGTATCTGATGCAGTTTTGCCCGGATGCGGTATTCCGTAAATGCGTAATCGAGCTGGACATTGCCAACGGCAAATTTGTCGCCAAAGCGCGTTTTCTGGCCGATGCGGGCTGGCGGGCGCTGCTCGGCAGCAAAGAGCGCGACGAAGAAAACGACGGCACCCCGCTACCGGTGGTGGCAAAAGGCGATGAACTGCTGTGCGAGAAGGGGGAAGTGGTGGAGCGGCAAACCCAGCCGCCGCGCCATTTCACCGACGCCACGCTGCTTTCAGCGATGACCGGGATCGCCCGTTTCGTGCAGGACAAAGACCTGAAAAAGATCCTCCGCGCTACCGACGGTCTGGGAACGGAAGCGACCCGCGCCGGGATTATCGAACTGCTGTTTAAGCGCAGCTTTCTCCATAAGCAGGGGCGCTATATCCACTCGACCGAGGCGGGAAGGGCGCTGATCCACTCCCTGCCAGAGATGGCGGCACGGCCAGACATGACCGCGCACTGGGAATCGGTACTGACGCAGATCAGCGAAAAACAGTGCCGCTATCAGGATTTTATGCAGCCGCTGGTCGGCACTCTCCACGACCTGATCCATCAGGCGCGTAGCACGCCGGTCCGCCAGTTCCGGGGCATCCTCGCGCCGGGATCGGATAAAAAGAAAACCTTCCGCAAACGCAGCGCGAAAAAAAGCGCCGCGCCGGACAGCCGCCTGCCATCTTAATATATTCCGAAAAACGTCTTTGATGCCGACTGGCACAAAGGCGTTTTTTTTAATCCTGATACTATTCGCGCCCTTAAGCCTTAAGGGGTAAATAAAAATCGGGTTAATATCATGGATAGAAAACACATTCTGGCGGCATTTCTCTTTATTTCTGCTTATTCACAGGCCACCATTGACGCCGGTATTCATAATCACTCTTTTCGGCGGGCAACCTTACAGGAAACCACCTGGCTGTATCAGCAGACCGCACTTCAGGCCGTCAGCTGTGCCGAATTGTGGGTCGCCAGCGAAATCCCTGCCGTAACGCGATATAACGTGTCGCCGGTGTTAATGACCTTTTCCGCCCGCCCGCTCTTTCCGCAGGGAAGAATAATCTGTCAGGTGACGATGAATAAGAGTGCGGCGGACACGCTCGATTTTTATGCCCGTGAAGAAGGCTATCTGGGCACCACGCGCTATGAGCTCACCCACACCGGCGTGAATGCCGACGGCTACATTGGCGACAGCGAAAATGGCTGGCACTTCGCCTGTGAAACCCGCGAGAACGTCGATGCCAGCGAGTCGGATTTTCATGGCTGCTTTATTAACGAAAATAATCTTTATATTCAGAAAGTGCCGGAATTAACCGCGCTGGATGTGCCGGGAGGATATTTAATTAGCGTCGGTAAGATGCGCTTTAATCCAATTTCGCAACTGCATATCGGTAAATCTGAATTTATTACCGCCGCCGATTTCCCCTTTATCTATGGCGAGAATGCGGCAAAAGCGATAGCGAAGCTTGAGAATAACGCCAGGGTGAGCTGGACCTGGGGAGAGTTAACGTCGGGACGGGTGAGAACCAGCACGCTTTCGCCTTCCAGTGTAGCGATTGCCGGGTCAGCGGTGGAGATGCTGGATCGCGCATGGGCGCGTTATCAGTAATAAAAATACCGCGCCCCGGATTTAACGGGGCGCGGTAGCGTTAAATCACGCCCTGCGCCAGCATCGCATCGGCAACTTTGACGAAGCCCGCGACGTTTGCGCCGCGGACATAATGAGTTTGTTTGCCTTCGCCGCCGTAATTCACGCAGGCTTCATGGATATCCAGCATGATGTGATGCAAACGGGCATCCACTTTCTCCGCTTTCCAGCCGAGACGCGCCGCGTTCTGCGCCATCTCCAGCCCTGACGTTGCCACGCCGCCTGCGTTAGCCGCTTTGCCCGGCGCGAACAGCACGCCCGCGTCAAGGAACAGATCGGTGGCTTCAATTGTGGTCGGCATATTCGCCCCTTCAGCCACCGCTTTCACGCCGTTGGCGATCAGCTGACGGGCAGCATCAACGTCCAGCTCGTTTTGGGTGGCGCACGGCAGGGCGATATCAACCGGCACGTTCCACGGCTGCTGGCCTTCAAGATAGGTCAGGCCAAATTCTTTGGCGTAGGCCGCTACTCGTCCGTCACGGCTGGCTTTAATTTCCACCAGTCGCGCCAGTTTTTCGGGGGTAAATCCGGCCTCATCTACCACTGTACCGCTGGAGTCAGAGGCGGTGATCACCCGCGCGCCCAGCGACATCGCTTTCTCAATGGCATACTGCGCCACGTTGCCGGAGCCAGAAACAGCAACGCGCATCCCTTCAAAGCCCAGGCCGTGGCGCTTCAGCATGGCGTTGGTAAAGTAAACCAGCCCGTAACCGGTAGCTTCCGGGCGGATCAGGCTACCGCCAAAGGAAAGCCCTTTACCGGTAAACACGCAGGCGGTGTTATTGGAGAGTTTTTTCATCATCCCGGTCATAAAGCCGACTTCACGACCGCCCACGCCAATATCACCCGCCGGAACGTCGGTGTCCGCGCCCAGGTGACGATATAATTCGGTCATCAGCGCCTGGCAAAAACGCATCACTTCGCCATCGCTTTTCCCTTTCGGATCGAAATCGCTGCCGCCTTTACCACCGCCCATTGGCAGGGTGGTGAGGGCATTTTTAAAAGTCTGCTCAAAGCCGAGGAATTTCAGGATCGACAGGTTAACGGTCGGGTGGAAGCGCATCCCGCCTTTGAACGGGCCGATAGCCGAACTGAACTGCACGCGCCACGCGCGGTTTACCTGTACCTGGTTGCGGTCATCGACCCAGGCGACGCGGAACTGGATCACGCGTTCAGGTTCAACCAGCCTTTCCAGCAGTGAAAGCTGACGATAGCGAGGGTTTTGTTCGAGGAAAGGCCAGAGTGTTGTCATAACTTCACGTACGGCCTGAGCGAATTCTTTTTGCTCTGGGTCGCGCTGCTGTACGCGGGCGAGGAAACTTTCCAGAGAGCGTGTCTGATCCATAGATATAAGAGCCTCTTATGATGTGTTGGGTTGTATTTATTATGATTGCGGTAAGAACGTGACCGCTTTTTCGACTATAACATTCGCCACCGTGCGCTTTGCAAGGAAAAATTCCCTCATGGCAGAAATTTATAATAGTGCCCGCGTCATAATAAAATGTGATGGCAGAACTTTTATCTGGTTTTGGTTATAGTAAGGAATAAATACATTCAGGAATTAAATAATATGAAGGCTATTATCATCGCCGCTATTTTTACCCTCGGCTGCGGCAGTGCGCTGGCGGAAAGGAACATTCAACCGGATGTCGACGTTAACGTGCCGCCGGAGGTGTTCAGTTCCGGCGGACAACGCGCCCAGCCGTGCCAGCAGTGCTGCGTGTATGAAGACCGTAATTATTCGGAGGGTGCGGTGGTAAACGCCGATGGCATCTTATTGCAATGCCAGCGGGATGAAAAAACAATCAGCACTCATCCGCTGGTGTGGCGGCGCGTAAAAGCATAAAGGCGTCCAGCAGGGGAATATCCGCCGGAGCCAGCGGATATTCCCGCGCCCCGGCAGGCGTACACCAGACCAGCGCGCTGTGACAGTGTGCGACCGGCTCGCCGCTAAACGCCACCACTTCCCAGGCATGAAGATGGATCAACCGCCCCGATACTTCGCGTGAATGGCTGGCGATGTAGCGGGCAGGCCGGGCGTCGATACCCAGCTCCTCGCGCAGTTCACGGATCAGCGCCTGCGCCTGGCTTTCTCCCACTTCCACTTTCCCCCCGGCGAACTCCCATAAGCCGGGCTGATCGCCAGAGGGCGGGCGCTGGGCCAGCAGGATATGACCTTTTTTTTCGATAATCGCCGCGACCACATCAATTTCGATCATGTTGTTAACCAAACGTGGCCCACACCGGTGCGTGATCGGAGGGTTTTTCCATGCTGCGGATCTCGTAATCAATGCCGGTTTCTTTACAGCGTTCGGCCAGCAGGGTACTAGCCAGCAGCAGATCGATACGTAGTCCCCGGTTTTCATCAAAGCCGCGCGAGCGATAATCAAACCATGAGAACTGGTCAGCGGTGTGCGGGTTGGCCTGGCGGAAGGTATCGACCAGCCCCCAGTCCAGCAGGCGCTGCATCCACTCGCGCTCTTCCGGCAGGAAAGAACACTTGCCGGTGCGCAGCCAGCGTTTGCGGCTGTCTTCGCCAATGCCGATATCCAGATCGCCAGGGCTGATATTCATATCACCCATAATCAGCACCGGATTCTCTTTTTTCAGTTCATTTTCCAGCAACTGTTGCAGGTTTTGATAGAACTGCGCTTTTGCCGGGAACTTCACCGGATGGTCGCGGCTCTCACCCTGCGGGAAATAGCCGTTGATCACCGTAATATTGCCCAGCGGAGAAGGCACTTCGGCAATAATAATGCGGCGCTGGGCCTCTTCATCATCATTCGGAAAACCGCGACGCACGGCTACCGGCGTCTCTTTGGTCAACAGCGCAACGCCATAATGACCTTTTTGCCCATGGTAAAAAACGTTATAGCCGAGCTTCGCCACCTCTTCGAGGGGGAACATATCGTCATGAACTTTGGTCTCCTGCAAACCAATCACATCTGGCTGATGCTTTTCGACAATCGCTGCAAGCTGATGTGGGCGGGCGCGCAGGCCGTTGATATTAAAAGAGACAAATTTCATAGTCGCTGCCACTTTGCAAAATGAGTAGACCGGGGATGGTAGCAGAATTTGCCGCACGTTGCTGCCGTTACATTCTGTTTACCACAGGCGGTGCAATCTCCGCCCTTTATCGGTGCGCGTTGCCCCGTTTGCGGGCGTTAAACTACGAGAAATTTCGCAGACGATCACATTTCCAGAATTATATTTTCCACATGAATAATATTTCTGATTAATGCGCTGCAAATGCCGCTTTTAACATATTTATTCACTTTATATGCAAATAATATGAATAGCGACGGGCTGTAAGCCATTGATATTACGTTTGACCCTCCGTTTTATGCATTTTTTCTGCTGGCTGGCACGATGCGTGCAATCTACATTTACAGCGCTAATGCTCATAAATTTAACATTTTTTAAACCTTTTATTTACCGGATGAGGTCGCTATGTCCCAGTCAGTTACGCGCAATAATTTTGATGAATGGATGATGCCCGTTTATGCCCCGGCGGCGTTTATTCCGGTACGCGGCGAAGGATCGCGGCTGTGGGATCAAATGGGTAACGAGTACATCGATTTTGCGGGCGGTATCGCGGTCAACGCGCTGGGCCATGCGCATCCGGCGCTGAACCGGGTGCTGCTGGAGCAAGCGGGTAAATTCTGGCATACCGGAAACGGCTATACCAACGAGCCGGTGTTGCGGCTGGCGAAACGGCTGATTGACGCCACCTTTGCCGACCGGGTGTTCTTCTGTAACTCCGGCGCGGAAGCGAACGAAGCGGCGCTGAAGCTGGCGCGTAAATATGCCCACGACCGATTTGGCAGCGGAAAAAGTGGCATTATCGCTTTCAGCAATGCCTTTCATGGCCGCACGCTGTTTACCGTAACGGCAGGCGGGCAGTCCGCTTACTCGCAGGATTTTGCTCCGCTGCCGCCGGATATTCGTCATGCCACCTTTAACAATCTGGACTCGGTGCGCGACCTGATCGACGACCAGACCTGCGCGGTGATCGTCGAGCCAATACAGGGCGAGGGCGGCGTAGTGCCAGCCGAGCCTGACTTTCTGCGCGGGCTGCGCGAACTTTGCGATCGTCATCATGCCCTGCTGATTTTTGATGAAGTCCAGTCCGGCGTCGGACGGACCGGTGAACTGTATGCCTATATGCATTATGGGGTGACGCCCGATCTGCTGACCACCGCCAAAGCGCTGGGCGGCGGCTTCCCGATTGGCGCACTGCTCGCCCGCGAAGACTGCGCCAGCGTAATGACCGTGGGCACGCACGGCACCACCTATGGCGGTAATCCGCTGGCGAGCGCGGTCGCCGGGGAGGTGCTGACGATGATCAATCGCGAAGAGGTATTAAACGGCGTCAAGCAGCGCCATCAGTGGTTTACCGAGCGGTTGCAGGCCATTGCTCAGCAAACCGGCCTGTTCAGCGAAATTCGTGGGCTGGGGCTGCTGATCGGCTGCGTGCTCAGTCCACAGTGGGCCGGAAAAGCCAAAGAGCTCAGCAAGCTCGCCGCTGAAGAAGGGCTGATGGTACTGATCGCGGGCGGCAACGTGGTGCGTTTTGCCCCGGCGCTCATTATTAGTGAAGAAGAGATCACTACCGGCCTCGACCGTTTCAGCCGTGCCTGCGAACGCTTTGTTTCTGGAGGTTCATCATGATGATTATTCGCGCGGTCACGCATGACGACCTGACCGCGCTGGTGGCGCTGGCGGGCAAAACCGGTGGCGGTCTGACCTCGCTGCCCGCCGATGAAAAGACCCTGAGCGCGCGTATCGAACGGTCGTGTAAAACCTGGGAAGGGACGATTGAACAGGGCGATCAGGGCTATGTGTTTGTGCTGGAAGATACCGACAGCGGCGTGGTGGCAGGGATTTGCGCTATCGAGGTGGCGGTGGGATTGAACGATCCCTGGTACAACTACCGGGTAGGCACGCTGGTTCACGCCTCCAAAGAGTTAAACGTCTATAACGCGCTGCCCACCTTATTTTTAAGCAACGACCATACCGGCAGCAGCGAACTCTGTACGCTGTTTCTCGATCCCGACTGGCGCAAGGGCGGCAACGGCTATCTTTTATCGAAATCGCGCTTTCTGTTTATGGCGGCGTTTCGCGACCGCTTCAATGAAAAAGTGGTCGCCGAAATGCGCGGCGTGATTGACGAGCACGGCTATTCACCGTTCTGGGAAAGCCTTGGCAAGCGCTTTTTTTCGATGGAATTTTCCCGCGCCGACTACCTGTGCGGCACCGGGCAAAAAGCATTTATCGCTGAGCTGATGCCGAAACATCCCATCTATACCGATTTTCTTTCTGAAGAAGCCCGCGCGGTGATTGGCGAAGTGCATCCGCAAACGGCTCCGGCGCGGGCGGTACTGGAGAAAGAAGGATTTCGCTACCGTCAGTACATCGATATCTTTGACGGCGGCCCGACGCTGGAATGCGATATCGACCGCGTGCGCGCCATCCGCAAAAGCCGCCTGGTGGAGGTAGCGGAAGGCCAGCCAGCGGCGCAGGCGCTTCCGTTGTGCCTGGTGGCAAACGAACAATATCACCACTTTCGCGCGATGCTGATCGAGGCCGATCCCCACTGTGAGCGGCTGGTATTAACGGCAGCGCAGCTTGATGCCCTGAAATGTCATGCCGGGGATCGAGTCCGGCTGGTGCGCCTTTGCGCAGAGGAGAAAAAATCATGAGCCAGTGGATTAATGGCGACTGGATCACCGGTCGCGGCGAGCGTCGGGTAAAAACCAATCCTGTTACGGGCGAGGCCGTCTGGCACGGTTACGATGCCGATGCAGAGCAGGTCGCGCAGGCAGGCGAGGCGGCGCGCGGCGCGTTTCCCGGCTGGGCGAAGCAACCCTTTAGCGTCCGCCAGGCCATCGTCGAAAAATTTGCCTCGCTGCTGGAGAGTCATAAAGATGAACTGACCGCCACTATCGCCAGGGAAACCGGCAAGCCACGCTGGGAAGCGGCCACCGAAGTGGCGGCGATGATCAATAAAATCACCATTTCGGTCAAATCGTACCATGCCCGCACCGGCGAGCAGCATACCGATATGCCGGACGGTGCCGCGACGCTGCGCCACCGTCCACACGGCGTGCTGGCGGTGTTTGGCCCCTATAATTTTCCGGGGCATCTGCCAAACGGGCACATCGTCCCGGCACTGCTGGCGGGAAATACGGTGATCTTTAAACCGAGCGAGTTAACGCCTGCCAGCGGTGAAGCGGTGGTGCGCTTATGGGAGCAGTCCGGTCTGCCCGCCGGGGTGCTGAATCTGGTGCAGGGCGGGCGCGACACCGGCGCGGCGCTAAGCCAGCTTTCTGCCATCGACGGGCTGCTGTTTACCGGCAGTTCGGCCACCGGGGCACAGTTGCATCAGCAACTGGCGGGGCAGCCGGAGAAAATCCTCGCGCTGGAGATGGGCGGTAACAACCCGCTGATCGTCGATGCGCCGCCGGATATCGACGCGGCGGTGCATCTGACCATTCAGTCTGCTTTTATCACCGCCGGGCAGCGCTGCACCTGCGCCCGTCGCCTGCTGGTGAAACGGGGCGCAGAGGGTGACCGTTTCCTTAGCCGACTGGTGGCGGTCGCGCGTCGGCTGACGCCCGCCGCGTGGGACGCCGATCCCGCACCGTTTATGGGCGGGCTGATTTCGGAGCAGGCGGCGCAGAAGGTGCATCAGGCGTGGCAGGAGCATGTACGTAACGGGGGCGTGACGCTGCTGGAGCCGCGCCTGCTTCAGGCGGGCACGTCGCTGCTGACGCCGGGAATTATCGATTTAACCGAAGCGCATGACGTCGCGGACGAAGAAGTGTTCGGGCCGCTACTGGGCGTCTGGCGCTACGATGATTTTGACCAGGCCATCGCGCTGGCAAACGCCACCCGCTACGGGCTGGCAAGCGGGCTGATCTCCGCCGAACGGGAAAAATTTGAGCGGCTGCTGCTGGAGGCGCGGGCGGGGATCGTCAACTGGAACAAACCGCTGACCGGAGCGGCGAGTACCGCTCCGTTTGGCGGCACCGGCGCGTCCGGCAATCATCGCCCCGGCGCGTGGTACGCCGCCGATTACTGCGCATGGCCGATGGCAAGCCTTGAGTCCGCTTCGCTCGCCATGCCCGCTACCCTGAGTCCGGGGCTGAATTTTGATGGTGAGGAGCAGCCATGAACGCGCAGGAAGTGAATTTTGACGGACTGGTAGGGCCGACGCATCACTATGCCGGGCTGTCGTTTGGTAATGAGGCTTCGACCAGCCACCGTTTTCAGCTCTCCAATCCCCGGCTGGCGGCGAAGCAGGGGCTGCTGAAAATGAAGGCGCTGGCGGATGCCGGATTTTGTCAGGCGTTGATCCCGCCGCAGGAGCGCCCGAATGTCGCGGTGCTGCGCCAGTCAGGATTCACCGGCCGCGACGAGCAGGTCATCGAGAAAGCGGCAGCGCAGGCTCCCTGGCTGCTGTCGGCGGTCAGTTCAGCCTCTTCAATGTGGGTCGCAAACGCCGCGACGGTGTGCCCCTCTGCCGATGCGCTTGACGGGCGGGTGCATCTGACGGTAGCCAACCTGAACAACAAATTTCACCGCGCCAGCGAAGCGCCAACCACAGAAGCCTTACTGACGGCGATTTTTACCGATCGTTCCCGCTTTACTGTTCATCCGGCGCTGCCGCAGGTGGCGCTGTTCGGTGACGAGGGGGCGGCCAACCATAACCGTCTCGGCGGTGCGTATGGTCAGCCCGGCGTGCAGCTTTTCGTTTACGGACGCGAAGAGGGTGGCGCGCCACGACCGGAGCGTTACCCGGCGCGTCAGACCCTGGAAGCGAGCCAGGCGGTGGCGCGGCTGAATCAGGTCAACCCGCGCCAGCTCATCTTTGCCCGGCAAAATCCGGCGGTCATCGACCGGGGCGTTTTTCATAATGACGTTATTGCCGTCAGCAACCGACAGGTTCTGTTCTGTCATGAAGACGCGTTTGCTGACCAGCCCGCGCTGATGGCGAATTTGCGCCAGCTGGTGCCGGGATTTATGCCGATTCAGGTATCCGCCCGCGATGTCACTGTGGATGAAGCGGTGGCGACTTATCTCTTCAACAGTCAGCTTCTCAGCAAAGCGGACGGTTCCATGCTGCTGGTGCTGCCGCTGGAATCGCAGCAGCACCCGCGCGTCTGGCGCTATCTGAATCGTTTGCTGGAAGAAGACAATCCGATTAGCGAACTGCGGGTGTTTGATTTGCGTGAAAGTATGGCCAACGGCGGCGGCCCGGCCTGCCTGCGCCTGCGGGTAGTGCTGAATGAAGAGGAATTACGTGGGGTTAATCCGGCGGTGATGATGACGGAGACGCTGTTCAATACGCTGAACAACTGGGTGGATCGCTATTACCGCGACCGGCTGGTGCAGGCCGATCTCGCCGACCCGCAGCTTTTGCGCGAAGGGCGCGAGGCGCTGGATAGCCTGACGCAGATCCTCCATCTTGGTTCGGTCTATCCTTTCCAGCGCTGAAGGAGGTGAAATGAGGCATTTTCTGCAACTGACGCTTTCTGCGGCGACGCCACCTGTCACCAGCGGCGAGACGCTGCATTTCCACTGGCGCTGGCACAGCGAAGGGGTACTGGAGCTGACGCCGCACACGCCAGTGTCGCAGGCGCTGGTGCTCTCTACCGGCATTCACGGTAACGAAACCGCACCGGTGGAGATGCTGGATACGCTGCTTGGCGCACTGTTCGCCGGGGACATCGTCCTGCGCTGGCGGCTGCTGCTGGTGCTCGGCAATCCCGCCGCGCTGCGTGCCGGAACGCGCTATTTGCACAGCGATCTCAACCGGATGTTTGGCGGACGCTGGCAGCAGTTTGCGGCCAGCAATGAAACGGCGCGCGCCGCTGAACTGGAAAGTCAGGTCGCGCGCTTTTTTCAGCAGGATGACGTCAGCTGCTGCTGGCATCTGGATCTGCATACCGCCATTCGCGGATCGCATCATCTGCGTTTTGGCGTGCTGCCCGCGCGTGCGCAACCGTGGGATGACGACTTTTTGCATTGGCTGGGCAGCGCCGGACTGGAAGCGCTGGTTTTCCATCAGCATCCCGGCGGCACCTTCAGTCATTTCAGTAGCGAGCGCTTTTCCGCGCTGTCCTGCACTCTGGAATTAGGTAAAGCCTTGCCGTTTGGCGAAAACGATCTGTCGCAGTTTGCCGCCACCGCGCAGGCACTGGCGCAACTGCTGGCGGGAGAGGCGAGCCTGCCTGCTGAAAGGGAGCCGCTGCGCTATCGGGTCGTCCAGCAACTGACCCGCCACGATGACCGTTTCACGCTGCATATGTCGGCGCAGACGCTTAACTTCACGGCTTTTGCGCCGGGTACGCTGCTGGCGGAGGACGCCGGGCGGCGCTGGCAGGTGGGGAGCCAGGAAGAATACGTGCTGTTTCCTAATCCCGCCGTTGCGCCGGGTTTACGCGCCGGGCTAATGTTACAACGCATCGATAAATAAAATGAACGCCGCCAGAAAGCATGTTTTTCTGGCGGTGACAATGCTAGTACAGACTTATCTTAGTATAATGCTTTATTATTAGTCGCCGCTGATTTATACTTCTGCTTAATCTCTTCTTAATCAATGGATTATGTATTTTTGTTATCACTCTCCATTGTTTATCCTTATTTTCTTCATAATTGACGATTAAACGATTTTTATACTTTCAATGCTTTACTCTTGCCCCGATTTATTGACGATAAACGCGTTATAGTGAATATCGTCAACACGGCAAACACGCCGAAAGAATAACTGAAGTAAGGAAAAAATTATGCGTAAATTAACTGCTCTGTTTGTTGCCTCTACCCTCGCTTTTGGCGCGACCAATCTGGCCTTCGCGGCGAATACCAGCGAAACGACAGCCCACGCCAATGACACCACAACGCACACCACGGCAACCACGACCGAACACAGCGCGCCGGTGCACAAAGGCCCACGGGGGCCGCATCATGACATGATGCTGAAAGGTCTGAACCTGACCGATGCCCAGAAACAACAGGTGCGCGAAATTATGAAAGCGCAGCATGACCAAATGAAACGTCCGCCGCTGGAAGAACGCCGCGCGATGCACGATCTGGTCGCCAGCGACACCTTTGACAAGGCCAAAGCCGAAGCGCAGATCGACAAAATGGCGGCACAGCACAAAGCCGGGATGCTGGCACACCTGGAAGCCCAGAACAAAATCTACAACATTCTGACCCCGGAACAGAAAAAGCAGTTTAATGCCAATTTTGAGAAGCGTCTGACAGAACGTCCTGCGCCAGAAGGTAAAATGGCACCGTCGGCTGAATAATCCAGTCGCCAACATTCAAGACCGCCGGTCTTGCCCACCGCCAGCATCTGGCTCTGGGCAGGCCCGGCGGTTTTTCATTTTAATGCTTGCCTCCCGCCACCGACACGGTATTCTGCTGAAGCGGATCGCCGGTTATTAACTTAATAATCACAGTGTTAGGAATTTTCTTGCCCGCACCTGCACGCTGATGTTAAGACCCGCCGCTCCGCTGCCGATAATTCATCAACAGAAATAACAATAATCACCGCCACCCCTTTGCCGTGGCGTTGCGGCACGCCCTGTGCCATTTCAGGAGTGATGATGGAATATTTTGATATGCGCAAAATGCCGGTGAATTTGTGGCGTAACGGTGCCGGTGAAACCCGCGAGTTATGCTGCTTTCCTCCGGCAACCCGCGACTTTAACTGGCGGGCCAGTATTGCCTCAATTGCGGCGAACGGCGAATTTGCCACGATGGACGGTATGGATCGGGTGATTACCCTGCTGGAGGGTGGAGAAGTCACGCTGGATGGCGGAAACGCGTTTCGTCATACCCTGCGCCGCTTTCAGCCTTTTCGTTTTGCCGGGGAACAGACGGTGCGCGTCCAGCTCACCGAAGGGCATATGTCGATGGATTTGAATGTGATCACCCGCCGCGATCGCTGTCGGGCAAAGGTGCGGGTCGCGGATCGGACATTCACCACCTTTGGCTCGCGCGGCGGGATGGTGTTTGTCTTAAGCGGGGCATGGCAGCTCGGCGATAAGCTACTTACCGCCGAGCAGGGCGCTTACTGGCAGGAAGGGTGCCACACCCTGCGGCTGCTGAAGACCGAAGGACAGTTGCTGTTCAGCGAAATTACCTGGCTACCGGGGCATTAATTCACTGATTTCGTACTGGCCTGCGATCAGCGGACGGCAAAGAATTTTGTAGCCGTCCTGATCGAACCCGGCGGGGGCGCGCAGTAGCTGTGAGGCCTCGTCGGGACTATTGACCGATCCCAGCCACAGCCAGTTATCAATAATATGATACTGGGTCATATCCGGGCCGCTCTCTTTCATCGCGATCGGGCCTTTCCACGGCCAGCACACCACCTGAAGCCGCTCCAGCGCCTGGCGCAAACGTGAGTTATGCGCCTCCACACTTTCGTTGCCGCAGCAGGCACCGGCGCAGCGGCGCAGCGCGGCGCGAAAACAGGCGCGACCGCGGCTTACCGCTTCCAGACCGAGCAATCCGTAACAAAGCTTGTGCTCATCGGCAATGGTTTGCAGCGCCCCCAGCGCGGCGCGGCGGTTGGCAAACAGGCCAAATAACCCCGGCTGGCGCGAGAAATCCACTTCGCGGGCGTAAACCACTTCCGGTTTCCCCTCCGCCAGCAACAGCGAGCAAAGCTGGCGATTGCGACGCAGACGCTTATTAAACAGCGGCTGCTGCTCTTTGATCATTTGCGCTTCCAGCAGCAGCGCGCCCACTTCACCCGCCGTGCGCATCCAGGTGATGCGTCGCGACTGACGCAGCATGGACGCTTCAGCCGGGGTGCGCAGATGAGAAAGCACGCGGCTGCGAATATTGATGCTCTTACCGATGTACAGCGGCATCGCTTCGCTTTCACCGTGAAAAAAATATACGCCGGGCAGTTTGGGCAAAGCCTCCAGCCAGGGACGTAAATGTTCGGGATATTCATAAATTGCCGCCGCTTCGAAATCGAGACGCGGGGCTGAGGGACGCCTGGCCACATTAGCTCCTGATACTGTTTACTCATACAGTATAGCAAGATAAATCTGGCGAAAAAAGAGGCGGAAAACAGACGCAGAAAGCAGACGCCGGGCGACCGCCCGGCGTACAGGGCGTTATTTTTTCCAGAAATCATCAAATACGGTGATGGGTGGACGGCGCTTGTGCTCGGTTTTCAGATACCAGCCCTCGATGATACGCGCGGTGCCTTCGTCCAGCGTTTTGCCTTCCAGATAGTTGTCGATATCTTCGTAGGTCACGCCCAGGGCCACTTCATCCGGCAGAGACGGGCGGTCGTCTTCCAGATCGGCCGTCGGCAGTTTCTTATACAGATGTTCCGGGCAGCCAAGGCTTGCCAGCAGTTGTTTGCCCTGACGCTTATTCAGGCGGAACAGCGGGTTGATGTCAGTGCCGCCGTCGCCGTACTTGGTGAAGAAACCGGTCAGGGCTTCCGCCGCATGATCGGTGCCCACCACCACGCCTTTGGTCATCCCGGCGATGCTGTACTGGGCTTTCATACGCTCACGGGCTTTTTCATTACCGCGCACGAAATCGCTAAGCTCGATACCCGCATCACGCAGCGCCTGCTCGCTCGCCAGCACCGCGCCTTTAATATTGACCGTCAAAACGCGATCCGGCTGGATGAATTTGATAGCATCCTGGCAATCCTGTTCATCGGCCTGGACGCCGTAGGGCAGGCGCACAGCGATAAACTGTAAGTCAGGATCGCCGCCTTCATCGCGCAGTTCATTAATGGCGGTCTGGCTTAGCTTACCGGCGAGTGTGGAATCCTGGCCGCCGCTAATGCCCAGCACCAGCGTTTTCAAAAACGGGTGTGCTTTTAAGTAAGATTTGAGGAAATCCACGCTGCGGCGAATTTCTTCATCCGCATTAATCTGTGGTTTTGCGCCAAGCGCCTGAATAATCTCTTGCTGCAGAGCCATATAACCCCTCCGTAAGTAAATTCTGTTTACAGGAACATCCTTTAAACCTACCTCTTCGGCAGTAAAACGACAAGAAATGGACGGCTATACGGCGTCAATTGTTGCATTTTCGGCCTCATCCGCTGTTTTTTAAGGATATTTCCGAAAGACGCAGGATTTTTGCTAACGGGTTGAAAAAATCGCATATGTATTCCAGGCTTATAACACGCTGATAAACAAGAGGACGGAATATGAATAAGAATGTGGCAGGAATTTTAAGTGCAGCGGCAGTTCTGACGATGTTGGCAGGGTGTACGGCATATGATCGTACCAAGGACCAGTTCACACAGCCGGTAGTAAAAGACATTAAGAAAGGGATGACACGTGCGCAGGTGCAGCAGATTGCCGGTCGTCCATCTTCTGAAGTCTCGATGATCCACGCTCGCGGTACATGCCAGACCTACATCCTGGGTCAACGTAATGGCAAAGCTGAAACGTATTTTGTTGCGCTGGATGATGCTGGTCGCGTGCTTAACTCAGGCTATCAGACCTGTGCTGAGTACGACACTGACCCGCAGGCTCCGAAGCAGTAATTTCGCAGTATAAGCCTGAGATCTAACAAAAGCCGACCCCTGCGTCGGCTTTTGTTTGCCTGTCGGATCTTTTTTCATTGCGCGAATTATTTTGGCCAAAATGTGAGGTGAGTCAAAACGCCAGGTCAAAGAGAGACAATTTGCGCATCTTATGCATTATCGCCCCCTCCCCGAATCTCGTATACTTAGCCCAGCTACAAACAATATCATTTAGAATTGCTACCAATGGCAGGGTGAGACTATTTCATCACCGCTGAATATCTGTTCGTAAAATTATGGAGGGTTTTATGGAAAAGAAAAAAATCTATTTATTTTGTTCTGCGGGGATGTCTACCTCTCTGTTAGTATCAAAAATGCGCGCTCAGGCTGAAAAATACGAAGTGCCGGTTGTTATTGAAGCATTCCCGGAATCGCTGGCCGCTGAAAAAGGCCCGGAAGCGGATGCCATTTTACTGGGGCCACAAATTGCGTATCTCTTAGCCGATATTAAACAACTGCTTCCTGGTAAACCGATCGAAGTTATTGACTCTATTCTGTACGGTAAAGTTGATGGTCTTGGCGTTCTCAAATCTGCGGTTGCAGCTATTAAAAAATCAGCATCACATTAATTTTATTTATTTTCCCGTCAAAGAGTAATTTCATATTTCATCGCCGCAATAGTAAATTGCGGCATTACAGGATGCTATTTATGAGCAGAGCAATAGATTCGCTTGAAAGGGTACTTTTGCCCTTTGCGGTGAAATTAGGTAAACAGGTGCATGTCAATGCCATTAAAAACGGTTTTATCCGTTTAATGCCATTAACGCTTGCGGGCGCAATGTTTGTCCTGATTAATAACGTATTCTTAAGTTTTGGTGAGGGATCTTTCTTTTTCTCGCTGGGGGTGCGTCTCGACGCTTCCACCATTCAAACCTTAGACGGCTTTAAAGTGATTGGCGGCAGCGTATATAACGGTACGCTGGGTATTATGTCGTTAATGACGCCGTTCTTTATTGGCATGGCGCTGGGGGAAGAGCGCAAGGTTGACCCGCTGGCCGCAGGCTTACTTTCCATCGCCGCTTTTATGACCGTCACGCCGTTTAGCGTCGGTGAAGCCTATGCCGTGGGCGCAAACTGGCTCGGCGGGCAAAACATTATCTCCGGGATCATCATTGGCCTGGTCGTGCCCGAAATCTTCACTTTTATCGTGCGCCGCAACTGGGTGATCAAATTGCCGGACAGCGTGCCGACCTCGGTATCACGCTCTTTCTCCGCGCTGATCCCCGGCTTTATTATTCTGCTGATCATGGGCTTTGTGGCGTGGGGGCTGTCGCTGGCGAGCAGTAACTTCCACCAGATCATCATGGATTCCGTCTCCACACCGCTGGCGTCCATGGGCAGCGTGGTCGGATGGGCCTACGTGATTTTCAACGCCCTGCTGTGGTTCTTCGGCGTCCACGGCGGTCTGGCGTTAACCGCGCTCAACAGCGGTATTCTCGGCCCGTGGGGGATGGAGAATATGGCGACCTACACCCAGTACGGTTCGGTGGATGCGGCCATTGCTGCCGGTAAGACCTTCCATTTCTGGACCGGACCGATGCTGGAGTCCTATATTTTCCTCGGCGGTACTGGTGCGACTCTCGGCCTGATCCTCGCCATCTTTATTGCTTCACGTCGCCCTGACCATCGTCAGGTGGCAAAACTGGCGCTGCCGTCAGGTCTGTTTAACATCAACGAACCGATTCTGTTTGGGATGCCGATCATCATGAACCCGCTGATGATGATCCCGTTCATTCTTATCCAGCCCATTCTGGCGTGTATTACGCTTGCGGCCTATGCGGTAGGCTTCATTCCGCCTTCCACCAACTTTGCGCCGTGGACCATGCCGCCGGGACTGGGTGCCTTCTTTAACTCCAACGGCAGCATTGGCGCGCTGATCCTGGCCTTGTTTAACCTCGGTGTGGCAACGATGTTCTATCTGCCTTTCGTCATCATTTCCAACAAAGCACAGGTCGTGATTGAGGAAGAAGAGAGCGAAGAAGACATCAGAAACGCCCTGTCATTTTAATTTTCAGCGTAGCGGGCAGCGTCCCGCTACTGATTTAAAGGAGGAAAATATGTTTGATTTAGACAATATCGCTGAGGCCGACAGCGCCGCCGATGAGCTGGAAGAAGTGGTGATGGGGCTGATTATTAACTCCGGCTCCGCCCGCAGTCAGGCTTACGCCGCCCTGAAAAAAGCCAAAGCGGGTGATTTTGTCGCGGCCCAGGAGCTGATGGCGCAGTCTAAAATCGCGCTTAATGAAGCGCACCGCGTCCAGACCCAGCTGATTGAAAGCGACCAGGGGCAGGGGAAAATGAAAGTCAGCCTGGTGCTGGTGCATGCCCAGGACCATTTAATGACCTCAATGCTGGCTCGCGAACTGATCGCCGAAATCATTGAGCTGCATGAAAAAATGCACTAGCTTAACGACAGGCCACGGACAACGGGAGAGTGCGATGGAAATCAAAACGGTACGCGCCAGTCAATTCCTGAACAGTCAGGACTTCCACATGTTCATTTTTGACAAAGTGGAAAGCGTAAGCGGTTTGCATCAGCACGATTACTACGAGTTTACCCTTGTCCTGACTGGCAGTTGCTATCAGGAAATCAACGGCAGGCGCGTCCTGCTGGAGCGGGGCGATTTTGTGTTTATCCCCATCGGCTCGCATCACCAGACCTTTTACGAGTTTGGCATGACGCGCATTTTAAATATGGGGATCAGCCGTGCCTTTTTTGATGAGCATTACCTGTATCTGCTGCCGTTCTGTTTTGTGGCCTCACAAAAATATCACGTAAAAAAAGAGTTTCTCAGCTATATCGAATCGGTCATTGCCTCACTTAATTTTCGTGACAACGAATTCGATGAGTTTAATAAGCTGCTGACGTTCTATATTGTAAACCGCCTGCAACATTATAAAGAGCAGGTGGAAGATGATGATGTTCCTGTCTGGCTTCGGCGCACGGTGCGAGAGATGCATGATAAAGCGATGTTTGGCGAAAATGCGCTGGAGAAAATGATTGCGATCTCCGGGAAAAGCCAGGCCTATCTCACGCGTTCAACGCAGAAGTTTTACAATAAAACGCCCGTGCAAATCATTAATGAAATTCGCATTAATTTTTGCAAAAAGCAGCTTGAGACAACGAACTTTTCCGTGGCCGATATCGCTTATGAGTCAGGATACAGCAGTCCGGGCATTTTTATTAAGACGTTTAAAAAGCTGACGTCTTTTACGCCTGGGTCATATCGCAAAAAGCATCACAGCGGATAATATTTTTTCGCTGAATATCCGTTTGGATTTAATAATATTGCAATGGACTATGGGCCTGGTGAATTATTTCACCACGGCTACCATTAACTGTACTGGAGTTGACATGAAAAAATTAAAAGTTGTCACCATTGGCGGTGGCAGTAGTTATACCCCGGAATTACTCGAAGGTTTTATTAAGCGCCATGCTGAATTACCGGTCAGCGAATTATGGCTGGTGGATATTGAGGAAGGTCAGGAAAAACTGGATATCATTTATAACCTGTGCCAGCGGATGGTGGAAAAAGCCGGGGTGCCGCTGAAAGTGTATAAAACGCTGGATCGCCGCGAGGCATTGCAGGGCGCTGATTTCGTCACCACCCAGTTCCGCGTAGGTCAACTTAAGGCCCGTGAAAAAGATGAGCGCATTCCGCTTAGCCACGGCTATCTCGGCCAGGAAACCAACGGCGCTGGCGGCCTGTTTAAAGGGATGCGCACTATTCCGGTTATTTTCGACATTATTAATGATGTTGAGGAAATCTGCCCGAACGCGTGGGTGATTAACTTCACCAACCCGGCTGGCATGGTGACCGAAGCGGTTTATCGTCACACCAACTTTAAACGCTTTATCGGCGTGTGCAACGTGCCCATCGGCATGAAAATGTTTGTACGCGACGTGCTAAAGCTTGAAGAGAGCGACGACCTGTCTATCGATCTCTTTGGCCTGAACCATATGGTGTTCCTGAAAGATGTGCTGGTGAACGGCAAATCCCGTTTTGATGAGCTGATTGACGGCGTGGCATCCGGCACTCTGACCGCCAGTTCGGTTAAAAATATCTTCAGCCTGCCGTTTAATGAAGGGCTGATTCGCTCGCTAAGACTGCTGCCGTGCTCTTACCTGCTGTACTACTTTAAGCATAAAGAGATGCTGGCGATTGAAATGGGCGAATTCTACAAGGGCGGAGCGCGTGCGCAGGTGGTACAGAAGCTGGAGAAACAGCTTTTTGAACTGTATAAAGATCCCAATCTGAATATCAAACCGAAAGAACTTGAGCAGCGCGGCGGCGCATATTACTCCGATGCGGCCTGTGAAGTGATCAACGCTATTTATAATGATAAGCAAACCGAGCACTACATCAATATTCCGCACAAAGGAAGCGTGCAGAATATCCCGCAGGACTGGACGGTAGAAATGACCTGTCTGCTGGGCCGCGAAGGTGCGACGCCGCATCCGCGCATTACCCATTTTGATGAAAATGTGCTGGGTTTGATCCATTCCATTAAGTGCTTCGAAATTGCCGCGAGCAGGGCGGCGCTGAGCGGGGAATTTAACGATGCGCTGCTGGCGCTGACGCTGAACCCGCTGATGCCGTCTGATAGTGATGCCGAAGTGCTGGTGCGCGAACTGCTGCTGGCGCACCAGGAACATCTGCCCCGGTTCGCTAAAGCTATTGCCGGATTTAATCAACCGCATTAAGGAAAGGAGGCGGATTGTGCAACGTTTATTGATCGTTAACGCTGATGACTTTGGTCTGAGTAAAGGCGTGAACTACGGCATCATTGACGCCGTGCGTGAAGGGGTGGTGACGTCAACCACCGCAATGATGAATGCCACCGCTATTGAGCACGCCGCGCGTCTGAGCGCTGAAACGCCGCAACTGGGGGTGGGGCTACACTTTGTGCTGAGCTTTGGTCGCCCGCTGACCGCGATGCCGTCGCTGACCCGCGACGGCATGTTGGGCAAGTGGATCTGGGAAGTCGCAGAGCAGGGCAAACTGGATCTTGACGAGGTTAAGGGCGAGCTGAATGCGCAATATCAGCGTTTTCTGCAGGTTTTTGGCCGCTCGCCGACGCATATCGACGGCCATCACCATGTGCATCTGATCCCACAGGTTTATCCGCTGGTGGCGCAGTTTGCCCATGAGAAGGGTCTGCCGATCCGCATCGACCGTGAGGTGGTGGCGGAAAGAAATATCACCCTGAGCGACGAGCGCAGCAGCGACGGTTTTGCCAGCAATTTCTATGCGGAAAATGTCTCCGCAGCGTTTTTTCTCGACATACTCGATCGGTCCATTGCCCGTGGCGATAAATCGCTGGAACTGATGTGCCATCCGGGGCTGGTCGATAAGCCGTTGCAGGCGAGCAAATATTGCTTCCCGCGTCTGGAAGAACTGGACGTGCTGACGTCAGAGACGCTGAAAGCCGCCATTGCCGAACGAGGTTTCAGACTGGGTCACTTTAGCGACCTGTAAAAAAAACCGCAGCGCCAGAAGCGCTGCGGTTTTGTTGATGCCGGATCCCGGTTACGCCGGAATAGCCGAAATCTTACTGGAGCGTGACCAGACACGGTGCGCCGCCAGCAGTGTAATCAGCTCCTGTACCGTTGACGACGAAAGGCTGTCACCTTCAACAATACCTTCTTCGCCCTGCGCATCGACGTTCAGCACCGTTTTGAACTGCCGTGCATCGCCCGCCAGCACAATCGGTTTCAGATGTTTATACGCTTCCAGCAGATAGTAAATCGCATCGCCGCTGTCTTTCAGGCTCGACAAATCACCGCCCGGAACCACGACCGCATCCACGGTCAGGGAAGGCGCACCGGCGAAGGTGGCCATCACGTTCAGCGCCGTACCGTCATCGGCAGCAATCTCGCCCATCCGGGAATACAGCAGTTTGGCATGTACGCCCTCCGCCTTCAGCCCTTTCAGCAGTTCAAGCAGGTCGCTGGCGCTGGTTTTCTCGTTCAGCAGAACGCCCACCACGCGGCCTTTCACGCTGCCGCCGGGAATGGCGTACAGGCTCAGGGACGGATCTTTCTTCAGGCCGTTTACGTCCGGCGGCGGGGTAATCGCGAGTTGTTCATCCGTCAGCACAATCCCCAGATTATCGGCAACGCCCTGCGCCAGTTTCAGGTCGATACGCGCCAGATGATCCACCACGCGCTCGCGAATATACGGGCGGCTCACTTTCGAAAGTTCAAAGCTATAAGCGTCGATAATATGCTGCTGTTCTACCGGCGTCTGGCTGTTCCAGAACAGGCGCGGATGCGAATAATATTCGCCGAATGACGGGCTGCGCTCGCGCACTTTATTGCCGTCCACCCGCTCCTGATAGCTTTCGAAACCGCCGCGTTTAGGGGCCGGTGGCGTTTCGCGCGGCCAGTTATCGTTAATCGAGTTCGGCTCGTAGTTGGCCGGGTTGGTGTCGATATCCATCCGGTGCATCCCGTCACGCTGGAAATTATGATACGGGCAGGTCGGGCGGTTAATCGGAATTTCATGGAAGTTTGGTCCGCCGAGGCGGCTGATTTGCGTATCGGTATACGAGAACAGACGACCCTGTAGCAGCGGATCGTTGGTGAAATCCAGCCCCGGCACGATGTGCCCTGGGTGGAACGCGACCTGTTCGTTTTCCGCAAAGAAGTTATCCGGGTTACGATTGAGGACCATTTTGCCGACCAGTTGTACCGGCACCAGTTCTTCCGGGATCAGCTTGGTCGGATCGAGCAGGTCGAAGTCGAATTTGAATTCATCTTCTTCCGGGATCAGCTGGAAGCCCAGCTCAAATTCCGGGAAATCGCCCGCTTCAATGGCTTCCCACAGTTCACGGCGATGGAAATCCGGGTCACGTCCGGTCAGTTTTTGCGACTCATCCCACACCATCGACGCTTTACCCGCCACCGGTTTCCAGTGGAAGCGAACAAAAGTGGCTTTGCCTTCAGCGTTAATCAGGCGGAAAGTATGAATGCCAAAACCTTCCATCGTGCGCAGGCTGCGCGGCAGGCCGCGATCGGACATCGCCCAAATCACGTTGTGCAGCGTTTCCGGTTGCAGGGAGACATAATCCCAGAAAGTGTCGTGCGCAGAACCGCCCTGCGGGATCGCCCAGTGTGGCTCCGGTTTCACCGCGTGAACAAAGTCGGGGAACTTATGCGCATCCTGAATGAAAAACACCGGCGTGTTGTTGCCGACTAAATCAAAGATGCCTTCTTCAGTATAAAATTTGGTAGCAAAGCCGCGAATATCGCGCACGGTATCCGCCGAGCCAGCGCCGCCCTGAACGGTCGAAAAACGCACGAAAACCGGCGTTTTCTTTTCCGGGTCGCTTAAGAAATCGGCTTTGGTAATATCGCTCAAATCTTTATACGGCTGGAAGTAGCCGTGCGCCGCCGAGCCACGCGCGTGGACGATACGCTCCGGGATACGCTCGTGGTCGAAATGGGTGATTTTCTCACGCAGGATAAAATCTTCCAGCAGCGTGGGGCCACGCGATCCGGCGCGCAGCGAATTTTGATCGTTGGCGATTTTAACGCCCTGGTTTGTGGTCAGCGCTTCGTCTTCGCTGCCTTTACGAAATGCGCCCAGCGCGGTGAGTTTTTCGCTTTCGGTGTCCGGTGCCTTCAGGCTGCCCGGCGCGGTCGGCTGTGCGCCTGGCGGGGTGGGAACCGGATCGGGGCGATGGGAGCCATCTTCGGGAGCCAGTGAGTCCAGCCCTGGCTGTGCTTCTCTCTCATCATGGACTGGCGAAGTATGCGTTTTACTTTTTTTATGATCCTGCGACATTGCACTCGTCTCCTGTTTTCATTGCTGAAAAGGTCGTTGCTAATTTAAAAAGCCCTTCTAACTATAGAACAATCTGGCGGACGGGCAGGGGAAGCAGGCAAGATGACATCCTTCAGGCGGTTTTTGCGCTCGTTTGCCGCCCTGATACGCTTTTACAAAGAGCAAAGCACACCCGACGCGACGCGCGGGGGGCATTTCGGCTATCATAGGAGTGTGTTTGTGTACTGCTTAGTGAATTAACTTTTTATGAAAACGCTTCGACAACAAAATCGCCCTGTCATCAGCTACGTACCTCGAATCGAGCCTGCGCCGCCGGAACATGCGGTCAAAATGGAGGGTTTTCAGGACGTCTGGCTGCTGCGCGGTAAGTATGTGGCTTTCGTGATGATGGGCGAAGAGTTTCGCCGCTCGCAGGCGTTCAGCGTGCCGGAATCGGCCCAGCGCTGGGCAACGCAAATGCGTCAGGAAGGCGATATCGCTGGCGAGTAAGTGAAAGGAGCCGGGAAGCGAACGCCTCCCGGCAAGCGCGATTAACGATGAGCCAGTTCGGCTTCGTCTTCGCTCTCAAGAATGGTTTTATCGGTCTGTTTCAGCCACTGGCTGGTCAGCGTCCCGGCGGTCATGGAACCGCTAACGTTCAGCGCGGTACGGCCCATATCGATCAGCGGCTCCACGGAGATCAGCAGCGCGACCAGGGTAACCGGCAGGCCCATCGCGGGCAGGACAATCAGCGCGGCAAACGTCGCACCGCCACCAACGCCCGCCACACCGGCAGAGCTCACCGTCACAATACCCACCAGAGTAGCAATCCACACCGGATCCAGCGGGTTAATGCCTACCGTCGGGGCAACCATCACCGCCAGCATTGCCGGATACAGCCCGGCACAGCCGTTCTGACCAATGGTGGCGCCAAAAGAAGCGGCAAAGCTGGCGATAGATTCCGGTACGCCGAGACGGCGCGTCTGGGCTTCCACGTTCAGCGGAATGCTGGCCGCGCTGGAACGGCTGGTGAACGCAAAGGTCAGCACCGGCCAGACCTTGCGGAAATATTTCAGCGGGCTGATACCGTTAACGCCCAGCAGAATGCCGTGGACCACAAACATGATCCCCAGCCCCAGATAAGAGGCAATAACGAAGCTGCCGAGCTTGATGATGTCCTGAAGGTTGGAGCCAGCGACCACTTTGGTCATCAGCGCCAGCACCCCGTAAGGCGTGACCTGCATCACCAGACGCACCAGCTTCATCACCCAGCTTTGCAGGGTGTCGATAGCGGTCAGTACGCGCTGCCCTTTTTCCACGTCATCTTTCAGCAGTTTCAGCGCCGCCACGCCGAGGAACGCGGCAAAGATCACCACGCTGATGATAGAGGTCGGGCTGGCCCCGGTCAGATCGGCAAACGGGTTTTTCGGTACAAAAGAGAGGATTAACTGCGGCACGGTTAAATCGGCGATTTTGCCCGCGTAGTTAGTCTCAATCGCGTTCAGGCGAGCCGTTTCGGCTGCGCCCTGCACCAGACCTTCGGCAGAAAGACCGAACAGATTGGTCACCAGAACCCCAACCAGCGCGGCAATCAGAGTGGTAAACAGCAGGGTGCCAATGGTCAGCACGCTGATTTTACCCAGCTGGGCGGCATTATGCAGACGCGCCACCGCACTTAGAATAGAGGCGAACACCAGCGGCATGACGATCATTTGCAGCAGTTGCACATAGCCGTTGCCGACGATGTTAAACCACTGAATGGAGCTTTTCAGCACCGGGCTTTCGTCGCCGTAAATAAATTGCAGCGCCAGCCCGAAGACCACCCCCAGTACCAGACCTGCCAGCACTTTTTTTGCCAGACTCCACTGTTTATGACGGGTTTGCCCCAGCACAAATAGCAAAATCACGAACACGATAATGTTCGCCACTAATGGAAAATTCATCCCCGTTCTCCTTTATATGGTGGTCGACGTATCATCGCCGACTCGGATGGCGCAAGAGTAGCAGAAGTGTGATGTTGGTCTTATATCCAAATGGAATGGTTTATGCCTTAAATGAAATAAGCGGGCGTTTAATGCCCAAATTGCTGATTAATCAGACGGTAAAAGCTGGTTTGCAGAGAATTGATCATGCTGGAGGACCAGCGCACGGCGCTGTTGTCCGGCAGATTTTGCGGCATCCAGATAGCCCAGGCGAACAGCGCCATGCACAGCACGCGTTCAAGCTGGTTGCCTTTGCGCGGCGCGAGAAGCGGCAGCCGGAAACGCCAGCGGCAGGGCCACAACAGCGGAACCCCGGCGGGGGTGAGCATATCAGCAAGGATATGGCTTAAGTAACCCAGCACCAGACCCTGCACCGCGTCAGCCGGGATCACCCAACTTTCCGGGATTTTCAGATAGCACAGCGTCAGCCCGATAAATACCGCCAGCAGACTGTGGGTAAAGCCCCGGTGCCCGAAAGCTCTGGCGACCGGCCGGGAAATCCATCTCAGCCGCTGACCAAGAAAGGACTGCGGATGATCAATATCAGGCAGCAGGCAGGTGAGGATTGCGGAGGGAACAATGTGCCACCAGTCCCCCTGCGCAAGCACAGGCGTAAGCTCGGCGTTTTTGGCAAACACCGCGCAGGCAATAGAAAAAAGGAGGTGGCCTTCCGCCGTCATGATTAAGGTAAAACTCGCTAAACTGTCAATTCATCCAGTATAGGGTTTTTATACAGTAGGCGAAAGAGGTGACGTTGTAACTCTTTGTCACAAATGTCAGGAAAATAACCAGTAATGACGGGCATTCAGGAGACGAATGCCCGCAACATTTAACCCCGCAGGTGTGCGGCGGTCAGATCGCGCAACGACGACAGTTTGACGTTGGCGAGCGCATAGCGTGCATCGTGCTGATCTTCAGCGGCGGGAACGACAATGGAGCGCATTCTGGCGGCTTTGGTGGCAATCATGCCGTTCACCGAATCCTCCAGGGTGACGCAGGTCAGGGGATCAACCCCCAGCTTCGCCGCACAGTCAAGGTAGACCTGCGGATGCGGCTTGCTGTACGGCAGACGTTCTGCCGAAGCCAGCGCGTCAAAGTCATCGCGCAGGCCAAACATAGTGAGGACGTTTTCCAGCATGTGCAGCGGCGACGCTGACGCCAGCCCGACTTTCAGCCCTTCAGCCTTGCACAGCGCAACGGCTTCCCGCACGCCAGGCAGCAGCGGACGGGCATCGTCCACCAGGTTCATGGTGCGGCTGATAATGCGTTGAGTGACTTCATCCCGACCTGGACCATTCCACGGTTGCTGGGCGTACCACAGTTCCACCACCATATCGATGCGCAGGCCCAGCAAATCAGGCAGCTCGTTGCGGCGGCTGATATCCACGCCCAGGCTTTCCATCACCTCCAGTTCGGCTCGATCCCACAAGGGTTCCGAGTCGATAAGTAAACCATCCATATCAAAAATTGCGGCGAGAATTTGACGCGAAGCTGCCATGGCACTCCTCCTCTGGAGTCAGAACACAAATGAAAATATCGAGATCAATGCCGTTGTTATAGCATATCCGCCTTAAAATTCGGGCGAAGATTGGCGGCAGCAGGTAGAATTAGCTGCGATAACAAAGCGTCTCAATGAGGGGAATCCATGACGTATCAACAAGCTGGACGCATCGCCATCCTGAAACGGATCGCGGGTTGGGTGATTTTCATTCCCGCTGTCGTTTCCACGCTCATTTCAGTTCTGAAATTTATGTATGCGCACAGCGAAAAGCAGGCGGGCATCAACGCCGTCATGCTGGACTTCGCGCATGTGATGATTGAAATGATGCGTTTCAATACGCCGTTTCTCAATTTTTTCTGGTACAACTCGCCGCAGCCGGAGTTTCAGCACGGGGTAAACGTGTCGTTCTGGATCATTTTCGCGCTGATTTTTGTCGGGCTGGCGTTACAGTCATCCGGCGCGCGCATGAGCCGCCAGGCGCGCTTCCTGCGTGAAGGGGTTCAGGATCAAATGATCCTTGAGAATGCAAAGGGCGCAGACGGCATGACCCGCGAGCAAATTGAGTCGCGCATTGTTGTGCCGCGCCATACTATTTTCCTGCAAATCGTGCCGCTGTACGTCATGCCGGTAGTAGTGCTGATTATCGGTTATTTCTTCTTTTCGCTGCTGGGCTTTATTTAAGCGAGTGCGCCCGGCGCAGTGCCGGGCGATGCGTTACGCGGCGGGCAGGGGTCTTGGCTTGCCTTCGTTATCGACCGCCACATAAATAAACAACGCCTCGGTCGCTTTATAACGCTGGCCGATGGGCTCAGACGACACCTTCTTCACCCAGACTTCAACGTTAATCGTAATTGACGTATTACCTTTCTTCACGCAGCGCGCGTAGCAGCACACCACATCACCGACCGCCACCGGGCGCAAAAACGTCATGCCGTCCACGCGCACGGTGACGACCCGCCCCTGGGCAATTTCTTTTGCCTGAATCGCGCCGCCCATATCCATTTGCGACATCAGCCAGCCGCCAAAAATATCACCATTCGCATTGGTGTCTGCTGGCATCGCCAGGGTGCGAAGCACCAGTTCGCCCTGCGGGGCATCGTTTGCAGTTGTCATGCTTTTTCCGGTTTCACATTATCGATATCAGGCGAATGCTACTACGAAAGGGAAGGGCTGAGAATGGGCTGACCATGACGCGGGTGGAAATGCCAGCTGTGAAGGCGATCAAATTTTTCTCTGTGCGAGTTGACGAAATACTTTCATCGGCCTATTTTGGCGGCATGTGATAACGATTTCATATGATCTTATGGCAACCATCAAAGATGTGGCGTTAAAAGCCGGACTCTCGGTGACGACAGTGTCCCGCTTTCTCAATCAGCATCCTTATATCTCCGAAGATAAAAAGGAAAAAATTCTTGCGGCGATGAAGGCGCTTGATTACGAACCCAGCACCGTGGCGCAGCAAATGCGCGGCGTGAAAACGCATCGTATCGGCGTGCTGATTTCCCGCATCACCAACCCGTTTTTTGCCAGCCTCGTGGATGCGATGGAAGTTACCGCCCGTAAAAATGGCTATTCGGTGCTTATTGTGCAAAACCATGACAGCGTCGGTGAAGAAAAAAATTGCCTCGACCTGCTTAAGAAAAAAATTATCGACGGGTTAATACTGTGCGCGGTGGAGAATGATAAAAATATCATCGAAACCTATCAAAAATATGGCCCGATCCTGCTGTGTAATACCAGCATCAAAGAAACAACCTTGCCAGTGGTGCGGGTCGATGACCAGGACGCTACCTGGCGCGCCATCAATTATTTAATCGGCAAAGGCTATTCGAAAATAGCGTATTCCACAGGCGGTAATTTTGATGAGCACGGTCACGGTAAACGCAGAAACCGGGGCTTTACAGAAGCCATGAAATCCTGCGGTCTCGTGATTAAAGAAGACTGGCTGTTTCGCCACAGGCATACCTGGGCCGATGGCGTCGCGCTGGGTGAGCATATTTACGCTTTGCCCGCCACAGAGCGTCCCGATGCCGTATTTGCTGGCAGTGACGAAGTCGCCTGTGGCCTTATTTCCGGCCTGACCTCGCGGGGGATCGCGGTTCCACAAGAGATTGCAGTCATGGGCTTTGATAACCTGCCGCTGGCAGAAATGGTCACTATCCCGCTGACGACCGTCGCCCAGCCGATTGAACAGCTTGGACGGATCTCCGTGGAATATCTGCTGGCGCAGATCGGCGGTCAGCATTATCACTATGACGAGGCATTACTCAGATCTGATTTAATTATCAGGCAGTCAGCATAAAATTTTTTTAACTCAATATGGTATCGATTTCATAAGCGGAGGTTGACGTGCAAATACAGCAGGACGCGCAGGCAGTGGAGTGGTGGAAGGAAGCAGTGGTATATCAAATTTACCCCAAAAGTTTTTATGACAGTAACAATGATGGCACCGGCGATATTCGGGGCATCATTGAAAAACTCCCTTATTTACACGAGTTAGGGATCAGCATGATATGGCTTTCGCCGTTTTATCAGTCGCCAATGGCGGATAATGGCTATGATATTTCCGACTATTTTGCCGTCAATGCCGACCTCGGCGAAATGCGTGATATTGATGAACTGATTACCCGTGCCAAAAATTACGGCATTCACATAATGATCGATCTGGTCGTTAATCACACCAGCGATGAGCATCCCTGGTTTCGCGAGGCGGTAAATAACCCGCAATCGCCATACCGCAATTATTATATTTTTAAAGCGGGTAAAAACGGCGGCGCGCCAAATAACTGGCGCTCGCTGTTCGGCGGCAGCGCGTGGCAGAAATTACCTGATGAAGACAACTACTACCTGCATGTATTTCATCAAAAGCAGCCGGATCTGAACTGGGAAAATCCGGCGCTCAGGGAAGATATTTATGCGATGGTCAACTGGTGGCTTGCTAAAGGAATTGCGGGTTTCAGAATTGATGCAATTACGTTTATCAAAAAAGATCGTGACTTTAGTTCCTGCCCTGCGGACGGTAGCGATGGCCTGGTGTCCATTAAGGTGAAATCCAGAAACCGCCCCGGTATTGAAACCTTCCTCCACGAACTGAAAGCCAAAACATTCGATCGCTTCCGCTGCGTGACCGTCGGCGAAGCGCCGGGTGTGCCTTTTGACCAGTACGCTAACTATATTGGCGCGGAAGGCTACTTTAATATGATTTTTGATTTCCACGCTGCGGATATTGATGTTGAAAATGGATCGGAGTGGTTCAGACGGCATAACTGGACGGTGGATGAATTTCGCCGGACGCTGTTTGCCAGCCAGCAGGCGTTTGTCCGCGCCGGGTGGGGTACCACCTTTATTGAGAACCACGACCAGCCGCGTGCGCTATCAAAACTGATTAAAGACGTCAGATATCAAAATGCCACGGGCGCAAAGGCACTGGCAGCAATGTACTTTTTCATGTTCGGCACGCCGTTTATTTATCAGGGTCAGGAACTGAGAATGGCAAATTTCTGCCGCCAGGACATCAGCGAATTCGATGATGTTTCAAGCATTGATAATTATCACCGCTCGCTGGCCGAAGGCTTCACTGCGCCACAAGCGATGCATTTTGTTAACCAGCGTTCCAGAGATAATGCCCGCACGCCGTTTCACTGGGCGGACACCCTCAATGCCGGTTTTAACACAGGCGCGACGCCGTGGCTGGCGTTTTCGTCAGCGGATTATACCGTCAATGCCGCAAGCCAGTTAAATGATGCCGATTCGGTCTTTTCATTTTATAAAAAAATGATCCGCTTACGTAATAAATGCTGGCCGGAAACGCTGATTTATGGCGAATTTATTCCATTAGATTTCCCGGATGAAAATATCATTGCCTATGAAAGAAAAAGCCGTACCGACCGTTTTATTTCGATCACCAACCTGAGTAATAAAACGATACCCTTTATTTTGCCACAGGGAGATGTCTTGCTTAATAACTACGATTGCCTTACCTCCGAAATACAACCCTACCAAACCATTTTTATAAAAGGACATTTTAAAAATGAACAAATTCAGAGAGATTGCCGTTGAAATTGTCAGCATCGTCGGGCGTGATAACATTATCTCGGGTACCCATTGCGCGACCCGACTGCGACTACAGGTAAAAGACCGGGAAATAATTGATGACGATAAAATCCGCCAGATCCGCGACGTAAAGGGCGTATTTTATAATGCAGGGCAATACCAGATAATACTGGGCAGCGGTCTGGTTAATAAAGTCTACCAGGAATTTGTGGCGGAATATCAGGTCAGCGAAGTCAGTAAAGATGAAATGACCCGCTAGGCCAGCGGAAGGTTACAGCGAGGCATTCGAAATTTATCGGATGTGTTTGTGTCGATCATTCCCGGACTGGGGGCGACAGGGCTGTTTCTCGGTCTGAAAGGCGTTATTTTCAACGATACCGTTCTCGCCTGGTTTGGCAGTACGCCTGAGGATGTTCCTCTTTATGTGCGGACGCTGTCCACGGTGCTGTGTGATACGGCATTTGCTTTTCTTGCCGCATTTATTTGCTGGTCAACGTTTAAAAAATTTGGCGGAACGCCCATTCTCGGCTTTCTGGTAGGCTTAATGCTGGTGTCACCGGCGTTGCCAAATGCCTATGATGTGGCGTCGGGCAATGTGGTGCCGATTTATATGTTTGGTTTTATCCCGCTGGTCGGCTATCAGGGATCGGTTTTAACGGCGCTGATCACCGGCATTATCGGCACCCGGCTGGAAATTTTCTTCAGGAAGATTATGCCTGAGTCAATGGACCTGATATTTACGCCTTTTGTGGTCATCCTGTGCTCGGTGGGCATTGCGTTACTGGTGCTCGGGCCGCTGGTCCATGGATTTGAATATTACGCCATTATCGCATTCAAGCATTTCCTGTCGCTGCCGGCGGGGATCGGCGGCTTTCTGATTGGCTTTATCTACCCGATAGCCGTCATGACCGGTATGCACCATATGTTTATCATGATTGAAACCTCGCTGATTGCCAGCACAGGTTTTAATCCGTTAATTACCGTTTGCGCGATGTACGGTTTTGCCAACGCGGCGGTCTGCCTGGCGATTTCCATTAAATCTCATGATGCCGCGTTCAAAACGTCGGGGATCTCGGCGACCGCCACCCAGTTGCTCGGCATTTCCGAACCTGCGCTTTTTGGCGTGGTCATGCGCACCGGTGAACGCGCGCTGGGGATCATGATACTCAGCTCGGCGCTGGGCGGAATGCTGCTCTCGCTGTTATCGATTAAAGCGAACTCCTACGGTCTGGCGGTGCTGTTATCACCGCTGATGTATATCTATGACCGCTACCAGCTTATCGGCTACGTCTGTGTAGGAATAATTGTGTTTATCTTCGCTTTTGCCTTAACCACGCTGTTGATCAATCCGAACAAGATGACACAGCGTGCCCGCAAACAGCCGCTGAAAAACGCGGTGGCTTAAGGGAGAAGGAAATCTGGCGGGCTGTGAAGGATGAAATGACCAGGGAGGATAACAACGGCCCGTGGAAGGGCCGTTGTCTGACGTTTAGCGTTTATCATCCTGCGGCAGATGCCGGAAGATATACAGCCCGCTTAACAGCGTGAATACCAGCGTCAGCCCCGACAGGCCAAAGACCTTAAAGTTGACCCAGATATTTTGCGGCAGCCAGAAAGCGATGTAGATATTTGCCAGCCCGCAGAGGATGAAAAACAGCGCCCAGGCGATGTTAAGCCGGGACCACACCGGGGCGGGAAGCGTAAGTTCTTTGCCCAGCATGCGTTGGATCAGTGGCTTTTTCATCACCCACTGGCTGAACAACAGCGCGCCAGCGAACAGGGCGTAGATCACCGTGACCTTCCACTTAATAAATTCGTCATTGTGGAAGAACAGGGTCAGGCCACCGAACACCGCTACCAGCGCGAAGGTGATCAGCGCCATTTTCTCAACCCGGCGATAGCGCAGCCAGCTGTAAATCAGCACTACGGCAGTGGCGACGATCAGCGCCGTCGTCGCCATATAAATATCGTACAGTTTGTAAAAAACAAAGAAGACGACCAGTGGTAAAAAATCCAGAAACTGCTTCATTCTACGATTCCATATGGGTAACGCCCGGCGTGCGGGCGTCAGGGTTAATGGCGGATAAGCATATACAGGCGGAACAGGTAAACCAGCAGCATCGCAGAGATCAGATTGCTGAGGGTATTCGCGACAATGGCACCCACCACCGGCGTCAGCACGGCAAAATGCGACGCCATCATCAGCAGCAGCGTTTTTGCCATCAGCCAGCAAACGATCGCCGGGGCGACCAGTCGCATATTCGCCCATGCCAGGCGCATACTCGCCCGCATTGAGGCAAACACACCCATTTTATCCTGCACCATCATCACCGGGGCGAAGGCCAGCACAATCGCCAGTAGCACGCCCGGTACGATCACCAGCATCACGCCTATCTGCACCAGAAAAGTGGTTAACAGAATGAGCAGGAACAGTTTAGGCAGCACCGGTGCGCTGGCGCCGATTGCGCGCAGGGCGCTGACGCGATGTCCGGCAGAAATAAGCTGGATCAACAGCAGCATACCGCCTGCGAGGATGGCATTGCCGATAAGCCCGGAAAAGGTGGAAACCGCCGAGGCGCGCAGCAAAACCTGCTGCTGTTCCGGCGACATATTCTGCACCATTTCAAACAATCCCACGTTACCGGCAAGATTGTCGCCTTCGGTCAGAACGGAAAGCTGCTCATCACTCGGTGAAAAAGCATGGCCAAGCACCACCGTGATAAATGCGCACAATAAAGCAATCAGCAAAATGATAATGAACTGATTACGAAAAAAATTACCCGTGTCACGGTAAACGGACTTCGCCGTGATAGACATGCACTCTCCTTGAGTATTGCAGGTGTTATTCAACGGGCGATTGTACCCTGGATAAGTCATCAGTGGCAGCATCAGGAAGAGTAAGTAACCGTCTGTCTTTGTAAAGGGGCGGTAAGCCGTAATGTGCCCGCGCGCGCTCGCAGGCGTCATTAATAAGGCCTGCTTCGCCAGATTGCGCAAATTCCCGGCAGGTCGAAGGACGACAGGTGTACACCGAACAGCTCACCTGGCTACCAGGGGTTCCCTGAAGAGCAATACAGCGGGGATTTTTTTGATTAGTCCCGCTCATGCAGCGAATAAAAGGGGAAACCGCCTCGGTGAGCGCGGCGGGGACCGGACCGCCAGCGTCATCGCCCTCGGCCCAGTAAAAAGAAACACGGAAAAATGCACAACAGGCACCGCACGTCATGCACGAATTATTCTCGCTCATCACACACCTGAAAACGCACCAAACTGAGATGCAAAATAAATTAGGCCTGTGCTGACCCTTCCGCAAGAGGGGGAACGAAGAATATTTTTGCGGGTCAATTATTCCAAAATTGATGTAGTTAGGTTCTTGTTGCTGCTCGCTAAAGCGCGAAAATTAATCCAGATCAATAAAGGTTAAATTTCCCGCTTAAATGTGATCTAAGTTGGATCACTTTTACTTCTATGTAGGTATATTTGCCCCGCCTTATAAAACCATAACGAAGGAGTGGGTATGAAAAAGTTGGCAGTGGCATCGTTAATTTTAAGCAGTTTCTCCGGGAGTCTCTGGGCGCACGAAGCGGGTGAGTTCTTCATTCGTGCGGGGTCGGCGACGGCGCGCCCCACGGAAGGTTCTGATAACGTGCTGGGCAGCCTGGGCGGGTTTAATGTTGATAACAATACCCAACTGGGACTGACATTTACTTATATGGCGACGGATAATGTCGGCGTGGAACTGCTGGCGGCAACGCCGTTTCGCCATAAAGTCGGCACCGGCCCGACGGGTGATATCGCTACCGTGCATCACCTGCCGCCGTCGCTGATGGCGCAGTGGTATTTTGGTGATGCCAACAGTAAAGTGCGTCCGTATGTCGGCGCTGGCGTAAATTACACCACCTTTTTTGATGAAAGCTTTAACGATACCGGCAAAGCGGCAGGGTTATCCGATCTGAGCCTGAAAGATTCCTGGGGCGCTGCGGGGCAGGTAGGTCTGGATTACCTGATTAACCGCGACTGGCTGATTAATATGTCGGTCTGGTATATGGATATTGATACTGAAGTGAAATTTAAAGCGGGCGGCGTACAGCAGAATGTGGATACCCGCCTCGATCCGTGGGTGTTTATGTTCTCTGCGGGTTATCGTTTTTAATTCTTTGTTACAAACTGGTCGCCAGCGGCCAGTTTCCTTCTCTGATCATGCTTTGAGGTAATCCTTGAGCCCTTTTTATGACAAGGGCAATCCAACTGGCACACTTTGATAATGCGCAATTGCCAGGAATGTATATTATCGCCGTTTAAGTATTTCTTAAGAAATGACGATATTATGACATTGAAAACGCAATTTTCCGCAGCGGCATTTTTTCTGATCCTGCTGGCGGTCCTGTTTCCCTTTACAGCGGATATGCACGTGCCGCTGCTTCATGGCGAGCTGGTGGAGTGGATCGAAAATGGTCAGGCGCTGTGGCTGCTATTCGGCGCGATTTTCACCGCTGTATATATAAAGCCGCTGTCGCTGCAAAACGGCGCGAAACAATTCTGGCTCTGGGCCGTGGTCTGGTGGCTGGTGCTGTTAGGAAGAAGTACCAGCTGGGGGCGGGTCTATTTTCCTGACGATCCCAAACTGCTGTTCAGAGCGATTTCAGTGGTGCTGATTGCCGCGCTGGTGCTGCCGGTTATATTTTCTTCCATCCTGCGTAAAGAAATTATCCGCAAACTGCGCACCGTGGAGCTTCCGCTGTGGATGGCGCTGGTGGTGGTGATCACCTTCCTGATTTCTGATTCCGTCGAGCATCACCGGATGCTGGCCCCGCTGTTTATGCACAGCAAGAAGTATCAGGATTTAATCGAAGAGCTGTATGAAATTCCTTTCATGGTAGGACTGTTCTTTATTACCTGGGATCTGATGAAAAGCGAAAAACAGGTGGCGGAACTGACCGTCGCCCCGGCGAACCGATAAAAAAAAGCCCGCCAAAAGGCGGGCAAGTCATACTGGAAGCAATGTGAGCAATGTCGTACCGAATACCCGAGTGTTTTGCTCAACTATTCGGTAGTGAGAAAGATAATCTTTATCATCTTCAGAATCAACCCCTTCTTTTATGCGGATGCTACGGAATTAAAAACACCGTGCGTTTTTTGCTGTCATCCCGCGGCCAGGCGGCTGCCACGTCAGAGAGCGGCGCGGGAGTTGTGGCAATCGTTAGCCCGGCGGGCATCGCCGCCTGCAACATTGCATTGGTTGCAGCCATTAATTCCGCCATCGATAAACTGCCAATACCGCTGCCCATTAACTGGATGGCGGATGAACGCAGCACCGCACCGGGCAGGCGGATGTCGCTCCCGGCAAGCGCACCGACCTGCACATAGCGCAGCGGGCGGGGGCCGTGGCTGGCCAGGGTTTGCAGGATCTGCTCTGCGCTTTCGCCCCACAAATAGTCAATCACCACGTCAATCCCTGCCGCTGCCTGTTCCGCCAGCCGTGGCTGAAACTCTGCTGTCTGCAAAAGCAGGGAAACATCAGCGCCGCACTGCTCCAGCGCCGGTGAGTGACGCCCGGTAGCGATAATTTTGCCCGCGCCCAGATAACGGGCGATTTGCACCGCCAGCCTGCCCGCGCTGCCGGTTGCACCGTTGATCAGCACCGTCTCACCGCGCTGCAATCCGGCGCGGTTAACCAGCGAAGCCCAGGCGGACATACCGGGATTGCCCAGCGCCGCCGCATCCACGGAAGACAGCGCCGGCGGCAGCGGCAGGCAATTTTCACGCGGTACCCGCGTCCACTCCGCCATGCTGCCCCACGGTGCGACCGGCATCGCAAACCAGACGCGCTCTCCTGTTTCAGTCAGCCCGACGCCGTCGATCCCGGCCACAAAGGGTTCGCCGCTGCTGAAGCTGTAATGCCTGCCAGCGGCGCGGCTTTTAACCACATGGCTAATCGCCGACGCCTGTACCTGGATCAGTTGTGACGTCTCGTCCGCTTCGGGGCAGGGAAAATCTGCATACACCGGTCCCTGGGCGGGATCGTAAACCACGGCTGCTTTCATAAATATTCCTCTGTGAAGTGGATATGTGTAAAATGCACATATCCGATAGCGGGACTATACACCTTAGAGAAATTTATATGCAAGATGCACATAAAAAATATGATATCCGGGATTTTCACGGTGCGCTGCTCGATATCATCAGTGTGATGAATCATCCGCTGCGCGATGAAAACCTGCTGCGGGAAGCCAGCGTGAAGCTGGACCAGGCACTTTTCCCGCTGCTGGTGGCTATCGATCGCTACGGTCCGGGCGGAGTGGTGGAGCTGGCAGACCGGCTGGGACGCGATTACACCACCGTCAGCCGTCAGGTTAAACGTCTGGAAGCGCTGGCGCTGGCGCAGAAACAGCCTGGTGAGAAGGATCGCCGGGTGAGCGTGGTGACGGTTGCGCCGCAGGGGAAAATCCTGATCGATAAAATTAATCAGGCCCGCGAGCGATTGATGAATCAGATTTTTGCTGACTGGACGCCGGATGACGTAGAAACACTTTTTCGGCTGGTGCGCAAATATGCGCAGAGCGTGAAGGGCGAGTAACCGCCCGGCGCGGGGCCGGGCAGTGGGGATCAGGCGCGCAGCGTTGCGGCCTTCATGTTTTGCACAAATGCTTTCAGTTCCGCCAGCATGTTAGCGTGATCGTTAAGATTGTTTTCGATGATCCTGACGATAGCCGAACCGGAAATCGCGCCCGCTGCGCCCGCGTCAATGGCTGACGCGACCTGTTCAGGCGCAGAGATACCAAAGCCCTGCAACGGTGGCGCAGCATGGTACTCGGTCAGTTTTTCGACCAGGTGATGCAGCGGCAGGGCGGCGCGATTTTCCGCACCGGTGACGCCCGCACGCGACAGCAGATAGGTATAACCGCGACCATATGAAGCGATCTGGCGCAGCAGTTCGTCATCGGCATTCGGCGGACAGATAAAAATCGGCGCAACGTTGTGACGCATCGCCGCCTGGCGGAACGGTGCGGACTCTTCAATCGGCACATCCGCCACCAGCACCGAATCCACGCCCACTTTTTCACACTGCGCATAGAAATCATCAATACCTTTGCTGAATACCAGGTTGGCGTACATCAGCAGGCCAATCGGAATATCCGGGTATTTTTGCCGAATGGTCGCCAGCATCTCAAAGCACTGGCCCGGCGTGACGCCTGCGGCAAACGCGCGCAGGGTGGCGTTCTGAATGGTCGGACCATCCGCCAGCGGATCGGAGAACGGAATACCCAGCTCCAGCGCATCGGCACCGGCTGCAACCAGGGTGTCGATAATTTTCAGCGACTGTTCCGGGGACGGATCGCCAAGGGTGACGAACGGCACGAAGGCACCTTCCTTGCGATCTTTCAGTCTGGTAAATAACGGGTCATAGCGTTCCATCAGATTTCCCCTCGCGCTTTCAGAATGTCATGTACGGTAAAAATGTCTTTGTCGCCGCGCCCGGAAAGATTCACCACCAGCAACTGCTCTTTTTCAGGATCTTCGCGCATCATTTTCAACGCGTGGGCGAGGGCGTGAGACGATTCCAGCGCCGGAATAATACCTTCCTCGCGACAGAGAATTTTGAACGCATCCAGCGCTTCGTCATCGGTAATCGACACATAGTCTGCGCGCCCGGTGCTGTTCAGATAAGCGTGCTGCGGGCCGACGGACGGGAAATCCAGCCCGGCAGAAATAGAGTAAGATTCTTCGATTTGCCCGTCTTCAGTCTGCATCATCGGCGATTTCATGCCGAAGTAGATGCCCACGCGACCGTGTTTCAGCGGTGCGCCGTGCTCACCGCTTTCAATGCCGTGACCGGCTGGCTCAACACCAATCAGCCCGACGCTGGTTTCTTCGATAAAATCGGCAAACATGCCGATGGCGTTGGAACCGCCGCCGACGCAGGCGATCACCGCATCCGGCAGGCGACCCTCTTTTTCACGGATCTGCACTTTGGTTTCTTCACCGATCATGCGCTGGAATTCACGCACGATAGTCGGGAAGGGGTGCGGACCCGCCGCCGTGCCGAGCATATAGTGGGCGTTATCATAGCTGCCGGACCAGTCGCGCAGCGCCTCGTTACAGGCATCTTTCAGCGTCGCCGAACCGCTGTATACCGGTATCACTTCGGCACCCATCAGGCGCATACGGAACACGTTCGGCGACTGACGCTCAACGTCTTTAGCCCCCATATAGATGCGGCATTTTAGCCCCAGCAGTGCGCTGGCGAGTGCCGACGCCACGCCGTGCTGACCCGCGCCGGTCTCGGCGATGATTTCGGTCTTGCCCATGCGTTTTGCCAGCAGCGCCTGACCGAGCACCTGGTTGGTTTTGTGCGCGCCGCCATGGAGCAAATCTTCACGTTTGAGATACAACGTGGTGCGGGTGCCCGCCGTAATGTTCTGGCATTTGGTCAGCGCGGTAGGACGACCGGCGTAGTTTTTCAGCAAATCGGTGAACCGGGCCTGAAACTCGGGATCTTTCTGCGCGCTGACGAAGGCTTCTTCCAGCTGGCGCAGCGCAGGCATCAGGATTTGCGGTACGTACATACCACCAAACTCACCAAAATAGGGATTTAATAATGTTGTCATTGTCGCTTCCTTAATATGCGCGCAGCGTCCGAAACACCGAGGCCAGTTTCCCGGCATCTTTAATTCCCGGTGCAGACTCTACGCCAGAATTGAAATCAAGCCCGGCACAGCCGGTATCGGCTGCGGCGACGCAGTTGTCAGGGCCAAGTCCACCCGCCAGTAAAACGTGACTTAAGTCCTGACCTTCCAGCAGCGACCAGTTGAATTGCTGACCGCTTCCGCCCTGTCCGTTGTCGAAGACGTATTTGTCCACATGCACCAGCGTGCGGGCAGGCAGCGTTACGCCTACGCTTAACGCTTTCCAGATCTGCACGGAGTCGGGTAGCTGTACGCGCAGGGCGTTAATATAAGACTGATCTTCCGCACCGTGTAACTGCACGGCGGTCAGATGCAGCGCTTCGGCGGTAGCAGCAACGGTGGCGATATCCGCATCGCGGAACACGCCAACATAGCGCAGCGGTGCGCCTGCCATCACTTCCCGCGCCTGCGCTTCGTTCACCGCGCGCGGGGAGGCTGGCACGAAAATCAGCCCGCCGTAACTGGCTCCGGCGTCAAAGGCAGCGCGGGCGTCTTCGGCGCGGGTCAGGCCGCAGACTTTGTTTTCTCCCAGCAGCACCCGCAGTACGGCGGCGTTAAGATCGTCATGTGACATCAGCGCCGAGCCAATCAGAAAACCGTTGGCAAAGCGGCTAAGCTCGCGGACCTGGGCGTAAGTGTTAATCCCGGATTCGCTGATCACCGTCACGCCGTGACCGAGACGCGGTGCCAGTTCACGGGTACGGTTGAGATCGATAGACAGATCCCGCAGGTCGCGGTTGTTGATGCCGACCACTTTGGCCTCAAGCGCGATAGCGCGCTCCAGTTCTTCTTCATTACTCACCTCCGTCAGCACGCCCATATTCAGGCTATGGGCGACGGCGGAAAGCTGGCGGTACTGGTCATCGTCCAGCACCGAGAGCATCAGCAGGCAGGCGTCGGCCTGATAGTGACGTGCGAGGTAAATCTGGTAAGGATCGACGATGAAATCCTTACATAGAATCGGTTGCGGGGCGATGCCGCTGACGATGGGCAGAAAATCAAAACTGCCCTGAAAATATTTCTCGTCGGTCAGCACTGAAATCGCCGAGGCATGATGTTTGTACACTTCGGCAATGCGAGCCGGGTCAAAATCATCGCGGATGGTGCCTTTTGACGGCGACGCTTTTTTACATTCCAGAATAAACGCGGTGCGTGCGCCCTGGAGCGCACCATAGAAATCGCGCTGGCTGGGCAGCACCTCATTCTGAAAGCTGGCCAGCGGCTGGTGTTGTTTGCGGTTTGCTACCCATATCGTCTTGTCGGCGACGATTTTCGCTAAAACGGTCTGCATTATTTATCCTCTCGCCGCTAAGGCGGTAACACAATCGTAGGCCGCGCCGCTGCGCAGGACGCCGAGCACTTTCCGGGCGTTGGCGTGCAGGTCTTCTTCACCGTGCAGACGCATTAACATCGCGACGTTGGCGGCGACCGCAGCTTCATGGGCCGGCTCTCCTTTACCTTGTAGTAAGCGTGTTAAAATGTCACGGTTTTCTTCCGGCGTGCCGCCCGCCAGCTCCTGCTGATGATAGGGCGTCAGGCCAAAATCGTCGGCGGTAAGCTGATAATTTTTGATTTCGCCGTTGTGCAGTTCTGCCACCACCGTCGGCGCGTGCAGGGAAACTTCATCCATGCCGCCGCTGTGAACCACCGCCGCCCGCTGATAGCCCAGCACCCGCAGGGTTTCGGCAATGGGCAACACCAGTTCCGGGCTGTAGACGCCAATCAGCGCCAGCGGCGGATGCGCCGGGTTAATTAACGGCCCCAGCACGTTAAACAGGGTGCGGGTTTTCAACTGCTGGCGCACCGGCATGGCGTGGCGGAAACCGGTATGATATTTCGGCGCGAACAGGAAGCAGACGCCCAGTTCATCCAGCGCCAGGCGGGATTTGTCGGCATTCATCTCCAGATTAATCCCGAACGCGGCCAGTAAATCTGACGATCCCGACTTGCTCGAAACGCTGCGGTTGCCGTGCTTCGCCACCTTCAGGCCACAGGCAGCGGCGACAAATGCGCTGGCGGTGGAGATGTTAATACTGTTGCTGCCGTCGCCGCCGGTGCCGACGATATCAGCGAATAAATAGTCCGGGCGCGGGAACGGCGCGGCGTTCTCCAGCAGGGCGGTGGCGGCTCCGGCAATTTCATTCGGATGCTCGCCGCGCACTTTCATACTCACCAGCGCGGCCGCCAGCTGTTCCGGCTTCAGTTCGCCGCGTACTACCGCAGAAAAGAGCTGATGGCTTTCCTGCTGGCTGAGCGTCTGTGCCTGGTACAGTTTTTCCAGCACCGGTTGCAGGGTGTTGGTCTGTTCCAGTTTCTGGATAGCCCAGGCAAGGGTTTGTTCCAGCAGACGTGCGCCCTGGGTGGTGAGAATCGATTCCGGGTGGAACTGGAAACCGCAGACGCGATCCGCATCGTGACGCACCGCCATGACCATGCCGTTAAAATGAGCGTTGATGGTTAATCCGGCAGGCACGTTGCTGCCGACCAGCGAATGATAGCGCGCAACGGGAAGCGGATTCGGCAGGCCCGCAAACATCGCCTGACCGTCATGCTCAATGCTGGACGCTTTACCGTGGAGAATTTCCCCCGCCTGACCGACATAACCGCCGTAGGCTTCGACAATCGCCTGATGACCCAGACAGATGCCGATGATCGGCAGCTTGCCGCGCATCCGGGTCAGCAGTTCCGGCATACAGCCTGCTTCGCTCGGCGCGCCAGGGCCGGGGGAGAGCATCAGCACCGGGTTGTCCATCGTCGCCAGGCGTTCGATCAGGGTTTGCGCCGGGACATGATTGCGATAAATCACTACGTTGTGCCCGCTGGCCCGCAGCTGATCCGCCAGGTTGTAAGTAAAGGAATCAATGTTATCAAGCAGCAGAATGTCAGCCATCAGAAAATCTCCTGTGCGTGATGGGCGGTGGCAATAGCGCGCAGCACCGCGCGGGCTTTATTTCGGGTTTCATCGGCTTCGGACTGTGGCACGGAATCCAGCACCACGCCTGCGCCCGCCTGAACGGTCGCCACGCCGTTCTCAACGAAGGCTGAGCGGATCACAATGCAGGTATCGAGGTCGCCGTGGGCGGTAAAGTAACCCACCGCGCCGCCGTAGCTGCCGCGTCTTTTGCCTTCGGCAGCGGCGATGAGCTGCATGGCGCGAACTTTCGGCGCGCCGCTAAGGGTGCCCATATTCATGCAGGCGCGGTAGGCGTGCAGGGCGTCGAGGTCATGACGGAGTTCACCGACCACTCTGGAAACGAGGTGCATAACGAACGAGTAGCGGTCGACTTTGGTTAAGTCCGCCACGTAGCGGCTGCCCGGCGTGCAGATCCGCGCCAGGTCGTTGCGCGCCAGATCCACCAGCATTAAATGTTCCGACAATTCTTTGTGGTCGGTGCGCATTTCCAGCTCAATGCGGCTGTCGAGATCGCGATCCAGCGAGCCGTCAGCCCGGCGACCGCGCGGACGCGTTCCGGCAATCGGGTAGATTTCAATCTGCCGGGAAACGGCGTCATATTTCAGCGAGCTTTCCGGCGATGCACCGAACAGGGTGAAGTCGTTGTCCTGCATAAAGAACATATACGGGCTGGGGTTGCTTTTCTTCAGCACGTCGTAGGCCGCCAGCGGTGACGGGCAGGGCAATGAGAACTGGCGGGAAGGCACCACCTGGAAAATTTCACCGGCGCGAATCGCTTTCTGCATCTGACGCACCACCGCGCCGAATTCATCATCGCTCTGATTACAGACGCTGCGCATGTGGGTAACGGGTTCAACCGGCAGCGGCAGCGGCGGCTCGCCAAGCTGCTGGCGGAGCTGCGCAATGCGCTGGCTTAAGCGCTGCTTTTCATCTTCCAGCGGCGTAAACAGGCTGCACTGGATGCGCGTTTTTTGGCTCTGATGGTCGATCACCAGCAGCGTTTCTGCCAGATAGAAGCAGTAATCCGGGCAGGCGGTGTCGCTGGCAAGCTGGGGTAAATCCTCAAAACCGGACACCAGGTCGTAGGCGAACAGGCCGCCAAAGAACATCGCTTCGCGCTCTGCCTGCGGCACGTTGACCCGTTCCTGAATCAGGCGGAAGGCGTCGAACACCGACAGTGAGCAGAGGCGGGCGTCTTCATCCAGCAGCGTGCTGACCGGCGGAAAGCGCAGCACGCGGGCGTTTTCCTGACGCTCATTTTCGACGCCTGCGGGCAGGGCGGCATCGAGCAGCGGCAGCAGCGCCGCGCCGTTAGCGGTCAGTGCGTTAATAGTGACAGTGTCACCTAATGCCGAGATGCGCAGCGCGCTGTCTACCAGCAGCAGGCTTTTTAAATCGTCTTTGCTGTCGATATCTGCCGATTCCAGCAGCAGCGTGGCGGGACGCTTCGCGCAAAGCTGATGGAACAGCGCAGTAGGATCTTCGCGATACAGCGCATCGCTGGTCAGCAGTTCAAGAATGGGTTTTGACGTTTGCATTTTATTCTCATCTGTTCTGTTCAAAAAAAAGCCCGCTCGGTGGCGGGCCAGGTATCTGTTTGCGAAGTGCAGACGCGATGACACCGCCCGTTAACAGGGAGCGCGCCAACCATCGTGCAGAGAAAAATGTGCCTTCATTTCAGATACCTCATCAGAGTGAACTTTCGTACTAGTTAACTAGTTCATGAAAATAAAGTCAAGCCCTCGTTTCAGAAAATCCACTTCAGCCGTTATGATGGTTCGCCGAACCTGTATATACCCAACCGGAGCCGTTTTGAGCGATCCCCAGTACGCGATTATTTACGACCTGCACAGCCATACCACTGCCTCTGACGGTATGCTTTCCCCCGAAGAATTAGTCCATCGCGCCGTGCAGATGCGCATTGGTACGCTGGCGATTACCGATCACGACAGCGTTGACGCCATTCCGGCAGCGCAGGCGGAAATTGCCCGCGCCGGGCTGGGACTGGATCTCATCACCGGCGTTGAAATCTCGACCGTCTGGGAAAATCATGAAATTCATATTGTCGGGCTGAATATTGATATTTCCCATCCTGAGATGATCGCCTTTCTGGCGGAGCAAAAGGAACGTCGTCAGCAGCGCGCGCGGCTTATCGCTGAGCGGCTGGAAAAAGCGCATATTCCCGGCGCATGGGAAGGCGCGTTAAAACTGGCGGCGGGCGGAGCGGTCACGCGCGGCCATTTCGCCCGGTTCCTGGTCGGGGCGGGGAAAGCCAGCAATATGGCGGACGTATTCAAAAAATACCTCGCCCGAGGGAAAACCGGATACGTTCCTCCGCAGTGGTGTACAATAGATCAAGCTATTGATGTGATTCATCATTCTGGCGGCAAGGCCGTGATTGCCCATCCAGGGCGTTACGATCTCAGCGCCAAGTGGCTGAAAAGACTGCTGGCTTACTTCGCCGAACGCGGCGGAGACGCGATGGAAGTCGCCCAGTGTCAGCAGGGTCCTAATGAACGCACGCAGCTTGCGGCTTATGCCCGCCAGTTTGGGCTTCTGGCCTCGCAGGGATCGGATTTTCACCAGCCCTGTTCGTGGATAGAACTGGGCCGCAAACTCTGGCTGCCTGCCGGGGTTGAAGGCGTGTGGCAGTTGTGGGAACAGCCGCAGAACACCGATTGAGAGGGAAGTATGAGTCAGTTTTTTTATATCCACCCGGATAACCCGCAGCCGCGTCTGATTAATCAGGCGGTGGAAATCGTCCGCAAAGGCGGCGTCATTGTCTACCCGACCGATTCCGGCTACGCGCTGGGCTGCAAGATCGAAGACAAAGGCGCGATGGAGCGCATCTGCCGCATCCGTCATTTGCCGGACGGTCACAACTTTACCCTGATGTGCCGCGATTTGTCGGAGCTGTCGACCTATTCGTTTGTTGATAACGTCGCTTTCCGCCTGATCAAAAACAACACGCCGGGGAATTACACTTTCATCCTGAAAGGTACGAAAGAGGTGCCGCGCCGCCTGTTGCAGGAGAAGCGTAAAACTATCGGCCTGCGCGTGCCGTCTAACCCAATCGCGGTGGCGCTGCTGGAAACGCTCGGCGAGCCGATGCTCTCCACCTCGCTGATGCTGCCGGGCAGCGACTTTACCGAGTCCGACCCGGAAGAAATCAAAGACCGGCTGGAGAAGCTGGTGGATTTGATTATTCACGGCGGCTACCTTGGTCAGCAGCCGACGACGGTTATCGATCTCACCGATGATTCGCCGGTCGTTCTGCGCGAAGGCGTGGGCGACGTTAAGCCTTTCTTATAATCTCTGCGGCAGCGCCTCACCGCTGCCGTTTCTCTCCTGCTTTCCCCTTTCTGCACGTCACCCCAGCGCTGGTTTTTTGATATCTCTCACAGAGTTGCGTGGATATTTGAGCTAATTCACTCTTTTGCCCCCTTACCAACAATTCATTTCCAGAAAGCGGGGAAAACGCTTGTCAGAACCGCAAAGGAAAACGGTTTAGTCTGTGGATCACTTCAAATGACAGACGATGCACAGGGAGATATCCGCTCATGCTCATTGCCCGGCAAAACATTTTTCTCAATCAGACCTTCAGCAACAAAAAAGAGATCTTTCAGTTTCTCGCCCGCCATGCGGTGGCGCAGGGCTGGGCGACCGACGCCGATAAAATAGAGGCCGACTTCTGGGCGCGTGAAAACCAGTATTCCACCGGCTTCGAAAACCAGATTGCGATACCCCACGCCAAAACCGCCAACGTCGCGCGGGCAGGGGTGATTTTAATTCGGCTGCGCCAGCCCATTGACTGGGAAAGTCTCGACGCACTACCGGTGCAGATTATTTTCGGCCTGTTGGTGCCGGAGAGCGGGGCCAAAGTGCTGCATCTGAAAATTATTAATAGCCTCGCCAGTCAAATTGTTGATGACGAATTCAGGGAAAAGCTCTTCGCGGCAAAAGATGAAGAAGAGCTATTTCAGTTTATGCAGTTACGAATTTCAGTTCAGGAGGAAGCATGAATATCGTTGGAGTCACCTCATGTATTGCGGGTCTGGCGCATACGCCCATGGCGGCAAAATCGCTGGAGAAAGAGGGCGCACGGCTGGGGCATTCGGTAAAAATCGAACAGCAGGGCGCGATGGGGATGCTGAATAAAATTACCCGGGAGGAGGTTGCGGCGGCGGATTTCGTCATTATTGCCGCTGACCGGGCGATTGAAGAAGAGGAACGCTTTCACGGCAAAGTCATTATTCGGGTCAAAATTGGTCAATGCGTCGGGCATGCGGCGGAAGTGATTATGAAATGCGTGGCGGCAGTGGACGCGCGTAATAACGCAGGGAAGAGCGGATCATGAACAAAATGCTGAATGACGTTAAGAACCATCTGATGACCGGTATTTCCTACGCGCTGCCGATTATTATTGCCGGTTCGCTGATGGTGGCGGTGGCAAAAATTATTGGCCTGATGTTTGGCGAATCTAATCTGGACGCTTTTGCCGACAGTGAAGGAATGAAACACTGGCTGTATCTGACCCAGGATATCGGTTTTAAAATTATCGGCCTGATGAATTATGTTCTCGGTGCCTACGTTGCCTTTTCCATTGCCGGAAAAAAAGGGCTGGCTGCCGGTTTCACCGCCGGGCTTATCGCTTCTCTGACCGGATCGGGATTTTTAGGCGCGATCCTCGGCGGTCTGCTGGCCGGTTATTCCTCCGAATGGGTGGCGCGGAAAATTCGCATTGAAGGCTCGGCGGCAAGCTCCGTCCCGCTGATTATTCTGCCCTTTATTACCGTCGGGCTTCAGGTGCTGGTGATGCGCCTGCTGCTGGGTGATGCGCTTAGCTGGATCAACCTCGCGCTGATGGCCTGGGTGCAAAGCATGACCGAGGATGGCACCAGCACGGTGGTGCTGGCAGCCGTACTCGGCGGCATGATCTGCTTCGACCTCGGCGGACCGGTGAACAAAGCGGCGTGGGGCACCGCCAACGTGCTGTTTCTCAGCGGCGTTTACCTGCCTGCCATTCTGGTTAACGTGGCGATTATCATTCCGCCGCTTGGCTATGCGGCTGCGCGTTTCCTGCGCCCCGGCAATTTCAGCCAGACACTAAAAGAGGCGGGAAATGGTGGGGTGATCATGGGCATCCTCGGCATATCAGAGGGCGCTATCCCGTTTACCCTCAAAAACCCGGCGCGGCTGATCCCGCTTAACGTGCTGGCGGGCGTGCTCGGTGCGGTTTGCGTCGCGCTGTTTAAAGCTTATCCGATTATGCCGCCGCTCGGCGGTCTGTACGGCGGTTTCACCGTTGGTCATCCATGGGCTTATTTTATCGGCGCGTTAGTCGGCACCGTCGTTATTGCGCTGGGCGCCAACCTGCTGGTCAATTTTAACGATGACGAAACCGCCGCCCCACAGAGCGCGGTTGACGATATTGAAATCCGATTCGATTAATTTCCCGGCGAGGCAGCATCATGAAGAATAAAACGGTTCATTTATATAGCCATACCCACTGGGATCAGGAGTGGTATTTCACCTCGTCACGTTCGCGGGTTTATCTTTTTAATCATGTGAAAAACGTCATTCGCGTTCTTGATAACAATCCTGATTTTCCGTGCTATCTGCTGGATGCGCAGACCGCGCTGGTGGAAAGTTATTTACAGTGGGCACCAGAAGACCGGGACATTTTATGCCGGTTGATCGCCGAAAAACGCCTGCTGACCGGCCCGTGGTATACGCAAACCGACCAGTTAGTGATCCACCAGGAGTCGGTGGTGCGCAATCTCTACTATGGCATTACGTTAAGCGAGGCGCTGGGCGGCGCGATGATGCTCGGCTATGTGCCGGACTGTTTTGGCCTCGGCGGTAATATGCCGCAGATTTACCGACAGTTCGGCATCCGCCATGCGCTGTTCTGGCGGGGAATTGCCGACAACACGCTGCATGAAACCGAGTTTTACTGGCGCGGCGATAACGGCGAGCAGGTCTTCGCCGTGCAGATGCCCTGGGGCTACCACTACGGCGGGCTGCTGGATGAAACGCCTGCCAGTATGAAAGCGTTTCTCGATCAAAAAATGGCACCTGTTGAGGCGCGCAGTCAGCGTGCGCACTTGCTGTATCCGCACGGTTTTGATCAGGCTCCGATCCGCGAAAACCTGCCGCAATTAGTCGCGCAGTTCAATGCCTGTGACGACCAGCGCCACTATCAGATCGCCAGTCCGCTGGCGTTCGTGCAGACGCTGGAAGAAGAGGCGGTGGATGCGTCGGTGTTGCATGGCGAGTTGACCGAAGCCAAACACTCGCGCATTCATAAAACGATCTTTTCCTGCCGGGCCGATCTCAAGCAGATGAATAACGACATCGAAGCGCTGCTGGTCAACACCCTTGAGCCCGTGCTGGCGATTGGCCGCAGTCTGGGACTGGAGTATCCCGCGCGGATCGTCGCCGATATCTGGAAGCTGATGTTTTATAACGCCGCGCATGACAGCATCGGCGGCTGCAACAGCGATGAAACCAACCGGGATATTGCTGCCCGCTACCGTCAGGCCGGGGATTTAGCCCGTAACCTGCTGGAGATGCAAACCCGGCTGATCAGCATTCGCATCCCGCGAGCGCATGATTTTACCTTCACGGTGTTTAATCCGCTGACCCACCCGGCATCGCCGCAGATCACCTTTGAGGCATGGCTGCCCGGCATTCCGTTTACCCTCCGCGATGGCGCTGGCAACGCGCTGCCGTATGTGATCGAGGCGCAACGGGACCTGACGGAATACGTGCTTAATCAGACTATCCGCCTCGATCCCGGCAAGCCCTGGCACAAACCGGAGAAAGTGTACCGCACGCGGCTGAGAGTCGGCAGCAGCACGCTTCCGGCGCTGGGCTATACCCGCTGGCATCTGGCGTTTGATGGCGACGGCGCAAGCCCGATCGCGACCGATACCGAAGGCCACATTGACAACGCCTTTTATCACATTGTGGTTGAGGATGACGGGCTGCTGACCATCCTCCACAAGGCCAGCGGTAAACGTTATTCGCGACAGATGCGCTTTGTGGAAAACGGCGATGACGGGGATTCGTACAATTACTCGCCGCCGCGCCAGGACATGCGGGTTTCATCCGACGGTTGCCTGGTGAGCCAGTCGCGGCAGAGCGACGACTTACAGCAGTCTCTGCATCTTGAGTACCTGCTGACAGTGCCGAAAAACCTGGAGGAGAGGGCGCAGGGGCTGGCATCGGCGGCGCTGCGGCTGGCGGTCACGGTAACGTTGCAAACGGACGATGCGATCCGCTTCGAGGTCAGCGTGGATAACACCGTCTTAAGCCACCGTCTGTGCGTCCATTTTGCCACCGATATCATGGCCAGCGTTTCCTGCGCGGATCAGCTTTTCGGTGCGATAACGCGCCCGGTTGCCCGCCGTGCATCGCTGGCGGTCTGGGAGCGCGAAAAATGGCAGGAAAAACCGATTGCCATTGAGCCGATGCAGAGCTTTGTGAACTTACATGACCATGATCACGGCATTAGCCTTCACACCAACGGCGTGCGCGAGTATGAAATTGTCGGCGATCATTTCGATACCCTCTCCCTGACCCTGTTCCGCACCTTCGGCTTTATGGGCAAACAGGATCTGCTGTTCCGGCCGGGACGCGCGTCGGGGGAGACGGTAGTCGAAACCCCGGATGCTCAGCTCCCGGGCAGGCTCACGTTCTCTTTTGCCTGGCGAAGCTGGAGTGGCAGTTTTGATGGCTCACAGTCGGCGCGGATCTCCAAAAACCTACTCACCGCTTTCCCGGTTTACCAGGACAGCGACTTCCTGAATGGTCGGCTGCGCTTTTGCCTGAGTGATGAAGAGCGTCACTTCCCGCGCCAGCACAGCCTGATCGATCTGCCGTCACAGGCCAGCGATGCGCTGGTCAGCGTGGTGAAATGCGCGGAGCGGGGGGCGGGCTATATCTTCCGCTTTTACAATCCCACGCTCAGTTCCACCGTGCAAATCCCGGCCTTTGCCAACGGTCGCAACGTGATGCTGGACGAGCAAACGCCGATGCCGAAAAGGGAGGCGCTTCAGCCAGCGGATCTCCAGACGCTGTATGTCGAAATAGGGTGAAAACATGAGACTGTTTCACTACAAACGGATCAGGGACATTTTTCTGCGGATCGCGGAAGGTAACGTGACGCAGGCGTCTCTGGCGCGGGAAATGGAGGTTTCAACGCGCACTATTCGCAGCGATCTCAAAGAGATTAGCGAACTTCTTTCCGCTTCAGGTAACCGTCTCATTCACGATCGTAAAAAGGGCGTACAAATTCAGGTAGATAATGCGCCAGGGCTGGCGCATTTACTGGACGTGGCGCGCCAGCCGTGGAAGGAAATACGCACTGCCGCCGCCCGGCGTCACGCGCTGCTGACGGCGCTGCTGGCGCATACGCAGGGGGTATCGCTGGCGGTGCTGGAGGCCGAGTGGTATATCAGCATCTACAGTCTGCGTAATGATATCGCGTTGCTGAAGCGCCATTTTAGCCTGTACGACATCGCAATCATTGCCGACGGCGGGGACAGTTTTCGTCTGCAGGGCAGCGAAATTGCCCTGCGCCGCTGCCTGTACGAACACCTGCTAAGCGTCAGGGAAACTGAGGACGAGTTTCAGATCCTGTTTCATCCTCTTCTCTGCGTGCAGGAGATGAAACACGCCGTTAGCCAGTATCTTACCCGGCACGGCTTTGCGTTCAGCGATGTGAATCTGCGGTTTTTCACGCTGGTGTGCGCCATTGCCTGCGAGCGAATTCGGCACGGGCACTGGCTGTTTGACTTTGAATTCACGCTTGCCGAACCGGTATGGCGCAGCACCGCCAGCGAACTCATTTCTCATCTGATGCCTGAAATCCAGACCGCCTCGGTGAGCGGTGAAGTCGACTACCTGGCAATGCATCTGGCCGCATTCTGCCCGGTGCTGCCGCCCGGCATACAGGAAGCGGGCTTGTACGATACCGAAATGGCGGTGATGAACCATTTTCTCAGCTATGTCAGCACCGCCTGGTATTGCGAAGTCAGCTACGATGCGGTGACGAGGAAAAATCTTCTCGACCATATCAAAGCCATGCGGATCAGAATTAACAACGGTATCCGCATTATTAATCCGCTGATCGGTCAGATTAAACGCCACTATCCGTTAATGTATGAGATGACCCTCGCGGCCTTCAGTGAGATGGAGCATCTATTCACCAGTAGCGTCAACGATGATGAAATAGGTTATCTGGTGATGCATATCGGGGCGATCCTTGACGCGCCGGACTCTGGCGCGGCGAACCACATGACCGCGCTTATCGTCAGCGATCAGGGACTGGCCGCCACGCGGGTGGTCTGCCAGAAAATCATTAAGGTCTATCCCGACCTGTTAATTTCGCAATGTCTTTCTGTTGAGCAATACAATGCCATGGCGGAAATTAACGAAAACATTGTTATTAGCATGGCTTCCATAGCGGAGAAAAATCGTCGGGTGATCAGTCTGACGCCCCTGCCGCAGCGCTGGGAGTTAGAAAAAATAAAATATTATTTAATCACCGACAATACTTCGCCCGCCACCATGCTTAATTATTTCTCGCAGGAGCATTTCTTTATATTGCCGGGAACGGAAAATACTAAAGAATCGGTTATCAACCTGCTGGCGTTGCACCTGCGAATAAAGGGCAGGGTGGACGAAAACTATCTGCAATCGGTGCTGGAGCGGGAGTCGTATGCCTCCACCCTGCTGGACGATAAACTGGCGATCCCGCACCCGCTGGGGCTGCTGGCGCTCAGCACGATGGTGACGGTGGCGATATTTCCTGAAGGGATCGAATGGGACCCCGGCAAGACGGTGAAGCTGGTTTTTATGCTGGCAATTAGCGAAGATGCGTTTATTGACAGTATGCATATTTATGATTATTTGACCAATATTCTGGATAACGACGTTATTGACACCTTAAGCAAAAGTCAGAGCTATGCCGAATTTATGGCGATTTCAAAAAAGTATTTTTTATAACGCGGAGGGCAGAATAATTAATTGTCCGAGCGTGGCCCGGTGCTTGCGAATAAAAGAGGTTACAATGCGGGGAAAAGTGCGTATAATAGCAGCCACTAAATCATGCTAATTCATTGATTTTAAAAGACTTTAACTCTCCAGTCGACGCCTGGGAAGGCGACACCTAAAGGAAGCTCCATGAGCGAAAAACTACAGAAAGTGCTGGCACGCGCTGGCCACGGCTCCCGTCGTGAAATTGAATCCATTATTGAAGCAGGCCGCGTTAGCGTTGACGGTAAAATCGCCACGCTGGGCGACCGCGTAGAAGTGACCCCCGCGTTAAAAATCCGCCTCGACGGACATCTGATTTCGGTGAAAGAATCCGCCGAGCAAATCTGTCGCGTGCTGGCCTATTACAAACCGGAAGGCGAACTCTGTACCCGTAACGACCCGGAAGGGCGTCCAACCGTATTTGACCGTCTGCCAAAACTGCGCGGCGCGCGCTGGATTGCCGTCGGTCGTCTGGACGTTAACACCTGCGGTCTGATGCTGTTCACCACCGATGGCGAACTGGCAAACCGTCTGATGCATCCCAGCCGTGAAGTTGAACGTGAGTACGCGGTACGCGTGTTTGGTCAGGTTGACGAAGCGAAAGTGCGCGATCTGGGGCGCGGCGTGCAGCTGGAAGACGGCCCGGCAGCGTTCAAAACCATCAAATTCAGCGGCGGCGAAGGGATTAACCAGTGGTACAACGTCACCCTGACCGAAGGCCGCAACCGTGAAGTGCGTCGCCTGTGGGAAGCGGTAGGCGTGCAGGTTAGCCGCCTGATCCGCGTGCGCTACGGTGATATTCCGCTGCCGAAAGGCCTGCCGCGCGGCGGCTGGACCGAACTGGGCCTGCCGCAGACTAACTACCTGCGTGAGCTGGTTGGCCTGAAGCCGGAAACCGAATCAAAAGTGGCGGTAGAAAAAGATCGTCGTAAGATGAAAGCGAATCAGATCCGCCGTGCGGTGAAACGCCATACTCAGGTGGGCGGCGGTCGTCGCTCCGGTGGTGGTCGCAGCAACGGTTAAGTTCGTATGGCCCGGCGCTTGCCGGGCCAGTCTTTTTTAATAATCAATTCCCCTCTGCGCTTTAATCCCCGCCTCAAACGCGTGCTTTACCGGACGGAGTTCGCTGACCGTATCCGCCAGATCGAGGATCTCCCGATGACAGCCGCGACCGGTAATAATCACCGTCTGGTTAACCGGGCGCGAGTTCAGCGCCGTCAGAACGTCCGCCAGCGGCAGATAATCATAAGCCACCATATACGTCAGTTCATCAAGCAGCACCATATCGAGCGAGTCATCCGCCAGCATCCGCCGGGCGTGCTGCCAGACATCGAGACAGGCAGCGGTATCGGCGGCGCGATCCTGGGTATCCCAGGTAAAACCGGTCGCCATCACCTGAAATTCCACCCCGTGCGGCTCCAGTAAATTACGTTCGCCGTTAGGCCACGTTCCTTTTATAAACTGAATGACGCCGACTTTTTTACCGTGTCCTACCGCGCGGGTCGCGGTGCCAAACGCTGCCGTGGTTTTGCCTTTGCCGTTGCCAGTGAAAACGATGACGATCCCGCGCTCGTCCTGGGCGGCGGCTACGCGGGCATCCACCTGTTCTTTGACTCGCTGCTGGCGCTGCTGATAACGTTCGTCGCTCATTGTGCCATCCCCGGTTTGCGCCCCGGCTGGGCGTCAAAGGTCATACCGGTTTTACGACGGCTGTCGTCGCCCATCAGCCATAGATAGAGCGGCATAATGTCAGCGGGCGTTTTCAGTTTTGACGGATCTTCGGTCGGGAAGGCGCTGGCGCGCATTCCGGTACGGGTGCCGCCGGGATTGATACAGTTCACCCGCAGTGGATGATTCTGATACTCCTCCGCCAGCACCTGCATCATGCCTTCGGTGGCGAATTTGGACACGGCATAAGCGCCCCAGCGGGCGCGACCCTGACGACCGACGCTGGAGGAGGTGAACACCAGCGAGCCGGATTCAGAACGCAGTAATAAAGGAAGAAGTGCCTGGGTCAGCAGAAACGTGCCGTTAACGTTAACCTGCATCACCTGCTGCCAGACCTCTGGCCGCTGTTCGCTCATCGGCACTACATCGCCAAGCAGGCCCGCGTTATGCAGCACGCCATCGAGCCGGGGGAAGTTGACGGCAATCTTCTGGGCAAGATGCGCGCAATCCTGCGCGGTGCAGGTCAGCAGGTCGAGAGTAAACCAGGCCGCAGGCAGACCCCCCTCCGTCGCAATGGCATCCGCCACGGCGCGCAGCTTGTTATCGTCGCGACCAAGTAAAATTACGCTGGCCCCGTAGCGGGAATAGGTAAGCGCCGCTTCGCGACCAATCCCGTCGCTGGCTCCGGTTACAAGAATAATGCGGTTTTGTAGTAAATCGCGTTGGGGCTGGTAATGCACGGCGTCTTCTCCTGTGATCCGGGCGACCACGGCAAACGGTAAAAAAGGGTTTATGCCCTAAAAAGCACGCGAATTCAATCAGCCAGCCGGAGAGCGTGCCGGGCCATTCATACTTTGCAACGATTTCATGCTGTTGCAAAAGTTTCTGAAGCGCCCTCGCAGCGTTAACGTCTGCCAGAGACGAGGCGGAAAGGGTGTTGTACACTGGTTCCAGACGTAAGCGATGTTAACCAAGGTGGAAGCGTGGAATTACTCTCTCAATATGGTCTGTTCCTGGCAAAAATCGTCACGCTGGTCGTGGCGATAGCCATTATTGCGGTACTGATTGTTAATCTGAAGCAGCGGAAGCGTCAACGCGGCGAACTCACCGTGACGAATCTGAGTGAGCAGTACAAAGAAATGCAGGAAAACATGGCGGCAGCCATTCTGGATGAACACCAGCAAAAGCTGTGGCACAAAACGCACAAGAAAAAGTTAAAGCAGGAGGCGAAAGCGGCAAAGGCGAAAGCGAAGCTGGGGGAGAGCAACGCGCCGCACAAACCGCGCGTCTGGGTACTGGATTTCAAAGGCAGTATGGACGCGCATGAAGTTAACGCGCTGCGTGAAGAGATCACTGCTGTGCTGGCGGTGGTGAAACCGCAGGATCAGGTGGTTGTGCGGCTGGAAAGCCCCGGCGGGGTGGTTCATGGCTACGGGCTGGCGGCATCGCAGCTCCAGCGCATTCGCGAGCGCAACGTTCCGCTCACCGTCGCGGTAGATAAAGTGGCTGCCAGCGGCGGCTATATGATGGCCTGCGTGGCGGATAAAATCGTTTCCGCGCCGTTCGCCATTATCGGCTCCATCGGCGTGGTGGCCCAGGTGCCGAACTTCAATCGTTTCCTGAAAAACAAAGATATCGACATCGAGCTGCACACCGCCGGGCAGTATAAGCGGACCCTGACGCTGCTTGGAGAAAACACCGAGGAGGGGCGGCAGAAATTCCGCGAAGATCTCAACGAAACGCATCTGCTGTTTAAAGATTTTGTTAAGCAAATGCGCCCGACGCTGGATATCGACCAGGTGGCGACCGGTGAACACTGGTACGGCACCCAGGCCCTGCACAACGGCCTGATTGATGCCATCAGCACCAGCGACGAACTGCTGCTGGGGTTGATGGACGGGCGCGACGTGCTGAATGTGCGCTATCTGCAACGTAAAAAATTGCTGGATCGCGTGACCGGTAGCGCGGCGGAAAGTGCGGATCGTCTGCTGCTGCGCTGGTGGCAGCGTGGCCAAAAACCGCTGATGTAACCTGAAAATAGCGGGCCGGGTGGACGACGCGCACCCGGCCCCTTAACCCTGCAGGACTAATCGATCAGGTGATATTTCTCGGACAGTACGTGGGCCAGATGTTTAAACATATTAAACACCGCCGTACTTTTCGGCGTCGGTAATCCCTGTTCATCGAGATAATATTCGCCGCTAAACACCAGTACACCGTTACGTTGGGTGACGCCAGTGGCCTCAATACCGGCCATCGTATCTTCGTGGTCACGAATAAGTTTATTCGCTTCAAGCAGCAGCGTCTGACGATCGATAGGTTGGGTTTCACTCATCTTTTTTTACTCCTCAGGCAAACTGGCAATAGTCTACGTCGTGCGCGGCTCGCGGGCAAATATTCCCCCAGAAAAACAGGGGTATCGGTGATGCGGTCAGGTGGCGGGATTTGCTTTTGCATGCTAATAAAGTTGCGTAACGAATTTTATCAGGTACAGTGAGACCCTTTCGATAATCTGGCAACAGATTTGCTTGACATTCGACCGAAAGTTCGTCGTGCTATATCACCGCAGCTTAGAAAAGCGAAGCACTGCAACCACCTGCATCAGGTTTGGTATGCGGGGTTGATCTCTGTTGCACCTGCCGCAATATCAACGGCACGTCGTCAGCACAACGTGAATCAACGTGCGATGTATTCCTGGAAGAATCAAATTAGGTAAAGGTGAATATGGGTAAAGCTCTCGTTATCGTTGAGTCCCCGGCAAAAGCCAAAACGATCAATAAGTATCTGGGTAATGATTACGTGGTTAAGTCCAGCGTAGGTCATATCCGCGATTTGCCGACCAGTGGCTCAGCCGCCAAAAAGAGCGCTGACTCTGCCTCCACCAAAACGGCCAAAAAGCCCAAAAAGGATGAACGCGGCGCTCTCGTCAACCGCATGGGGATCGACCCGTGGCATAACTGGGAAGCACAGTACGAAGTGCTGCCCGGCAAAGAAAAGGTTGTCGCAGAACTTAAACAACTGGCTGAAAAAGCCGATCATATCTATCTCGCAACCGACCTTGACCGCGAAGGGGAAGCCATTGCCTGGCACCTGCGGGAAGTGATCGGTGGAGATGACAAACGCTACAGTCGCGTAGTGTTTAACGAAATTACCAAAAACGCGATCCAACAGGCTTTTGAAAAGCCGGGCGAACTGAATATCGATCGCGTTAACGCTCAGCAGGCGCGTCGTTTTATGGACCGCGTGGTGGGCTATATGGTTTCTCCGCTGCTGTGGAAAAAGATCGCCCGTGGTCTGTCTGCCGGACGCGTCCAGTCCGTTGCGGTACGTCTGGTGGTCGAGCGCGAGCGCGAAATCAAAGCCTTTGTCCCGGAAGAATTCTGGGAAGTGGATGCCAATGTTGCCACGCCGGGCGGCGATTCTCTGCCGTTGCAGGTGACGCATCAGAACGATAAACCGTTCCGTCCGGTCAATCGCGAAACCACGATGGCGGCGGTCAGCCAGCTGGAAAAAGCGCGCTACAGCGTCCTTGAGCGCGAAGACAAACCGACCAGCAGCAAGCCGGGCGCACCGTTTATTACCTCCACGCTGCAACAGGCGGCGAGTACCCGTCTGGGCTATGGCGTGAAGAAGACCATGATGCTGGCGCAGCGTTTGTATGAAGCAGGCCACATCACCTATATGCGTACCGACTCGACGAACTTAAGTCAGGACGCGGTCAGCATGGTGCGCGGTTATATCAGCGAGCAGTTCGGTAAAAAATACCTGCCTGCCGATGCCAATCAGTACGCCAGCAAAGATAACTCGCAGGAAGCGCACGAAGCGATTCGTCCTTCCGACGTGGCAGTCGAAGCCGACGCGCTGAAAGATATGGAAACTGACGCGCAGAAACTGTATCAGCTTATCTGGCGGCAGTTTGTGGCCTGTCAGATGACGCCTGCGCAGTATGATTCCACCACCCTGACGGTAAAAGCGGGCGATTTCCGCCTGAAAGCACGCGGTCGGATCCTGCGTTTTGACGGCTGGACCAAAGTCATGCCGGCACTGCGTAAGGGCGATGAAGATCGCATTCTGCCAGCGGTGAATCAGGGCGATGAACTGTCGCTGATTGATCTCGTTCCGGCGCAGCACTTTACCAAGCCGCCTGCGCGCTTCAGCGAAGCGTCGCTGGTCAAAGAACTGGAAAAACGCGGCATTGGCCGCCCGTCCACCTATGCGTCGATCATTTCGACCATTCAGGACCGTGGCTATGTGCGGGTTGAAAGCCGTCGTTTCTATGCCGAAAAAATGGGCGAAATCGTGACTGATCGCCTGAAAGATAATTTCCGCGAACTGATGAATTTCGACTTTACCGCGCAGATGGAAGACCGTCTGGATGAGGTGGCCCGCCACGAAGCCGAATGGCAGAAGGTGCTGGATATTTTCTTTGCCGAGTTCAGCGAACAGCTCGAGACGGCAGAAAAAGATCCGGCCGAAGGCGGTATGCAGCCTAACCAGATGGTGCTGACCAGCATCGACTGCCCGACCTGCGGTCGCAAAATGGGCATTCGTACCGCCAGCACGGGCGTGTTCCTCGGCTGTTCTGGCTATGCCCTGCCGCCGAAAGAGCGTTGCAAAACCACCATTAATCTGGTGCCGGAAAACGAAGTGCTCAACGTGCTGGAAGGCGACGACGCTGAAACCAACGCGCTGCGGGCCAAACATCGCTGCCAGAAATGCGGCACCGCGATGGACAGCTACCTGATCGATCCGAAACGCAAACTGCACGTCTGCGGTAATAACCCGACCTGTGACGGTTACGAAATCGAAGAGGGTGAGTTCCGCATTAAGGGGTATGACGGCCCGATCGTCGAATGCGAAAAATGTGGTTCTGAAATGCACCTGAAAATGGGGCGTTTTGGTAAGTACATGGCCTGTACGAACGACGATTGCAAAAACACGCGTAAGATCCTGCGCAATGGTGACGTTGCGCCGCCGAAAGAAGATCCGGTGCCGCTGCCGGAACTGCCGTGTGAAAAATCGGACGCTTATTTCGTTCTGCGTGACGGGGCGGCTGGCGTGTTCCTGGCGGCCAATACGTTCCCGAAATCGCGTGAAACCCGCGCGCCGCAGGTGGAAGAACTGTACCGCTTCCGCGATCGTCTGCCGGAGAAACTGCGTTATCTGGCCGATGCGCCACAGCAGGACCCTGAAGGCAACAAAACCGTTGTTCGCTTTAGTCGCAAAACGAAACAGCAGTACGTTGCGGCGGAAAAAGACGGTAAAGCGACCGGTTGGTCCGCTTTCTTCATCGACGGTAAGTGGGTGGAAGGTAAGAAATAATTCTTCCTGACATTCACCGTTCTTAATAAAAAAGGGCCGATTAGCGGCCCTTTTTGCTTTTGGTTATTATTTTTTAATCATATCTATACAGAGTAGCTATAAATGATATAGTGGTTATAGTTAACCCTTTTTTTAGTCTTAAATCGTCTTAAGCGATGGACCTCTGCGTTCAAACGGATGGCGCGTCATGAAATTACAACAGCTTCGCTATATCGTTGAAGTGGTCAACCACAATCTCAACGTCTCTTCGACGGCGGAAGGGCTTTATACCTCACAGCCGGGGATCAGTAAGCAGGTCCGTATGCTGGAGGACGAACTGGGGATCCAGATCTTCGCCCGCAGCGGTAAACATCTCACCCAGGTTACGCCAGCCGGGCAGGAAATTATCCGCATTGCCCGTGAAGTGCTGTCAAAAGTGGATGCTATTAAATCGGTCGCTGGTGAGCACACCTGGCCGGATAAAGGCTCGCTGTACGTGGCGACGACCCATACCCAGGCGCGTTACGCTTTGCCTGGCGTCATCAAGGGATTTATCGAGCGTTATCCGCGCGTGTCCCTGCATATGCATCAGGGATCGCCCACCCAGATCGCCGAAGCTGTGTCGAAAGGCAACGCCGATTTTGCCATTGCCACCGAAGCGCTGCATCTGTATGACGATTTAGTCATGCTGCCGTGCTATCACTGGAATCGTTCGATTGTGGTCACCCCGGAGCATCCGCTGGCGGCCAAATCATCGGTCACCATTGAAGAGCTGGCCCAGTATCCGCTGGTGACGTACACCTTCGGCTTCACCGGCCGTTCAGAACTGGATACCGCGTTTAACCGTGCCGGTCTGACGCCGCGCATCGTCTTTACCGCCACCGATGCCGACGTGATTAAAACTTACGTGCGTCTGGGGCTGGGAGTAGGGGTGATTGCCAGCATGGCGGTGGACCCTGTTGCCGACCCCGATCTGGTACGGCTCGACGCGCACGGCGTGTTCAGCCACAGCACCACTAAAATCGGTTTTCGCCGCAGCACGTTCCTGCGCAGCTATATGTATGACTTTATTCAGCGCTTTGCGCCGCATCTGACCCGCGACGTGGTGGATACGGCCGTTGCCCTGCGCTCGAATGAAGATATCGAAGAGATGTTTAAAGATATCAAACTGCCGGAAAAATAATCTGACCGTCCGCGGCCTCTTATCAGGGGCCGCATTTATCACTCCCCTCAAATACCCGCTTTATCTACACGGTCTTTCTGCCATTAAATCGTCATAAAGTAGAAACAAATCTGCCGATGCGCCAGTTTGCTATTTCGATTATTTATTTCAGGTCAAAAGATTGAATAATTACATGGACCCGACCCCTAAATTCACTGGATTTTTTAGCCATTTTTGATTAGGATTTATCTCAATTACGATTGTTCAGGCCAATTGTTGGTGCAGAAATGATAAGTAGTGCCGATTTTACGAGGTTAGTAATGTCATCTGGACGCGAGCAGCCGAAGAGAGACCCGGAGCTAAAACGCAAAGCGTGGCGCGCCGTATTCGTGGGTTCGGCGCTGTTCTGGGTCGCACTGGCGCTACTGGTGTGGAAATTCTGGGGCTGATCGCAACGCCCTGAATGTGCGTCTTACGTTAAATTATAAAAATATACACCACAGCAATATAAGCCCTGGCGCCAACGCCAGGGGCACGAAATAACTTTTACGGTGTGAAAGATGATGCAAAATAGTGAAGCAAAATACTGGTCGTGGCTGGGAGCACTTTCTTTCTCTCTGCTCTTCTGGGCGCAACTGGCCTGGATGCTGACTCACTAATCTGATAAAACCCGACCTTCGCGTCGGGTTTTTTATTGTTACCTTACCTGCCATTTCCCCGCATTTATCAATTCGAGTTGTTATCAAAACGTTACGACATGTTTGTGTTATCTTTAATGCAGACCCTGGGAAAGATCAGGGTATCGCATTCCCTGTCATAAAGGAGGAGCTATGTCGTTAACCCTACGCGAAGCCAGTAAGGATACATTAGAGTTAGAAAATAAAACCTGGCATTACTACAGTTTGCCGCTGGCTGCGAAAGAACTTGGAGACATTTCACGTTTACCCAAGTCATTGAAAGTGTTACTGGAAAACCTTCTGCGCTGGCAGGATGAGGATTCCGTCACGTCAGAAGATATTCATGCCCTGGCTGAATGGCTGAAAACCGGTCATGCCGACCGTGAGATTGCCTGGCGTCCGGCGAGGGTACTGATGCAGGATTTTACCGGCGTGCCTGCGGTGGTCGATCTGGCGGCCATGCGTGAAGCCGTTAAACGTCTTGGCGGCGATACAGCCAAAGTTAACCCGCTTTCCCCCGTCGATTTAGTGATTGACCACTCCGTGACCGTCGATCATTTCGGCGATGATGACGCCTTTGGTGAAAACGTGCGTCTGGAAATGGAACGCAACCATGAGCGCTATGTTTTCCTGCGCTGGGGCCAGCAGGCATTCAGCCGTTTCAGCGTGGTGCCGCCGGGGACTGGCATTTGCCACCAGGTCAACCTGGAGTATCTCGGCAAAGCGGTGTGGAGCGAATTACAGGATAAAGAGTGGGTGGCTTATCCCGATTCGCTGGTGGGCACCGATTCGCACACCACGATGATCAACGGCCTGGGGGTACTCGGCTGGGGCGTGGGCGGTATTGAAGCGGAAGCGGCGATGCTGGGCCAGCCGGTGTCGATGCTGATCCCGGACGTGGTCGGTTTCAAATTAACCGGCAAGCTGAATGAAGGCATTACCGCGACCGATCTGGTGTTAACCGTCACCCAGATGCTGCGTAAGCACGGCGTGGTTGGTAAGTTTGTTGAATTTTATGGCGATGGTCTGGACTCGCTGCCGCTGGCGGACCGGGCGACCATCGCCAATATGGCCCCGGAATATGGCGCAACCTGCGGCTTTTTCCCGATCGATGCGGTTACGCTGGAATATATGCGTCTGAGCGGACGCAGCGATGAGCAGGTGGCGCTGGTCGAAGCCTATGCCAAAGCTCAGGGGATGTGGCGTAATACCGGCGACGAACCGGTATTCACCAGCACACTGGAACTGGATATGGCGGACGTTGAAGCCAGCCTTGCCGGACCGAAACGTCCTCAGGATCGCGTGGCGCTGGGTAAAGTGCCTGAAGCGTTTGCCGCCAGCGCCGAGCTGGAAATCAATACCTCGCACAAAGACCGCCAGTCGGTGGAATATACCCTGAACGGGCGTCAGTATCAGTTGCCTGACGGCGCGGTTGCGATTGCTGCCATCACTTCCTGTACCAACACCTCCAATCCCAGCGTGCTGATGGCAGCGGGGTTGTTGGCGAAAAAAGCGGTCAAGCTGGGGCTTAAACGTCAGCCGTGGGTGAAAGCGTCGCTTGCGCCTGGCTCGAAAGTGGTTTCGGATTACCTCGCGCACGCGCGCCTGACGCCGTATCTTGACTCGCTGGGCTTTAATCTGGTTGGCTACGGTTGCACCACCTGTATCGGCAACTCCGGCCCGCTGCCGGAACCGATCGAAGTGGCGATTAAAAAAGGCGATCTGACCGTGGGGGCGGTGCTGTCCGGTAACCGTAACTTTGAAGGCCGTATCCATCCGCTGATTAAAACCAACTGGCTGGCCTCGCCGCCGCTGGTCGTCGCCTACGCGCTGGCCGGTAATATGAATGTCAATCTGACCACCGATCCGCTGGGGCACGACCAAAAAGGCGATCCGGTGTATCTCAAAGATATTTGGCCGACCGGGCGCGAAATCGCCCGCGCGGTGGAGCAGGTTTCCACCGAAATGTTCCGCAAAGAGTATGCGGAAGTGTTTGAAGGCACACCGGAGTGGAAAGCCATTGAGGTGGATCGCTCTGATACCTACGGCTGGCAGAGTGACTCCACCTATATTCGTCTTTCTCCCTTCTTTGAAGATATGGAAGCCGAGCCGAAACCGGTTGAAGATATTCACGGCGCGCGCATTCTGGCGATGCTCGGTGATTCGGTCACCACCGACCATATCTCTCCGGCGGGGAATATTAAGCCAGACAGCCCGGCGGGACGGTACTTGCTCAACCACGGCGTCGAGCGGCGCGAATTCAACTCTTACGGTTCGCGGCGCGGTAATCACGAAGTGATGATGCGCGGGACATTCGCGAACATCCGCATTCGCAACGAAATGGTGCCGGGTGTGGAAGGCGGGATGACGCGCCATCTGCCGGGAACGGAAGTGATCTCCATTTATGACGCGGCAATGCGCTATCAGCAGGAAGGCACGCCGCTGGCGGTGATTGCCGGGAAAGAATACGGTTCAGGCTCCAGCCGCGACTGGGCGGCAAAAGGCCCGCGCCTGCTGGGTATTCGCGTGGTGATTGCCGAGTCGTTTGAGCGAATCCACCGCTCCAACCTGATCGGTATGGGGATCTTACCGCTGGAATTCCCGCAGGGCGTGACCCGCAAAACGCTGGGGCTGACCGGGGAAGAGCGCATTGACGTTGTCGATCTGCATAATTTGCGTCCGGGGGCGGATATTCCGGTGAATCTGACCCGCGCCGACGGCTCAACGGAGGTGATTCAGTGCCGCTGCCGTATTGATACCGCCACCGAGCTGACCTATTACCAGAACGACGGTATTTTGCACTATGTGATCCGCAATATGTTGCATTGATGGCTTCAGCGCGTCAGGAAAGGCACCCTCTCCAGCGGGAGAGGGTTCGCGAGAGGGGGTCATTTGCCCAGCAGATGACCCATTTTTTCGGCTTTGGTATCGAGGTAGTGTTCGTTTTTGGGATTGCGCCCGACGATCAGCGGCACGCGCTCCACGATGTTAATTCCGGCTTCGGTCAGCACTTCAACTTTCAGCGGGTTATTGGTCAGCAGACGGACTTCATCCACGCCCAGCAGTTTGAACATATCGGCACATAGCGTGAAGTCGCGCTCATCGGCGGCAAAACCCAGTTGGTGGTTGGCTTCAACCGTGTCGTAACCCTGATCCTGAAGGGCATAGGCGCGGATTTTATTCAGCAGCCCAATATTACGGCCTTCCTGACGATGATAAAGCAGCACACCGCGACCTTCCTCCGCAATGTGGGACAGCGCCGCTTCAAGCTGGAAGCCGCAGTCACAGCGTAAACTGAAAAGGGCGTCACCGGTCAGGCATTCGGAATGCACGCGCGCGAGAACCGGGGTCGGCCCGGAAATATCGCCATAAACCAGGGCTACGTGATCCTGTCCGGTTGCCAGTTCTTCAAATCCCACCATCAGGAAATCGCCCCAGGGGGTTGGCAGTTTGGCTTCTGCCACACGTTTAAGCTGCATGTGATTCTCCAGAGTATGCGGGCACGCATTGTGCCTTCTGTATGTGGCTATTTTGCCACAATGTTTTCAACTTCTCCTAATAACCGGGATTTGAGCGCACATTAAGCGAACAGCGATGCGTTGAGTGCCGCATCGCTGAAATTCAGTTATGATTTGAGAGGCCATATTTAAAAAGGAAAAACTATGTTTTCTATCGCCAGGCGTACTTCAGCAGGCGCAGCCTTACTTCTTATCATGCCTGTTGCGGTATGGATTTCCGGGTGGCGATGGGAGCCAGGAATGGATAGCTGGTGGCTAAAATCACTTTACTGGGTGACCGAAACGGTGACGCAACCCTGGGGGATCATCACTCACGTCGTGCTTTGCGGCTGGTTTCTCTGGTGCCTGCGCTTTCGTCTGCGCCCGGCGATTATGCTGTTCGCGATTCTGGGCGGCGCAATTCTTGTTGGGCAGGGGGCAAAATCGTGGGTAAAGCAGCAGGTGCAGGAGCCGCGTCCTTTCGTCCTCTGGCTGGAAAAATCTCATCATATTCCGGTGGATGAGTTCTACACTTTACAACGTAAGGAGCGCGGGCATCTGGTCAAGGAGCTGCTGACCGAAGAGGATCATATCCCGAAATTTTTACGTAAACACTGGCAAAAAGAGACCGGATTTGCTTTTCCGTCAGGCCATACGCTGTTTGCTGCTAGCTGGGCTTTGCTGGGTGTAGGGCTGCTCTGGCCGCGTCGGCGTCGGGTCACTATTGCAGTGTTGCTGGTGTGGGCAACGGCGGTGATGGGCAGCCGGATGCTGCTGGGAATGCACTGGCCGCGCGATCTGGTGGTCGCGACGCTGATATCCTGGCTGCTGGTGACTTTCGCCGTCTGGCTGGCGCAGCGCATCTGTGGTCCACTGACGCCGCCAGGGGAAGAAGCGCGGGATATCCGGGAACGCGAGCAGAAACGCTAGCCGGGGTTGAAATTCTATCCGATCGCCCTTAAATCCAGCGAGGGCGTGACGCTTTTCCATTTCGTCTGTAGCACGAAAATGGTACTTTATAAGGCTGGACGAGCCAGGTTGAATACGATTTATACACCGCATCATCAAAGCGTTCGCGATGTGACTTGTTTTTCTTGATGTTGTGTATTTACGCTCACGCCACATAACGGGAAGTAATGTGAAATATTTACTCATTTTCTTATTGGTATTCGCGATTTTCGTCATCTCCGTCACGTTAGGTGCGCAAAATGACCAGGTCGTGACGTTCAATTATCTGCTGGCGCAGGGCGATTTCCGCATCTCCACGCTGCTTGCAACCCTGTTTGCTGCGGGCTTCGCTATCGGCTGGTTAATCTGCGGCCTGTTCTGGCTGCGCCTTCGCGTTTCGCTGATGTATGCACAACGGAAAATTAAACGGCTGGAAAGCCAGAATACGCTGGTTACGCCAGAGCCAACAGATCCGGGCGTTCCGGTCGTGAAGGAATAAACATTTATGCTGGAGTTGTTGTTTCTGCTTTTACCCGTTGCGGCTGCCTATGGGTGGTACATGGGGCGCAGAAGTGCACAACAGACCAAACAGGAAGAAGCGAGTCGCCTGTCGCGTGATTACGTCACCGGCGTCAACTTCCTGTTAAGCAACCAACAGGATAAGGCGGTGGATCTGTTCCTCGATATGTTGAAAGAGGATACCGGCACCGTCGAGGCCCATCTCACCCTCGGAAACCTGTTTCGCTCTCGCGGCGAAGTCGATCGCGCCATTCGTATTCACCAGACGCTGATGGAAAGCGCCTCGTTGACCTACGATCAGCGCCTCCTGGCGGTACAGCAGCTTGGCCGTGACTATATGGCGGCGGGCATGTACGACCGCGCCGAAGATATGTTCAGCCAACTGGTGGATGAAACCGATTTCCGCGTCAGCGCGCTTCAGCAACTGCTGCAAATTGCCCAGGCGACCAGCGACTGGCAAAAAGCTATTGAAGTGGCAGAGCGGCTGGTGAAGCTCGGCAAAGAAAAGCATCGCGGTGAAATTGCTCATTTCTACTGTGAACTGGCGCTCCAGCAGATGGGCAACGATGACATGGACAAAGCCATGTCGCTGCTGAAAAAAGGGGCGGCGGCCGATCGTAACAGCGCGCGGATCTCCATCATGATGGGTCGTGTACTGATGGCGAAAGGTGACTACGCAAAGGCGGTAGAAAGCCTGCTGCGGGTGATCGACCAGGACAAAGAACTGGTCAGCGAAACACTGGATATGCTGCAAACCTGCTATCAGCAACTGGGTAAAAATGATGAATGGGCGGATTTTTTACGCCGCTGCGTGGAAGAAAACGTCGGCGCTACAGCGGAACTGATGCTGGCAAATATCGTCGAGCAGCGTGAAGGGCAGGAGAATGCGCAGGTCTATATTACCCGCCAGCTCCAGCAGCATCCGACAATGCGCGTGTTCCATAAGCTGATGGACTACCACCTTAATGAAGCGGAAGAAGGGCGGGCAAAAGAGAGCCTGATGGTACTGCGCGATATGGTCGGCGAGCAGGTGCGCAGCAAACCGCGCTTCCGCTGTCAGAAGTGTGGTTTTACCGCCTATACGCTGTACTGGCACTGCCCGTCGTGCCGCGCCTGGTCAACCGTGAAGCCAATTCGCGGCCTTGACGGACAATAATTAAAAAAAACGCCGCTTTAGTTACAACATCCTAATGAATGAGTTCTCACCCTGACGCAGACCACCGGGAAACTTCGCCTGGCAGGGGAAAATGCAACCTGTCAATTTCTCGCTTTCGCGGGTAGAATGCTCGCCGTTTACCTTTTTTGCGCCCCAGCGCGCCATCATCAGAAGGTTCGGTCATGACGTCTTCAGCTATATCCTCTGTACGCCCAACGACACATTCTCCCATTGTGGTTGCCCTTGATTATGATAACCGCGATAACGCGCTGGCCTTTGTGGACCGTATCGATCCGCAGGATTGCCGCCTGAAGGTCGGGAAAGAAATGTTTACCCGCTACGGGCCACAGCTGGTGCGCGATCTTCAGCAGCGTGGCTTTGGCGTCTTTCTGGATCTGAAATTTCATGATATTCCGAACACCACCGCCCGCGCGGTAGCCGCCGCCGCAGATCTCGGCGTGTGGATGGTGAACGTACACGCGACGGGTGGGGCGCGGATGATGAACGCCGCGCGTGAGGCGCTGGTGCCGTTTGGTGATGATGCGCCGCTGCTGATTGCGGTGACCGTACTGACCAGTATGGAAAGTAGCGATCTCGCCGACCTTGGCGTGACGTTGTCACCTTCTGATTATGCTGCGCAGCTTGCCCGTCTGACGCAGCAGTGTGGTCTGGATGGCGTGGTCTGTTCCGCTCAGGAAGCCGTGCGCTTTAAGCAGGAGCTGGGGAGCGCGTTTAAACTGATTACGCCAGGTATTCGTCCGGCCGGGAGTGAAGCGGGCGATCAGCGACGCATTATGACGCCGGAGCAGGCGCAGGCCGCTGGCGTCGATTACATGGTGATCGGTCGCCCAATTACCCAGTCCGCCGACCCGCTCCTGACCTTACGTACCCTCAACGCAGCCCTGCATAAGGAGGCATAATGAACGATTCCAGTTCACGTCTGGTGTATTCCACAGAGACCGGGCGTATTCACGAACCTGACGTTGCGCCAGAGCGTCCGAAAGGCGACGGCATTGTGCGCATTCAGCGCCAGACCAGCGGACGGAAAGGTAAGGGCGTCTGCCTGATCACCGGCATTGATGGCGATGATGCCACCCTGACCAAACTGGCTGCGGAGCTGAAAAAGAAATGCGGCTGCGGAGGCGCAGTGAAAGACGGGGTCATCGAGATCCAGGGCGATAAACGCGACCTGATAAAATCTCTGCTCGAAGCAAAAGGAATGAAAGTCAAACTGGCGGGTGGTTAAATAAAATCGAGCCACGGAATAACCGTGGCTCGAAGAGTTTGTGCATTATTTAGCGATAAATAACGCATTCCTGAAATGTTCAGGAGAAGGTTATTTGCTCACCTGGTGACCGATTACACCACCAACCGCAGCGCCGCCCAGCGTACCCAGCGCGCTACCGTCAGACAGCACCGCACCACCGATAGCACCCGCACCCGCACCCAGTGCGGTATTACGGTCGCGTTTAGACCAGTTAGAACAGGCGCTCAGAGACATTGCCAGAGTGACGGCCAGAACAGCAGCTGCCATTTTTTTACTCGTTAAGTTCATCATACCTTCTCCTGAATAATTGATTCATGGAAGAATTTCCCTATAAGTATAGCTGGTCGCTATCTTATTGGAGGCGTCCATGAGTATTGTTGTGCAGGTGTAAAAAAATCACGCAGGTGATAGTTCTGGCCTGTCGTTTCGTTAAGGTAATTTTAGGTCTTTCCCTTTGAACAGACAGGTAAAAACTCTTAATTAAATGCCAGGATAAATCTCAGAGAAGAGCACCAGCCCGCTATGAAGCGGGCCAGTAAGATCAGGAATGATTCACGATATCTATTTTAATACGCGACTGCTTAAGCGTAAGCGCGAATTCTTCGCGTAAAGCGCCGTCGGTAATGATGTGATTCAACGCGCTGGCCGGGCTAAACGGATAGGGATGAACGGCGCCAAATTTGCTGCTATCGGTGAGGATAATGGTCTCGCACCCTTTTTCCAGAATACAGTTCACCACGTCAACGCGCATCATGTCGCGGCCGGTAAAACCGGTTTGCGGCTGCCAGCCATCAATGCCGATAAACGCTTTAGTAAAATGCACGTCTCGCGCATAAAAGCGGGTCAGCGGGCCAACCATACTCTCGCTTTTTTTCTGATAAATACCGCCGAGTAAAATCACTTCACCGGGGCTGTCTTTTAACAAATGGGCGATGTAGCTACTTACCGTCACAATAGTGGTTGCTTTGGTCTCCGCGAGGTGCCGGGCGAGTAAGGCATTACAACTGCCGTTTTCAATAAAAACGGTTTCGCCCGGCTCAACCAGCGTGGCGGCAAATTCCGCAATTTTTTGCTTAATAGAAAAATTATCGAGCATCCGCGTTTCGACATTATCGCTGTCCAGCGGTACCGCGAAACCGTGCTGACGGCGTAAATAGCTTTGCTTTTCCAGCGTCGTTAAATCCTGGCGGATAGTGACTTCAGAAACTTTACAGATTTTCGCCAGTTCAACCACGCTCATGCGCCCGTTGTCGGTCACCATCTGAATAATATTATGCTGTCGGGGATTCATAGTCGTAACGTCACGTCCCTTGTCATTTAAGATGTCACGAGCGGCCCGGTATCAGATTTCCCAGGGCGACTTCGGCTTGCCGGGTTCAGCAGGGCGTTCGTGGTCCGCTTGCTCAAGCAGTTCAGCCTTAAGGATTTCGAGATTATGGATAGCAGAGTGGTAATCGCCAGCGACCAGAATATCCAGCACGGTATCAATGCGCTGTGCCAAAATGTGCGGGTTGAGGTTGGACACGTTGTTATCCTTTGATCGAAAATTGAAGGCATTCAATCATCCTAAAATTAGCGATAAAAGAGAAGTAAAAAATAAGCAATTGAAAATAGCGCCAGTGCAAAAGCCGCGGTTGCGGCACGATGCAGCAACCTGCTGGTTTTTATGGCAATCAATTAATGGCTGGTGCGCGACTGATATTCGCGATACCACTGCTCGAAAACGTCCGCTGGCATCGGACGGGCAAATAAAAATCCCTGCCGTTCATTAACGCCGTTGCGGGTTAAAAAGGCATCCTCTTTTTTGGTTTCCACGCCTTCCGCAATAACCCGCAGATGAAGCGCCTGGGCAAAGGCAATAATGGCCCTGACCAGCGATTGCGAAACCGCCTGCTTATGGACATCGCGCACAAAGCTCTGATCGAGCTTAATGGCATTGATCGGAAAACGCGCCAGCTGGGAGAGAGACGAATACCCGGTGCCAAAATCATCCAGATGGATTTGCGCCCCAAGCTGGCTAAATTGCTGGATCAATGACTGCGCCTGCTCGGCATTATCAATCAGACAGCTTTCGGTCAGTTCGACGTCAATCGGGCAATCGTCAAAATGGAATTCTTTCAGCACCTGGGTTAAATCGCTAAAAATAGTCTGGTCAGCAAGCTGGCGGGCGGAGACGTTGACCGCAACGCGCAACTGAATGCCTTCATCACGCCATTTTGCGACCTGGCGTACCACTTCCATCATCACCCAGCGACCGAGCGGGACGATCAGCCCGGACTCCTCCGCATAGGCAATGAACTCCTGCGGCGGGATCAGCCCGCGCTCCGGTGATTGCCAACGCACCAGCGCTTCGAGGCTATGCACCTCGCCATCCCAGTCTATTTTCGGCTGATAGTGAATATGAAGTTGCAGCTTTTCCAGCGCTTTACGCAGGTTGGTGTCCAGCCATAAATATTCAAACACCCGCTGATTCATTTCCGGTGCGAATACGCAGAATTTGCCGCGCCCGTTTTCTTTGGCGGTGTACATAGCGGTGTCGGCATTGCGGATCACGCTCTCGCGATCTTCACCGTGCTGCGGCGCAATGGCGATCCCCAGCGAACAGCTGGTATATACCTCAATCAGACCAATACGGAAAGGCTGCTGAAGCTGTTGCAGAATGCGCGAAGACATCGCTTCCAGCTTGCTTTGCGTGGTCTGCGGGGCAAGCACAATAAACTCATCCCCGCCGAGACGGGCGAGGACCTGCTCCTCTTCCAGACAGCTTAAAATCGCCAGCGATACGGCCTGAAGCAGACGATCGCCAAACATATGACCATAGGCATCGTTTATTTTTTTGAAGTTATCGAGATCCAAATAAACGATGCCTACCTGATTTTCGCCCCGGCTGTCGATGGCATCGGAAATCAGTTCCTGAATCGCATTGCGATTGGGTAAACCGGTCACCGTATCAGTATTAGCCAGCACCCGTAAATGCTCCTGCGCGCGCCGTTCTTCGGTAATATCCGTACCCGAACAGATCAAAAATATTTCGTTTTTACCGCTGCCGCTGTGGACGAATTTATTGCGAAAAAGAAACAGCCGCTGCCCTTTGCGGGTGTTGATCCAGCGTTCCACTTCATAGGAGCTGCCATTAGTAAAAAAATCGTTGATATATTCTCTGGAGGCGTTGGCTTCGCCCGGCGTCATAAATAAATTGAAAATACTCTGACCAATCACTTCATGTTCTTTTTTCCCGGCATACTCCTCGCTAAGTCGGTTAAAGCGCTGAATATTGCCGTGACGATCGAGAATAACGATAACGGAATTGGCTTCGGAAACCACCTGTTCGGCAAAGGAGAGGCTTTGCGCCAGGTCGCGGGCGACCGACGAGGTATCATTCCAGGCGGAGGTTGTTCCGGCCCATTCATCGGCGCTGATCTTGCGGCCCACTAAATGGATCGGCACTTCGCATTCATAGATATTCAGCGTCATTTTCAGGCTGGAGGTGATAACGCTTAGCTCGCGGATCCGCGCCGCCTGTTCGGGGGTGAGGGTGACGATCTGGGTCAGGGAAGCGCCTTCATTCGGCGTGAGAAAAAGCGTGTTGCTGTTGGCTTTAAAGCGCCATCGCGGGCTGCTGCTTCCTGTGTAACGGTACAGTAAATTATTTTCCGGCTCGTCTTTCATACCCTCTCCGCACAATAAATATGTCCTGATTAAGCGTATTTATGCCTGCACCGATTTGCGTCGTACTCTTTATTGTGAACGCTTTTACTGTTTTTGGCGGGAATTATTAAAAAAATGGCGGGGGAGTCGCATTCAGGAAGTGAATATAAAAACGGCCCCGCGTTTTCACGCGGGGCCGTTATGTTTTACTCACGGTGGTTATCAGACGGCGGGACGTGCGATAACGCTGCGCGTTTCCAGACGCACTTCTGCGATGGTGACATCAATCACTTCAGTGACTTTATAGGCCACTTCACCTTTGATTTGCACTGTACCGCTTTCCTGGCTGCATACCAGTTCATCGCGAACGGCGTGCAGGAATGGGGCCGGAATAAAGGCTACCGCGCCGTTATCGACCAGGCGCACGCGCATGCCACCCCGGCTGACATCAATGATTTCAGCGGCGAAACGGGTATCCGTTCCGGCTTTATCTTTCAGGAAACGGGCGTACAGCCAGTCGCCGACATCACGCTCGGCCATCCGGTTAAGACGACGGCGCTCCGTCATTTGCACGGTCACCTCTGCCTGCGGACGCGGGGTGGTTTCCCCTTTGATTACCGCTTTCAGCAGGCGATGGTTAATCATATCGCCATACTTACGGATCGGTGAGGTCCACGTCGCGTAGGCTTCAAGCCCTAAACCAAAATGCGGTCCCGGTTCGGTGCTGATTTCAGCATAGGACTGAAAACGGCGAATGCGGCTGTCGAGGAAACCGGTCGGCTGTGCATCCAGTTCGCGGCGCAGTTTGCAGAAACCGTCAAGGGTCAGCACCTCTGCGGTATCGACATGCATACCGTGGGTTTTCAGCAGGGCGGCAAGCTGTTCGCTGTTGGCAGGATCGAAGCCGGTATGAACGTTGTAAATGCCAAAGCCGAGCTTATCGCGCAGCACGCGGGCAGCGCAGATATTGGCGGCAATCATTGACTCTTCAACGATACGGTTAGCGATCCGGCGCGGTTCGGCGACAATATCCAGCACCTCGCCTTTTTCGCCCAGCACAAAGCGGTAGTCGGGGCGATCTTTAAACACCAGCGCGTGGGTATGACGCCATTCGCTGCGGCTTAAGCAAATGCGGTTGAGCAGCGTGATTTGCTGTGCAATGTTGTCAGTTTGCGGCTGCCAGCGGTTGTTGCCTTCCAGCCAGTCGGAAACGTCGTCGTAGGCCAGCTTAGCTTTGGATTCGATGGTGGCGGCGAAGAATTCGATGTTTTCTTCGATTGCGCCTTCGGCATCAATGATCATTCGGCAGGCCAGCACCGGACGCACTTCCTGCGGACGCAGCGAGCAAAGATTGTCGGAAAGCTCACGCGGCAGCATCGGGATGTTAAAACCCGGCAGATAGTTGGTGAACGCGCGAACTTTGGCGGCATCATCCAGCTTACTGCCTTCGGCGATCCACGCGGTGGGATCGGCAATCGCGACGGTCAGTTGCAGTTTGCCATCAGGCAGTTCTTCGGCAAACAGCGCATCGTCCATATCTTCCGTACTGGCGCTATCGATAGTCACGAAGTCCAGCGCGGTCAGGTCGCGACGCGCCAGCGCTTCATCAAGCATCGCCGCAGCCGTACCTTCCGGCGCTTCTTTTTCCAGATTATGCCGTGCCAGCGTTACCCACCACGGCACAAAGTGGTCGTCACCGAAGGTAATAAACTGGGTCAGTTCGGCATAAAAACTGCGATCGCCCTTAAGCGGATGGCGGCGCATTTCGGCAACCGCCCAGTCACCGTCCTGAAAATCATGCTCCACGCCGCGCGCGGCGCGGCAGGGAATGGCATCTTTCAGCAACGGATGATCGGGAATAATGGCAAGACGGTCGTCTTTACGTTGTACTTTGCCCACGAAGCGGGTCAGGAAAGGCTCGACCAGCTCTTCCGGCTCGGCGCTTTCACGATCTTTCTCGCTGTGGATCACGGCGATCACCCGGTCGCCGTGCATCACTTTTTTCATCTGCGGCGGCGGAATAAAATAGCTTTTTTGCGCATCGACTTCGAGGAAGCCAAAGCCCTTTTCCGTGGCTTTAACGACCCCTTCAGCACGCGGGGTCTGGGAATGTAGTTGCTGTTTAAGCTGCGCAAGCAGCGGGTTATCCTGAAGCATAATGATGTATTTTCGTGGCCTAAGAGCGGCTGACAGTTTTACGCGATTCTCACCTTTCCTACAAGCGCTGTTTAAGCCTTTCCCCTACTCGATGTCCGGTCGAACGCTTTCTCCCAGCGCAATGTGCAGACGATCCAGCCAGCCGCAAAATCCACTCCACGCGAGCAGGTTCACCGCCTGCTGAACAGAAAGCCCCTTTTCCGTGAGCGGGGTAAAGTGCGCGGCGCTAAAGCGATCCGGCGAACGGGTGAGTAACTGTACGGCCTGAACAATTGCGCGCTCGACAGGGCGATCCTGGCTCCACGCCTGAAGCGCGTCCGCATCCTGACGCAGCAGCACTGCGAACCCGGAATCATTAGCGTATTCGTTGAAACGGCTTGCGCTGCCATTAATGCGGGCGCTCAGAAGCGCGACCAGAGGTGTCCAGGTGTCAGACGGAAGGGCGGTGAGAATGTTGCCGGTGGCCTCCAGCGCGGGACAATCATACACCAGCAGCGGGGCCAGCCCCGCCAGCGCCGGTAGCGACTGCCATTTTGTCAGCATCGATTCTTGCTCCACGCTGGCAAAACGCGGCTCTGCGCTGCGGATCGTTGTCTGCCAGCGTGCTTCAGGGTCGGCGAAGCGATCGGCATCCGCATCTTCCTGCACCGGCATTCCGGGGATCCATCGTGCCGGATGCGCAAGCACTGCCTGGAACGTTGCCAGCACCCGCGCCTGAAAGCCGACAAAGCCAATAATCTGGTTAATCAGCACAATGTCGGGCAGCGTCAGGCCCACGTCTTCAAGCTGGGTTCTCGCCTGCGACGTAATCACCGCGGGTGAACTGGCAAGCTGGCGGGCGTACTGGGTGATTTGCGCCAGTCGGTGATTGCTTTCCCGCGAAGAGTCCGGGCCGGGCAGCGGCGCAAGCCGCGCGGCGTAATGGTTGCAAAGCCGCTGAACGCCGAAGACCTGGGCCACGGTTAACGCCGTGCTCAGGCGGTCATAGGCGCTGAACGTTTTGAGGCGACTGACCGCAACCTCATCGGGGAACAGGCGTGATGCCAGCGCCCGCGCCGGGGCGATCCATGTTTCACTGGCGGCAAGCAGGGATTCTGGCAGGGCGATTTCAAGCAGGAAGCGGTCTTCAACGTGAGCGGCTTCAGGGACTAACGGCAGGACTTCCGCCGGACAGGTACTGGACTGGGTCTCATGATACCAGTGGCTTTTGCCGGAAACGCGGCGTTGCTCCATGGGCTTTCCTTGATCTGAAGGTGGCGAACCGTATAACACAGACGGAACGTTTTAACCTGGATATCCTGGCTTAAGCCTGTAAGAGGATGAAAGAATGAAGCGTGATATTTAATAGCGGAACGGAATATAGCGGGAGAGAAGCGTTACAGGCCGGGCAACATGGCGTTACCCGGCGCGGTCAGCAAGACTTATTTCAGTTCCAGCTCGTTCATTGCCGCGATGCTGAAACCGCCGTCAACGTGAACGACTTCACCGGAAATACCGGCGGAGAGGTTAGAGCACAGGAAGGCCGCAGAGTTGCCGACGTCTTCGATGGTAACGGTACGACGGATCGGCGTGACCGCTTCGCAGTGTGCCAGCATTTTACGGAAATCTTTGATCCCGGAAGCTGCCAGGGTGCGGATCGGACCGGCGGAGATGGCGTTAACGCGCACCCCATCCGGGCCCATTGCATTGGCCATATAACGCACGTTTGCTTCCAGCGACGCTTTCGCCAGGCCCATTACGTTGTAGTTAGGGATTGCACGCTCTGCGCCCAGGTAAGACAGGGTCAGCAGCGCAGAATCCGGGTTCAGCATTTCACGGCAGGCTTTTGCCAGCGCGACAAAACTGTAGGCGCTGATGTCGTGCGCAATTTTGAAGCCTTCGCGGGTCACGGCATTGACGTAATCGCCGTCCAGCTGATCGCCCGGCGCAAAGCCGATGGAGTGAACAAAACCGTCGAATTTCGGCCAGCTTTTCGCCAGCTCGCTGAACAGTGCGTTAATGCTTTCGTCTTCAGCTACGTCACACGGCAGCACGATGCTGGAACCCAGATCGGCGGCAAAGCCTTCCACGCGACTTTTCAGTTTGTCGTTCTGGTAGGTGAAAGCCAGCTCTGCGCCTTCACGATGCATAGCCTGTGCGATACCCCAGGCGATGGAAAGTTTGCTGGCGACGCCAGTGATCAGAATGCGCTTACCGGTAAGAAAACCCATAGCTTTTAATCCTTAGTTGGTTATTTTTGCCTATAAATCAGGCGGTTTGTCGCTTAAGTAAGCAGTACGAAACCTAAACGGTCATTATAAGCTACTCCGCAGAATGAGGCTATACCCGGCTCAGAGCTTCACCTAACATCGGATCAGTTCACCATAATGCGAAAGTGCGAGGGATCTCTCTGTTTTGAAAAAAGGAACACTCATTGTACGGTCTTTGATTGACCCGGCGCGTCCATCCCCCTATTAAACGTGCTGCGACGCACAGCGCGCATTAAATGAATGTGAAAGGGAAGGGGAAGATGGATTTACCAGTAGATTATTACGAACGGGTATACGCAGGCGTTTTGGGGAAATTAATCGGCGTTTATCTGGGGCGGCCTTTTGAAGGCTGGACTTATCAGAGGATCATGCAGGAACTGGGTCCGATTAATGATTATGTTCACCAGCGGTTTAACCGTCCGCTGGTGGTCACAGACGATGATGTGGCGGGCACGTTTACCTTTATTCGCGCCCTCGAAGATTATGGCTTGCCCAACCAGTTAACCGCAGAGCAGGTGGGCCACTGCTGGCTGAACTATATCATCGATAAACGCACCATTTTGTGGTGGGGCGGCAACGGTAATTCTACCGAGCATACCGCGTGGCTGAATCTGAAGAAGGGTATCCCCGCGCCGCTGAGCGGCGCGATTGCCACCAACGGCAAAACCATCGCCGAGCAAATCGGCGCGCAGATTTTTATCGACGGCTGGGCGCTGGTGGCGCCAGGTCAACCCGCGCTGGCGGCGTCGCTGGCGCAAAAAGCGGCCAGCGTCAGTCACGATGGTGAATCGGTGTATGCGGCGATGCTGTGGGCGGCGATGGAGGCGCAGGCGTTTGTCTGTCAGGATATTGAGCAACTGCTGACGACCGGGCTGGCGCTGATCCCGCCTGACTGTGATATCGCCCTGATGATCGCCGACATCCGCCGCTGGCGGCAGGAAGATAACGACTGGCATCTCACCCGCCAGCGTATTGAAGATCATTACGGCTATCAAAAATATCCCAGCAATTGCCACATCATACCTAATCATGCCCTGATGATTATGGCGATGCTGTATGCGCCGGATGACTTCCAGCAGGCGCAGTGCATTATTAACACCTCCGGCTGGGACACCGACTGCAACGCGGGTAACGTGGGCTGCTTGTCCGGCATTATGCTGGGGCTGAGCGGCATCAATGCCGGACCGGACTGGCGGGGACCGCTGGCGGACCGGATGCTAATTTCTTCTGCTGAAGGCGGCTTTTCCATCAACAACGCCGTGCGCATCACCGACTATCTGGTGGCGCTGGGGCACAAAGTCGCCGGGCAGCAACCGCCCGTCCCGCCGAAAAACGGCGCGCAGTATCATTTCTCGCTTCCCGGCAGCGTGCAGGGCTTTCGCTGGCAGGCGGAAGATAACGCTGCGGACGTTGCAGTCGGCAATATCGTTTACAGTGGCAAACGCTGTTTAAGCCTGCGCTATGCCGGGCTGGCCGCCGAAAGCCAGGCACGAGTCATGACGCCGACCTTCGCGCCGCCGGAAATTGTCGAAATGCACTCCTATGATTTGATGGCCACGCCGCTGATTTACCCCGGACAGCGGCTACAGGCGGCGGTGATCGCGCCGTCAGACAACCCCCAGCCGGTTAACGTGCGGCTGTGTCTGCGCGTCTATGACGAAGACAGCCAGCTGGTCGCTCACTATGGCGCACCGCAAGTATTTAACGCGGGTGATGAAACCACGCTCTGCCTTGATATTCCTGACTTCCACGGTCAGCCCGTTGCCGAAGTCGGTATTGCGCTGAAGGCCGTCATCGGCACCGCCAGCGGCCAGATCCTCATCGACTGGCTGCGCTGGGACGGCACGCCCACCTTAACGCTCAGCAAACCGCAGGGCGAGAGCGATTTCTGGTGGCGCTCGTGGGTTAACGGTGTGGATCTGGTTTCCCGCCATTACGCCGGACGTATCCGCATTTCGAAAGAATACGACGAGGGATTACTCATCCACGGCACCCGTCAGTGGCAGGATTACCGGGTACAGAGCACGATAACGCTGCACCTTGGCGAGTACGGCGGGTTGGCGTTCCGCGTGCAGGGAATGCGACGTTATTACGCCGTGCAGATCACCTGCGACAGGAAGTGCCAGCTGGTTCGCGTGCGTGATAATGCGCGTACCGTGCTCGCAGAGCAGGCGATCGGTGACATTTATGAACGGGAAATCGTGCTGGATGTGTTGGCTGAGGGAAGTTTAATCACCGCCACGGTCGATGGCATGACATTACAGGCGCAGGATGCTGGCCGGGATCGGCTGGCTGATGGCGGCGCAGGACTGATGATCTGTGCCGGGGCGCTTTCAACGGACGCCATTCACATCACCCCGGTTCGCTAAAAATGAAGAAGGCGGGGGACTCCCGCCTTCTGTCAATTACCGATCCCTGCGCCACGCATCCGCCGTCAGCGCTTCGCCAAAATGTCCGGCGATTAAGCGACGGGTCAAATCATGAAGCGGGGCGGCCAGCACATCCGCCGTGCTGCCGCGCTCAACGACCTCACCCTGATGCATCACCAACACCTGATCGCTGATATGCTTCATCATGCCCAGATGCTGGGTCACGTAAATATAAGAAATGCCCTGTTTTTCCTGCAATTCCAGCAGCAGATTGATGAGCTGCGAGCGCATCGACATATCCAGCGAGGCCAGCGCTTCATCAGCAATAATGACCTTCGGGCGCAGGATCAGCGCCCGCGCCAGCCCCAGACGCTGCTTCTGTCCCGGCGCCAGCATATGCGGATAATAGCTGACGTGATCGGGCAGCAGACCGACCATCCGCATGGTTTCGATGATTTGCGTGCGTCGCTGCTCCGGTTCGAGATCGGTATTCAGGCGCAGCGGAAAATCGAGAATTTGCGAGATCCGCTGGCGCGGGTTCAGCGAGGTCGACGGGTCCTGAAAAATCATGCGGATCCGCTGGCTGCGAAAAGAATAATCACCAAAATGCAGCGGGTGATCGTCGATTAACAGTTCGCCCGTCGTTGGCTCAATCATCCCCGCCAGCATTTTCGCCAGCGTGGATTTGCCAGAGCCGTTCTCACCGATGATCGCCAGCGTCTGCTTCTCGCGCAGGGTAAAACTCAGGGGCTTTACCGCTTCGACCGTCTGGCGATGAAACCAGCCAGTGCGGTAGCGGAACGTTTTGCTGAGATTGCGCACTTCCAGCAGAGTCTCAACCATCTCACTCTTTCTCCATATTCAGCGGAAAATGACAGGCGTACAGATGGTTTTTAGCCCCTGTCAGACGCGGCGTTTCAATGCATTTACGCTGTGCGTAAGGGCAGCGGGGACCGAGGCGGCAGCCAATCGGCAAATGCTCCAGCAACGGGATCGCTCCCGGCATGGTATTAAGACGGCTTTTGTGCGGCATCGCGCTACCGAAATCGGGGATCGCGCGGATCAGCGCCTGGGTATAAGGATGATGCGGGGTGGTGATCAGATCCTCGCTCGGCGCAGTTTCTACCGTTTGTCCGCAGTACATCACGTTGATTTTATCGGCCCATTTGCTCAGCATTTGCAGGTCATGGCTAATCAGCAGAATGGTAGTGTTGTTATTTTGATTCAGCCGACTTAGCAGGCGGAAGATTTGCGCCTGGGTGGTTGGCTCCATCGCATTCGTGGGTTCATCGGCAATCAGCAGGCGCGGCTGATTTGCCAGCGCGATGGCAATCATCACCTTCTGGCATTCGCCGTCCGTCAGCTCATAAGGAAAGCTGCGTAGCACGTCTTTATGATCTTTAATGCCCACCCGGTGCAGCAGCTCGGTAGCGCGCCGTTTGCGCCAGCCCACGCGCTGCCACCAGCGGCCTTTGAAGGTCCAGCGAGGAATATTTTGCATCAGCTGGCGACCAATGCGCTCAGAGGGATCGAGGCACGATTGCGGTTCCTGAAAAATCATCGACACGTTATGACCGACCAGCTTGCGCCGCTCACGCACCGACAGACGCAGCAGATCGATATCGTCAAAGCGCATACGGTCAGCCGTTACCCGCCAGTTGTCTTTGGTCACGCCACAAATCGCTTTGGCGATCAGGCTTTTCCCGGAGCCGGACTCGCCGACCAGCCCGCGAATTTCACCCTCGGCAAGCGTCATACTGACGCGATCAACCGCTTTCACCCAGCCTTCGCCGGTTTTGAATTCGATGGTCAGATTGCGAATGTCCAGTAGCGGCATTATTCCACCCCCGCGTTAATCGCCCGGCGCAGGCCGTCGCCCAGCAGGTTGATCAGCAGCACGCTAAGCATGATTGCCGCGCCCGGCAGCATGACCGTCCACGGAGCCACGTAAATCAACTCCAGCGCGTCGCCAAGCATCGCGCCCCATTCCGGCGAGGGCAATTGCGCGCCAAGGTCGAGAAAACCAAGCGCGGCAATATCCAGAATCGCCATCGACAGCGCGCGGGTAATCTCCGTCACCATTCCGGCGGTGATATTCGGCAGTATCGCAAACCATAAAATATTCATTGTGGTCGCCCCGTCGAGCCGTGCGGCCACCACATACTCTTTTTCCAGCTCGTCATGCACCAGGCTGTATACCGAGCGAACCATACGCGGAAGAAGCGCCAGCCAGACGGCGAACATCGCATGTGAAAGATGCGGACCGGCAAACGCCACAACGATAATGGCCAACAGTAGCGACGGGAGAGAGAGCAGGGTGTCGAGAATATGATTCAGCGCCGCAGAGCGCAGGCCGTGAGTTGACCCGGCTACCACGCCCAGCACCATCCCGCAGAGGGTGGCGGCAAAAGTGACCAACAGCGCGCCGCCCACCGTTGGCGCTGCGCCGCTCAGCAGGCGGCTAAGCACGTCGCGGCCTAAATCGTCGGTGCCGAGGAAAAAGGAAACCTCGCCATAACGTGACCACGACGGCGGCAGCAGTTGATAGCCTAAAAATTGCTGGTTGATACCGTAGGGCGCAAACCAGTGGCCGAAAATACACAGCAACAGCAGTGCGCCACAACCGTACAGGCCGATCATGGCGGTGGTATCGCTATAAAATTTGCGCCACGCGGTGCGCAGCGTGCCGGGCGAGCGCTTTTCGCTATAAACGCTATCGTAAGGCATACCATTCCTTATGTTTCAGAGGGTTAGCCATAGCACCCAAAATATCAGATATCACATTAACAATAATGACCAGCGCGCCGATCACCATTACGCCTGCCGAAATCGCCGCGTAGTCCTGCTGGCGGATGGCGTTGATCAGCCAGCGCCCCAGCCCCGGCCAGCTAAACACCACTTCAGTGATCATCGCCAGCGTCAGCATGGTGGAGAATTGCAGGCCAAGACGCGGGATCACCGGTGGCAGGGCGTTATGCAGAACGTGGCGGCGCAGAATGGTGCGCCGTGACACGCCCCGCGTCGCAGCGGCTTTGATATAGTTCTGGTCAAAGACTTCAATGGTGCTGATGCGCATCAGGCGGATCACCTCGGTGGTCGGCGCGACCGCCAGGGTCAGCACCGGCAGAACCATATGCCGCAGGGCGCTCACGATCATTTCATCGCGCCACGGCGAATCAGACAGCCAGGCGTCAATGATGGCGAAGCCGGTCACGCTTTTGACTTCATAGAGCAGATCGAAGCGACCAGAAACCGGTAGCCAGCCGAGGGTCAGCGAGAAAAACAGCGTCAGCAGCAGCGCCAGCCAGAATACCGGAATGGAAAAGCCCAGCAGCGCCAGCGCGCTAATCAGATTGTCCTGCCATTTGTTACGGGTGATCCCCGCCAGCATGCCGACCGGAATGCCGACCAGCAGCGCAAAGCCGAAGGCGAGAATGCACAGCTCCATGGTGGCCGGAAACACCTCTTTTAACTGTTCAGAAATAAGCTGCCCGTTAATGCTGGAAACGCCAAAATCCCAGTGCAGAATACCGCTGAACCAGAACACCCACGCATTCCACAGCGACGCGCCCTGTAACGGCGCGTGGGGCGTAAAATAGCTCAGGCTGAAGCCGATAAAGGTCAATAAAAACAGCGTAACCAGCAACAGCAGCAGGCGGCGCAGGGTAAAAATAATCATGGTTTTTGCCCCTCTTCTTTTTCCCGCGAGACGCCAGCAAAAGAGGCGTTGCCAAACGGACTGAGCACCAGCCCTTTCATATCATAACGGTAGGCCTGAAGACGCAGCGACGAGGCCAGCGGTAACACCGGGAGCTGCGTGGCCAGAATATTTTGCGCCTCGTTGTAGGCATCAATACGCGACGCCAGCTGCTGCGAGGAGAGCGCTTTCAGCAGGACAGTATCAAATTCGCGATTACACCAGTGCGCGTAGTTGGTTTGCGAATTTATCGCCGCGCAGCTGAGCAGCGGGCGGAAGAAACTGTCCGGGTCATTACTGTCGGTCGCCCAGCCCGCGAGGGTCAGATCGTGGCTCATATCCATCAGCCGCGCTTCCTGAAAACGCCCCTCAACCGGCACGATATTCACTTTCACGCCGATATGCTCCATGTCAGCCTGAATCAGCTCCGCCATTTTTAGCGGGCTGGGGTTCCAGGCCTGGGAAGAGGTGGGGACCCATAGCTGAAGCGACAGATTTTCCAGTCCCAGCGCTTTAAGCTGCTGACGCGCCTTTTCGGGATTGTACTCGGTGATTTTCGCGTCGCTGTCATACGCCCACGACGCGCGCGGCAGGATCGACGCGGCGGTTTCGGCGGTGCCGTAATAAATGGACTGCATCAGCCGCTCGTTGTTAATCGCCAGCGCCAGCGCGTGACGCACCGCCGGATTATTCAGCGGGGCTTTATTGGTATTAAACGCCAGATAAGCGATATTCATGCCGGGGCGCAGGGTCAGCCGCAGGCGCGGATCGTCGCGCAGAATAGAGAGCTGGCTGGCGGCGGGCCAGGCGAGCACATCGCATTCTCCGGTCAACAGTCGCGAAAGACGTCCGGTGCCACCGGAACCGAGATCGACCACCACCTGCGGCATCAACGGCTCACCGCGCCAGAAATGGGGATGACGCTGCAAACGAATATACTGCCCGGCGCGATATTCATTGAGCTGATAGGGGCCGGTGCCGACCGGCTGGCGGTCGAGCAGTTCCTGATGGTCGGCTTTCGTCAGATCCGCTGCATATTCCGCCGACATGACCGACGCATAGTGCGTGGCCAGATGCCAGAGGAAAGAGGCGTCCGGGCGGGTCAGGCGAAATTCGACGGTGCGGTTATCCAGCTTGCGCACGCTTTCTACCGTATCGGCAAATTGCAGGCTGTCGAAGTAGGGAAATGCGCTGCCGTTAACGTTGTGCCAGGGATGATTGCGGTTAAAGATGCGCTGGAAGGTGAAAACCACGTCGTCCGCATTCAGCGTGCGGGTTGGTTTAAACCAGTCGGTAGTCTGAAACGCGACGCCTTCACGCAGGTGGAAACGGTAGGTCGCGCCGTTATCCAGCACTTCCCAGCGTTCAGCCAGTTCAGGCACCAGCCGGTAAGTATAAGGATCGACATCCAACAGCCGATCGTAAAGCTGGTCGGCGAGGGTATCCACAATCAGCCCGCTGCCCGCTTTTTGCGGATTAAAAGTGCTCACCTGCCCGTTCACGCAATAGACAAAACCGCTATCACGGATATCGGCAAGGGGCTTGGGGGCGGCATGAGCCAGGCCATAAAACAGGCCGACTGCCGCCACCAGAGAGGACAAAACCAGGCGCATAATTTTCAGGGTTTTCAGATTCGATCTGCAAAGTGTATCGCACTTACGGCGGCTGCGTAAAAATGTCTGCGGCAATTGCGCTAAATGTCGCCAGTTCAGGCGTTAAACGGCCTGAATCTGATGTTTTTTGAGCAGGGCGCGCAGCTGATGGTAGGTCAGACCCAGTAATTCAGCCGCTCGCTTTTGATTAAACCTCGCCTGATGCAGGCTTTTATTCAGCAGATCCCGCTCAAGATGATGCTGATACTGGCGAAGATCCAGCGGCAGCGCGGGGAGGGCGTCGGGCGTCGGCTCCTGCGGCGCGGACGGGGTAATGTCGCGCTGGAACGGATCGATAATAATGTCATCCAGCGGCGTTTCACTGCTGCCGTGGCGGTAGACTGAACGCTCGACCACATTTTTTAACTCGCGAATATTACCGGGCCAGCGATGGGCCAGCAGCGTGTCGCTGGCCCGCCTCGTAAACCCCGGAAACAGCGGCAGGCCGATTTCCCGGCACATCTGGATCGCGAAATGGTTCGCCATCAGCATGATATCGCTCTGCCGCTCGCGAAGCGGGGGAAGCTGGACCACATCAAACGCCAGCCGATCCAGCAAATCGGCGCGGAAAGCGCCTTTATTCACCATTTCTGGCAGATCGGCGTTGGTGGCGCAGACCAGCCGCACGTTGACCTGCAATGGCTGGCTGCCGCCCACGCGCTCCAGTTCACCGTATTCGATCACCCGTAATAATTTTTCCTGCACCATCATCGGCGCGGTGGCCAGTTCGTCAAGGAACAGCGTGCCGCCGTCAGCGCGTTCGAAACGTCCGGGATGACGCTTTTGCGCCCCGGTGAACGCGCCCGCTTCATGACCAAACAGCTCCGAATCGAGCAGGTTTTCGTTCAGCGCAGCGCAGTTCAGCGAAATAAACGGTCCCTGCCAGCGGGAGGAGAGGAAGTGCAGGCGGCTGGCGATCAGCTCTTTCCCGGTACCGCGCTCGCCGATGATCAACACCGGCTTGTTTAGCGGCGCGAGGCGTGAAACCTGCTCCAGCACGTCAATAAAGTTATTCGCTTCGCCCAGCAGGTTATCTTTGTATTCAGCCATGATGAAATTCACCACATATTAGCGTTATTCATCATTTAACTTTATGGTGCGATCGGTGAAAAAGCAATCACCATCTTTAAAATCAATAAGATATAAAACTGGCACGGCAGTTGCAATATTCCAGCAGCAGGGCACCGCCCGAATAATGAACATGAGTGAGGATTTTAATTATGGGTATTTTTTCTCGTTTTGCCGATATCGTGAATGCCAACATCAACACGTTGCTGGAAAAAGCGGAAGATCCGCAGAAGCTGGTGCGCCTGATGATTCAGGAAATGGAAGACACGCTGGTTGAAGTTCGCTCCACCTCCGCCCGTTCGCTGGCAGAGAAAAAGCAGCTGACCCGCCGCATTGAGCTTGCCACCGCGCAGCAGCATGAATGGCAGGAAAAAGCCGAACTGGCGCTGCGTAAAGATAAAGACGATCTGGCCCGCGCCGCGCTGATTGAAAAACAGAAGCTGACCGACCTGATTGCAACGCTGGAGCACGAATCCACGCTGGTGGATGAGACGCTGACCCGCATGAAAAAAGAGATTGGCGAGCTGGAAAACAAACTCAGCGAAACCCGTGCCCGCCAGCAGGCACTGACCCTGCGTCACCAGGCGGCAAGCTCCTCCCGCGACGTGCGTCGCCAGCTTGACAGCGGTAAGATTGACGAAGCCATGGCGCGTTTTGAATCCTTTGAGCGCCGTATTGACCATATGGAAGCGGAAGCCGAAAGCCACAATTTCGGTAAACAGCGCACGCTGGATCAGCAGTTTTCCGAGCTGAAAGCGGATGACGAAATCAGCGAGCAGCTGGCGGCACTGAAAGCCAGAATGAAGCAGGATAACCAATAATAATCTGGCGGCACCCGAGCGTGCCGCCGCTCAGACCCTGTAAGGAGAACACATGAGCGCGCTATTTCTTGCCATACCCCTGACCTTATTTGTGTTGTTTGTCCTGCCGATCTGGCTGTGGCTACACTACAACAATCGCTCGCGTAGCCAGACGCTTTCGCAAAACGAGCAGCAGCATCTGGTGCAGTTAACCGACGAGGCTAAACGGATGCGCGAGCGCATTCAGGCGCTGGAAGCTATTCTTGATGCAGAGCACCCGAACTGGAGGGATCGCTAATGGCCGGCATTGATTTGAACAAAAAATTGTGGCGCATCCCGCAGCAGGGAATGGTGAAAGGGGTGTGCGCCGGGCTGGCGCAGTATCTGGACGTGCCGGTCAAACTGGTGCGACTGATTACCGTGCTGGCGATGGTCTTCGGCCTGTTCTTTATTGTGGTCGTGGCCTACATCATTCTGACCTTTGTCCTCGATCCGATGCCGGAAGGGGCGAATGAGGGTGATATTCCCCCCACCAGCCGCGAATTGCTGGATGCGGTGGATCAGGAACTGGCAGCGGGTGAGCAGCGTCTGCGCGACATGGAGCGCTACGTCACGTCTGATACCTTTTCATTACGCAGCCGCTTCCGTCAGCTTTAATGACAACGAGGTACTGATGAACACGAAATGGCAAAAAGCAGGAACCAAAATGAAACCCGGTCTGAAAATTGCCGGTAAGCTGGTCCTGCTGACTGCGCTGCGCTACGGTCCCGCCGGGGTGGCGGGCTGGGCGATAAAATCCGTCGCCCGTCGCCCGCTAAAAATGCTGCTGGCGTTGGCGCTGGAGCCGCTATTGAACCACGCGGCGAAAAAAGTCTCTCGCCGTTACAATAAACCGCAGGAACCCCGGTGACCGTTCTGGTCACCGCAACAACCTTTGCACAATTTCCCGCCAAATTTGCGTTAGCTCACAAATCACAATTTTAGACGACTAAAAATCTTTTTTTGACCCTCCAGAGACCGGCTCACGGATTGACAGTTAAATTCCTCTGGAGTAGTCTCACTTTCCGTGGGACCGCTACCATGGGAAAAAGAAATGAAGGAAATAATTAATAAATTGTTAACCGATGTTTATGGCGAAAAATTTACGTCAGCGCACCGGGAAACATTATTTGATGCTCTTAATCGTACCCGTTCATTAATATCGCAGCAGCGTAAGCAGGCATGGGACGAAAGTGATGTGGTATTAATTACCTACGCCGACCAGTTTCACCACGCTGCCGCAAAACCTCTTCCGGTATTTAATCAATTTTATAATAAATGGTTTAAATCCGTATTTTCACACGTCCATTTGCTTCCTTTTTATCCATGGTCATCTGATGATGGATTTTCGGTCATCGATTATCATCGCGTGGACCCGGAAAGCGGGGACTGGGATGATGTCGCGGAATTAAAAACTCAGGCAAAATTAATGTTCGATTTTGTCTGCAACCATATGTCTGCGAAAAGCGAATGGTTTAACCGGTATTTACAGCAGGCTCCAGGTTACGAAAACTTTTTTATTGCCATGGACCCGGCGACGGATTTATCGGCGGTAACGCGCCCGCGTGCGCTGCCGTTGCTGTCACCGTTCACCCTGGCCGATGGTTCAGTACGCCATCTCTGGACCACCTTCAGTGAAGACCAGATCGATCTTAACTACGCCTGCCCGGAAGTCCTGCTGGCGATGGTGGATGTCCTGCTGCACTATCTGGTGCAGGGCGCCGACTACGTGCGTCTGGATGCGGTCGGGTTTATGTGGAAAACGCCCGGCACCAGCTGTATTCATCTGCCTGAAACCCACCAGTTAATCAAACTGTTCCGCGCCATCGCCGATGACGTCGCGCCAGGCACTGCGATCATCACCGAAACTAATGTTCCGCACCGGGACAATATTGCCTACCTGGGCAATGGGCAGGACGAAGCCCACATGGTTTATCAGTTCTCTCTGCCGCCGCTGGTGCTTCACGCAGTACAGCGTCAGGATGCTGGCGCACTGTGTGGCTGGGCGCAGTCGCTGACGTTACCTTCCGACAATACCACGTGGTTCAACTTCCTTGCCTCGCATGACGGCATCGGCCTGAATCCGCTGCGTGGCATTTTGCCGGAAGAAGAAATATTGCAGATGGTGGAGCAGCTCCAGCAGCAAGGCGCGCTGGTGAACTGGAAAAACAACCCGGACGGCAGCCGTAGCCCGTATGAGCTTAACGTCACCTACATGGATGCGCTAAGCCACCGCGAGGCCAGCGACGACGAGCGGCTGGCGCGCTTTGTCCTCGCCCATGCGATTTTGCTCAGCTTCCCCGGCGTACCGGCGGTTTATATTCAAAGTATTCTCGGCTCACGCAATGACTATGCGGGCGTCGAAAAACTGGGATACAACCGCGCTATTAACCGCCAGAAATATAATGATCTGGACATCGAACAGCAATTATCCACATCGGATTCACTGCGTAGCCGGGTTTATCATCGCCTGTCCCAGTTGATTGCGCTGCGTCGGCAGAATAAAGCGTTCCATCCGCAGAGCCAGTTTGCTATTTCAACGCTGAATCCCAGCGTAATGTTAATTACCCGTACCGCTAATAATGGCGAACAAATTACGGCGTTATTTAATATCAGCGAAAATGAACAGCATGTTGCAGTAAACGTTCAGGGCGGATTTGATTTAATCAGTCAACAAGCTGTTATGGAAAATCAGGTTACGCTGCGCCCGTGGCAGGTTGCCTGGATTAAAAAACAATAAAGGAACACCTTATGAAAACATCAAAAATAGCGCTGCTGGCAGCGCTGGTTTCCTGCACGCTGATTTCCGGTTGCAAGGATGATGAAAAGGCCAATGTCGCCATTGAATTTATGCATTCTTCTGTCGAACAGGAGCGCCAGGCGGTTATTACCCAGCTTATTGAGAAATTTGAAAAGGAAAACCCTGGCATTACCGTTAAGCAAGTGCCGGTAGAAGAAGACGCCTATAACACCAAAATAATTACCCTGGCGCGCACCGGCGCTTTGCCGGAAGTGATCGAAACCAGCCACGACTACGCCAAAGTCATGGACAAAGAGCAACTGATCGACCGTAAAGCGATTGGCAATGTGATTGCGGCAGTAGGGGAAGACCAGTTCTATGACGGCGTACTGCGCATCGTGCGCACTGAAGACGGCACCGCATGGACGGGTGTCCCGATCAGCGCCTGGCTTCAGGGCATCTGGTATAAAAAAGACGTCCTGGCAAACGCGGGCATTGAAGAACCGCATAACTGGCAGCAGTTGCTGGATGCCGCACAAAAGTTAAGCAATCCGGCGCAGAAAAAATACGGTATCGCGCTGCCGACGGCAGAAAGCGTGATGACCGAGCAGGCGTTCTCCCAGTTTGCGCTTTCAAATCAGGCCAACGTGTTTGACGCCAGCGGCGCGATCACTCTTAACACGCCTGACATGCAGCAGGCGCTGGAGCTGTATCGCCAACTGGCTGTCACCACCATGCCCGGCTCTAACGACGTTATGGAAATAAAAGATGCGTTCATGAACGGCTCTGCGCCGATGGCCATCTACTCCACCTACATCCTGCCTGCGGTGTTTAAAGAAGGCGATCCGGCCACGCTCGGCTTTATGGTGCCAACGGAAAAATCTGCGGCCGTATTTGGCACGATCACTTCTCTGACCATCAGCAACGGTCAGTCCGAAGAAGAAACGGCGGCGGCGGAGAAATTTGTCTCCTTTATGGAAAAAGCCGACAACGCGTCTGGCTGGGTCATGATGTCACCGGGCGCGGCGTTCCCGGCAACCAAATCGGTGGTGGATACCGCGCAGTGGAAAGAAAACGACGTGATCAAAGCCTTTGGCAGCTTGCCTGAGCAGCTCATCGCGCAGTATCCGCATATGCAGGTGTTCGGCGCGGTAGGGGACAAAAACTTCACTCGCATGGGGGACGTCACTGGCTCCGGGGTGATCAGTTCGCTGGTCCACAACGTCACCGTCGGTAAAACCGATTTACCGCAATCGCTTAAAGAGAGTCAGGCCCGGCTGGACGATCTGGTGAAACAACGTTAATGACCAGGATGGAAAGTTGTATGAAAGGGTGGTTTTCAGGTCGTTCGGATATGCCTTTTGCCATGATGCTACTGGCCCCCAGCTTACTGCTGCTGGGTGGCCTGGTCGCCTGGCCGATGATATCTAATATAGAAATCAGTTTCTTACGCTTGCCGCTTAACCCGCGCATCAGCTCGACGTTTGTCGGACTGGATAACTACATCCGCATTCTTGGTGATGCCAATTTCTGGCACTCGCTGTGGATGACGGTCTGGTATACCGCGCTGGTAGTACTGGGCAGCACCGCGCTGGGACTGGGCGTGGCGATCTTTTTCAATCGTGAGTTCCGCCTGCGTAAAACCGCGCGCTCGCTGGTCATTTTGTCCTACGTGACCCCGTCGATATCGCTGGTATTCGCGTGGAAATATATGTTCAACAACGGCTACGGCATTGTGAATTATCTCGGCGTGGACGTGCTGCATATTTACGATCAGGCTCCGCTGTGGTTCGACAATCCCGGCAGCAGCTTCTTTCTGGTGGTGCTGTTCGCCATCTGGCGTTACTTCCCGTATGCCTTTATTTCCTTTCTGGCGATATTGCAGACCGTGGATAAATCGCTGTATGAAGCGGCGGAAATGGACGGGGCTAACGCCTGGCAGCGTTTTATGATCGTGACGCTGCCCGCCATTATGCCGGTGCTGGCGACGGTGGTGACGCTGCGTACCATCTGGATGTTCTACATGTTTGCGGACGTGTATCTGCTCACCACCAAAGTCGACATTCTTGGCGTGTATCTCTACAAAACCGCGTTCGCCTTTAACGATTTGGGCAAAGCGGCGGCGATCTCAGTCGTGCTGTTCGTCATTATTTTTGCGGTCATTTTACTGACCAGGAAGCGGGTAAATCTCAATGGCAACAAATAAACGTACCCTGTCCCGTATTGGCTTTTACGTCGGACTGGCGGTGTTTCTTATCATCACGCTGTTTCCGTTTTTCGTGATGCTAATGACCTCGTTCAAAGGGGCGAAAGAAGCCATTTCCCTGCATCCGACGCTGCTGCCGCAGCACTGGACGCTGGAACATTACATCGACATTTTTAACCCGCTGATTTTTCCGTTTGTGAATTATTTCCGCAACAGCATGGTGGTGTCGATTTCGTCATCGGTGATAGCGGTCTTTCTCGGCACGCTGGGCGCGTATGCCTTGTCCCGCCTGCGCTTTAAGGGCCGGATGACCATCAACGCCAGCTTTTACACGGTGTATATGTTCTCCGGCATTCTGCTGGTGGTGCCGCTGTTCAAAATCATCACCGCGCTTGGGATCTACGACACCGAAATGGCACTGATCATTACCATGGTCACCCAGACGCTGCCGACGGCGGTCTTCATGCTGAAAAGCTACTTCGACACCATCCCGGATGAGATCGAAGAAGCGGCGATGATGGATGGCCTCAATCGGTTGCAAATCATCTTTCGCATCACCGTCCCGCTGGCGATTTCCGGGCTGGTATCGGTCTTCGTCTACTGCTTTATGGTGGCGTGGAACGATTACCTGTTTGCCTCGATCTTCCTCTCCAGCGCCAGCAATTTCACCCTGCCGGTCGGTCTGAACACGCTGTTCAGCACCCCGGATTATATCTGGGGCCGAATGATGGCGGCGTCGCTGGTTACGGCATTGCCGGTGGTGATCATGTATGCGCTTTCTGAACGTTTTATCAAAAGTGGTTTGACCGCCGGTGGCGTTAAGGGCTAAGGCGGCCAGTTTAAAAGGATATGGAAATGAAAAAGCTTGTAGCAACAGAGCCGCGCGTTGCGGCGCTGGTAGAGTACCAGGATCGGGCCGTCGAGGCTCACGAAGTTAAAATCCGCGTGATGTTTGGCGCGCCGAAACACGGCACCGAAGTGGTGGATTTTCGCGGAGCCAGTCCGTTTATCGACGAAGATTTTAACGCGGAATGGCAAATGTTTATGCCGCGTGAAGAAGGGGCGGCGCGGGGTATTGAGTTCGGTAAATTCCAGCTCGGTAATATGGTGGTGGGCGAAATCATCGAAAAAGGTGACAACGTCACGGATTATGCCCTCGGCGATCGCGTGTGCTGCTACGGCCCGCTGTCCGAGACGGTGATTGTGAACGCCGTCAACAACTACAAATTGCGCAAAATGCCGGAAGGCGCGTCGTGGAAAAATGCCGTGTGCTACGACCCGGCGCAGTTCGCGATGAGCGGTGTCCGCGATGCCAACGTGCGCGTCGGTGACTTCGTGGTGGTTATCGGTCTGGGGGCCATCGGACAGATCGCTATCCAGCTGGCGAAGAAAGCGGGCGCGTCCATTGTCATTGGCGTCGATCCCATCGAACACCGCTGTGACATCGCCCGTCGTCACGGGGCCGATTACTGTATGAGTCCCATCGGCACCGACGTGGGTCTGGAGATTAAAAAAATCACCGACAAACTGGGTGCGGACGTGATCATTGAAACCAGCGGCTACCCGGATGCGTTGCAGTCAGCGCTGCGCGGGCTGGCCTACGGCGGCACCATCTCTTACGTGGCGTTTGCCAAGCCGTTCAGCGCAGGCTTTAACCTCGGTCGCGAAGCGCATTTTAACAACGCGAAAATCGTTTTCGCCCGCGCCTGTAGCGAACCCAATCCGGATTATCCGCGCTGGAACCGCAAACGTATTGAAGAAACCTGCTGGGAACTGCTGATGAACGGCTACCTGGATTGTGACGATCTGATTGAGCCGGTTGTGTCGTTTGAAACCAGCGCCGACAGCTACATGAAGTATGTCGATCGCCAGCCAGATCTGAGCATCAAAATGGGCGTAACGTTTTAAGGTTAAGGAAAACATAAATGAAAATCGGTACACAGAATCAGGCTTTTTTCCCCAACGATATTCTGGAGAAATTCCGCTATATCAAAGAAATGGGCTTCGACGGTTATGAAATTGACGGCAAACTGCTGGTCGAAAACATTGAGGCGGTGAAAGCGGCGATCAAAGAAACTGGCCTGCCGGTCACCACTGCCTGCGGCGGCTATGATGGCTGGATCGGCGATTTTATCGAAGAGCGTCGTCAGAACGGCTTGCAGCAGATCACCCGCATTCTGGAAGCGCTAAGCGAAGTCGGCGGCAAAGGCATTATTGTCCCGGCAGCGTGGGGCATGTTCACGTTTCGTCTGCCGCCGATGGTTTCTCCGCGTAGCCTTGACGGCGACCGCAAAGTGGTCAGCGATTCGCTGCGGGTACTGGATAAAGTCGCCGAGCGCACCGGCACGGTGGTGTACCTGGAGCCGCTGAATCGCTACCAGGATCATATGATCAACACTCTCGCCGATGCCCGCCGCTATATCGTGGAAAACGATCTCCGCCATGTGCAGATCATCGGTGATTTCTACCATATGAACATCGAAGAAGACGATCTGGCGAAAGCGCTGCACGATAACCGCGATTTGCTTGGTCACGTGCACATTGCCGACAACCATCGCTATCAGCCAGGCTCCGGCACGCTGAACTTCAAACAGCTGTTCGATCAGCTGCGTAGCGACAATTATCAGGGCTATGTGGTGTATGAAGGACGCGTGCGGGCGGAAGATCCGGCTGCCGCATACCGTCAGTCTCTTGCCTGGCTGCGTGACTGCTAAGAGGTTGCACGTGAAGAGTACAAAGACACCTTCTGCGCTGCGCGTCGCCATTATTGGTGCCGGGCAGGTCGCGGATAAAGTTCATGCTTCGTACTACTGCACGCGCGACGATCTGGAACTGGTGGCTGTCGCAGACAGCCGCCTTTCCCAGGCGCAGGCGCTGGCAGAAAAATACGGACAGGCGCAGGCATGGGACGATCCGCAGGCCATGCTGCGCGAGGTGCGCCCGGATATCGTCAGTATCTGTTCGCCCAACCGGTTTCACCATGAGCATGTGTTACAGGCGCTGGCGGCGGGCTGCCATGTGATGTGTGAAAAACCGCCAGCCATGACCCCGGAACAGGCGGAAGAGATGTTTCAGGCCGCCCGGCGGGCGGGCAAAGTGCTGGCCTACGATTTTCATCACCGCTTTGCTGAAGATTGCCAGTTACTCCGCCAGCAGGTGATGGACGGGCAACTGGGCGACATTTACGTGACTACCGCGCGGGCGCTACGGCGCTGCGGCGTTCCCGGCTGGGGCGTCTTTACCAATAAAGAATTACAGGGCGGCGGTCCGCTGATCGATATCGGCATTCATATGCTGGACGCGGCGATGTACGTACTCGGTTTTCCGGCGGTGAAAAAGGTCACGGCCCACAGCTTTCAGAAAATCGGCACCCGCAAAAACAGCGGCCAGTTTGGTGAATGGGACCCGTCGGTGTACACCGTTGAAGACGCGCTGTTTGGCACCGTCGAATTTCATAACGGCGGTATTCTGCGCCTCGAAACGTCATTCGCGCTGAATATCCCGGAGCAGTCAATCATGAACGTATCGTTCTGCGGTACGGATGCCGGCGCCACGCTGTTTCCGCTGCATATTTATAACGATGACGGCGGCGAGTTAAACACGTTGTTGCAGCGTGATCAGGCAGACGATCGGCGGCATCTTCGCAGCATGGAGGCGTTCATCCGTCACGTGCAGGGCGAACCGGTGATGATTGCCGACGCTGAACAGGGACGAATTATTCAGACGCTGGTAGCTGCACTGTACCAGTCTGCGCAAACAGGGAAATGTGTGGAATTATGATGAATGCCTCTACGCTTATCGAACCGTCTTTTAGCGTGCACAGCCTGAATAAATACGCGTCGTTAATGACCTCAGGCAATGGCTATCTCGGTATTCGCGCCACGCACGAAGAAGATTACACCATGCAGACGCGCGGGATGTATCTGGCGGGCCTGTACCACCGGGCGGGGAATGATGAAACGACCGAGCTGGTAAATCTGCCGGACATTATTGGCGTGCAGATTGCCCTGAACGGCGAGCCGTTCTCACTGACCGGCGGAAAGACGGAAACCTGGCAGCGCGAACTGGATTTTGCCACCGGTGAACTGCGCCGCGCGCTGGTGTGGCAGGCGGCGAACGGGGCGCGTTTTCGCATCGAAAGCCGTCGCTTCGCGTCTCTTGCTCAGCCCGAACTGGTTGCCATGCAGCTGACGCTGACGCCGCTGGATGCCTCCGCCAGCATCTCGTTTGTTACCGGCATTGATGCGACGCAAACCAACAGCGGACGCCAGCATCTCGATGAAACCCAGGTCCGGGTGTTTGGTCAGCACTATCTACAGGGAATGTATACCACCCAGAACGGCGAGGATAACGTCGCTATTTCTGCGTACTGTCACCTCAGCGCTGAAGCGCAAAGCTGTTTTTCTGCCAAAAATCGTCGCCTGCTGCAAAATAGTTCGCTGAGCGTTGCCGCCGGGCAAAGCGTGACGCTGACTAAACTTTGCTGGATAAGCCACGCGCCTGCTGGCGAGATGAGCCAGCAAACCCTCAGCGAACAGAGCTTGCGGGCGCTGGAGTCCTGCGTGGCGGAAGGGTATGAGCCGCTGTTTCAGGCATCGGTCGCAGCGTGGCACACTTTCTGGCAACGCAGCCGCGTGCAGGTGACGTCCTCCGATCCGCGCGATCAGGAAGCGCTGGATTTCGCGCTTTACCATCTGCATATCATGACCCCGAAAAACGACGAGCGCACCAGCATCGCCGCCAAAGGGCTGACCGGCGAAGGCTACAAAGGCCACGTTTTCTGGGATACGGAAGTCTTTTTACTGCCGTTTCATCTCTTCACCGCCCCAGAGACGGCGCGGCAGCTTTTACGCTACCGCTGGCATAATCTGCCTGGCGCGCGCGAAAAAGCGCGGCGCAACGGCTGGCAGGGAGCGTTGTTTCCATGGGAAAGCGCACGCAGCGGCGACGAAGAAACGCCGGAATTTGCCGCCATCAATATTCGCACCGGGGTGCGGCAAAAAGTGGCCTCGGCGCTGGCAGAACATCATCTGGTGGCTGACATCGCCTGGGCGGTGGTGGCTTACTGGCAGGCCACCGGCGACGAGCGTTTTATGGCGCAGGAAGGCTGCGAGCTGCTGCGAGAAACGGCGACCTTCTGGATCGACCGGGCAACAGACGTCGGCGGGCGGCTGGAAATTCATGACGTTATCGGCCCCGATGAATACACCGAACACGTCAACAATAACGCCTTTACTAACTATATGGCGCATGAAAACGTCGCTCAGGCGCTGCACGTTGTCCGCCGTTTCGCGCCGACAGAAACCGACTTTTTTGTTCGCGCCGAAGACTTTTTGCAGCGGCTGTGGTTACCGGAAAGCAATAGCGACGGCGTTATTGCGCAGGACGACACCTTCTTCGCCAAGCCTGCGATTGACCTGCAAAAGTACAAACGTCAGGCGGGCAAACAAACCATTCTGCTCGACTATTCGCGTGCTGAAGTCAATGAAATGCAGATCCTCAAGCAGGCGGATGTGGTGATGCTGAACTACATGCTGGCGGATCGCTTCACCCGTGACGAGTGTCTGGCCAATTTGCAGTTCTACGAACCGCGCACCATTCATGACTCCTCCCTGAGCAAAGCCATTCACGGTATTGTCGCTGCGCGCTGTGGCGATTTGGCGCAGGCATACCGCTTCTGGTGTGAAGGCACGGAAATCGATCTCGGTGACGATCCGCACAGCTGTGACGATGGCATCCACGCGGCGGCGACCGGGGCGATCTGGCTGGGCGCCATTCAGGGATTTGCCGGGCTGACGCTGCGCCAGGGTGAACTGCACATTGCGCCGCGCCTCCCCGCAGGCTGGCAAAAAATGGCTTTCCCGCTCAGCTGGCAGGGCGTTGCGCTGCAATTCACCCTGACGCCGGAGCGGTTGACCGTTCACAGCGCGTCTGACGCGGTGTTTTATTTGAACGGACACCGGCTGCGCGTAACGGGCACGCAGGACTTCTTACTGAAAGACTTTATTTTATCCACAGATGGGACCGCGCCCACGGAGGGGAAATGAAACTACAGGCCGTTATTTTTGACCTCGATGGGGTGATTACCGACACCGCGCATCTGCATTTTCACGCCTGGCGACAGGTGGCAGCCGATATCGGCATCACCATTGATGAAACCTTCAACAATAGCCTGAAGGGAATTAGCCGTGGCGAATCGCTGCGCCGGATCCTGCAACATGGCGGTCGTGAAGCGGCGTTTAACGACGCGGAGCGGGACGCGCTGGCAACGCGGAAAAATCAGATTTACGTCGAGTCTTTGCGCCAGCTGACCGCCGACTCGGTGCTGCCGGGCATTCGCGAACTGCTGCTGGAACTGCGTCAGCGCGAGATCCCGACCGGGCTGGCGTCGGTTTCGCTGAACGCGCCCACCATTATACGCACCCTGGGCATTGACGGGCTGTTGACGTTTTGTGCCGATGCCTCGCGCATCGCCCGTTCAAAACCCGACCCGGAAATCTTTCTCGCCGCCTGCGAGGGGCTGGGTGTTGATCCGCAGCAGTGCGTGGGCGTAGAAGACGCGCAGGCCGGGATCGACGCCATCAACGCCTGTGGAATGCGCTCCATCGGTATTGGTGCGGATCTGCATGACGCCGGGCTTCAACTTTTGTCCACCGATCAACTCACGTGGTCGTGCCTGTCGGCATTCTGGCACCACGCATAATAAGGAAATCACGATGGCACAACTTTCGTTGCGGCATATCCAAAAAATCTACGACAACCAGGTTCACGTCGTTAAAGACTTCAACCTGGAAATTGCAGACAAAGAATTCATTGTTTTCGTCGGTCCGTCAGGCTGCGGCAAATCGACCACTCTGCGCATGATCGCCGGGCTGGAAGAGATTAGCGACGGCGAACTGCTGATTGACGGCGTGCGGATGAACGACGTGCCTGCCAAATCGCGCAACATTGCGATGGTCTTTCAGAACTACGCGCTGTATCCGCACATGACCGTCTATGACAACATGGCGTTTGGTCTGAAGATGCAGAAAATCGATCGCGCGGTGATCGACGAGCGGGTGAACTGGGCGGCAAACGTGCTGGGGCTGCGTGACTACCTGAAGCGCAAACCTGGCGCATTGTCCGGCGGTCAGCGTCAGCGCGTAGCGCTGGGGCGGGCGATTGTTCGTGAGGCGGGGGTATTCCTGATGGATGAACCGCTTTCTAACCTCGACGCCAAACTGCGCGTGCAGATGCGGGCAGAAATCAGCAAGCTGCATCAAAAGCTGAACACCACCATGATTTACGTCACCCACGATCAAACCGAAGCTATGACGATGGCTACGCGGATCGTCATTCTGAAAGACGGGATCGTGCAGCAGGTTGGGGCACCGAAAACGGTTTATAACCAGCCTGCAAATATGTTTGTCGCCGGATTTATTGGCTCACCGGCAATGAATTTTATTCGCGGTGCGATTAACGGCAATATGTTTGTGACCGAAACGCTCAAGCTTATTATTCCTGACGATAAACTGGCGGTCCTGCATAAGCAGGGATATGAACATAAAGCGGTCGTCATGGGTATTCGCCCGGAAGATATTCACCCGTTATCGCAATCTGATAATTGCGTCAGCGCGAAAATCAGCGTGGCCGAATTAACCGGCGCAGAATTTATGCTGTATACCAGCATTGGTGGACACGAACTGGTGGTTCGCGCCGGAGCCGTCGAGGATTATCACGCGGGTGACAATATTAATATTCATTTTGATATGGCGAAAAGCCATTTCTTTGACAACGAAAGCGAAATAGCCATTCAGTGATCGTTGGGTGCCGGGTAGCCATTCCCGGCTTTTACCTCTGTTTAATAAGGATTTTAAAAATGAGCGTTCTCTTTAAAAGTGCTGCACTGGTCATGTGTGCAGGGTTTTCCTGCGCGCAGGCGGCGGAAAATAACGACTGGCATTTTAATGTCGGGGCGATGTATGAAATAGAAAACGTGGAAGGTCAGGGCGAAGATATGGACGGGCTGGCAGAGCCTTCTATTTATTTTAACGCCTCGCAGGGGCCGTGGCGTTTTTCCGTCGCCTATTATCAGGAAGGCCCGGTGGATTATAGTGAAGGCAAACGCGGCACCTGGTTTGATCGCCCGGAACTGGAAGTTCATTATCAGTTTATCGACAGCGACGATTTAAGTTTTGGCCTGACAGGCGGCTTTCGTAATTATGGTTATCATTATATTAATGAAGGCAAAGACACGGCCAATATGCAGCGCTGGAAGGTACAGCCGGACTGGAGCGTGAAACTGGCTGACGATTTACGTTTCAGCGGCTGGTTTTCAATGTATCAGTTCGTCAACGATCTGAATACTACCGGCTATGCTGACAGCCGCGTTGAAACCGAAACCGGTTTGAATTATACCTTCAATGAAACAGTGGGCCTGACCGTCAACTATTATCTTGAACGCGGGTTTAACCTTGATGACAGCCGTAATAACGGCGAGTTTTCGACCCAGGAGATCCGCGCCTACCTGCCGATTTCGTCAGGCAATGCCACGCTGACGCCGTATACCCGTATCGGGCTGGACCGCTGGTCAAACTGGGACTGGCAGGATGATATGGAACGCGAAGGGCACGACTTCAATCGTCTGGGCGCACTCTGGGCCTATGATTTCCAGAACGGGCTGTCAATGTCCCTCGAATATGCCTATGAATGGCAAAACCACGATGAAGGTGAACGCGATCGCTTCCACTATGCAGGCGTGGGCGTGAACTACGCGTTCTGATGCGCAGACTGCCCGGCGTTAACCGCCGGGCAACGTGTTTATCAGGCCAGTGACGCGGTGAGTGAAATGTGCGTTTTGACGATCACCGCTTGCGGGCTGGCTTTTCCGGCGATGCGCTTAAACAGCAGATCGCAGCCCTGCTCACCGAGCGCGCGCGTCGGCACATCAATACCGCCCGGCGGTGGCGTCAGCGTGTAGGAGAGCATTTCATTGCTGTAGCCCACCACCGCCAGCTGCTGCGGAATGGCAATATTTTTCTCTGCCGCGACACGATATAAGCTGATAATTTTCATGCTGTCGGTGGCAAAAACCGCATCGGGGATTTGCGGCTGATCTAATAATTTTCTCGCGGCGTCCAGCGCGCTTTCATGCGTATAACCCCCGTCTATAATCCACTCTTCGCGCAATGAATAATGATGGTTTTCCAGGCTCTTTTTATAGCCGTTAAGACGATCTACTGAAACATTCAGATCCAGCGGCGCATGAAGACAGGCAATGTTTTTATGCCCGCGATCGATTAACGCATCGGTGAGGGCAACGCTATCGCGGAAATTATCGGTATCGACCGAGTAAACGTGTTGATACTGTCCTTCAACTTTGCCAATGACCACCACCGGAATTTCGTATTGATCCAGTCGGGCAAAGAAAGATTCATCGGCAGGGGAACTGAGCATAATAATGCCTTTGATCATCTTCTGGCGGATCTTACTTTCGCACTTTTGTAAATCATCCGCTGAACTGTGGGACGTCTGTAAAATAACGTCAAAGCCTTCATCTTCTGCTTTTGCCGTGATAGCGTGAAGAACTTCCTGGAAAAATGGATTACCCGCCGTCGTTTTGGCTGAGCGGGTTGAAATGACCATAATGGCATCGAAGCCGGAAGAGGTAAGGGCGCGGGCGAGTTTATTCGGCTGATAGTTTAATTGTTCAATGGCCCGTAATACTTTATCCCGCGCTTCGGGAGAAATATTAGTCTGCTTATTAAGCACCCGCGAAACAGTGGATTTCGAAACGCCGGACACGCGCGCTATATCATAAATAGTGGGGGACATCCTTCAGACAGCTCCGTCATAGCGTCAATGATGACTATCTTACTGGAGATGGACCGGATTACAACAGCGGTTGATTATTAATAACCTGACCCCATTTACTATTTTCAGGGCTGACAGCCGGGAAGAGGGATGTGATGAAACGTTTTACGAATGAAATTAATGCGCTGGTCAATCGCAGCGTGGACCGTCATTTGCGGCTGGCGGTCACGGGACTGAGTCGCAGCGGGAAAACCGCATTCATCACCTCGGTCGTCAATCAATTACTCAACGTTCACGCGGGCGCGCGTCTGACGCTATTAAGCGCGGTGCGGGAAGAGCGTCTGCTGGGCGTAAAGCGCGTGCCGCAGCGCGATTTTGGCGTACCGCGTTTTACCTACGATGAAGGACTGGCCCAGCTTTACGCCACGCCGCCGATGTGGCCCACCGCTACCCGTGGCGTCAGTGAGATTAACCTCGCGCTGCGTTTTCGCTCAAAGGATTCGCTGCTGCGTCACTTTCGCGAAACCTCAACGCTGTATCTGGAAATAGTCGATTACCCCGGCGAGTGGCTGCTCGACCTGCCGATGCTGGCGCAGGATTATCTGAGCTGGTCGCGGCAGATGACCGGGCTGCTGAAGGGCCAGCGGGCGGAGTGGTCCACGCGCTGGCGCGAATGCTGTCAGGGGCTGGACCCGCTCGCGCCTGCCGATGAAAATCGTCTTGCGGAAATTGCCGCTGCCTGGACTGACTATCTGCACCAGTGCAAAAAGCAGGGGCTGCATTTTATTCAGCCGGGGCGCTTTGTGCTGCCCGGCGATATGGCGGGCGCGCCCGCGCTCCAGTTTTTCCCGTGGCCCGATGTTGATGGCGTCGGCGAAGCGACGCTGGCGCAGGCAGGTCGCCATACCAACGCCGGAATGCTGCGCGAACGCTTTCATTATTACTGCGAAAAAGTGGTGAAGGGTTTTTATAAAGACTACTTTTTGCGCTTCGATCGGCAGATTGTGCTGGTGGACTGCCTGCAACCGCTTAACAGCGGTCCGCAGGCGTTTAACGATATGCGACTGGCCCTGACGCAACTGATGCAGAGCTTTCATTACGGGCAGCGCACGTTGTTCCGTCGGCTGTTTTCGCCGGTGATCGACAAACTGCTGTTCGCCGCAACCAAAGCGGATCACGTCACCGTCGATCAGCACGCCAGTATGGTTTCGCTGTTGCAACAGCTGATTCAGGATGCGTGGCAGAACGCCGCGTTTGAAGGGATAACGATGGACTGTCTGGGGCTGGCCTCTGTGCAGGCGACGGAAGGCGGTTTAATCGACGTCGATGGCAATAAGGTGCCAGCCCTGCGCGGGCATCGTTTACAGGATGGCGCACCGCTGACGGTGTATCCGGGCGAAGTGCCTGCCCGCCTGCCGGGTCAGGCCTTCTGGCAAAGCCAGGGCTTTCAGTTTGAAGATTTTCGCCCGGCGGTGATGGACGTCGATAAACCGCTGCCGCATATTCGCCTGGATGCCGCGCTGGAATTTTTAATCGGGGATAAATTACGATGACCGAACCACTTAAACCGCGCATTGATTTCAGCGAGCCGCTGGAGGCTGAAGCGCAGGAATCTTTCAAGGCCGCCCAGCATTTCAGCCACGTTGAGGCGGAGAAATTCGCCCCGGTCGTCAGCGACGAGCTTATCACCGACGAGGGTCCGGCAGAGGCGGCCGTGGAGGCGGCTCTGCGTCCGCGTCGCAGTCTGTGGCGCAAAATGGTGATGGCGGGGCTGGCGCTGTTTGGCGCAAGCGTGGTGGGACAGGGCGTGCAGTGGACGATGAATGCCTGGCAAACGCAGGACTGGGTGGCGCTCGGCGGCTGTGCGGCGGGCGCGCTGATTATCGGTGCGGGCGTCGGCTCGCTGGCCCAGGAGTGGCGGCGGCTCTGGCGTCTGCGCCAGCGCGCGCACGAGCGTGATGAAGCGCGCGAGTTGCTTCACAGTCACGGCAGCGGGAAAGGGCGCGCGTTTTGTGAAAAACTGGCCCAGCAGGCGGGAATTGACCAGTCGCACCCGGCGCTTCAGCGCTGGTACGCCGCCATCCATGAAACACAAAACGATCGTGAAATCGTCGGCCTGTATGCGCATCTGGTTCAACCGGTACTGGACGCCCAGGCGCGGCGGGAAATTAGCCGCTCCGCCGCCGAATCGACGCTGATGATCGCGGTCAGCCCGCTGGCGCTGGTGGATATGGCGTTTATCGCCTGGCGCAATCTGCGGCTGATTAATCGTATTGCCACGCTGTATGGCATCGAACCGGGCTATTACAGCCGCCTGCGTCTGTTTCGTCTGGTGCTGCTGAACATGGCTTTTGCTGGGGCAAGCGAGCTGGTGCGCGAGGTCGGTATGGACTGGATGTCTCAGGATCTTGCCGCCCGACTGTCAACCCGCGCAGCCCAGGGCATTGGCGCGGGTCTGCTGACCGCCCGGCTGGGTATCAAGGCGATGGAACTTTGCCGCCCGCTGCCGTGGATCGACGATGACAAGCCGCGTCTGGGCGATTTTCGCCGTCAGTTGGTCGGTCAGCTTAAAGAGACGCTTCAACGTAATAAAACGCCGGAACCACCCCGCTAAATTTCCGCGCTATCCCTCATTTCTTCAATCAGCTGTCAATATTTGTTGACAGCTATCTTCCCGATTGCCTCCGCGTAGCTTATCATTCTTAGTAACGTTGACTGTTCAGGGAAAAATCCCATGCGTCTTGAAGTTTTCTGTGAAGATCGGCTTGGCCTCGCCCGTGAGCTGCTCGATCTGCTGGTGCTACGCGGCATTGACCTGCGCGGGATTGAAATCGATCCGGTTGGGCGTATTTACCTTAATTTTTCCGAGCTGGAATTTGCCTCTTTCAGCAACCTGATGGCGGAAATCCGCCGTATTGCGGGCGTGACCGATGTCCGCACCGTGCCGTGGATGCCCTCCGAGCGCGAGCATCTGGCGCTCAGCGCATTGCTGGAAGCCATGCCGGACCCGATGCTGTCGCTGGATACCAAAAGTAAAATCGAACTGGCGAACCCCGCCAGCTGCCAGCTTTTCGGCCAGGATCAGGCGCGGCTGCGCAATCACAATATTGGGCAACTGATTGGCGATTTTAACTTCCTGCGCTGGCTGGAAGGTAAGCCGGTGGACTCCCATACCGAGCACGTCGTGGTCAACGGGCAAAATTTCCTGCTGGAGATCACCCCGGTCTATCTCGACGGCGAAGACGCGCAGCGTCTGCTGACCGGCGCGGTGGTGGTTATGCGTTCCACGGTGCGGATGGGGCGACAGTTGCAAAACGTCAGTGCCCAGGACGTGAGCGCTTTTAGTCAGGTGGTTGCCGTGAGTCCCAAAATGCGCCACGTCGTGGAGCAGGCGCGCAAGCTGGCGATGCTCACCGCGCCGCTGTTGATCGTTGGCGATACCGGCACCGGAAAAGATTTGATCGCCCACGCCTGCCATCAGTCCAGCCCCCGAGCGGCAAAACCCTATCTGGCGCTGAACTGCGCATCTATCCCGGAAGATGCGGTCGAAAGTGAACTGTTTGGTCATGCCCCGGAAGGTAAGAAAGGCTTCTTTGAGCAGGCCAATGGCGGGTCGGTGTTACTGGATGAAATTGGTGAAATGTCGCCGCGAATGCAGGTCAAGCTGCTGCGCTTCCTCAACGACGGCACGTTCCGTCGGGTGGGTGAGGACCATGAAATCCACGTCGATGTGCGGGTGATTTGCGCCACCCAAAAAAATTTGCTGGAGCTGGTACAAAAAGGGCTGTTCCGCGAGGATTTATATTACCGCCTCAATGTGCTGACTCTCAACCTGCCGCCGCTGCGCGAGCGGACCCCGGACATCATGCCGTTGACCGAGCTGTTTGTCGCCCGCTTTGCCGACGAGCAGGGCATCTCGCGGCCTAAGCTGGCCTCGGATGTTAACGGTGTGCTGACCCGCTATGCCTGGCCCGGTAACGTGCGCCAGTTGAAAAATGCCGTCTACCGCGCGCTGACGCAGCTTGAGGGCTACGAGCTACGAGCGCAGGACATTTTACTGCCTGACAACGATGTCGACACGGTTGCACCGGGCGAAGAGGCGATGGAAGGTTCGCTGGACGATATTACCAGCCGCTTTGAGCGTTCGGTGCTGATCCAACTTTATCGTAACTATCCCAGCACGCGTAAACTGGCGAAACGACTCGGCGTTTCCCATACGGCGATTGCCAATAAGCTGCGTGAATATGGTTTAAGTCAGAAGAAGGGCGAAGAGTAAGTGAATACAGGCCCGGCACCTTGCGATGCCGGGCCTGTCCGTTACGCTTTCAGGGATTCCAGCGCGGCGGTGTAGTCAGGTTCATTGGTGATTTCATTCACCAGCTGGCTAAATACGACCTTGTCATTTTCATCAATAACAATCACCGCGCGGGCAGAAAGCCCCTTCAGCGCGCCTTCCGCAATGCCTACGCCGTAGGTTTCCAGAAATTCTGGATTGCGCAGCGTGGAAAGGGTGATGACGTTGCTCAGACCTTCTGCGCCACAAAAGCGGGAATGGGCGAACGGCAGATCGGCCGAGATACAAAGCACGACGGTGTTCTCCACTTCTGTGGCAAGTTGGTTAAACTTACGCACAGAGGCGGCACAAACGCCGGTATCAATGCTGGGGAAAATATTCAGCACTTTGCGTTTGCCTGCGTACTGACTCAGTGTGACGTCGGAGAGATCTTTTGCGACCAGTGTAAAGGGCTGCGCGGCCGTACCTGCCTGCGGGATAGCGCCGGAAACGGCGACCGGATTGCCCTGGAAATGCACGAGTTGTGACATGATTTTCTTCCTGTTTACATATAATTAACGCCGTCGCTAGTGTAAGACAACATGTGTTAACACAGCAATCGCTTTTAGCGCCTGGCACACGAGGATCTGCAATGAGAAGCCTGAGAGTTTATGAGGAAGCCTGGCCGCTTCATACGCCATTTGTGATTGCCCGAGGCAGCCGTAGCGAAGCTAAAGTGGTGGTTGTCGAAATTGAAGAAGATGGCGTAAAAGGCGTGGGTGAATGTACGCCGTACCCGCGCTATGGCGAGAGTATTGATTCGGTGATGGCGCAAATTATGACCATCAATGACGCATTAGAAGCCGGAGCCAGCATCGAACAACTTCAGCAGTTGCTGCCAGCGGGCGCGGCGCGTAACGCCGTGGACTGCGCGCTGTGGGATCTGGCGCGGCGCAGGGCGGGCGCGCGCCTGGTGCCCGCGCATCAAACCATTACTACCGCGCAGACCGTGGTGATCGGCACCCCGGAACAGATGGCCGCCAGCGCCTCGACGCTGTGGCAAAAGGGCGCGCGGCTGCTGAAAATCAAAATGGATAATCATCTCATCAGCGAACGCATTGTGGCTATTCGCGCCGCCGTCCCGGACGCCACGCTCATCGTGGATGCCAATGAATCCTGGGTCAGTGAAGGACTGGCGGCGCGCTGTCAGCTGCTGGCCGATCTGAATGTGGCGATGCTGGAGCAGCCGCTGCCGGTCGGGGAAGATGAATCGCTCGGTAATTTTATTCATCCGCTGCCGATTTGCGCTGATGAAAGTTGCCACACCCGCGCCAGCCTGCGCGCGCTGCGCGGGCGTTACGACATGATCAATATCAAGCTCGATAAAACCGGCGGTCTGACCGAGGCGCTGGCGCTGGCGAAAGACGCGCAGGCGCAGGGGTTTGCGCTGATGCTGGGTTGTATGCTCTGCACCTCCCGCGCGATTGCTGCGGCGCTACCGCTGGTGGATAACGTGCGTTTTGCCGACCTCGATGGCCCGACCTGGCTTGCGGTTGATGTCGAACCGTCCCTGAACTTTACCACCGGCGAGCTTCATCTCTGAGCCTGCCAGCGCAGCAGGCCGGTCATCGCGGATAAATATTTTTCGCTGGCCTCATCGTTTGAAACCGGCGGGAATTCGGCGGTAATACAGGGCAGACCGATATCGGCACACCAGCTACCAAACGAGCCGGGCGTGTCATAACCGACGCTACCCACCAGCGGAAGCCGGAAGGCGTCGGCGAGCCATTCCCCCAGCGCGGAGTGTGCCGGATCTTCAATGCAGGCCAGCGGATCGTGAAAAGAAACCACCCAGCCTGGGTGGATCTGCTGAATTAACTGGCACAGCGCCTGGGTTTCGGGTTCCGATCCGGGCGTATCCCCGGTCAGCAGCACCACATCCCGCGCCTGCGCTGCGCTGTTCCAGCGGTAAACGGTTTCTCCAGCTTTCCAGTTCGCCGCCGGAAAATTGCGGTTAAGGTCAACGCCTCTGGCATTGGCGCGTAGCCCCAACTGGCAGCCATCCGGGTTGACCGTCAGGACCACATGATGACGCCGTAACTCCGGGGCCAGCGTGCGCATGGCGCAGGAAAGGGTCACGATCGAGGCGTTTTCATCACCGTGGGTGCCTGCAATAATCAACCCGCTTTCGCGATCGGCGAGCGGTGCCGGAAACCACAGCAAGGGCGCGCCCAGCAACGAGCGACCATAATGCAAAGTACCGGGCGGAAATGCGCCGCGTTCGGAGCGGGGACGCGTGGCAGTCATCGAACACCTCATTCTGGATACTATCAGTTTATTCTCACAGTATATTAATTTACGACGCCGTCAATTTTCTGTCATAAGACGTTTGCTTTTCCTTCATGCAAAACAAATAATTAAGCCACTTTATCCTGACCTCCTGGGGAATCTTATGAAGCATCCTGTTTCAATGACCTGCTGCGCGCTGTGGTTAAGCACCCTCTCTTCTTTTTCTTTCGCGGCGGATGTTCCTCCCGGCACGGTGCTGGCGGAGAAACAAGAACTGGTGCGTCATATTAAAGATGAACCCGCCACCCTGGACCCGGCGAAGGCCGTCGGCCTGCCGGAAATTCAGGTGATCCGTGACCTGTATGAAGGGCTGGTGAATCAGAATGAGAAAGGGGAGATGGTCCCCGGCGTGGCGACGAAATGGCAGACCAGCGATAACCGCGTCTGGACGTTCACGCTGCGCGATAACGCGCAGTGGTCAGACGGCACGCCCGTCACCGCGCAGGATTTTGTCTATAGCTGGCAGCGTCTGGTCGATCCGAAAACGCTGTCTCCGTTTGCCTGGTTTGCGGCGCTTGCCGGGATCACCAACGCGCAGGCCATTATAGATGGCAAAGCGACGGTCGATAAACTCGGCGTGAGTGCCGTCGATGCCCGAACTCTGCGCGTTCAGCTCGATAAACCGCTGCCGTGGTTTACCAATCTTACCGCCAGCTTTGCGTTTTATCCGGTGAAAAAAGCTAACGTTGAAAGTGGCAAAGAATGGACCCGCCCCGGTCAGCTTATTGGCAACGGCGCATACGTACTCAAAGATCGGGTGGTCAATGAAAAGCTGGTGGTCGAGCCTAATTCGCATTACTGGGATAACAGCAATACGGTAGTTAAAAAAGTCACTTTTATTCCGATCAACCAGGAATCTGCCGCTACTAAACGTTATCTGGCGGGCGGCGTAGATATCACCGAATCCTTCCCGAAAAATTTGTATAAAAAGTTGCTTAAGGACATTCCTGGTCAGGTTTATACGCCACCCCAGCTCGGCACTTATTATTACGCTTTTAACACCCAGAAAGGGCCGACCGCCGACGCGCGGGTGCGTCTGGCGCTCAGCATGACCATTGACCGTCGCCTGATGACGGAGAAAGTGCTGGGCACCGGCGAAAAACCGGCGTGGCGTTTTACGCCGGATGTGACGGCGGGCTTCACCCCGCAGAAATTGCAAATCGAACAGATGAGCCAGGAAGAGCTGAACGCGCAGGCCAAAATGCTGCTGCAGGCGGCCGGATACGGGCCGGGGCGTCCGCTCACGCTGACGCTGCTGTATAACACTTCGGAAAACCACCAGAAAATTGCCATCGCGGTTGCCTCGATGTGGAAGAAAAATCTGGGCGTAGATGTCAAACTGCAAAATCAGGAATGGAAAACGTATATTGATTCGCGCAACACCGGCAATTTCGATGTGATCCGCGCGTCGTGGGTCGGGGATTATAACGAGCCATCGACGTTTTTATCGCTGCTGACCTCAACGCACAGCGGCAATATTTCGCGCTTTAATAATCCGGCCTATGACAAGATGATCAATCAGGCCACGCTGGAAACCACGGCGGCGGCGCGTAATGCGGACTATAACGCGGCAGAAAATATTCTGGCGGAGCAGGCACCGATTGCACCGATTTACCAGTATACCAACGGGCGCTTAATCAAACCCTGGCTGAAAGGTTATCCGATTAATAACCCGGAAGACGTCGCCTATAGCCGGACGATGTATATTATCAAGCACTGATAAAGAGCCAAAAAAAAGCCCCCACTGAGTGGGGGCGATGGGGTCAATCTTAGAACTTCTTATCATCTGAAAAACGATCGCGTTCGGCGTCCGTTTTATCGACTTCCACATCCTGACGACGCACGGTATCTTTTACCGTTTCGGTACGCTGGGTGGTCTGAGTATCTAAGCCCACTTCTTCACGAATATGCGCGGTTTTATTCACGACCGGCACTTCATGAGATTCTTCGACTTCAATGGTTTTTTCTGACCAGTCAACGTCATGCAGATACGCCGGATCGTCAACAGCAGAACGGAAGACGTTCGCATGTTGCTCGGTCAGGGAAATATCTTCGGAAACATCTTCTTCTGTGGTGTAACGGCGCAGACGAATGCGGCCATCGCTTACCCGGCGCTTGCTGATGTCGATTTCTTCTTCAGCCAGTTGCAGGGACTCACGGTTAGTATCGTTCAGGCCGTGCGTATGGGTCAGATCGCGTTCTTCAGCAAAATCACGGGTATCAGACAGGTCGTCCGTATCGGTGATTTCATCGGTACTCCCCCAGTCGCGGGTTCTTTCTGAAGCGGTGACGGTATCCGGGTCAACGGCACGCACGCCGCCGATATTCGGTGGCGTTACGCCGGTCACACCGCCAGTGCCCACGCCGGAGACCGGGTTATCAACCGGACGCACGCCGCCAATGTCGGCGCTGGTGCTGTCGACTTCGCCAAGATAATCACGATGCGTGGTCGGATCGTTGTAGCTATGCAGTGAAGAGTAGTCACTGGCGTAGGTATCAAGCAGCGCTTCGACGCGATCGGCGTCGTCTTTATCGACGCGAGCGGTTAACAGCACGCCGCCAAGCTGAATGGCTTTGTTATATTCAGTGGCGTAGTCGTCGTCAACATCGTCCCCAAATAGTCGCTGCCAGAAGCTGGGGTGACGGATTTCTTTATCCTCAACGCGTAATCTTTCACCCGAAATAATATCAATATGACTTTCCGGGATACCTTCCGCAATGAGCTTTTCTTTCGCGGCGGCTGCCTGCTGGGGTTGCTCAAAGGCGGTAACGATTTTTTCGTGAGCCATCTGAAATTCTCCTCGTGCCTGGGTTACGGGTTGATTATTCCTCATCCGTGGAAATGTCTAATTCCTGTCGTCTCAGTAAGATGCTTTCCTGAAAACTCTCTGTGGTTTGCACTTTTTTTACGTGGATCTCCTCTACCAGAACCTGACGCCGAATAATTTCCACTTCTTCTCGAATCACCGGAATGATATAAATATCACCTTCCTGACGAGCGGTGGGGATGGCATCAGGTTGAATAACTTCATTCTTTGCAATGCGATTAATTACCGCTTCTTCACGGATGAGTTCTGCTTCAACAATTTTTTCATCCGTTACCGTAGTACGGGAAATTTGCACCCGCCGATCTATCACTTTCTTTTTTGATATCTCAACGCGTTCTTCCGCTAAGGGTAACGTTTCAATTTTTTCAGTTGCTGAATAATTAATAGCATCTTTATTAGACATATGTTCTGTAAACCTGTGATTTTAAGAATGTTCTTTATGATGCTAATTAATGACTATGAATTTGTGTCGATGTATTTAAGCATAGACCAAACGGTGTTTTTCGCCGGGAAGTAATTATGTAAAAATGTTAATAACGATATTTACTGGATAACTAAGCGGTGAATAACTGCAAAATCAACGGGATTGCTAATAGAACAGGAGGATAAGCGAAGCGCTAAACGCAGCGGGTCGGGGAGTAAAAAAACTCTCAGGAACATGAAATCCAAATGTTCCTGAGAGAATGCAAAATGCATTATCATTACAAGAGAGGCTAATTTAAGTTAAAAAGAATCAAAAAGATACGCTATTAATAACTTTATCATTTTCGTGGTTTATGATTGGGTTTCTAATGAAGGGCGGGGAGGGATCGCAGGGGCGAACAGAAAAAACAGCCCCTGACGGGGCTGCAACGGTTAGTGGGGGACTTCCGCCACGTTTTTAACTTCAGATTTGTTGATCTGTTGCTTCACGCCGTTTGCGTCTTTATAACCCAGCAACCCGGTTTCGGATTCTTTCGGTTTCCCGTCACTGATAATGGTACGACCATCATTGGTATGAATCGCGTAGCTTGTACGTGTGCAGCCTGAAAGTGCAGTGGCGGCCAGCAGAACGCTAAGGGGAATAATCAAAGCCTTTTTCATATTGATCCTCGCTACTTTGTTGTTTTGTCAGAACTTGAGTATAGCAGCGTAACGACAACTTGCAGGGAGGAGGGCGAATTTGATCGCCCTGACGTCGGTTACTGATTCTTAATTTCCGGTAACAGAGCGGCGCTGAGCCCGTTATCAGAGGCCGCCAGAGGCTGCGCGGCTGTCGATGTGAAAAGTACCGAAAGTTCGTTGGCAGGAACTGGCGGAGCGAATAAGAAGCCCTGCATTAAATCGCAGCCGAGGCTTGCCAGCAGGTATTTTTGTTCCGGGGTTTCGACGCCCTGGGCGACCACATCCATATGCATGGCGTGCGCGACTTCAATAATGTTGGTCACAATCGCCATATTTTTGCCGTTAAAACGGATGTCTTTGATCAGACTACGGTTAATCTTCAACTCCTGTACCGGAAGCTCTTTGAGCAGCATGACATTGGCATAGCCGGTGCCGAAATTATCAATCGAAAGCGTGACGCCGGAACGCATAAACTCGGTGAGCACGCGAAGGCTGCGCTCCGGGTTATTCAGGGCGATGGACTCGACGATTTTAATGTTCAGTCTGGACGGCGGCACCGTGTGTTGCTCAAGCGCCGCGCAAACCCGCGCGTGAATATCCTCCTGCGCAAACTGGGTTGCCGACAGGCTGATGGATAACGTCAGTTCATCCCGGCCTTCTGTTGCCCAGCTTTGAAGCTGACGACAGGCTTGTTCAATAATCCAGTGACCGACCGGCACAATTTGCCCGTTTTTTTCCAGCGCGGGCAGAAACGCCTCCGGTAACAGAATGCCTTTATCCGGGTGACGCCAGCGCAGCAGCGCTTCAAAGCCCCGGATCTGTTCGGTGTGGGTGTGATAAATCGGCTGATACCAGAGTTCAAATTGCCCCAGCGCCAGCGCATCCAGTAAATCCTGCTGAACCTGCCCCATGCTGATAGCAGGCTGCATGGTTTGCTGATGATAAATCGCCCAGTTATTGCCCCCGTGCCGCTTAATGGTCGTCATGGCGGAATTGGCGTTGAGCCGTAGCTCGTGCAGGCTTTCACCGTGGCGAGGATAAAAAGCCACCCCCGCGCTGAGCGACATATACAATAGCTGCCCGCCTTCATAAATAGGGCGCCGCACGGCTTCGACGATGCCCGCTGTCAGTTCGGCAATTTCCGCGTCGCTGGTGTCCGGCACCAGCAAAATAAACTCATCGTTTCCCAGCCGCGCCAGCAGCATTTTCGGATTCAGGCGTGCGCTCAGCCGGTTGGCGGCTGCCATCAGCAGACGGTCGCCCGCCGCGTGACCGAGCGTATCGTTAACCTGACGGAAACGATCGATATCCATCACGATCAGCGCGAAAGTGGAGCGAATTTGCTGTGCTCTTTGCAGGCACTCCTCCAGCCGGACTTCCATCTGGATACGGTTTGCCAGCCCGGTTAACGCATCGTAGCGCGACTGCCGCTCCAGTTGCAGATTGAGTTGCTGAAGATTTTCTGCCAGCCGCGTGGTGCGGACCTGGGAATCAATCATCGAGAAGAACAGCATCATGCCAAGCAGCAGCAGAGTGGTTGCCGAAACCCAGAAAGCCAGCCCCTGCTCGCTCATTCCCCCGGCAAGACTCTCGCCATGCCCGCTGAAAGTGGCCGCTGCCATGCCGATATAGTGAACGGCGGCCACCGCCATTCCCATCACGCCAGCGGCAGCAATCCGGTTGCTCAGCGCCTGTTTATTGCGCTGTCGCAGGCTGAAGGCCAGCCACAGGGCGCTACCGGAAGCCAGCAGGGCGACGAGAATGGACAGCACAATAAGCGTTTTGCTCCAGCTAATCGTCCCTGGCATTAACAGCGCCGACATGCCGGTATAATGCATGGTTATCACACCCGCGCTAAGAATTGCGCTCGCCAGCAGCCATCGTTTGGGAGCCAGGGTGTTGCCTGACGCCGCAATATTGATAGCAGCAATGGCACAAATGACGGCGACCAGCAGAGAAATGAGGGTGAGCGAAAAATCGTAATACACCGGCATGGTCATTTTCATCGCCAGCATACCGATAAAATGCATTGACCAGATGCCGATGCCCAGCGTGGCACCCGCAGAAACGCGCCAGAAAAAAGCGATTTTCCGTGCCGAGGAGGTAATTTTGGCGGCGCAGTCCAGCGCCACGAAGGACGCAATGAAAGCGACAATGAAGGAGACGCCGATCAAAATCGGGTCCCATGTAACGAGCACCATCAATGCAATCCACTGTGTAAACGCGATAGCTATAATTTAGCAGTAAAATTGAGTATTTAGCTAATGAATCAATCGCCGCCAAAAAAATATTTTTCCGCCGTTTACCAACGGCTTAGCGACGGTTGGGACGTATTTAAAACCCGCTTCCCGCAGCGACTTATTTAAAAGTAAGAAATAGCGCGCTGGCAGCGTAATTGTCCCGACATATAATTAAATGTGGGGTTATTATATAATATATCCTGACTATGACCTGCGGATGTTATATCAGATGGCGGAGTTTCATTCTGCCGGGCGATGGACTACATCTGCTAAATTTCAACCTAAGTGAAATTTATCTTGTTTTACTGCAAACAATGTTGGCGTGCTAAATAGTAGTGAAAGTTAATTTCGACGGTGCTATAACCTTATTACCATTGTCTGGTATCCCAGCGAGTCTGATCATGATAAAAAATGTCAGTGTGCGAACTTTTATTCTGCTATTCCTCGTTACTCTTTTTATCATCGTTGATGGTGTGGTTGCGTTAATATCCCGCGATCTCTTTTTATTAATGTTATTAAATATATTCTGGTTAACCGCCTGTTTTTTACTGTGGACGTATCTGACCCGCTATCTGGTTTCGCCGATCAACACCGTGAAACACAGCATTGAGGAAGTAACTGGCGGAAATCTATCGGTTTCTATTCCTGAATTTGGCAACAACTGCGCCGGACGGTTAATCCCCGGCATCAACAGCCTTTCCGCGAGTATATCGTCGCTGGTCGCAGAGATCCGTCGCTCTTCGCTTACCGCAATGAACTTATCGGAGCAACTGGCGGCCCGCAGCGCGGAATTATCGGTCAAAACCGAGCAGCAGTCCGCGTCACTTATTGAAACGTCTGCCAGCATGGAGCAAATTGCGGCAGGCACCCAGAATAATGCCGAAAATACGCGGCTGGCGAGCCAGCGGGCGAATCAGGCTAGTGAATGTGCGCGCCGGGGTGGGAAATTAATGACGGGTGTCGCCACCAATATGCAATCAATTACCGACTGCGCCAGGCAAATGGGCGAAATTATCACTCTGATTGATGGCATCGCCTTCCAGACGAATATCCTCGCCCTCAATGCTGCCGTGGAAGCGGCACGCGCAGGGGAGCATGGAAAAGGATTTGCGGTGGTGGCCGGAGAGGTCAGAAATTTGGCGCACCGTAGCGCTGAAGCCGCGAAAAATATTAAAAGCCTGATCGGTGTGACCAGCGAGAATGTCAGTCAGGGATCGGCCATTGTTGGCGAGGCGGAGAGCAACATGCAGGAAATCGTCGCCAGTGCGAGCGTGCTTAGCGATCTGGTGGAGCAAATCGCGGTTTCTACCAGCCAGCAGGAGCAGGGCATCAGGCAGATCACCCAGGCGCTCAGTGAACTGGAAAAAGTGACCCAAAGTAATGTCGGCGTAGTCGAGGAACTGGCCGGATCGTCCGAGGTGCTTCAGCGTCAGGTGGTCGATTTGCAGGCGCGCACCCGCGATTTTCGCCTTAATGAACAGCAAGAAAGCAGCGCTGCCGTGGTAAGCCTGACATCCCATTACCGGCACTCATTTTAAGACTTTACCCGCAGAATATGCCTTCGCATACAGTTGCTTAACCGCCACACATGGCTAGACTAACTGCAACTGAGACGAATTTAGGAGGCGCTGTGGACGTCTTAAAGGGATCGGATGTCAATGTACCGGATGCGGTATTTGCCTGGCAACTCGACGGTAAGGGCGGGGTAAAACCGCTGCAAAATGGCGATACTATTGATGAGCAGCACCCTTGCTGGCTGCATCTTAATTATACCCATCCCGACAGCGCACAGTGGTTATCCACCACGCCGCTGCTGCCCAACAACGTGCGTGACGCGCTGGCGGGCGAAAGTATGCGCCCGCGAGTGAGTCGCTTAGGTGAGGGGACGCTCATCACTCTGCGCTGCATTAACGGCAGCAACGATGAGCGTCCCGATCAACTGGTGGCCATGCGTCTTTATATGAACGAGCGGATGATCGTTTCAACGCGTCAGCGCAAGGTGCTGGCGCTGGATGATGTGGTCAGCGATTTACAGGAGGGCACCGGCCCCACCGATTGTGGCGGCTGGCTGGTGGACGTCTGCGATGCCCTGACCGAACATGCCAGCGAGTTTATTGAGCAGTTGCACGACCGGATTATCGATCTGGAAGATAACCTCCTCGACCAGCAAATTCCGCCGCGCGGTTTTCTGGCACTGCTGCGCAAGCAGCTTATAGTGATGCGCCGCTATATGGCTCCGCAGCGCGATGTGTTTGCCCGCCTTGCCAGTGAAAGATTTCCGTGGATGAACGACGATCAGCGGCGGCGAATGCAGGATATTGCCGAACGGCTGGGACGCGGACTGGATGAAATCGATGCCTGTATCTCGCGCACGGCGGTGATGACCGATGAGATTACACAAATCACCCAGGAATCGCTGTCGCGCAGAACCTACACCATGTCTTTGATGGCAATGGTTTTTCTGCCGAGCACCTTTTTGACCGGCCTGTTTGGGGTCAATCTCGGCGGTATTCCTGGCGGCAACTGGCACTATGGTTTCGCCACCTTTTGCATCATGTTAGTTATCTTAATTGGCGGTGTTACCTGGTGGTTACATCGCAGTAAATGGCTGTAAATTTTAACTTTTTTAACATAAATTGAACATAAAAACGCCATTTTAATTGAGCGAGGTCAATAAAGCCGCTACCCATTCAGTGCAATATGACTCTCGCAGGTGAATGCAACGTCAAGCGATGGGCGTTGCGCTCCATATTGTCTTACTTCCTTTTTTGAATTACTGCATAGCACAATTGATTCGTACGACGCCGACTTAGATTAGTCGGCTTTTTTTTGCCTCCTGCGCGCCAGCATCTACCCTTAAAGAGGTGTTCCGTAACCGAGGAGTCAAAAATGTCGAGTCTCGCGCTGTTATTTCTTACCCCGTCGTGGCAATCCGACCCGGTGCCTACCGATCCTGTACCCGTTCCCGATCCAATCCCACGTCCGCAACCGATGCCGGACCCGCCGCCGGATGAAGTACCGATTAAATTGTCGCATCAGAGCCGCAGATCTGCGAGGATACGCGCCTGCTGAATGCCTCTTTTAAAATGAGATAAGATTGTGACCGCTTTTTCTACGCTGAATGTTTTGCCTGCCGCCCAGCTCGATAACCTCAACGAGCTGGGCTATCTTTCCATGACGCCGGTTCAGGCGGCGGCGTTGCCCGCGATCCTTGACGGCAAAGATGTCAGAGTGCAGGCCAAAACCGGCAGCGGAAAAACGGCGGCGTTCGGACTGGGGCTGCTGCAACACATTGATGCCAGCCGCTTCCAGACGCAGTCGCTGGTGCTGTGTCCGACCCGCGAACTGGCGGATCAGGTGGCCGGTGAACTGCGTCGACTGGCGCGCTTTATGCCGAATATCAAAATTCTCACCCTTTGCGGCGGCCAGCCTTTTGGCGCGCAGCGCGATTCGCTCCAGCATGCGCCGCACATTATTGTTGCCACCCCAGGCCGTTTGCTCGATCACCTGCAAAAAAACACCGTCACCCTCGACCAGTTGCAAACGCTGGTGATGGATGAAGCGGACAGAATGCTGGATATGGGTTTCAGCGATGCCATTGACGAGGTGATCCGTCACGCGCCCGCCGCCCGCCAGACGCTGCTGTTCTCCGCCACCTGGCCGGAGGCGATTGCCGCCATCAGCGGTCGGGTTCAGCGCGATCCGGTGACCATTGAAATTGACAGCGTGGATGCGCTGCCTGCCGTAGAGCAACAATTCTTTGAAGTCTCCCGCAATGGCAAGATCACGCTGCTGCAAAAGCTGCTTAGCCAGCATCGCCCGGCGTCGTGCGTGGTGTTCTGTAATACCAAAAAAGATTGTCAGGCAGTGTGTGATGCGCTGAATGAATCCGGACAGAGCACCCTGGCGCTGCACGGCGATCTCGAACAGCGCGACCGCGACCAAACGCTGGTGCGTTTTGCCAATGGCAGTGCGCGGGTGCTGGTCGCCACCGATGTGGCGGCGCGCGGGCTGGATATTAAATCGCTTGAGCTGGTGATCAACTACGAACTGGCCTGGGACCCGGAAGTTCACGTCCACCGTATTGGTCGCACCGCGCGCGCGGGTAACAGCGGGCTGGCGATCAGCCTCTGCGCCCCGGAAGAAGCCCAGCGGGCGAATATTCTTTCTGAAATGCTGAATCTCCGCCTCAGCTGGCTGAACGGACCATCGGGCGTGGCGATCGTGCCGCTGGAGGCGGAAATGGTGACGCTGTGCATTGACGGCGGCAAAAAAGCCAAAATGCGGGCAGGGGACGTGCTGGGCGCGCTGACCGGAGACATGGGACTGACCGGCGCAGACATCGGCAAGATTGACGTTCACCCGGCGCACGTTTATGTGGCGGTGCGCGAGAACGTGGCGCGTCAGGCGTGGAAACAGTTGCAGAATGGCAAAATTAAAGGCAAATCCGTTCGCGTGCGCTTACTGAAATAAACGTCCGGCGCTCAGGCATTCCTGCCTGAGCGCAATCAATCACTTCACTTCAACGACGTTCAGACGCAGTTCATCCAGTGGCGTATCTTCTTCCGGCTGCCAGCCCGCAGGTTGCAGCGGGATCTCTTCGCGGTCAAACGCCAAATCGCCACCGTCTACCACTGCTGAACCGTGGTGGATACCTTTGAAATCGAAAAGGTTAGTGTCGCTCAGGTGCGAAGGAACCACGTTCTGCATTGCGCTGAACATGGTTTCGATGCGTCCCGGATAGCGTTTGTCCCAGTCGCGGAGCATATCGGCAATCACCTGGCGTTGCAGATTTGGCTGCGAGCCGCACAGGTTGCACGGAATAATCGGGAAGCCTTTCGCCTCCGAGAAACGCACGATATCTTTCTCGCGGCAGTAGGCCAGCGGGCGGATCACAATGTGCTTACCGTCATCGCTCATCAGCTTCGGCGGCATCCCTTTCATTTTTCCGCCGTAGAACATGTTGAGGAACAGGGTTTGCAGAATATCATCGCGATGATGGCCCAGCGCGATTTTGGTTGCCCCCAGCTCGGTCGCCGTGCGGTACAAAATACCGCGACGCAGGCGCGAGCACAGTGAACAGGTCGTTTTACCTTCCGGGATCTTCTCTTTTACAATCCCGTAAGTATTTTCTTCGACAATTTTGTACTCAACGCCCAGCTGTTGCAGATACTCCGGCAAAATATGTTCCGGGAAGCCAGGCTGTTTCTGATCGAGATTCACCGCCACCAGCGAGAAATTCACCGGCGCGCTTTGCTGAAGATTACGCAGGATCTCCAGCATGGTGTAGCTGTCCTTGCCTCCGGACAGGCACACCATAATGCGATCGCCTTCTTCAATCATATTGAAATCAGCAATGGCTTCGCCCACGTTACGGCGCAAGCGCTTTTGCAGCTTGTTTAAGTTGTACTGTTCTTTCTTTGTAATATCTTGATTAGATTGCATTTATTCTTTACTCAAATATCAATTGGGGCACCAGTGGGGCAAAATGCTTTTAAAGCGCCAGCTTCGTATTCAGCATTGCCACCTGTTCGCTGTTCATTTCTTCTATCCATGTTGCATAGATTTCATACACCATCTGCGCATTTTCGTGCCCCATCGGATTAGCAATAAAAGACGGGTTAGCGCCTGCTGACAATAACCAGCACGCGAAAGTGTGCCGTGTATGGTACGGATTGCGGCGACGAATGCCAGCACGTTTTACCGCAGCGTTCCATCGGCGCCCAATACTGCCCAGCGAGTAGTAGGGTTTCTGGATCTCATTCAACATCCCTGGCATAAAAACGAAATGTACATTTTGCTGTTCAGTCAGCCCATATTCACGATGGTAATACGTGATTTCAGTTTTGGGGAATAGCGCAGTAAGTTCACGCTGGGATATCAGTACGTCCATGGCTGGCTGCAGTAAGTTTATTGTCCGAAATCCAGCATCTGTTTTGGGCGGGGCGAACACAGTTCGTGGCGTGGTGCCGGGAGGGAAGAGGGCCGCTGGGCATCGGTGTTGCCGATGTTATGGCTGAATACTGGGAGTGGCAAAAACGAGTATTCCGCTATCCCACCAGCGAGCACTGTCCGTGGCGGAAACCCTGCTGTACCACATTTGCATCGAACTGCGCCACCGCAGCACCGAAGGCCAGCTCAGCTGCCAGGAGCTGGAACGGGAAGCTGCCAACATCCTGCATACGTGGGAAAAACGGGTTGCTGGCGGCAAGCCTGTCCCGCCCGTTCGCCGTGCGCTGGCAGCACCGACACAGGCAGAAATTCTGAAAGCTATTGACCAGCTTGAACGTGCTGCTACAGCCTCCCGACGTTTGAGGTATGAAAACCCCGAGCTATGGTCTAAACTTTACCTTCTTGACTACGATATGCTTTACTTTCTCTTTGAAGAGCCACTAGCTAATTTTATTGAACTTAGTGAAACTCTTCGTAAAAATCCCTCAAAAAGCGAGGAGGTTTTGCGTGCAATTGAGAATCTTTAGGCTGATCAGAAAAGTGCTTTCTGAGATATCCGGCGCGTTAGTCATTAGCGGCGTAGTGATTGGCATTTTTATCGCAATATTTGCGAATGAGGGGGCAATGCGCATCATCGCACCAATCCTGGTCTTTGTCGTGGGTGTGGGGCTTTACTGGTTAGCCTGGATTATCTCAGCAAAAGAAGATCGTAATTAGCTTTCAAACCCTTCAATCATTCAAGCAGTTATGTAAGCTATAAAATGATAAATACCTTATAGTTATGGCTTACATAGCTTTTTAGCATTTTCATTTTTGGCATACTGTACCATACGTATGGTAACCATTCAGCTGAGGTGTTGAAATCCCCACGATTAACGATTAACGATTAACGATTAACGATTAACGATTAACGATTAACGATGTATCGTTTACTTCAGATAAGGTTTTATCACCCGCTCGGGGCAGGGATGGCTCTATTTAGAATGATATCTGGCGGGTTTGTTACTCGCTGCTACCAAACTAACATTGATTCATCGTATCAGGAAAAAGACGTGGGCTTCCTCGTCGCTTCCATGCCTCAGTTCATTAAACACAGCACCGAGTATTATTCACCGGTAACACCACCAGTTTATATATTTTTCGACTGGGCTTTTAAAGCCTGGGGGTCAAAATTAACACTTTTGCCCATTCAGGATTATCAGTCTGGCTCTGACGTCGGAACTTCATTCGAATTCAGAGACTGCTTTTACATTAACGCTTCCATTTACGACACAGGATAGACAACGACCTGATTGAGGTCAGTCCTGAATGTGTTGAGGGTAAAGTGCTGAAAGAAGGGGAGGAACTGGATCCGCTGAAAGCCTACAGCCTGGACACAGTTGCGATGCTGGCAAAAATGACGCTGGCGATGCAGGCGCAGCAGGAGATGATCACTGACCTGCAAAAAACAGTTAACGATTTGAAAGCTAAACTGGTTTCTCAGTAATTTCCACACCTCCCCACCCACTGTTTTTAAGATAACTTAGTAACGCGCTGCGAATTAATAGCCGCCGCCATAGTGATCTACTTTTGTTTAAAAATTACTGTATATATGCACAGCAATAAGAAGAGGAGAATAATAATGCCTCGCAGATATGAGATTGACAGCGCGTTCAGAGTTGCCGTTATGAAAAAACCAAAAGGATTTTATGGTTGCGCTCTGACGATTTTATCCGCGAATTGCGGATAAGAAACTGGCATTTTACGCAAGCGGAAGCGAACAAATGGATAGAATGTTACCAGCTTGATTTCGTTGATAAGACGCCTGACTTTAGCGAAAACAGGTTCTGGATCCTGCGTAATATGGGGAGGGTTCATTGATACAGGAAAACGGGACTCAAAGGCGGGTATGATTAGAAGGGGATGATTAGAATTAGTAGGTTGAAGACGTAAGCGATATTAATTTAAGCTATCCTCATACGATGATTTACTTAGGGATTTTGTTATGTCATTGACCAGACAACTTAAATGGTGCTGGGCTGTCACGCTTATCGTTACGCTACTGGGTGGGTGTGTTCCTTATCCCAGGGAAAGGCCTGGCTATATCGATCTTTGCGAAAGCGAACATACATTCAGCGTTGATAGCCCTGGTGGGAAGCAAGAAATCTTTCTTGAAACCTATCTCTACGATCATGCGATCCCGGGTAGATATATGCCTGAAAAGCGTGGACACTTTACTATTCCCCATGTTCAAGGACCCGAAGCGGAACCAGAGTTCTATGTTCAATTAATTGCCTATAACAAAGGTCGCCAGCGACTTTCGCACCCAGGAAGCAAGGGGCTGCCACCTCTTCCTGTCATACTTGATACTCGCCAGGCTTATATCGATCTGGGTGATGGGAAACACCGTAGCGCCCGGCCAGAAGTTTTTCTTGGAACCCGATCATTCCCTTATGATTTTCCAGAGGATAATATGGAGTTTGCCAGACCTTCACCTTATGACATCAATAGTGATGAGGTGCACCGCAATGTACCCAGAATTACTAATAATGACGACTATGGTTCAGCGTATGTTGTTTTTAAAATTTATAACAAATATGCGAACACCCATTGGTCAATACATCTCGGCGAGCTGGAAGTTGCAGGACAGAAAGTCACTGTACCCCCGCTTAAACTTTGCTATCAACCGACATTAAAGTGGATCGGTATTGAACCGCTAATGCGCCCATAAACAATAATAATGTACGTGTAGTAGTCTGCTCCCGGTTGATTTACATAGGTTATAGATGAGCGTACGTTTCTGGCATATCGCAGACAAGCTGTTTTTACCATCACACCTGAGTAGCCTGCGACAGGCTGAAGCCTATTGTTTGCTCGCTGAACAAGCAGGGCGAGGAACGCTGTATTTTTCCGGACAGGGCACCAAACAGGCTGGTATATAAAGCGAGAGGTGCCTCCTCTTAGACTAACCGTGTAAATGTTTGTTCTGAGATGCCCTGGGGCATAAATGGGGCAAACCGGACTGAAAAACCCACCCGGGACATGAAATAGGGCAGTTAAAATGTTGGTTGGTGTGGCTTAATGAAGATAATGTAACGATTTAAGTGTTTGTTTTTATTAGAGTTAATATAAAATCAATAACTTGATATCATTATCGCTGCTTGTTTAAGTTGTACTGTTCTTTCTTACTTACGTCCTGATTCTGACTCATCTAATCGCTACTCAATGATTGAAGGCGCAGCCGGTAACCAGCCCGGCTATCTATGGCGTGTATGGTACGGATTACGGCGACGAATGCCAGCGGCTTGAAAGGATAAATTATCAGGAACCAGAATAAAGGGGCGGGGATTAACCGCGCATCGCCGGATAACGGGTCGCGCTAAGGGTTTCCTGGTATCCCTGCCGGAAGTAATGCAGATTTTCATCGGAGCCGAATTCGGTAAAAAACTCCATCATAATGACTTTATCCAGCTGATACTGGCGCGTTAACACCCCGGCCTGCCACGCGGCGAGATCGCGTTCGCCGCTTTGCTCCTGCAACTGATGGCAGTAGCCGATGATATAACCGCGCTTGTAATCACTCTGCTGAAGGCTGAAATCGGCGATTTTACGCGGATGCTGACCCTTCAGGCCATCAACGATCCCCGTACCAAACTGATTGCTCATGGACACCTCAAATCTCGCTATATAAACCATTATATAACGATGAGCTGGAATGTCTCTACCCCAAAATAAGTAAAAAGCCCGCAGGATCGCTGCGGGCCTGAAAGCATTAACGTACTACCAGTACCGAACACTCGGCGTGACGCACCACGGCGGCAGCATTGGAGCCAAGCAGCCAGGTGGACATATCGGGGCGGTGGGAGGCGAGAATAATCAGATCGGCAGAAAGCGTTTTCGCCAGATCGAGGATCTTATCTTTTGGCGAGCCTTCCGCAATATGCGTCTGCTTGCGATCTTCAGGAAGGTTAAAGCGGGTCACTATCTCGTGGAGTTTACTGAGTGCTTCCTGCTGAAGTTCATCCAGCGAAGGCACCTGGGTTGACTGGGCCATCCCCAGCGAAGCGTAATAAGGGAAAGTGGGCACCACGGTCAGGAAATGAACGCTGGCATCGTCCTGACTCGCCTGTAATTCGACGTGAGAAATAACGCGTTGCGCTAAATCTGATTCAGAGACATCTATGGGGACAAGAATTGTTCTGCTCATAATCCTCTCCTCTTGTGTACCTGCTTAAAGTTTAGTCAAAGGCCAGACTAAAGGCACAATAAAGGAGGGTAAAGTTATGTCTGTATTAACGCCCGTTGAGTTTTCGCTCTGGATATTTGCCTTTGATCACCCCATCGAAAAACCGGCCCTTAGAGACTACGCTGAGAAAATCACGAAAAATACGTGCCGGAACGCCGCGATATTGAAATGTTCCACTATCGCGAAAACAGATTTCCAGAGTGGCCGTTTTATCATCATAAGCAATGGAAGCAATTCTGGATGATTTAACGGGATGATGTTCCATGACGCGCATCCTCTACAACTTATCAATTATGAGGATATCATCTATCACGCCGGGGCATTCACGCAACTAATAATAAAACAGAAGGAGGAAATAGCCCGCCGTTGCCAGCGGGCCAGCGGGATTAGAACTGGTAAACCATACCCAGCGCTACGATGTCATCGGTCGCGATGTCATTGTTCGCGTAGAAGCTGTCGTCTTCGTCCAGCAGGTTGATTTTGTAATCAGCGTAGGTGGAGAAGTTTTTGTTGAAGTAGTAGGTTGCGCCCACTTCTGCGTATTTCACCAGGTCTTTGCTGCTGTCCGCGTTGCCATCAAGATCGCGGCCTTTGGACATCAGGAAGGACAGAGACGGACGCAGACCGAAGTCAAACTGATACTGCGCCGTCATTTCGAAGTTCTGGGTTTCGTTCGCCACGCCAGCATCGCCGTATGGCGTCATGTTGCGGGTTTCGGAATACATCGCTGCCAGGTACAGGTTGTTGGCATCGTATTTCGTACCCAGGGTCCACGCATCCGCGTTCTCGCCGCCTGCCACTTTACCGCCAGCGTCTACCTGATCGTTGGTACGGTCAGAAGAGCTGTAAGCCGCACCCAGGCTGAAGCCCATACCGGAATCCCAGGTGGTGGAAATGCCGACACCGTCACCGTTTTCGTTACGCAGGTCGCGGCCGTTATTGGTGCCTTCCTGGTTATTGTTGCCGGATTCGTTGTTACCCTGGTATTGCAGCGCCAGGTTCAGACCGTCTACCAGACCGAAGAAATCGGTATTACGCAGGGTTGCCACGCCGTTTGCGCGACCGGTCATGAAGTTGTCAGTGGTGGTGTAAGAATCACCGCCAAATTCTGGCAGCATATCGGTCCAGCCTTCAACGTCGTACAGCACGCCATAGTTACGGCCATAATCGAAGGAGCCATAGTTGCCGAATTTAATACCGGCAAAGGCCAGACGGGTCCAGGCATTAGAGCCCTGGGCTTCAGTGGTATTTGCCTGAACGTTATATTCCCACTGGCCGTAACCGGTCAGCTGGTCGGAAATCTGAGTTTCGCCTTTAAAACCAAAACGCACATAGGTTTGATCGCCATCGGCATTCTGGTTGTCAGAAAAATAATGCAGACCGTCTACTTTACCGTAAACATCTACTTTATTGCCGTCTTTATTATAAATTTCTGCGGCATTTGCTGCGCCTGCGATTAAGAGCGCAGGGATCATGAGGGCCAGTACTTTTCTTTTCATTAAAATAATCCTTTAGATGTTTTTATGCACTTGCTTCCGGTGAAGGAAGTGAACACATGCTAAAGGAGACTATTATGAGATGGTAAATATCAATTGTTACCCGATAAGTAAAATCTTAAACATATAATTCAATGGTTACAGTGATAAGTCTGGTGAATGAATTGTATTAAAGCATACAAAATAAAAATTATACAGGGCGAATTCCGTGCCGTATGATTACGCCGTTATATGCCTTTATTGTCACATTTTTATTTATCCAGGTTACTTGCTTGTCAGGTACAAGGTTTATTTATGACAAGCCCGAATATGAATTCGGGCTTTTTTTTTATCTTCTGATTAACCGGCGCGTTACTCGGCGGGTGCTTTCCCGGCGAGTTGCGCCAGGAAGTCATAACGCTTCTGCAAATCGGCAGCGGCGTCTTTCCACAGCTGTTCCGCCACCTCCGGCTGCTGCGCATTCAGACGGCGGAAGCGCTGCTCGTTAAGAAGCGTTTCTGCTAGCGCATCTGACGGCGGACGCGAATCCAGCGCCAGCGGCACCTTACCTTCATCAGCGCGACGCGGATCGAAGCGGTACAGCGGCCAGAAACCGGTCGTGGTGAGCTGGCGCATCTGATCGTGGCTGAGCGCCAGATCGTAGCCGTGCTCTTCACACGGGCTGTAGGCGATAATCAGCGACGGACCCGGATAGGCCTCCGCTTCCTGAATCGCTTTCACCGTCTGGTTCAACTGCGCCCCCAGCGAAATCTGCGCGACGTAAACATGCCCGTACATCATCATGCTGACGCCGAGATCTTTACGCGCCTTACGCTTACCGTGCTCGCCAAATTTAGTAACCGCGCCGAGCGGGGTGGCTTTCGAGGCCTGACCGCCGGTGTTGGAATAGCACTGGGTATCAAGCACCAGGATGTTGACGTTTTCAGTCAGGCTAAGGACATGATCCAGCCCGCCAAAACCGATGTCATACGCCCAGCCATCGCCGCCAATCAGCCAGATCGATTTCTCGACCAGCGCGTCGGCGTCGGTCAGCAGCTGTTCGGTTCCTTCCACGCCCTGAAGATGCTGGCGCAACGCTGCCACCTGTTCGCGGCGCACGTCCGGCGTGGCGTCGGCGTGCAGCGCTGCATTCAGTTCTTCCGGGATCTTATCCGCGACGCTGTCCAGCAGACGCATCACGCGCTGGCGATGCTGATCAACCGACAGACGGAAGCCCAGGCCAAATTCGGCGTTATCTTCAAACAGCGAGTTCGCCCATGCCGGACCGCGCCCGTTGGCATCGGTGGTGTACGGCGTGGACGGCAGGTTCCCGCCATAAATGGAGGAACAGCCGGTGGCGTTGGCGATCATCATTCGGTCGCCATAAAGCTGGGTCAGCAGCTTAATGTACGGCGTTTCACCACAGCCGGAGCAGGCACCGGAATATTCAAACAGCGGGGTGATCAGCTGTGAGGTGCGAATATCAATACGTTCCAGCTTGCTGCGATCGATTTCCGGCAGGCTGAGGAAGAAGTCATAATTCACTTTCTCTTCTTCAACATGCTCAAGGCGTGACATCATATTGATGGCCTTGATTTCCGGGTTCTGGCGATCTTTGGCCGGACAGACTTCCACGCACAGGTTACAGCCGGTGCAGTCTTCCGGGGCGACCTGCAGCACATATTTCTGACCGCGCATATCGCGCGATTTCACATCCAGCGATTGCAGAGCGTCCGGGGAATCCGCCATCGCTTCAGGCGACACCACTTTCGCGCGGATCGCCGAGTGCGGGCAGGCAGCCACGCAGTGGTTACACTGGGTACAAATTTCCGGCTTCCAGATGGGGATCTCTTCCGCAATATTGCGCTTTTCCCACTGGGTGGTGCCGACCGGCCAGGTGCCGTCCGGCGGCAGGGCGGACACTGGCAGCGCATCGCCAAGACCCGCTAACATCGCGGCGGTGACGGTTTTCACGAAGTCCGGTGCGGCGTCCGAAACCACCGGGGGACGGCTGGCGCTGTTAACATCGACCGCTTCCAGCGCCACTTCCGCCAGCGATTCACGCGACATTGCCAGCGCCTGCCAGTTACGCTCCACCAGCTCCTGGCCTTTACTGCTGTAGCTTTTGGCGATGGCTCCCTGCAAAGCGGTGAGCGCAGTGTCGCCCGGTAAAATATTCGTGAGGTGGAAGAAGGCCATCTGCATCACGGTATTAATGCGCGCGCCCAGCCCACATTCGCGGGCGATTTTCGCCGCGTTCACCACGTAAAAACGGGCTTTTTTCTGATTCAGCACCGCCTGAACTTCCTGCGGCAGGCGTGACCAGACCTCATCCGCCGGGTACGGGGTATTCAGCAGGAAAATACCGCCGGGCTTCAGCCGCTCCGCCATCTGATATTTATCGATAAACTGCAACTGGTGGCAGCCGACAAAATCCGCGTGGGAGATCAAATACGCCGAGCGAATAGGGTGCTCGCTGACGCGCAGATGCGATACCGTCAGGCCGCCCGCTTTTTTCGAGTCGTAGACGAAATAGCCCTGCGCATACCACGGCGTGGCATTACCGATAATCTTGATGTTGTTTTTGGTGGCCGAGACGCTGCCGTCGCTGCCCAGACCGTAAAACAGCGCTTCCAGTTTCGCTTCCGCAGGCAGGGAGTTTTCCGGCAACGGCAGTGAAAGGTTGGTCACGTCATCGTAAATTCCGACCGTAAAGCGTGGCTTCGGTTTAGCGGCGTTAAGTTCGTTGAACACCGCCAGCACGCACTCCGGGCCAAACTCTTTCGACGAAAGACCGTAGCGCCCGCCGATGACGCGCGGCAGCGTTTCGCGATCGCCGCGATTAAACGCTTCGGCCAGCGCGGTCATCACGTCCAGATACAGCGGCTCTGCGTGGGCGCCCGGCTCTTTGGTGCGATCCAGCACGGCGACGGAACGTGCGCTTTCCGGCAGCACGCTCAGCAGATGTTCAGCCGAGAAGGGGCGATACAGGCGCACTTTCAGCACGCCGACTTTCTCACCGCGCGTCAGCAGGTCATCAACCACCTCTTCACAGGTGCCGATCGCCGATCCCATCAGCACAATGACCCGTTCTGCCTGCGGATGGCCGTAATATTCAAACGGCTGATACTCGCGGCCGGTGGCTCCGGCGAAGGCTTGCATCGCTTCGTCAACGTGCTGGTAGACGGCGTTGTACCACGGGTTAGTGGCTTCACGGGACTGGAAGTACGTATCCGGGTTGGCCGAGGTGCCACGGATCACCGGATGCTCAGGATTCAGCGCGCGTGCGCGATGCGCGTCAATTTCCGCCTGCGGCAGCAGGCTGCGGATGGTATCGTCGGACAGCGGCACGATTTTATTAATTTCGTGCGAGGTGCGGAAACCATCAAAGAAGTGAATGAATGGCACGCGGGATTTCAGCGTGGCGATATGCGAGATCAGCGCAAAATCCTGCGCTTCCTGCACGTTTGCTGCGCACAGCATGGCGCAGCCGGTCTGACGCACGGCCATCACATCGGAGTGATCGCCAAAAATGGAAAGCGCGTGCGTGGCGACGGTGCGTGCCGCGACGTGCAGGACAAACGGCGTAAGTTGTCCCGCCAGCTTATACAGCGTCGGGATCATCAGCAGCAGGCCCTGCGAAGAGGTAAAGGAGGTGGACAGCGCGCCGGTCTGTAGCGCTCCGTGAACGGCACCAATGGCCCCCGCCTCGGACTGCATTTCAACCACGCGCGGCACATCGCCCCACACGTTTTTTAACCCATTTCCCGCCCAGGCATCGGCCTGTTCAGCCATTGTTGAACTGGGGGTAATTGGGTAAATGGCGATAACTTCACTGGTTCGGAACGCCACAGAGGCGGCCGCGCCATTACCGTCAATAGTGATCATAGGACCTCTTACATTGCTCAGAATAAGAGCCCGGGGATTTGCCATGCTGTTCAAGCCAGTGATGTCAGATGCGCCAGACTCTAAAAATTCAAAAAGGACGGTGAATCCTGAAAATATCTTCACATTATAGGACTTTCCTGTATCCCATAGAAGTTATGCCGTTATCAGGTGCACAAAATGATACAGCGCAGGAGAAATCATTTTGCCGCGATTAAATTGCCAGAAAATGTTTCCGCGCCCGCAAATGCGCATTTCGTCTCTCGACGAATAGCGTCAGGGTGCATATTATGCTCTGGCTGCGCCCGCGAATAAGCGAGGTGGCGACCTGTTTTGGCCTAACTAAAGGGGAGAGAAAATGCGAGCAGCTTTTTTTATCGGATGTGCCGCGCTGGTGTTATCGGCGTGCAGCAGCAATGAGCCTGTCCAGCAGGCGACGGCAGCGCACGTAGCGCCAGGTCTTCAGGCGGCGATGTCCAGCTCAGGTCAGGCCAACTGTGCAATGATCGGCGGATCGATGTCCGTCGCCCGTCAGCTGGATGGAACGAGTTCCGGCATGTGCGCGTTGCCCAACGGCAAACGTTGCAGCGAGCAGTCCCTTGCCAGCGGCACCTGCGGAAATTATTAACTCGCTCCGTTGACGCGTTTAAATACCAGCGTTTGATCCGCCGTTGCCAGCGTCAGCTGATCGCCGGTCAGGTCCACCTGCGCGCCGCTGTTAAGCATGGCGGTCAGGGTATGATCCAGAGAATTCAGTTGCGGATCGCTGCACATCATCCGCGTCATCGCCATATCTTTAACCGTGAGTTCACCTGCGGACATCTTGCCTGCGCCCGTAAAGCGGTTGCACATACTGCCTGATACCTGGACGCGCTCCAGCACGTCCGCTTTTTCACCAAAATTCAGCTCCAGCGGTTTATCACTTTTCGTGACGGGTTCGCCGTTGGCAGTCTCCAGCACAAAACGCTGCTGCTGCAATTTCTCGGCGGTGACCGAAGTGTCTTTATCGGTCACGCAGCCCGCCAGCAATAGCGCGCACATCAGCGCAAGCGTTTTCTTCATTTTCAGTTTCCTGCAATTATGACTTAATAAGAAAGGATTTTAGGGATATTACACAGGCAGTCATCGGGGATATTCTGAAAGTGCTCCCCACGCGGGGGAGCCTTTTATCACACGAGGGCATTCGGGCAGGATTCATTCTGTTCAAGCTGACGTAAATTTTGCAGCGTGGTTTCCGAAATACTGATTAACGCCTCTGCGGTCAGAAATGCCTGATGGCCGGTAAACAGCACGTTATGGCAGGCAGAAAGACGGCGGAATACGTCATCCTGGATCACGTCATTCGATTTATCTTCAAAGAACAGATCGCGTTCATTTTCATAAACGTCCATTCCCAGCGCGCCAATTTTTTGCGTCTTGAGTGCTTCAATTGCCGCCTGGGAGTCAATCAGCCCGCCACGGCTGGTATTGATGATCATGACCCCGTTTTTCATCCGCTCAAAAGCGCTGTGATCCAGCAGATGATAGTTTTCCGGCGTCATCGGACAGTGCAGGGAAATCACATCCGAGCGGGAGAGCAGGGTATTTAAATCCACGTACTCCACGCCCAGCTCCAGCGCCCCGGCGTTGGGATAAGGATCGACCGCCAGCAGCTTCATGCCAAACCCTTTCAGAATGCGCAGCGCCGCAAGGCCGATTTTCCCGGTGCCAATCACCCCGGCAGTTTTGCCGTGCATGGTAAAACCGGTTAGCCCCTCTAATGAGAAATTCGCGTCGCGGGTACGCTGGTAAGCGCGATGGATGCGGCGGTTGAGGGTCATCATCATCCCGATGGCGTGCTCCGCCACTGCTTCAGGCGAATAGGCAGGAACGCGGACGACGCGCAGACCCAACTCTTTCGCCGCGTCCAGATCGACGTTATTAAATCCGGCACAGCGCAGGGCAATAAACTTAACGCCGTGCTTTTTTAACTCCTCAAGCACCGGACGGCTGGCGTCATCGTTAACGAAAATGCACACGCCTTCACAGCCATTAGCCGTTTTCGCGGTTTTTTCCGTCAGCAGGAAGTCGAAGAATTCCAGTTCAAAGCCATAAGCGTCGTTAACCTGTTGCAGATACTTTTTATCGTACTGTTTGGTACTGTAAACGGCGAGTTTCATAAGACTTTCTCCAGTGATTTTCTGTGATCACAGTAGCATTTTTAAAATAAACAGACAATTTATAAAAAATAATTGAAGAGGCAGGGATAAATAAAGTGTAGGTCCAAAAAGGCAGGCAGGACGCCGCCGCTAGCGTCCGGTCGGTAACTGAAGTTTTTGCAATGTCGTATTGTTTTCGAGCCACTCAAGGAACTCTGCGGGCGGAATGGGACGGGAGAAATAGTAGCCCTGCGCTTCATCACAGCCAAAGTTCTTCAACATTAGCGCGGTATCCCGATCTTCCACCCCTTCCGCCAGCACAATGTAATCCAGCTCTTTTAACATCACAATGACGTTGCGGGCGATGATCCGGCTACCTGCATCGGTCATAATCTGGCTAATCAGCGAGCGATCGAGCTTGATAATATCGACCGGAATGCGGCGTAAATAATTAATATTGCTGTTACCCGCACCGAAATCATCCAGCAGGATGATAAATCCTACCGACTTCAGAATATCCAGCTCGTTCAGGGCGGCGGGGCTTTCCAGCATTTTTTCCGTTTCAAGACACTCAATGCGGATATCCGCTGGCGTCAGACCCGCGCTGACAATCTGCCGGGTGAGGTTTAAGGAAAAACCGGCGCTGGAGAAATCGCTTACCGTGACGTTAATGGATATCGGAATGGTTACGCCAGCGGCGCGCCATGCCTGAAGCTGGGCGATCGCCTGATGGATCACCCATTGGGTAATTTCTCCCATCAGGCTGGTGCGTTCAGCGATCGCCACGATGGTTGATGGAGGAATATTGCCAAGCGTTGGATGCTCCCAGCGTAGCAACGCTTCTGCGCCCTCGGTTTTCCCGCTGCGCAAGGAAATCTTGGGTTGATAGACCAGATAAAGCTGATCTTCCGTTTTCAGCGCCTCGCCCAAATCATAGAGCAGGCGGAAATCGTAATTGCGTTTGTCATCCATCACCGGATCGAAAGCGAGAATGGCCGCATTCTGGCGAATGGCTTCGTGCAGAGCGCTGACGGTTTTGCGCATCACGTCCTGAGCGTTCACCACGCGAGGGTCGAAGGTAAAATATCCGGCATGCATACTCAATGAAATCTCAATATCGCCGGTAATTTTGGCCTGAGTCGCCGGGAAACCCGCCGCTTTCTCAATCAGTGGTTGCGCCAGTTCTTCTTTGACCAGCAGGGCATAGCGTCCGGTCGCAAAAGCGTAAAGCGGAACGGCCACGGGCAGATCGAGACGAATGCGCACCAGCGGGCCGAAGTTTTGCAGCATCTTCTCGACGGCCGCCAGACCCAGATAACGCGATAATTCATAGGCCCGGTAAATATCAATACACTCAAAGATAATGAGCGTCCAGGCCTGCGCCTGTGGCATAAAGGAAAGGCTACCGAGCTCTTCCACCAGGCTTTGCCGGTTGGGAAGCGAGGTCAGCGGATCGATGCGCCCAACCGAATACCAGGATTCAAGCCAGGCGCTGGCGAGGTGGGTCAGTTGTAAAAACTGTTCAATGTGTTTGGGCGAAGGGGTATGAGCGCGGGGATCGCAGACGCACAGCGTTCCCAGCACGAAGTTATCACGGGTTTGCAACGGGGCCGCTGCATAGAAAACGACCAGACCCTTTTGCACCAGCGGATGATTCACAAAACGCGGATCGTTACGCGTGTCCGGGCAAATGATTGGCTGGCAGGTACTCACCGCATGTTTGCACATGGTTTTTTCGACCGGCAGCTTTTCCGGCACGGAATCAAGATTGTGGGCGTATTTAATGTACTGGTATTTATCGTCAAAAATGGTGACGAAACAGCCGGAAACGCCCATCAGATCGCTGGCAAGCCTGGCGAATTCCCCCAGCGTACGATCCCGTGGCGCGTCATCCTTGCGGAGCAGTTCTAAAGCAGCCAGTTTACTGATGTCATTTTCATTCAACCCTGAGAACATGCTCACGCTCCTGCAGGTAAGATAAGACTATCTTTGCCAGCCACAATGAGAAACCTTAACAAGATAATGACATAAAGATGATGTATAAACAGCGAGCTTGTCACTATGTCTTATCAAAATAAACAATATTTGTCTCCTTGTCGGGCAGCATCCGGGAAAAATGGGCGTCGCGGATTATACTGAAGTCTGCACGGCGACTTTCTGCCTGCGGCTTCATCTCAGGTAATAAACATGCCACAATGATCGGCGTATGCCGCTAAAAACTCGAATAATCAGGATATTAACCGCCCATGAAGGGTAGATACAAAGCCGCACTCGCACTGCTTTTATTGCTGATCCTCCTGCCGCTGACGCTGCTGCTTACGCTCGGGTGGTGGGTGCCTAAGCTCGCGGGTATCTGGCTTCCGGCGGGCACGCGCGTGGCGCTGGAAGAGGGACTGAGCCTGAACCGTCACGCGCTGCACATTCCCGATTTACGTTATCTGGTGGGTGACTGTGAACTGGCCCATTTGAAAGGCGGTGAACTTTCGCATCCCAGCCGCTGGCAACTGAACGTGGCGGAACTGGATATCGATTCCGTCTGCCTGAGTAAACTCCCGCAAAGTGAAGCCTCTTCCGCCGCGCCGCGCACCCTGGCGGAATGGCAATCGCTGCTGCCTTATAGCTGGATTAACATCGATCGCCTGACTTTTTCCCCCTGGCAAAAATGGCAGGGAAAACTTTCCCTCGGCGTCACTCCGGCGCGTCAGACCCTTACCTATCAGGGCGACGAGGTGACGTTTGCCGCCGAACTGCGCGGTCAGGCGCTGGTGGTTAAAACGTTTGAACTGCATTTGCTGGCGGATCAACCACCGCTGGCGCTAAGCGGAGAATTTGTCCTGCCGCTGGTGCCGGGCGGGCTGCCGGTTAACGGTCACGCCAGCGCCTCATTGCAGGTGCCGCAGATCGCCGCGCCGGTGGATCTCGAACTGGAATGGCGCGACCGCGAAGGGCAGTTGATCGTCATGGCCCGCGATACCCCGGACCCGCTGCTGGACCTGCCCTGGCAGATGACGCCGGATCAATTCACTATCAGCGATGGTCGCTGGTTCTGGCCGTATCAGGCATTTCCGCTGAGCGGACGTCTGGGCGTGAAGGTCGAAAACTGGCGGCAGGGTCTGGCAAACGCGCTGATTTCCGGTCGCATGAACGTGCTGACCTCCGGTAAAGCGGGGAAAGGCAATGCGGTGCTTAACTTTGGTCCGGGGAAACTCGATCCCGAAAACAGCGATATGCCGCTGCAACTGACCGGCGAGGCGAAGCACGACGATCTGATTTTTTACGCCGTTTTGCCCGCCCATCTGTCGGGGCGGCTGGACGATCCCCGGCTGGCCTTTCAGCCTGGCGCGCTACTGCGTTCACGCGGGCGGGTGATCAACTCGCTGAACCTCGATGAAATTCGCTGGCCGCTGGCGGGCGTTAAAGTGGCCCGCGACGGCATTGAAGGGCGTCTACAGGCTATTTTGCGCGCCCACGAACCGACAACCGGCGACCTGGTGCTGCATCTTGACGGCAAGGCTCAGGCATTTCTGCCGGACAAAGGACGCTGGCAGTGGCGTTACTGGGGCGATGGCTCGTTTACGCCGATGCAGGCTCGCTGGGACGTTGCCGGAACCGGCGAATGGCACGATCGACGCATTGTCCTGAATACGCTCTCCACCGGGTTTAATCAACTGCGCTATGGCAGTATGCAGATGAGCCAGCCCCGTCTGACCCTCGATAAACCGATTATCTGGCTCCGGGACCCACAGCAGCCGCAATTTAGCGGGGCGCTGTCGCTGGATGCGCAAGCCACTACTTTCAGCGGCGGCAGCGTGCTCCCGCCTTCGACCCTCAAATTTAGCGTGCAGGGCAGTGACCCGACGCTGTTTCAGTTCAAAGGCGATCTGCACGCGCAGGCCATTGGGCCGGTGCGGGTCAACGGTCGCTGGGACGGCGAGCGGTTACGCGGTCAGGCGTGGTGGCCGCAGCAGCCGCTCAACGTTTTCCAGCCGCTGATCCCGGCGGACTGGAAGCTGGATCTGCGCGAAGGCGAACTGTACGCACAAATCGCTTTCTCTGCCGCCGCCGGGCAGGGCTTTAGCGCGGGCGGGCATGGGGTAGTGAAAAACGGCAGTGCGTGGATGCCCGACAACAAAATCAACGGCGTCGATTTTATCCTGCCATTCCGCTATTCCGATGAGAGCTGGCAGCTTGGCACCCGGGGGCCGGTTTCATTACGCATTGCAGAAATCGTCAACCAGGTGACGGCGAAAAATGTGACCGCAGATTTACAGGGACGCTGGCCGTGGAGTGAAAAATCGCCGCTGGTATTAAGCGATGTCAGCGTTGATATCCTTGGCGGCAAAGTGACCATGCAGCAGTTGCGGATGCCGCAGCACGATCCGGCCCTGCTGCGGGTGCAGAATATCTCGTCAAGCGAGCTTATCAGCGCTGTGAATCCTAAACAGTTCACTCTGTCCGGCCCGGTCAGCGGGGCATTACCGCTGTGGCTGGAGAATGAAAAGTGGATCATTCACGACGGCTGGCTCACCAATCCCGGCCCGCTCACTTTGCGCATCGACAAAGACACGGCGGATGCCGTAGTCAAAGATAACATTGCTGCAGGCGCGGCTATCAACTGGCTACGCTATATGGAAATCTCCCGTTCATGGACCAAAATCAACGTCGATAATCTGGGCGTACTCGATATGCAGGCGGCTATCACCGGGATCAGCCGGGTCGACGGTAAAAGTAACACCGTCAATCTAAACTATACCCATCAGGAGAATATTTTTACCCTGTGGCGCAGCCTGCGCTTTGGCGATAATTTACAAACATGGCTGGAGCAAAACACGACGCTGCCTGCGCAAGGCTGCCAACAAAGCAAGGAATGTGAGGAATAATGATGAAAAACGCAATCGCGCTGCTCCCGCTACTGGCGACCACCTTGCTTGCAGGCTGCACGCCCCGAATCGAGGTGGCTGCGCCGAAAGAGCCGATTACCATCAATATGAACGTCAAAATCGAGCATGAGATCCACATCAAAGTCGATAAGGACGTGGAAAGCCTGCTGAAATCGCGCAGCGATCTGTTCTGAGGTGATGATGAAACCGACATTAAAACGGCTGCTTCTGGCGCTGGCGTTAATCAGCAACAGCGCGCTGGCGCTCACGCTGAACGAAGCCCGGACGCAGGGGCGGGTGGGTGAAACCTTTAACGGCTATATCGCTCCGCTACAGCAGGACCCGCAGACCCTGGCGCTGGTGAAACAAATTAATCAGGCCCGCAGCGAAAGCTATCAACAACTGGCGGATCGCAATAACCTGCCGGTGGATGAAGTGGCGAAACTGGCGGGGCAGAAACTGGTGCAGCGGGCGCAGCCGGGAGAATACGTTCAGGGAATTAACGGTAAATGGCTGCGTAAATAACCCCGGATAACGCGGCCGTCGGGTAATCCCGGTGGCTGAGCGTCAGCTAATGTAGAGCTTTCGCCCGACCCCGAATTATGACGGGCATAACCACTTCGGCGAAAAACGATAGTACTGTAAAGAAAACGCTTTTAAGATCGGTGTCTGAGGCCGTATGTTGGCATTATCCGCGTTCAGGAAGGGAATTTATGATCACGCTATACCAGATAAAACCTCGGTTTCAGGGGCTGCTACGCCCATTGCTGCGTCGTCTGCACCGCGCAGGGGTCAGTGCTAATCAGATCACGCTCGCGGCGCTGGCGCTTTCTGTTATCGCAGGCGGCGTGCTGATGGTGCTGAAAACGCCGTTGGCCTTCGCGATCCTGCCGGGAGTGCTGTTTATTCGTATGGCGCTGAACGCGCTGGACGGCATGATGGCGCGGGAATACCACCAGCAAACGCGGCTGGGGGCGATCCTCAACGAACTGGGCGACGTGCTTTCCGATGTGGCGCTGTATCTGCCGTTTCTGTTTCTGCCGGGCAGCCATCCGGCGCTGGTGCTGACCTTCCTGTTTTTCACGGTGCTCAGCGAATTTTGCGGCGTGCTGGCGCAATCCATCAACGGCGTGCGTAGCTACGCCGGGCCGCTGGGGAAAAGCGACCGGGCGCTGGCGTTTGGCGCGTGGGGACTGGCGATTGCCATCTGGCCGCAACTCCTTGCCTGGAATAATCTCGTCTGGGGCGCGGCAATGCTGCTGCTGGTCTGGACTCTCATCAACCGCTGCCGTAGCGTGCTCCGGGAGCAGGCATCATGACCCGACTCCATCTGTCCCTGGCGGTGGTTTTCTCACTGCTGATCGTCGCAACGCTTATCAATCTGCTGCTGATCTGGCTGAAGCCGCAAAAAGACTGGCGCGAACTCACTCTGCGCATCCGCACCTGGTGGGCGATCATCATTTTGTTCTCGCTGGCGCTGGTCAGCCCGCGCTGGCTGGCGATCACTTTCTTCGCGCTGGTCAGTTTTATCGCCCTGAAAGAGTATCTGACTCTGGTTTCCTCTCGCGCCACCGACCGGATGCCGCTGCTGTGGATGTTCCTCGCGATCCCGATTAACTACTGGCTGGTCGGCATTGGCTGGTACGGCATGTTTATCGTTTTTATTCCGGTGTATGCCTTCCTGTTTTTACCCGCCCGCATGGTGCTGACCGGCAATACCCAGGGCTTTCTGCGCAGCGCCTCCCAGCTCCACTGGGGATTAATGACCACCGTTTTTGCCTTCGGTCACGTCGCCTGTTTACTGGTGCTGCCGGGTAACGACGCCCATACCGGCGCATTGCTGGTGCTGTTCCTGGTAGGGCTGACCGAATTCAACGATATCGCCCAGTATTTATGGGGCAAATCGCTGGGGCGCATTAAGGTGACGCCTTCGGTGAGCCCGAACAAAACGCTGGCCGGGCTGATCGGCGGCATTGCCAGCACCGCGCTGGCAGCGTTGTTTCTCGGCCCGCTGCTGACGCCAATGAGCTGGGGTATGGCGCTGATTGCTGGCGCGATCATCGGTATCACCGGCTTTTGTGGCGACGTGGTGATGTCAGCGGTGAAACGCGATCTCGGCGTCAAAGATAGCGGCACGCTGTTGCCCGGACACGGCGGCATTCTCGACCGGCTGGATTCCCTGATTTTTACCGCGCCGGTCTTCTTCCATTTTATCCGTTACTTTTATTACTAAGCCTATGGCCAAAAAAACGCTCCGCTTCCTGTTCACTCTGTGTATTGTCTGGCCGGTGATTTGGCTATGGCTTGGTCTGCGGGTAAAGCATCGTGAGCGCCTGCCGCAAAGCGGTCCGGCCATCATCGTCGCCAATCACAATAGCCACATGGATGTCTTCGCGCTGCTGTCACTTTTTTCGCTGCGTCTCCAGCAGCGGGTGCATCCGGTGGCGGCAGCAGACTATTTTCTGCGTAATAAATGGCTGGCGTGGTTCACGCTGCATATTCTGAATATTATTCCGGTCGTGCGTAACGGCGGGGAGGCCGATCCGCTGGCGGGCTGCGAAAAGGCGCTGCGGGATAATAAAATCCTGATCCTGTTCCCGGAAGGCACGCGCGGCGAGCCGGGTAAACTGGCGGCGCTGAAGCCCGGCATCTGGCATCTGGTTCAGCGAATGCCGGAAGTGCCGGTTATTCCGGTCTGGCTGTCAGGAACGGAAAGGGTAATGGCGAAGGGCAACCGCATCCCGCTGCCACTCTTTATTGATGCAAACGTCGGCGAAAAGGTCAGCTGGATTGCCGACAAACACGCTTACACGGAAAGTCTGTTGCAGCACTTTCTCCATCTGCAATCCCATCTGGAAGGGCAACATAATCATGAACACACTCCGCACGCCTGAAGAAAAAAGTTTTCTGACCAGCGATAACCACGCGCTGTTTTACCGTCACTGGCCCGCGTTAAATGAAACCGTGCCGCGCCGGGTTATCGTCCTTTTTCACCGTGGGCACGAGCACTCCGGGCGCTTACAGCACATCGTCGATGAGCTGGCGATGCCGGATACCGCTTTTTATGCCTGGGACGCGCGCGGGCATGGCAAAACGGAGGGGCCGCGTGGCTACAGCCCGTCGCTGGCCCGCTCGGTGCAGGACGTCGATGAGTTTGTCCGCTTCGCTGCCGCCGATAGCCAGCTGGCGCTGGAAGATGTTGTGGTCGTGGCGCAAAGCGTGGGCGCAGTGCTGGTCGCCGCCTGGGTTCATGACTATGCTCCCGTTTTACGCGGTCTGGTGCTGGCGTCCCCGGCCTTCAAAGTCAAACTTTACGTGCCGTTTGCCCGTGCCGGGCTGGGGCTGATGCAAAAAATTCGCGGCCTGTTTTACGTTAACTCTTACGTGAAGGGCAAATATCTGACCCACGATCCGGCGCGGGTGGAGAGCTTTAATCACGATCCGCTGATTGCCCGCGCCATTGCGGTCAATATTTTGCTCGATCTGTATAAAACCTCCGAACGGCTGGTCAGCGACGCGGCCGCCATCGTCGTCCCGACCCAGCTACTGATTTCCGGCGAAGATTTCGTGGTGCATCGCCAGCCGCAAATCGATTTCTACCAGCGCCTGCGCAGCCCGCTGAAAGAGGTGCATATTTTGCCGGGGTTTTATCACGACACGCTGGGTGAAAAAGATCGCCATCTGGCGTTTGCCAAAATGCGCGACTTTATTGATGCCCTGTACGCCGCACCGCCGCAGCGTTTTGACTATCGCGATGAGGACCGTCACAGCCCCGGCGCCGATGCCTGGCGCATCCTGCACGGCGGTCCTGAGCCTTACTCCATTGACGATTTCTCTTACCGGGCACTGCGCTACGGCATGAAAGCGCTCGGCACCCAGTCAGCCGGGGTGCGCCTCGGTTTTGACACCGGTTTCGATTCCGGCAGCACGCTGGATTACGTCTATCGCAACCAGCCGCAGGGCAGCAGCGCGCTGGGGCGGCTGATTGACAAAAATTACCTGAACAGCATCGGCTGGCAGGGGATCCGTCAGCGCAAGCTGCATCTGGATACGCTGATCAAAAAGGCGGTCGGTCGTCTGGTCGCGGAAGGAAAACCGGTGCGGGTGGTGGATATTGCCGCCGGACACGGGCGCTACGTGCTGGACGCGCTTCAGGGCAATCCGGCGGTAAACGAAATTCTGCTGCGCGATTACAGCGAGCTGAACGTGAGCAAAGGCCAGCAGATGATTAGCGAACGCGGGATGGCAGAGGTGGCGCGATTTGAGCGCGGCGACGCTTTTAACCGCGACGAGCTGGCGGCGCTCGATCCCGCGCCGACGCTGGGCATTGTATCCGGCCTATATGAATTGTTCCCGGAAAACGCGCTGGTCCGGGCATCGCTGGCGGGGCTGGCAGAGGCGATCCCTGCGGGCGGCCTGCTGATTTATACCGGGCAGCCCTGGCATCCCCAACTTAAAACGATCGCCTGGTCTTTAACCAGTCATAAAGACGGCAAGCCGTGGGTGATGCGCGTGCGCAGCCAGGGAGAAATGGACGCGCTGGTTTACGAGGCCGGGTTTGATAAATGCGCGCAGCTGATCGACCAGTGGGGCATCTTCACCGTGTCGCTGGCGGTGCGGCGTTGATGATTGCCCGCGACCGTAAAATTCTGCTTCAGGGAGTGGGCTGGCTGGCGCTGCTGGGACCGTTTTTCTTCCTCACTTACGGGCAGGTTAACGTTTTCACCGCCAGCCGCAGCGACGTGGGCAGCATGGTGTTTAGCTGGGAGCATTACATCCCGTTCATTCCGCTGAGCATTATCCCTTACTGGAGCCTGGATCTGCTCTACGGACTGTCGCTGTTTTGCTGCGCCACGCTCGGTGAACAGCGGCGGTTGGCTTGCAGACTGCTGCTGGCGTCGCTGCTCGCCTGCCTCGGATTTCTGCTCTACCCGCTGCGTTTCACCTTTACCCGGCCGCAGGTTGACGGCGCGGCAGGCTGGCTGTTCAGTCAGCTTGAACAGTTCGATCTGCCGTACAATCAGTCGCCGTCGCTGCATATCATTTTATGCTGGATTATCTGGTGGCATTTTCATAAACGGCTTTCCGGCGGCGGGCAAAAACTGTGCGACGGCTGGTTTTTACTGATTGCGCTGTCGGTCGTGACCACCTGGCAGCATCACGTCATTGATATTCTCAGCGGGCTGGCGGTAGGGATGCTGATAAGCTGGATTGTTCCCGATCAGGGCACATGGCGCTGGCGACGTGCGGATAGCGGGCGAAAAACGCTGGCGCTGCGCTATTTCGTCGGCGCGTTGGTGTGCCTGATCACCCCCTGGCTGTGGTGGCCCGCGCTGTCGTTGCTGATCGTGGCGCTGGGCTATGCCGGGCTGGGTGTGGCGGCGATGCAAAAAAATGCCAGCGGGCGCATCACGCCTGCCGCGTACTGGTTGCTGCTTCCATGGCGGCTGGGAACGCAGCTTTCCGCCCGCTGGTTTACCCGTCATTTAGCGCCCGTCACCCTGGTCGTTGACGGCGTGTATCTCGGCTGTTATCCGCGCGCCGCCACCGATCAGCACGCGGTGCTCGATCTCACCTGTGAATTTCCCCGCCCGGCATCAAGCGTCCGCCAGTATTATGCCTGTGTACCCATGCTGGATTTGGTGGTGCCGGAAAGCGCCCAACTGGCGCAGGCGGTAGAGCTACTGGAACAGCTACGCACCGGGCACGGCTCGGTGCTGGTCCACTGTTCGCTGGGGCTTTCCCGCAGCGCGCTGGTGGTCGCGGCCTGGCTGCTGCACTACGGTCATGTGCAAACCGTTGATGAGGCGGTCGTCCTGCTTCGGGCGCGTCGGCAGCAGGTGGTGTTAAAACCGTTTCATCTGGAGACCTTGCAGCAATGGCAGAAAATCGTGACAACGTAACGCGAAGAGCAATTATGATCCGTTCGCTCTCCAGCTGGCGCTTCTTTCTGCCGCTCGGCAGCCTGCCGCTGGTGTGGGCGCTGGTGTTTGCTTCCCGCAGCGGGCTGCCTGTTTTGCTGGTGCTGAACGTCGGTTACATCGCATATGGTTGCTGGCGGCTGTGGCTGGATGCGGGCTATTTTCGCCTGCTCAGTGAGGAAAATTCTCCGGCCGCAGGCGAAGCGCTGGCGTTTATCTGGCAGCGCGAGCGCCTGAAAACGCTGACCTTACAGGAAAGAGAACAGGGCGCGCGGCGTCAGCTCCACCGGACGCTACTGGCAACGGTGCTGGCGTGGGGGATCTGGATAATCGGCCTGATGAGTTTTTGATTTATCGGGGACGGGAACGTGAAAACCCTCCCGCCAGAGGCGGCGGAAGGGAGAGATCTCAGGCAGCAACCAGGCTGTCAATCGCTGCTTTTGCTTCGGTCTGCGCTTTTTCAGCCACTTCCGGGCCGTAAGCGATACCTTCCGCGAAGACAAAGTTCACGTCGGTAATACCGATAAAGCCGAGGAACAGCGTCAGGTACGGGGCAACCAGATCGGTTGGGGTATCTTTGTGAATACCGCCACGGCTGGAGAGGATCACCGCACGTTTACCGGTCACCAGACCTTCCGGCCCTTTTTCGGTATAGCGGAACGTCACGCCTGCCCGCGCCACCAGGTCAAAGTAGTTCTTCAACTGGGTCGGGATATTAAAGTTGTACATCGGGGCGTTGATAACAACCACGTCATGCGCCTGCAATTCAGCAATCAGCTCATCGGAAAGCGCCAGCGCTTCCTGCTGACGTGGCGTCAGCGGCGCATCGCTCGGACGCAGCGCGCCAACCAGTTCACCATCCAGAACCGGAACAGGGTTTGCCGCCAGATCGCGAACGGTCACTTCATCACCCGGATGTTTCGCGATCCATTGCTCGACAAAATAGTCAGAGAGCTGACCAGACTGCGAATACCCTGCCAGAATGCTCGATTTGAGAACCAATACTTTGCTCATGGGTGTTTCCTTTTATGTGTTTGAAGGGGATAGATAGCCCGCTACTTGTTGACACTCTATTCACAATTCCGCTGCAGTGATAGCGCAATATATCGAATTCTATGTTCGATTTTTTTGAATAAGGCGGGTAAACCGGCAATGTGGTACTCTATAGCCATCATAAAAGTAAATTATTTTTTGGCCGCTAACGGCCCGATAACACGATGACAGAACAACAGAAATTGACGCCTGCGCAGCTCTACGATCGGCTTGACGCCCTGATGCTGCGCGATAAACAGCGCTTCGCCAAACGTCTGCACGGCGCGAAGAAGGTTAAAAATCCTGAAGCTCAGCAGGGCATTCTCAACGGCCTGGCGGCTGAAATGTTTCAGGCGGCAGAAAAAGTGGCGCAGCGCGTCGCGTCGCGCCCTGAAATCACCTACCCGGAAAACCTGCCAGTCAGCCAGAAAAAACAGGACATCCTCGACGCCATTCGCGACCACCAGGTGGTGATCGTCGCCGGGGAAACCGGCTCCGGTAAAACCACCCAGCTACCCAAAATTTGCATGGAGCTGGGACGCGGGGTGAAAGGGCTGATTGGTCATACCCAGCCGCGTCGTCTGGCGGCGCGCACAGTGGCAAACCGTATTGCCGAAGAGCTGCAAACCGAGCCGGGCGGCTGCGTGGGCTATAAAGTCCGCTTTAGCGATCGCGTCAGCGACAATACGATGGTCAAGCTGATGACCGACGGTATTCTGCTGGCGGAGATCCAGCAGGACCGCCTGCTGATGCAGTACGACACCATCATCATTGATGAAGCACACGAGCGCAGCCTGAACATCGACTTCCTGCTCGGCTATCTGCGCGAGTTGCTGCCGAAGCGCCCGGATCTGAAAGTCATTATCACCTCCGCTACCATCGACCCGGAACGTTTCTCGCGCCATTTTAATCACGCGCCAATTATTGAAGTGTCCGGGCGCACTTATCCGGTAGAAGTGCGCTATCGCCCGATTGTCGAAGAGGCAGACGACACCGAACGCGATCAGCTTCAGGCGATTTTCGATGCGGTGGATGAACTGGGCCGCGAAAGCGCGGGCGATATTCTGATCTTTATGAGCGGCGAGCGTGAAATTCGCGACACCGCCGACGCGTTAAACAAGCTCAACCTGCGCCACACCGAGGTGTTGCCACTGTATGCGCGTCTGTCAAACAGTGAACAGAACCGGGTCTTCCAGGGGCACAGCGGGCGGCGCATCGTGCTGGCAACCAACGTCGCTGAAACCTCGCTCACCGTGCCGGGCATTAAATACGTTATCGATCCGGGCACCGCGCGCATCAGCCGCTACAGCTTCCGTACCAAAGTCCAGCGCCTGCCGATTGAGCCGGTTTCCCAGGCCTCCGCCAACCAGCGTAAAGGCCGCTGCGGGCGCGTCTCGGAAGGGATCTGTATTCGCCTGTATTCGGAAGACGATTTCCTCTCGCGCCCGGAATTCACCGACCCGGAAATTCTGCGTACCAATCTCGCGTCGGTCATTTTGCAGATGACCGCGCTGGGGCTGGGCGACATCGCCGCATTCCCGTTTGTGGAGGCGCCGGACAAACGCAACATTCAGGACGGCGTGCGCCTGCTGGAAGAGCTGGGCGCGATCACCACCGACGAGCAGCAGACCGCCTATAAGCTCACCGCTCAGGGCCGCCAGCTTTCGCAACTTCCCGTCGATCCGCGTCTGGCGCGAATGGTGCTGGAGGCGCAGAAACACGGCTGCGTGCGCGAGGCGATGATTATCACCTCGGCGCTCTCCATCCAGGACCCGCGCGAACGCCCGATGGACAAACAGCAGGCGTCGGATGAAAAACATCGTCGCTTCCACGATAAAGAGTCCGACTTCCTCGCCTTCGTGAATTTGTGGAATTATCTCGGCGAGCAGCAAAAAGCGCTGTCATCGAACGCCTTCCGCCGTCTTTGCCGCACCGATTTCCTCAACTATTTGCGGGTGCGCGAGTGGCAGGATATCTACACCCAACTGCGCCAGGTCGTAAAAGAATTAGGCATTCCGGTTAACAGCGAACCGGCAGAGTATCGCGAAATTCACGTCGCGCTGCTGACCGGTCTGCTGTCGCATATCGGTATGAAAGATGCGGATAAACAGGAATATACCGGCGCGCGCAACGCTCGCTTCTCCATCTTCCCCGGCTCTGGCCTGTTCAAAAAGCCGCCCAAATGGACGATGGTGGCGGAACTGGTGGAAACCAGCCGCCTGTGGGGACGCATCGCCGCCCGTATCGACCCCGAGTGGGTGGAGCCGGTGGCGCAGCATTTGATCAAACGCTCTTACAGCGAGCCGCACTGGGAGCGGGCGCAGGGCGCGGTCATGGCGACCGAAAAAGTGACCGTCTACGGTCTGCCAATTGTGGCCGCGCGTAAAATCAATTACAGCCAGATCGACCTGGCGCTGTGCCGGGAGCTGTTCATCCGCCACGCGCTGGTTGAGGGCGACTGGCAGACCCGTCACGCCTTCTTCCGCGACAACCTGAAGCTGCGTGCCGAAGTGGAAGAGCTGGAGCATAAATCCCGCCGCCGCGACATCCTGGTCGATGACGAAACGCTGTTTGAGTTTTACGACCAGCGGATCAGCGTCGATGCCATTTCCGCCCGCCATTTCGATAGCTGGTGGAAAAAAGTCAGCCGCGAGACGCCGGACCTGCTCAATTTTGAAAAGAGCATGTTGATCAAAGAGGGCGCGGAGTCGATCAGCAAGCTCGACTACCCGAACTTCTGGCATCAGGGCAACCTCAAGCTGCGGCTGAGCTATCAGTTTGAGCCGGGCGCAGATGCCGATGGCGTCACCGTGCATATCCCGCTGCCGCTGCTAAACCAGGTCGAAGAGGCTGGATTTGAATGGCAGATCCCCGGCCTGCGCCGCGAGCTTATTATTGCGCTGATCAAATCGCTACCGAAGCCGGTGCGCCGTAACTTTGTGCCTGCGCCGAACTATGCTGAAGCCTTCTTAGGCCGCGTCACGCCGCTGGAACTGCCGCTGCTGGAAGCGCTGGAGCGCGAACTGCGGCGGATGACCGGCCACACCATCGACCGCGACGACTGGCACTGGGATCAGGTGCCCGATCACCTGAAAATCACCTTCCGGGTGGTGGATGATAAAAACAAGAAGTTGCAGGAAGGCCGTTCGTTGCAGGATCTGAAGGACGGGCTGAAAGGCAAAGTGCAGGAGACGCTCTCCGCCGTGGCGGACGACGGCATCGAGCAAAGCGGGCTGCATATCTGGAGTTTCGGCACGCTTGCCGAAAGCTACGAGCAAAAACGTGGCAACTACAAAGTCAAAGCCTGGCCTGCGCTGGTGGATGAGCGCGACAGCGTGGCGATCAGGCTGTTCGACAATCCGCTGGAGCAACAACAGGCGATGTGGCGCGGCCTGCGGCGTTTGCTGCTGCTCAACATTCCGTCGCCAATCAAATATCTGCATGAGAAACTGCCGAACAAAGCCAAGCTGGGCCTCTACTTTAACCCGTATGGCAAGGTGCTGGATCTGATCGACGACTGCATCTCCTGCGGCGTGGACAAGCTGATCGACGAAGCGGGCGGCCCGGTGTGGACCGAAGAGGGCTTTGCGCGACTGCATGAAAAAGTCCGCGCTGAACTCAACGACACGGTGGTTGAAATCGCTAAACAGGTCGAGCAAATTCTCACCGCCGTCTTCACCATCAACAAGCGGCTGAAAGGGCGCGTGGATATGACGATGGCGCTGGGGCTGTCCGACATCAAAGCGCAGATGAACGGACTGGTGTATCGCGGCTTCGTCACCGGCAACGGTTTTAAACGGCTCGGCGACACCCTGCGCTATTTACACGCTATCGAAAAACGGCTGGAAAAGCTGGCGGTCGACCCGCACCGCGACCGGGCGCAGATGCTGAAAGTGGAAAGCGTCCAGCAGGCGTGGCAGCAGTGGATCAACAAACTGCCGCCCGCCCGCCGCGATGATGACGATGTGAAGGAGATCCGCTGGATGATCGAAGAACTGCGGGTGAGTTATTTTGCCCAGCAACTGGGTACGCCGTACCCGATTTCCGATAAGCGGATTTTGCAGGCGATGGAGCAGATTAGCGGTTAGCGCTTCACGCTAAGCCCGGCGGATATTAACCGCCGGGCTTTTTTACCGTCCCGGGACAGGTGATGGCTGAAAATCGCCTTTGCCGGGCAATAATAACCCCATCACGATCAACACATTGATAGCCACAGCCCCATGACAACACTTTCCCTTATTACCGACAGACTGATACTCCGCCCGCAAACCATCGACGATTTTGCGGTCTGGTATCCCATGTATGCCGACCCGACTATTTTCCACCTGTCCGGCACGCCCGGCTTTACGGCAGAAGAGGCCTGGAACCGATTGTTAAGAAATGTCGGTCACTGGGCGGCGTTTGGCTATGGCATTTTTGCCGTCTTTCAAAAATCCGACGGGCGCTTTCTGGGGGAAACCGGGCTGGCGAATTTTCATCGCGGTATCGGTGCGGATTTCGATCCTCACGCAGAGGCATCATGGGTTATTTCCCCTGACGCCCAGCATAAAGGCGTGGCAAAAGAAGCCGCGAGCGCCGCACATCGGTGGTTTGCGCAGACGTATCACCCCACACAAACGGTGTGCCTGATCGCCAAAAATAACCTCGCATCGATCCGCGTTGCTGAGCATGTGGGTTATCGGGTTTACGATCGATGCGGGTACAAAGGCGTGGAGTGTTTGAAACTGGTCTGTTCATCTTCCGAATCATCCCGGTTGCTGGAAAGCGCTAACCGGGATGATTTTCTGGCACTAAATACAATACGGAAATAATACTGCCGGGCGTCGGGACGGTCGTTATTATCCTCTGATCCGTATCGTCACACCGGGATTCTGCGGTGACTCACTAATAAAGCGGGTTCGCCCCGGCCCGGATAATATTCCGGCACAGGCCAACTGGCTGTGGCAAATATTCAGCCGTTCACGTACCCGCGAGTGACCCAGTCCGATAAGCGCATACATCCGCTGCGAAATATCATCCGTGCCACCATGACGAAAACAGGCCATCTCATCCAGATAATAACCCGGTAATGGCGATGAACTGCCGGACAGCCCCAAAAAGCGGGTAGTCATCACATATCCCTCGGCCGCATTTTTTTCCAGCGATTCAATATCACGCCGCGAAAATGGACGGTTTCCCGATCCGGGGGCGCGCCCTCATATTGGTGGTCCGGTCAGTGGATCCGGGATAAAAATATCCTGATCGGCCTCCATCATTAAACGCCTCACGCCCCCCAGCCGCCGCCGAGCGCGCGATAAAGATCAATCTGCGCCTGCAACAGGCTGTTTTTCACCTGCACCACGTTCAGTTGGGTGGAAAACAGTGTGCGCTGGGCGTCCAGCTCGTCGAGGAAGGAAGAGTAGCCGTTACGATAGCGGTTTTGCGCAATGCGTAGGGTTTCGCGCGCGACCGACTCCTGACCTTGTAATTCCTGCAACTGTTCCTGCAAACGGGCGATGGCATCCAGACTGTCGTTGACCTCTTTGAAGGCGTTACGCACGGTATTTTCATAGCTGTACAGCGCCTGATTGCGCTGCGACATCGACACGTCCACCTGCGCGTTAAGCGCCTGGCGGTTTAACAGCGGGGCAAGAATACTTCCGCCCACGCTCCAGAGTTGAAGCGGGTTATCCAGCAGGCCGGGGAGGGTGCGATCCTGCACCGAGCCGGTGGCGGTAAGATTGAGCGACGGCAGAAGCTGCGCGCGTGACACGGCGAGGGCGGCATCGGCGGCCACCAGTTGCCGTTCAGCCTGCACCACATCCGGGCGGCGATTCAGCAGCGACGACGGCAGTTGCGATGGGATCGCCAGCGGCGTCAGTCCGTCGAACGTCCCGCCGCGCGCAACGCTTTGCGGATTTGCGCCGAGCAACAGGCTAAGCGCGTTTTCCTGTTCAGCAATCTGGTGGCGAATTTGCGGGATCTGCGCGCGGGTGCCGCGCAGTTCGGAATCGGCCTGCATCAACTCCAGACGCGAACTGTAGCCGGTGGCAAACTGCCGCTGTGCCAGGCGGTACGAGGCTTCGCGCGCCTCCAGCGTCGCCCGGGTCACGGTTAACTGCTCATCAAGAGAAAGCAGGGTGACATAGCCTGAAGCGACCGACGCGGCAATGGTCAGGTCCGCGGCAGCGGCGGCGGCTTTTTGGGCCTCAAGCGTGGCTTCGGCGGCGTCGGTCGCGCTGCGGTTTGCGCCCCAGATATCAACATCATAGCTGAGGCTGAGATTGCCCTTATACAGCGTGCTGTAGACCGGCTGCCCGGTGGCGGCCGACTGTGAACGTGCGCGGTTTCCGCTGAATCCCGCATCCAGCGTCGGGAACAAATCGCCCTGGCTGGCATAGACCCGCGCCTGATATTCATTCACCCGTTCGCGGGCGATAAGCACGTCAGTATTGAATTGCAGCGCCCGATCCACATAGCGATTCAGCGCGCTATCATGAAAATTGCGCCACCAGATGCCTTCGGTCGGGCTGGCTGGCCCGATATTTTGCCGCCACTGCTCCGGGATTTGCAGGGCAGGTTTGGCAGGTTGCACATCGACCGACTGACAGGCGGTGAGCAGCAGAGCCGTCAGCAGCAGCGCGAGAGGATGACGTCTCATTGGCGATCCTCGCGGGTATCAATATGCACCTGCACCGACATCCCCGGACGCAGAAGCGCGATCTCTTCGGGTTTGCCCAGAACCTCAATCCGCACCGGAATGCGCTGGGCAATCTTCACAAAGTTACCGGTGGCGTTATCGGGTGAAATAGCGCTGAATTCCACGCCCGTGGCCGGAGAAATACTCTGTACCCGTCCTTTAAAGGCGCGGTTATTTAGCGCATCGACGCTGAACTGCACCGGCTGACCAATGCGGATCTCCGCCAGCTGCGTCTCTTTCACATTGGCAATCACCCAGTGCTGCGCGGGAACCAGCGAAGTGAGATGCGTCCCGGCGGCGACATATGCCCCCAGCCGAACGGCGATCTGCCCAAGCTGACCGTCCTGCGGAGCGATAATTTTGGTGTTTTGCAGATCGATTTGCGCCAGCTCCAGCGCGGCTTTCGCATTTTCAACGTCTGCCTCCAGCGAAGCGCGATTGACAATCGTGGTTTGCAGATCCTGACGCGACATCTCAAGCGTGGCCTGCGCCTGAGCAATATCCGCGCTGCCCTGCGCGGCGCTGGCAAGTGCGGCATCACGCTCGCGAATGGACAGCGAGCCATCGGCGGTTAAATCCTTCACCCGTTTCAGGTCCGCCTGGGTTTTCAGATTCTGCGCCCGTGCATTTTGCAGCGCCGCCTGATTGCGGGCGATCACCGCTTCAGCGCTTTTCCGCTGCTGGAGATTATTGTTCAACGCGGCGATTTTCATATTTAGCTGAGCCTGGGCCTGGTGAACGCGCTGCTGATAAATACGATCGTCGATTTGCATCAGCACGTCGCCGCGTTTCACCTGCACAAAATCCTGTACCGCAACGTGGGTGATATAGCCGTTAACCTGCGGGCTGATAAAGGTAGTTTGCCCGCGCACGTAGGCGTTATCGGTGAACTGAGTATGACGGGTGAAAGGCGGAAGCTGCCAGGCGTAAAGGATCGCCAGTACCCCGACAATACCAATCGCTGCGGCGGCAAAAATCGACACTACCCGCACATTACTGCGCGTATTCGCCCGCTCTTTGGCGACATCCTGCTGACTCATAACATCTCCTGAAATCGCATTATTTTGTTCCCGTTGCCTGTTTCAAACCGATGCGTGCGGTGATCCGCAGGCGTAAAAGCCGCCAGAAAATCCACAGCATGGTCACCGCCGCAATCGCTGCGGTCAGCAAATACGTATCGTTATACGCCAGAATCGTCGCTTGCAGGGTGGAGGCATTCTGCAACTGCACCCCCGCCTGTACGCTGAGCAAATCGCTGTCGCCAATCAGGTTTTTGTACATCTGAGTGTAGAGCTGAAGTCGTTCATTCACCTGCGGGTTGAGGGTCGTGAGCTGATCCGCCAGCAGGCTGGAGTGATATTTTTCTCGCCAGGTCTGAAAGGTGCCGAGGATCGCCGAACCCAGCAGGCCGCCAATGTTCTGGCTCATGCCAAATAAAACGGAAAAACTGACCAGATTGCGCGGATCGGCAATCACGCCGCCGATGCCCGCCAGCATCGCCGGGGCGAGGAAAAAGGCGCTGCCGAAGCCGAGCAGGAACTGGCTGAACATCAGCTGATTCGGGCGGGTCAGGATGGTGGAGTGGCTGTCGAGCCACGAGGCGACAATCATCAGCGCCAGCGAGGTTACAATGGGCCACGCCAGTCGCTGCGGTTTTATGGTCAGGCAACTGGCGATAATCCCGCAGACGATCCCGGCGAAAATCGATAGCGCCAGCCCGGTCATCTGTTCATTTTGCAGTCCGACATACTGTAGCCAGCCGATGACGCCGGTGTTTTGTTCCGCCAGCACGATGCGGATCAGCAGCATGATCAGGCCGAGGCGCAGGATACTGCCGCTTGAAAGCCAGCGGGTATTTAACAGCGGGTTTTGCCGGCTATGCTCAAATACAATGGCAGAGATAATCAGCACCAGCGAGCCTGCCAGCGCCCAGCCAATCCACGGTGTCTCAAACCACCATTCCAGCCGCCCCAGCGAGAGCACCGCGCAGAGCAGGGCCATGCCGGGAGCCAGCAGGATAAAGGTAATAAAGTCTTTCTTTTCGAAAACTTTGCGCCGGTCTCCGGGAGGCAGCTTGAGCAGAATCACGCAGGCCAGCGAAATCAGCGCCAGCCCCAGTTCAAAGAAATACAGCCCGCGCCATTCGTCGAGCTGGAGCAGATCGGTTGAAAACAGCCGCGCCAGCGGGATCGCCAGCGACGATCCGGTGATGCCAATGGTCAGCGCCTTCAGCCGGTGACGGGCGGGCCATGCCTGAATCTGATAATAAATGCCGAGCGAACTGAGCGCCGCCGCCACCATACCGTGCGCCGCGCGGACCATCAGCGCCGAGCTTAAGTCGTTGACCAGCAGATGGAAAAACGTCACCAGCACATACAGCACCAGAAACCCTTCGGTAAACGCGCGCAGGCCAAACTGCTGGCGAAATTTTACCAGCAGCAGGTTGATGGAGACGTTAGTCATCACGTAAACCGCAGGCAGCCAGGCGATTTCCGTTGACCAGGCGGCAAAGGTTCCCTGCAAGTTTTGCAGGTTAGCCGTCACCACTGCATTTCCCAGCGCCCCGGTCAGGCACACCAGCAGCCCGACGATCCCGTAGGCAATGCGTTTTGGCGTGCTGTGCAGCGGCGTTGAAGGAGAACCCAACAGCATGGGTTTCTCATGGGGTGCCCATTCGCGCGGGGCGTAGGGGTCACGTTGTGGCAGGCGCATTATGATTTTTCACCTTGTTGTAATTATCTTTAGCACCCGGGCAGGCTCTAAGTTTATAACCGGCTTTATTCATAATTCAAGTGAATGGGTTATGCCAGATGTGCCGGTTAAGGGGACAACAGGGTAAAATAGCGCTTTAAGATAGATCCGCTGGGACGCGACGTGACAAATGCTACGCTCCAGGGAGTCTTAGCAAGGAGAAAGTGAATGACAGCTATTTTTCCACAACTTCCCGACATCACGCTCAGTGCAGCCAATCAGCTTGGTGAGTGGCTGGCGCAGAACGAAACGGTCGATCGGGATAGCGATCTGATCGTACTGGCGGGTAATGCGGTGATCCCTACCATCGACGCGGCCTGCGAGCTGGCGGCGGCACAGAGCTGCCCGCTGTTAATCAGCGGCGGCATCGGTCATTCCACGACGTTCCTTTACGCGGCGGTTGCCCGTCATCCTCGTTATAACAAGGTGCAAACTACCGGGCGCAGCGAAGCCGGGATCCTCGGCGAAATCGCCAGGGATTTCTGGAACATTGCCCCCGAGCGCATTCTGCTGGAAACCAAATCCACCAACTGCGGTGAGAACGCCCGTTTTACCCGCCAGATGCTGGAAGTGACCGGCATTCCTTGTACAAAAGGGGTGGTGGTTCAGGACCCGACCATGCAACGCCGCACGATGGCGACGTTTGCTCACGTCTGGCAGGATGTGGCGACCGCTCCGCGCTGGCAGAGTTTTCCGGGCATCGTGGCGCGGCTGGTCAACAGCGACGATGGCCTGACGTTTGCGGATAAAGAGCGGGGCATGTGGCCGCCGGAACGCTATCTGTCACTGATCCTCGGTGAAATCCCGCGCCTGCGTGACGACGCGCAGGGCTATGGTCCCAACGGCAAAGGATTCATCACTCACGTCAATATTCCGGCGGAAATCGAGCGCGCGTGGCAGATCCTGCGGGACGATGCGCTGCTCAACGAGGCGCTGAAAAGCCGTTCATTGCTGTAACCCGTCGCCCGTTTACCGCTAAACGGGCGTCTCTTTCGCTGCCTTTGCCGCGTTAAGGCTTCAGACTTTAGTCTCGATCCAGTTCATCATCAGTTCCGGCCAGACGGACACCGGCAGCCCCTGGGCATCGCGAATGCCAAAACCATGCTTGCCCTGCTCAAATAAATGCATTTCTACCGGCACGCCAAGCCGTCGCAGGGCGCTGAACATCACCACGCTGTTTTCCACTTTGACCGCCGGATCGTCCACTGCGTGAAGCAAAAACGTGGGCGGGGTGCGGGCGTCTGCACGCTGCTCCAGCGAAAAATGGGCGATCTGCCCGGCGTCGGGTTCCGGGCCAACCAGCGCCTGCCGCGATGCCGGATGGTCGATCTCCTCGTGCATGGAAATCACCGGGTAGACCAGCGCCATAAAATCCGGGCGCGCCGACAGCCGATCGATATCATCCAGCGGTTCATATACCTGCTCCGCATAGCGAGTGCCTGCACTGGCGGCGACGTGCCCCCCGGCGGAAAAGCCCAGCACGCCGATGCGGTCCGCATCCAGTTGCCACTCCGCGGCGCGGGCGCGCAGGGTACGCAGCGCGCGCTGTACGTCCGCCAGAGGCGCGCTGGCCCCTTCGGCATGGCCATCATCGGGCATCCGGTAGGTCATCACAAACAGGGTATAGCCGCGCGCGTTGAAAAACGGGGCCAGCGCGCTGCCTTCTTTATCCAGCACGACACGCTTATAAGAGCCGCCCGGCGTGACCAGAATGCCGATGCCGTTAGGCTCAGCAGGCGCGTAAACCACGATTTGCGGTGCACGCACCCCGGTGACAGAGCGATCGAAGGCGGAGTTTCCGGTATGGTTCTCCTCCAGCACGAACTGCGCACGGCTGGTCGCCGCGCCCGGCGCTTCCCCCTGCGGCCAGACGGGAAAGATCCCCGCTTTGCGTGTGGCTTCAGCCATCAATTGCACTAAATCGTCGGGTCGAATGGACATCATGTCGTTTCTCCTGTGAAGGTAAAAAGAGGTTATAGCACAGTGCGACGCGCAAAAAGTGATGCCCGCCCGCAAATGAACCTATGTTTCATTCTTGCCACGCCGGGGCGTAATCTCCGCACAATACGCAAGTAATTAATGAATTTTTAACGAAAAATCGCTATCCTGGCATCTTTGTATTCATATTCAGGACACTCTGATGGGCAACAAATATTCCGGCGTGCAAATCGCCATTCACTGGCTGGTTTTTCTGTTGGTCGTGGTGGCTTACTGCGCGATGGAATTTCGCGGCTTTGCGCCGCGCAGTTATCGGCTGTGGTTCAACATGGTTCATGTTTCCTGCGGTATCAGCGTGCTGGTGCTGATGGTGGCGCGTCTGGGGCTGCGGCTGAAATATCCTGCGCCGCCAATTGTGCCTAAGCCTAAACCGTGGATGACCGGGATGGCGCATCTCGGCCATCTGGTGATCTACCTGCTGTTTATCATCCTGCCGATCCTCGGCCTGATCATGATGTACAACCGGGGCCACCCGTGGATGGCGTTTGGCGTGGTGATGCCGTTTGCCAGCGAAGCGAATTTTGACGTGGTCGATGTGGTGAAAAAGTACCACATTCTGCTGGCGACGCTGGGCTACTGGGTTATTGGCCTGCACGCGCTGGCCTCGCTGCTGCACCATTATTTGTGGAAAGACAACACGTTGTTACGGATGATGCCGAAAAAGCGCTCCTGAAACGCAAATCATTGACCCCGCGCTGGCGGGGTTTTTTACGTCAGCCGCCATGAAAATGTGATCCCCGCGGGCTTTCTGGCGACCGGATTTGCGAGGCGTCACATTTTCACCTCCCGACGATGGGCAAAAATCCACCATCCGGTGTACATGTATATCTATAATAGAAACACTTTGAGGTGGTGATGAGCACAATAATTAAAGATCGCCCAATAAGCACCGACCGTAAACTGCGCAAAGTGCTGCTGGCAACCGGCGTCGGACACTTCGTGGAATGGTTCGATTTTGGTCTTTACGGCACGCTGGCGGCGATTATCGGCCTGCAATTTTTCCATGCGGGCGATCCGGGCGTGGCGTTGCTTTCCTCGTTTGCCGTTTTTGGTGCCGGTTTTATCATGCGCCCGCTCGGCGGCCTGTATTTCGGATCGCTCGGGGACCGGGTAGGGCGGCAAAAAGTGCTGGCGACGGTGATCCTGCTGACTTCCGGGGCGACCTTTGTGATGGGACTGCTGCCGACTTACCATCAAATTGGCATCGGCGCGGCTATCCTGCTGGTGATCACCCGGCTGATCCAGGGCTTTGCGGCGGGCGGCGAGAGTTCCGGCGCAACCACTTATCTTGCAGAATATGCCCCGGTCGCCCGACGAGGCTACTTCACCTGCTGGATCGACAACTTCGGCTTCATGGCGTTTGTCGCCGGTTCCGGGCTGGTTTTCCTGCTCACCGCCTTCCTCGGCGACAGCGCCATGAACGACTGGGGCTGGCGCATTCCGTTTTTGATTGCCGGGCCGCTGGGCTGGATCGGCCTGTACCTGCGCCAGCATCTGGAGGATTCACCGGAATACCGGGCGGTGGCGGAAAGCGGCAAAACCGAATCCGCACCGCTGCGTGCCGCCGTCACCAAAGCGTGGGGCGCGCTGTTATTTTGCGTCGGTTTTGTGGTGTTGAAAGCAGTAGGGCACTGGACCCTGCAAACCTTTATGCCGAGCTACCTGGCCACCGAACTGCATTTTTCCCGTCTGAACGCCTACGCCATCACCACCATTGGCCTGTTCGCCATCGCTATCATGGTGCCGTTTATGGGGTATCTGTCCGACCGCTTCGGACGCAAACCGCTGATGCTGGCAGGCTGCGCGGGTTTTATTTTATTCAGTTATCCGGCGATGATGGTCATGGCGCAGGGCGATGTGCTTTCCGCCGTGCTCGCCATGTTAATGCTGGGCGCGTTTATCGCCGCCTTTGACGGTGCCTGTAGCGCAGCGATGGCTGAGCTTTTCCCGACCAGCGTGCGCTACGGTGGCCTCTCCATCGCCTATAACTTCGCCGTCGCCTTCTTTGGCGGCATCACGCCGTGGTTCTCGGTCTGGCTGATTACCACCACCGGGGATAAATTCTCTCCGGCCTGGTACATCATGGGTGCGGCGCTGATTACGTTCTTGACAGTGTTACGGGCAAAAGAAACCGCGGGGCAACCGCTGAAAAGATAGGACCGGAAGGACGCAGCGGCAACTGGAAAATCCCGCAGGATCGACCACACTTAGTCGTAGTTATCTTTGTTAATCTCGCTGATTTTAAAGAGGAACTATGAATAAATTATTTATTGCCGCTGTGCTGGTCACGCTGACTGCCTGCTCGCAAACCACCTATTCCGACGCCACCCGTTCTGATAAGCCCGCCGCAGAAAATGCGCCCCCCGCACCCGCCACCAAAGTCACCACCGCAGGCGGCGGATGCGTGGACTCAACCGGTGCACCGTCTTCCTGCCCGACGCCGGGGTTGTAAACTTTTTCACAACGCAGCGGCTGGGACCGCTGCATTCTGTGCTTTTGGGTTGCCTTAAGACGCTGGAGTTTACATTCGCGTCACTTACAATTAGTATACCCCCCTATAGTATTCACACCACGGAGTTCCCATGCCGCAGTCACCTGAAGATAAAAAACGGGCGCTTACCCGCGTCAGACGTATTCGCGGGCAGGTCGATGCGCTTGAGAGGGCGCTGGAGTCCGGCGAGCCGTGCATTGCCATCCTGCAACAGATTGCGGCGATCCGGGGGGCGGCGAATGGACTCATGGGCGAGATGGTCGAAATTCACCTCAAAGATGAGCTGGTCAGCGGCGAAACCTCGCCCGATCAGCGCGCGGTGCGGATGACAGAAATCGGTCATTTGCTGCGCTCTTATCTAAAATAAACAGTTAACATCGCAACATGGGAAGAAAGAATATGAAATCGCGTGCAGCAGTTGCATTTGGCCCCGGCAAGCCGCTGGAAATTGTCGAGATTGACGTCGCGCCGCCGAAGAAAGGCGAAGTGCTGGTCAAAATTACCCATACCGGCGTATGCCACACCGATGCCTTTACGTTGTCCGGCGACGACCCGGAAGGCGTATTCCCGGCGGTGCTGGGCCATGAAGGCGGCGGCGTGGTGGTTGAAGTGGGCGAAGGCGTTACCAGCCTGAAGCCGGGCGATCACGTTATTCCGCTATACACCGCCGAATGTGGCGAGTGTAAATTCTGTAAATCCGGCAAGACCAATCTCTGCCAGGCGGTACGGGCGACCCAGGGTAAAGGCTTAATGCCGGACGGCACCACCCGTTTTTCCTACAACGGCGAGCCGATTTATCACTACATGGGCACCAGCACCTTCAGCGAATACACCGTCTGCGCTGAAATCTCGCTGGCGAAAGTGAATCCGCAGGCACCGCTGGACAAAGTTTGTCTGCTGGGCTGCGGCGTGACCACCGGCATCGGTGCGGTTCACAACACCGCAAAAGTGAAAGAGGGCGATACCGTTGCCATCTTTGGTCTGGGCGGCATCGGTCTTGCGGCGATCCAGGGCGCGGTACAGGCGAAAGCCGGGCGCATTCTGGCGATCGACACTAACCCGGAGAAATTCAAACTGGCGCAGGAGATGGGCGCGACCGACGTCATTAACCCGAAAGACTACGACCGCCCGATTCAGGAGGTGATTGTGGAACTGACCGACGGCGGCGTTGATTACAGCTTTGAATGCATCGGCAACGTTAATGTGATGCGCGCGGCGCTGGAATGCTGTCATAAAGGCTGGGGTGAAAGCGTCATCATCGGCGTTGCCGGAGCCGGGCAGGAAATCAGTACCCGTCCGTTCCAGCTGGTGACCGGGCGCGTGTGGCGCGGTTCAGCATTTGGCGGCGTGAAAGGGCGCTCACAGTTGCCGGGCATGGTTGAAGATGCCATGGCGGGCAGAATCAAGCTCGATCCGTTCATCACCCATCGCCTGCCGCTGGCGCAAATCAACGAAGCCTTTGACCTGATGCACGAAGGCAAATCCATCCGCACGGTTATCCATTTCGGCGATAACTGATTCATCTGCCAGCGGTTCCTGCCGCTGGCCTTAGTGCAAATGTTGTGAAGTGTGACCGGGTTATCGCTTTTAGCGGTAATCCATTGCGCTTAAATGCCGATGACTATCAGACGGGCGTGTTTGTACGCTTCTTTATATGAGAGTCGATAGCCATGGACAATAATACAGCGCCGTCACCTGCGCAAAAGCTGAGCTTTTTACACCATATCCGCCTCGTTCCCCTGTTTTCCTCGATCCTCGGCGGCATTCTTGTGCTGTTTGCCCTGAGCGCAGGATTAGCGGGCTACTTTTTAATGCAGGCCGACCGCGATCAAAAAGACGTCACCGAAGAAATCCAGGTGCGGATGGGGCTTTCCAACAGCTCTAATAATCTGCGCACCGCGCGGATCAGCCTGATCCATGCCGGGGCCGCCAGCCGTATTGCCGAAATGGATGACATGAAGGCCAATATCGCCGAGGCCGAAAAACGCATTAAGCAGGCGCAGGACGGTTTCAGGCTCTATATGGATCGCGCCTATAAAACGCCCGCCGACGAAGCCCTTGATGCCACGCTCAACACCGACTTTGCCGCCTATATTAAAGGGATGCAGCCGATGCTCAAATTTGCCAAAAACGGCATGTTTGAAGCCATCATCAATCATGAAAATGAACAGGCCCGCCCGCTGGACAATACCTACAACGAAGTGCTGCTGAAGGCCATCCAGTTGCGCACCGAGCGGGCCAATACCCTGCGCGAGCAGGCGCATCAGCGCAGCCAGTTGGGGATGCTGTTTATGGCCGGTGCCTTTGCTATTGCGCTGGTGCTGACCCTGCTGACCTTTGTGGTGCTGCGCCGCACGGTGATCTCACCGCTTCAGCGTGCCGCCGGGCGGATTGAAAAAATCGCGGCGGGGGATTTAACGGTCGCGGATGAAATCAGCGGACGCAGTGAAATCGGTCATTTAAGCCGTGACCTGCAAAAAATGCAGCATTCGCTGGTCAGCACTGTCGGCACAGTGCGCCAGGGTGCGGAGGAGATTTATCGCGGGACCAGCGAGATTTCAGCGGGCAATACCGATCTCTCTGCACGTACCGAGGAACAGGCCGCCGCCATTGAGCAGACCGCTGCCAGCATGGAACAGCTCACCGCCACGGTGAAACAGAACGCCGAAAACGCCCATCATGCCAGTAAACTGGCGGAAGATGCTTCCGGCAAAGCCAGCCGGGGCGGGCAGATTGTTTCCGGCGTCGTCACCACGATGGGCAATATTTCCGCCAGCTCGAAAAAAATCTCCGAAATTACCGCCGTGATTAACAGCATTGCTTTCCAGACCAACATTCTGGCGCTCAACGCCGCTGTCGAAGCCGCCCGCGCGGGCGAGCAGGGCCGTGGGTTTGCGGTGGTCGCCAGCGAAGTCCGCACCCTGGCCAGCCGCAGCGCCCAGGCCGCGAAAGAGATCGAAGGGCTGATCAGCGAATCGGTCACCCTGATCGAACGCGGTTCCGGGGAAGTGGTTGCCGCAGGCGGGACGATGAAAGAAATCGTCGAAGCGGTGAAGCGCGTCACCGATATCATGCTGGAAATCGCGGCTGCTTCCGACGAGCAGAGCCGGGGCATTACCCAGGTCAGCCAGGCGATCAGCGAAATGGACAACGTCACCCAGCAGAACGCCGCGCTGGTGGAGGAGGCGTCGGCCTCTGCCGCCTCGCTGGAAGAGCAGGCGGCACGGCTCACCGAGGCCGTCGGCGCGTTCCGTCTGCAACAGGCCGCTGCCGCTCGCCCTGCCGTAAGCGCCGCGCCCGCGCCGGTATTTACCTCTTCACGCCCGGCGGTCGTCTCCGGCGACAACTGGGAAACCTTCTGATCGACGCTGACCGGAAAGGGGCTTTGCGCCTCTTTCCGGCGGCTGCCTGGGTTTTGCAGGGGAAACGTCAATTTAAACCAATGCGGGAAGGTATTAAAACCTGAAACCGTTATTCCGGCAGCGTTCTGCGGATCGCGCCCAGCAGCGTTTGCGCGCCCGCCGACAGGTTCGCATCGATGCGGGTCAGTATGCCAATCGGCTCTCCCGCCCCCAGCGTCGTTACCGGCAGCGCAACCAGCGTGCCGAGGCGCAAATCATCCTTCACCGCGCCGGACGGCACAAACCACACGTAGTTATAATCCACGGTCAACTGGCGCGAGAGCGAGGCGGATAAGGTTTCGATGCACCCGGCTGGCATCTTGCAGCCCTGACTTTGCAGCAGTTCTTCTGCATTCTGCCGTGGCGTGGTGCCGCGCGGGGACACCACCACCGGCCATTCCAGCACCCGGCTAAAGGTGATGGTCTGTTGCAGAAGAGGGTGATCGGGGCGTACCACCAGCTTCAGCGACTCAAGAAACAGCAGTTCGTAATTCAGCCCGCTCATCAGTTCGGGATCGGACATCCGCCCGATGCCTAAATCGATCTCTCCCGATTTCAGCGCCGCCAGCAGCATCGGGTTACTCATGGTGGCGACCTGAAGCGTGATGTCTTTTTGCTGTTTGTGAAACTGGCCGATGACCGCCGGGAGAATACCCAGCGCGGCGGTGGGCAGCGCGCCAATCCGCACGATGTCGTTGTTTATGCCCTCTTTGCGGGTCAGCGACTGCCCGGCGGTGTTTAACGCATCCAGCACTTTTACCGCGTGCGTCAGAAACTGTTCGCCGATCAGCGTAAGCTGCGCGCCGAGCCGCCCGCGCTCGAACAGCCGCACACCGGTCAGTTGCTCAAGCTCGTTAAGCGTCTTTGACAGTGCAGGCTGGCTGAGGTTGAGCGTTTCAGCCGCGCGCCCCAGCGTTCCCTGTTGCGCGACAGCGACGAAAGTATGTAAGTGGCGCAGGCGAATGCGCTGATTAAAAAGCCCGTTTTTTTCCATAGCCAGATGTTTAAAACACAGCGGCACGGGTGACAAGTAAACTTATTTAATTTTGATAACTTGCTAGCAAAATTTCATTAACATTTAATTTTTGGGGACATGATGTGAATTACCCTGTAAATCAGCGGATTGTCCTTTAAGACTTTTTGCATAGGTTAATTTTAAGTAAAAGCTGGCGCGATTTTCCATAAGCAGCGGTCATGAAAAGCTGAATAATCTGCTGAGTTAAGGAAGATCGGCGGCGATCACAAATCGTAAATTCTTCCCACACGAATGAAAGCGCTTTTCTACACTCCAGAGAGTATTCACTGGAGGCAGACATCATGGCGAACACCATCACGGCTGATGAGATTCGGGAACAATTTTCGCAGGCTATGTCGGCAATGTACCAGCAGGAAGTTCCCCAGTACGGGACGTTACTGGAGCTGGTCGCAGATGTGAATCTGGCGGTGCTGGAAAACAATCCGCGCCTGCATGAACAGCTGGCAAACGCCGACGAGCTGGCACGATTAAACGTCGAGCGCCACGGGGCAATTCGCGTCGGCACCGCCCAGGAACTGGCGACGCTGCGGCGGATGTTCGCCATTATGGGCATGTTTCCGGTCAGCTATTATGATTTGTCGCAGGCGGGCGTGCCGGTCCACTCCACGGCTTTTCGCCCGACTGAGGATGAGGCGCTGGCCCGCAATCCGTTTCGCATTTTTACCTCGTTATTGCGCCCCGAATTGATTGACGACAGCCGCCTGCGCGAAAGGGCGATGGCGACCCTGGTGCTGCGTGATATTTTTACACCCCGCTGCCGGGCGCTGATGGATCTTTATGAGCAGCAGGGCGCATTTACCGTGACGCAGGGCGCGGAATTTGTCCGTGAAGCGCTGGAAACGTTCCGCTGGCATCGCCATGCCACGGTAGATGAAGAAACCTATCACGCCTTAAACCAGCAGCATCGATTGATTGCCGATGTGGTCTGCTTCCCTGGCTGCCATATCAATCATTTGACCCCGCGCACGCTGGACATTGACCGGGTGCAGGCGCTGATGCCGGAATGCGGCATCGAACCGAAATTCCTGATTGAAGGCCCGCCCCGGCGCGAAGTGCCGATCCTGCTGCGGCAAACCAGCTTTAAAGCGCTGGAAGAGCCGGTGCTGTTTGCGGGCAGCCATCAGGGAACCCACACCGCGCGATTTGGCGAAATTGAACAGCGCGGGGTAGCGCTGACACCGAAAGGGCGGGCGCTGTATGACCAGCTACTCGGCGAGGCGGGAACCGGTAAAGATAACCTGACCCACCAGTTGCATTTGCAGGACGTCTTTAAGCGCTTCCCCGACAGCGATATTTTCCTGCGGCGTCAGGGGCTGGCCTACTATCGTTATCGCCTGACCCCGGCGGGAGAAGCGCACCGCCAGGCCATTCATCCCGGCGACGATCCGCAGCCGCTGATCGAGCGCGGCTGGCTGGTGGCGCAGCCCATCATCTACGAGGATTTTTTACCGGTCAGCGCCGCCGGGATTTTTCAGTCCAATCTGGGCAATGAAACCCAGGCCCGCCGCCACGGTAACGCCTCGCGCGAAGCCTTTGAGCAGGCGCTCGGCTGCCCGGTGCTCGATGAATTCACCCTCTATCAGCAGGCGGAAGACCGAAGCAGGCGGCGCTGCGGTCTCCTCTGAGCAGAAAAAATCCCCGTGTTCTGACTAAAACGGGGATTTTTTAAACATAACTTTACCCGCGATTCAGGCTAATCTCCTCGACAACATAAATTTTCCGCCTGGCGCAGATTTTCCGCGCGCAACAATTGGTTTATCAATGAAATTTGTCTAAAGTGGGCGCTTTCGGACGCGCTCTGACTTGCTGCGTTAATGAGCAACGGCGGGGTCCATTTTGCTGACCTAAGGACGTTTTCCAGGCATGAATCGCAGAAGATTTCTAAAAACTTCAATGGCTGCCGCCGCCGTGTGCGGTACGTCAGGAATATCGGCGCTATTCTCCCGCGCGGCATTCGCGGAAGAGTCGGATATCGCCGACGGCCAGACCCAACCCTTCGACTTTGCTTCGCTGCAATCCAGGGCGCGCGATCTGGCTAAGCAGCCGTGGGTCGGGGCGCCGCGCCCGCTGCCCGATACGCTGGCGACCCTCACGCCGCAGGCTTACAACAGCATTCAGTATGACGCGGCGCATTCGCTGTGGAACAATATCGATGGCCGCCAGCTTGACGTGCAGTTTTTCCATGTCGGCATGGGGTTTCGCCGCCGGGTGCGGATGTTCTCGCTCGATGCCGCCAGCCAGCGAGCGCGCGAGATTCACTTCCGCCCGGAGCTGTTCCGCTATAACGATGCGGGCGTTGATACCCGCCAACTGGTCGGGCAGACCGATCTTGGCTTCGCGGGTTTCCGCGCGTTTAAAGCACCCGAACTGGCGCGGCGCGATATCGTCTCCTTCCTCGGTGCCAGCTATTTCCGTGCGGTAGACAGCACTTATCAGTACGGCCTTTCCGCCCGTGGGCTGGCGGTGAATACCTTCACCGATTCGCTGGAAGAGTTCCCGGACTTCACTTCGTTCTGGTTTGAAACCGTCAAGCCCGGCGCTACCACCTTTACCGTCTATGCGCTGCTCGACAGCGCCAGCGTTACCGGCGCTTATAAATTCGTGATCCACTGCGAAGAAAGCCAGGTGATTATGGATGTGGAGAATCACATCTATGCGCGTAAAGATATCAAACAGCTCGGCATCGCGCCGATGACCAGCATGTTCAGCTGCGGCAACAACGAGCGCCGGATGTGCGACACGCTGCATCCGCAAATTCATGACTCCGACCGTCTTGCCATGTGGCTGGGCAACGGCGAGTGGATTTGCCGCCCGCTGAATAACCCGCAAAAACTCCAGTTTAACGCCTACGTCGATACCAACCCGAAAGGCTTCGGGCTGCTGCAACTGGATCGCGATTTCTCGCATTACCAGGACGTGATGGGCTGGTACAACAAACGTCCCAGCCTGTGGGTCGAGCCGCGCAACAAGTGGGGCAAAGGGGCGGTCAGCCTGATGGAGATCCCGACCACCGGCGAAACGCTGGATAACATCGTCTGCTTCTGGCAGCCGGAAAAACCGGTGCGGGCGGGCGACGATCTGGATTTCAAATACCGCCTCTACTGGAGCGCGCAGCCGCCGGTTCGCTCTCCGCTGGCGCGGGTACTGGCAACGCGCACCGGCATGGGCGCATTCCCGGAGGGCTGGGCACCGGGCGAGCACTTCCCGGAAAAATGGGCGCGCCGCTTTGCGATTGATTTTGTGGGCGGCGATCTGAAAGCCGCTGCGCCGAAAGGCATTGAGCCGGTGATCACCCTCTCCAGCGGCGAGGCGAAGCAGGTAGAAATTCTGTACGTCGAGCCGTTTGATGGTTATCGCATTCTGTTCGACTGGTATCCGACCTCCGACGCCACCGATCCGGTCGATATGCGGATGTTCCTGCGCTGCCAGGGTGATGCGATCAGCGAAACCTGGCTGTATCAGTATTTCCCCCCCGCGCCTGATAAGCGTAATTACGTTGATGACCGCGTGATGCGCTAACGTTTTACTCCGCCGGGTCTGATGTCCAGGCCCGGCCCGCTTCTGGAGCAGGATATGTCCGCTGAATCCATCGATATTATCCCGGTCAACGACGCCCTCACGCTGCGGGCGGTCGATGAAGGTTTTGTCAGCGCCCTGTACGCGCTGGTGCAAAAAAACAAAGACTGGCTGCAAGGCTCGCTGAACTGGCCGCAAACGGTAAATGACGAAAGTGATACCCGCAAAAATGTGCAGGGTAACGTGATGCTGCACCAGCGCGGCTACGCCAAAATGTATCTTATTTTTGCGCAGGAAACGCTGATCGGCGTGATCTCCTTTAACCTGATCGAGCCGCTGAATAAAACGGCTTATATCGGCTACTGGCTGGATCAAGACCAGCAGGGGAAGGGGGTGATGTCGCAGGCGTTACAGGCGCTGATGGCGCATTACGTGGCGCGCGGAGAACTGCGCCGCTTCGTGATTAAATGCCGGGTTGCCAACACCGCGAGCAATGAACTCGCCCGCCGCAATGGTTTCACTCTTGAAGGCTGTCTGAAGCAGGCGGAATTTCTCAACGGCAGCTATGACGATCAGAATATCTACGCCCGCATTGTTGACCCGGATTCAGAGTAACCCCGCCAGCGGCGTGCGCGTAATGCGCTGCGCGCCGTTAATCACTTTATGGTCGCGCAGGTGCAGCACGTCGCCTGCGAAGGCTTCTACCACCGCGTCATCGGTCAGTTCAATAAAGTGCTCAATAATCACGTCGCCGCTGATGCGCGCTCGCCCCTGAATCACCACGTTATCGTCGATCAGGATCGGCCCGCCGCGTAGCTGCGCGTCTCCGCCAACCAGCACGTGATGTTTCAGCACGCAATTCCCTTCCACTCGCGCATTTTCCGCCACCTGAGCGCTGTAGCGCAGGGTGGGGATCGCATCTTCTTCCGTCCCGGCAATCAACTGCGCGTGCCCGTAGACCTTCGCGCAGTCGCATACCCAGACGTTATTTTCTTCATTACCTTCGAGCACAGCAAAATCAAACACTTCCGCCCGATGTTCAATAAACGCATGCCTGACGATGGCATCGCCATAAATCTGCGCCTGATGGACGATGCGCGAGGCCACCACTGTAGCGCGGTCGTAAATGTGCAGACATTGATCGCGTTCCAGCGTCAGTCCCCGTACCGCAACAATTTCGCTGTTGTGCAAAACTCGCGCGTCGCCGGAAATTTCACACTCACCGCGCACCGTCGACTGCTGAATGGTGACGTTGTCACGTATGGCGGCGCGATGGGAAACCTGCGCCGCATCCAGCCACGCATTGCCGTCAATGGTTGCCCCGTGGCTGACCACGCAGCACTGGGTCAGGCGGGCGTTGCCGCTCACTTTCGCTTCGGCAAACACCGCGCTGTTCACATCATAAATCCAGCAGTCTCCCGCCTGGCTTAACGCCTCTTCATTCTCCACCCAGCCGCCTTCGCTGCCCGCCGTGACATCGGCAAAATCGCGCAGGGCAATAAGCTGGTACAGCGTCACCCGGTGGTTTTCGCCCTGGTCCTGATAGCTATAAACGCGTGATTCCTCGCTAAGGCGGTACTTTTGCATGTTCATCTCCCGGATCGGCCTTTGATAAAAATAGCAGAGGTGTTGGAACATGGCGGACGGTGAGATAAGCTGGGTTTGGCTTCTCCGCGTCATGCTGCGCTGGTGGAAGCCTTCAGCCGCCGTCTGGATGCTATTCTGCCCTGGGATCGCGCGGCGGTGGATGCCACCACCGACATCAAAATCGCCCTGGCTGCCGCCGGTACGCCGGTCGGCAATAATGACTGCGCCATTGCGGTGGGCGCGGTGGTGGTGACGAATAACACGCACGAGTTTCAGCGTGTCCCCGGACTGCTGCTGGAAGACTGGGTAAATCCTTAACACTTCGCTGCAAAACCCTCAGGAAAAATCATGACCATCCGCGATGAGAATTACTTTACTGAAAAATACGGTTTAACCCGTACCCATTCCGACGTTATAGACGCTGCCCGCCATATGCAGCCGGGTAAAACCCTGGATTTAGGCTGCGGCAACGGGCGTAACAGCCTGTGGCTGGCGGCGAACGGCTATGAGGTAACGGCGTGGGATCGCAATCCGGCGAGCATTAATAATCTGGAAACCATCCGTGCGGCAGAAGGGCTGGAAAATCTGCATCCGGCGCTGGCCGATCTGAATACGCTCACCTTCGATGGCGAGTACGATTTTATTCTCTCCACCGTGGTGATGATGTTTCTGGAGGCTAAAACCATTCCCGGACTGATTGCCAATATGCAGCGTTGCACCAAATCCGGCGGCCATAATCTGATTGTGGCGGCGATGGATACCGGGGATTACCCCTGCACGGTGGGCTTTCCGTTTACCTTTAAAGAGGGGGAACTGCGCGATTATTATGCGGGCTGGGACGTGATTAAATACAATGAAGACGTCGGCGAGCTGCACCGCACCGACGCCGACGGAAACCGTATTAAGCTGCGTTTTGCCACACTGCTGGCGCGTAAACCGGCTTAACGAGCGGCCAGCAGGCAGAGCTGAAGCGCCACGTTGTACGAGGCCTCGAAGGATTTCAGCGGCAGAAACTCAAATTTTGAGTGGAAATTATGCGCGCCGGTGAAAAAATTCGGGGTCAGCAAACCTTTGGCGGAGAGCGCTGCGCCGTCGGTGCCGCCGCGCATCGGTGTGGGCTTCGGCGTGATCCCCAGCGTTTCCATGGCGCTGAAGATTAAATCCACCGCCCGGCGATCTTCACCCATAGCGTTGCTGATGTTGCTGTAGATATCGCTAATCGTAAATTCAACCTTCGCCGTCGGATGGCGCGCGGCGATCAGCCGGGCGACCTCGCCAATCTGCGCTTTGCGCCGGGCAAAGCTGTCCTGGTCGAAATCGCGAATGCTAGCCTGCAACACCGCATAGCTCTGTACCGCTTCCATGCCGTTAAACCAGACGTAGCCTTCGCGGTCGGCGGTGTGCTCCGGCGTTTGCTGGCGGTCAAATTCGTTAATAAAATCACAGGCCATCAGCAGCGGGTTTACCAGCACGCCTTTGGCGGACATCGGGTGCGCGGTGACGCCGGTAAAACGAATTTCTGCCGACGCGGCGTTAAAATTCTCATACACCACTTCGCCCAGCTCGCAGCAGTCAATGGTCCAGGCGAAATCTACCGCAAAGCGTTGCAGATCCAGCGCTTTCGCCCCGCGTAATCCGACCTCTTCATCCGGCACAAACGCTACCACGATATCGCCGTGGCGGTGCTCTGCCGTCAGGTTTTCCAGCAGCGTCATCACCACCGTCACCGCCGCTTTATTGTCCGCGCCGAGCACGCTGGTGCCGTCGCTAAAAATAATTTCTTCACCCGGATACGCCAGAATTTCAGGATGCTCATCGACCCGTAGCCAGATGTCCTTTTGCGCGTTAAGGCAGAGATCTTCACCAGTAAAACGCAGGATCTGCGGATGAATATCCGGTGACAGTCCCACATCCACCGTGTCGATGTGGGTAATAAAGCCCACGCGCGGTGCGCCGGGCACATTGCCCTTTTTCACGGCGGTCACCGTGGCGTGCTCGTCAATCACGATATCTTCCAGACCAAACTGCACCAGCTCTGCTGCCAGCGCCCGCGCCATCTCGTGTTGACCGGGCGTGGTGGGCAGGCTGATCCCCGCCGGATCGCTCTGGCTGCTGATGGCAAGATAGCGGAAGAAGCGTTGGGTTAATTGACTGGCTAACGGCGAAGACATGGTTTTTCCTTCTTTATTTGAGTTATCAGGTGCTTGCAAAACGTTTTTAATGGTATTTATGAGTCAGCAAACGACATGCACGTCATCCGCCACAGACTCAAGAAAACAGGAAAAAGTGATGAAAAGCAAATTATCAACCCTTGCTCTGGCACTGGCTGCGCTGGCGGTTAGCTCCACCGTTGCGGCGAAAACGCTGGTTTATTGTTCAGAAGGATCGCCGGAAAACTTCAACCCGCAACTTTACACTTCCGGCACAAGCGTGGATGCCAGCGCTGTCCCGGTTTATAACCGGCTGGTGGATTTTAAAGTCGGCACCACGCAACTGGTGCCGAGCCTCGCAGAACGCTGGGAGGTCAGCGAAGATGGCAAAACCTATACCTTCCATCTGCGCAAGGGCGTGAAATTTCAGAGCAACAAATACTTTACCCCGACGCGCGACTTTAATGCCGATGACGTGATCTTCTCATTTATGCGCCAGAAAGATCCCAACAATCCGTATCACAAAGTCTCTGGCGGTACGTACTCCAACTTTGAAAGCCTTGAATTCGGCACGCTGATCACCGGCATTGATAAAGTCGATGACTACACGGTGCGCTTTAACCTTGCGCACCCGGAAGCACCGTTTGTCGCCGATCTGGGCTGGTATTTTGCCTCGATCCTCTCCGCCGAATACGCCGACGCGATGCTGAAAGCCGGGACGCCGGAGCGGGTGGATATGCAGCCGATTGGCACCGGGCCGTTCAAACTGGCACAGTATCAAAAGGATTCGCGCATTCTGTACACGGCGTTTGCGCAATACTGGGGCGGCAAGGCCAAACTGGATCGCCTCGTCTTCAGCATTACCCCGGATGCGTCGGTGCGCTTTGCCAAGCTTGAGAAAAACGAGTGCCAGGTACTGCCGTTCCCTAATCCGGCAGATTTACCGCGTATGAAAGCCAACCCGGACATCAATCTGATGAGCAAAGCGGGGCTGAATACCGGCTTCCTCGCCTTCAACACCCAGAAAGCGCCGCTGGATAACGTCAAAGTGCGTCAGGCACTGGCGCTGGCAATCAACAAACCGGCGATTATTGATGCCGTATTCCAGGGCACCGGCACCGCCGCCAAAAACATCCTGCCGCCGGGCGTCTGGAGCGCGGACAGCGAACTGAAGGATTACGACTACGATCCGGCCAAAGCCAAAGCGCTGCTGAAAGAGGCCGGTTTTGCTAACGGCATGACCATCGACCTGTGGGCGATGCCGGTACAGCGCCCGTATAACCCGAATGCTAAACGGATGGCGGAGATGATCCAGGCGGACTGGGCAAACGTGGGCGTGAAGGCGAAAATCGTGACCTTTGAGTGGGGCGAATATCTGAACCGCGTCAAAAGCGGCGAGCATCAGGCGGCCTTAATGGGCTGGACCACCGCCACCGGCGACCCGGATAACTTCTTCGGCCCGCTGTTTACCTGCACCTCCGCCAACGGCGGCTCCAACTCGGCGAAGTGGTGCTATAAGCCGTTTGATAAGATCATCGCCGAAGCCAAAACGATCACCGATCAGGACAAACGCACCGCTTTGTACAAAGAGGCGCAGCAAATGATGCATGACCAGATGCCCGCCGTGATGATTGCCCACTCGACCATTTTTGAGCCGGTACGCAAAAACGTCAGCGGCTATGAGATCGACCCGTTCGGGAAACACATTTTCTATCAGGTAGATGTGAAATAACCCCTTCGCCGGGTAAGTTCTTTACCCGGCGCATTCCGCGAAAATGTGAGCCAGGTTGGTTTCACGCTGCTCTGCGCTTGCTAAAGCGCTTTTTAAGCAACATGGTTCCCACAGCGCTTAAGGATACGTAATGGTGGACTATGTCAGCGAAAGAAGATCTTTATCATAAACTCGACGCCGCCTGGCGCACGCCGCTAAGCGGTTTTACCACTCTGGACTGCGAGCATTTTACCTCCGCCAGCCGCAGCGTGATCAGCCTTTACCTTAATCAACTTTGCGACGATGGCTATCTGCGCAAAGAGAACACCCGCCCGGTGCGCTTCTGGCTGACCGAAAAACGGATGGCGCAAAGCGAGCAAGACGGCGCGACGGTATTCCGTTCGCTGATTGGCGCGACCGGTAGCCTGAAAACCGCCGTCGAACTGTGCGTCGCGGCGGTCAATTACCCGGACGGCGGGCTGCCGGTGCTGATCACCGGCGAAAGCGGAGTGGGGAAAAGCTATCTGGCCCAGCTTCTGCATCAGTACGCCTGCGAAAACGGGGCAATCGCTCCCACCGGGAAGCTGATCGAACTCAACTGCGCCGATTACGCCAATAACCCGGAACTGCTGTCGGGGGCGCTGTTTGGTTATGTCAAAGGTGCATTTACCGGTGCCGAACGCAATAAAACTGGCCTGCTGGATGAGGCCGACGGCGGGTTTTTATTTCTTGATGAAGTCCACCGCCTGTCGGCGGAAAATCAGGAAAAGCTGTTTCTGTTTATGGACAAAGGCTATTTTTACCGCCTCGGCGACAGCCGCCAGCCTTGTCAGGCCCGCGTGCGCTGCGTATTTGCCACCACCGAAAATACCGAAAACGTGTTGCTGACCACCTTTCGCCGCCGTATTCCCGTCACCGTGATGCTGCCGTCGTGGGATTCGCGCCCGTTTATGGAACAGCTTTCGCTGATCTCGCGCTTTTTCTCCCACGAAGCCAAACGTTTTCGCCAGGATATTCACGTAGAAAGTGCGCTGATCCACCAGCTCATCACCACCCCGGTGCAGGGTAATATTGGCGAACTGAAAAATCATATCAAGGTGTTGTGCGCCTCGGCGTCGGCGCGGCGCGGCAGCCAGGGGATCTGTATCGATAGCCCGTCGGGCAGGCATAACGAGCAGGACCGCATCACCTTCAGTGCGGAAGAGGCGGACTATGCCACGCTATTTTCGGCCTCGCTCAACGCCGGACAGGGCGAAAACCTGGTGGAAAACTTTTGTCGCACCGGCAACGTGCCGCTGTTAATTCGCAAGCTGGAGGAACAATCCGGCACATCGATGGCCCAGCGCTTTTATCAGGGCACGCTGTGGCAGTTGACCAAAGAGACGCTGGCGGAGTTTAACGATTTAACCGGGATTTCCGTCGGCCCGGTGATGGAAAAAGCGGTTTTTCACTGTCTCCAGTGGTCGCTCAATGAACCGGTCAGCGGCGAGAGGGTGACCTATCTCAACGGCATCACCGCCTGGACCCCGCTGCGCGCGCGCCTGCTGGCCCAGGAGTGTATCGCGCTGTTTGAGAAAAAATTCCCGCCGGAGCAAATCAGTCTGATGGAGCCGCTGCTCACCGCCATTTTCTGCCATCAGGTCGAACCCGAACCGCTGATCCAGGGCATTATCGTTTCCCACGGCGCGTCTACCGCGTCCAGCATCGCCGGAACCGCCAACAAACTGCTGGGCGGCTTTTATCTGAAAGCCTTTGATATGCCGCTGTCGGTCAATACCCGGGGAATTATTGCCCGGCTGAAGGAGTGGATCATCCGCCTTGAGGGGCAGAACGGGATGATTATTCTGGTCGATATGGGATCGCTTCAGGATATCTACAGCGAAATTAAACTGCATATTCAGGGCGACCTGCTGGTGATGAACAACGTCAGTACTGCCATGGCGCTGGATATTGCCGGTAAGATCCAGCATAAACTGGCGATGAAAGAGATCGTTGACGGCATTAAAGGCGCGTGGGAGGTCGAGGCGCGTTATTACTCCGGCATCGTGCAGGGCAATAAAATTATTATTTCCTGTATCTCCGGCGAAGGTGTGGCCCGGCAGATCCAGGAAATTGCCCGTCGCCACATCCGCGATGAGTCGATTGATATCGTGACCATGGAATACGATGACCTGAAATGGAAATTAACCAAGGCCGACAGTGCCCTGTACGGCACGCGGCTGCTCATCACCACCACCGAAATTGATGCCGGTTATCTTCCGCAAATTAATACCCGCAGGCTGATAGGTGAAAAACCGGATTTATTATGGAAAAACTATTTCGCGCAGATTATGCCGATGCAGGATATGGAGCGGATGGTCGATGAGATCGTTATTCTGTTTACGCTTGAAGGGGTGGCAAATCATCTCTCGTTCCTGAATCCACGGGTGATTATCGACGAAGTGGAAAACGTGGTGAAGTTTTTCGAGCTGACCTACGGCATCCATTTCGAAAGTTATCTGCGAATTAATTTGTTTATGCACCTCGCGGCGATGATAGAGCGGCTGCTCACGCATGACGGGCTGGCGCACCGCGATGAGTTCGATCTCACCGCCGATCAGCAGGCGTTTATGGCGCTGGTGCCGGAAGCCTTCCGCACGCTAATCAATAAATACCGGATTGCGCTCACCACCACCGAAGCGCTGATGATTTATGAACTGATGGAGCCGTGGATCACCATCGCGCCGAACGATTCTCTAGTGTTGAAAGAAAGCAGCGGCAGTGTTTAAACCGGCATAACGGCTGCACACAATTCCTAAAGCCATGATAAATAATAGAAAATAAATCTGGCACGCTATTTGTATTAATCCCGTTGAGAATGGCTTAACGGAGGAAATGCAGATGGCGTCAACACAGTGGATTTCACTGGAGCAGAAAATCATCGTCGTGACCGGGGGCAGTTCCGGCATTGGTGAAAAAATCGCCCTTGGCCTGGCGCAGAACAACGCGCGGGTGGTAGTGGCGGACGTGCAATTACCGGCCACGGACCAGCAAATTCCCGGCGTGGATTATCAGCGCTGCGACATTACCCAGCGCCAGCATGTACGCGACTTAGTGAACGGGGTCGTGCAACGCTACGGACGCCTTGACGGGCTGGTTAACAATGCGGCGGTCAACCGGGCGCGGCTGCTGGTGGACTATTACGGTCAGGCTCCCGAATACGAACTCAGCGACGATGATTTTGATTTCATGGTCAACATTAATCAAAAAGGCCCCTTTATTTGTGCCCAGGAAAGCGCGCGGCAGATGATCCCGCAGCGGTCCGGGGTGATTATTAATATTCTCTCCGAAGCCGGAATTGAAGGTTCAAAAGGGCAAAGCTGCTACGCGGCAACCAAGGCCGCCGTCCATGGATTTACCCTGTCATGGGCGAAGGAGCTGGGCGCGTTTGGCATTCGGGTGGTGGGCGTCGCACCGGGGATTAACGAGCCTACGCCAATGGGCAACATGACGCACCGCAAGGCGCTGGCCTACACGCGCGGAGTGGATGAGAGTGATATCAACGACGATTACAGTCAAAAAATCCCCCTCGGACGGCCAGGAAAACTCACCGAAATCGCCGATTTGGTGATCTGGCTGGCCTCGGATAAAGCCAGCTATATCACCGGAACGACGATCAATATCACCGGAGGAAAGTCTCGCGGTTAACTTTATCTACTGCAGGATTATTTATGGATCACAAAAATATGCCGCCCTGGCTGGTGGTCATCTCACACGGCAATTTTGGTAAGGAACTGGTCAACAGTTGCGAGATGATCTTAGGGAAAATGGACAATATCCACTGTTTTTCGCTGGAGCCGGGAATGGCCCCGGAACAACTGCTGGAGGATGTTACCGCGCTGGTGGACGCCGCGCCGCAAAACGTCATTATTTTTACCGATATTTATGCCGGTACGCCGTCGAACGTGGCAACCATATTCGCCAGGCGCAAAGGGTATCCGGTTATTTGCGGGATGAACCTGCCTATGCTGATTGAAGCCGAAATGCAGCGGCATGATGTCGCCTTTGAAGAGCTTGTTGAAAAAATTATTGATGCTGGCAGTCACAGCATTAAGAACATCACCTCAATTACCCACGGTAGAGAGTATGAATAATATAAAACTCGTTCGAATCGACTTTCGCCTTATTCACGGCCAGGTTATTACCAAATGGCGAAATATTGTTGCCGCCACCGAGATCATCATCGTTGACGATAAACTGTCGAAAGACAGTTTCCTCGCCGATATCTACGTGATGGCCGCGCCGCCGGGCGTGGCGGTGCATGTCTTATCGGAAGCGGCGTTTCTGGCGGCAAAAGCAGCGGGGGATTACAGCAACGGCAAAAGCAATATTTTGCTGCTGTTTAAATCCATTGGCAATCTGCGTCATTTAGTTGAGCAGGAAGTGATCTTTCCGGCAGTACAAATTGGTGGGCTGGGCGGCGGCGTCAATCGCCGAAGCGTGGTGAACGGTATTTCCATCGACGATCAGGATTTACAGGATCTGAAATTTATTCAGGGACGCGGCACCGACGTTTATTTTCAGGTGACGCCTGAAGAAGTCAAATTAACGCTGGATAAAGCAATTGCCCGGCTGGAGGGATAATCATGGTTGAAATCGCAATTTTCACCGGCATCTGGTACTGGATTTGTAAAACGGATATTGGTTACGCCATTACCCACGCTATTCGTCAGCCGCTGTTTTCCTCGGTCATTATTGGCCTGATTATGGGTGATGTTACCCAGGCGGTGATTATCGGCGCGGCGATCCAGATCCTCTATATTGGTCTGGTGGCGGCGGGATCGAATCTTCCGGCGGACGATTGCCTTGCCGGGCTGATTGCCATCCCGCTGGCGCTTAACACCGGGCTGTCGCCGACGCTGGCGATTGCCATCGCGGTGCCGGTAGGGGTGATGGGCGTGTTTCTCGACCAGTTCAGGAAAACCGTCAACGCGGTATTCGTCCACATGGCGGATAAATACGCGGAAGAGGGCAACGTCCGGCAGATCAAGCTGTGCGCGGTGGTCTGGCCGACGGTGCTCGGATTCTTCATCCGTTTTCCGGTGCCGTTCCTCGCCAACATGTACGGCAAAGACAGCATTAACGCCTTTTTAACCAGCGTGCCGGAGTGGTTGATCCACGGCTTTAGCGTGGCTGGCGGTTTACTGCCCGCGCTGGGCTTCGCGCTGACCATTTTTGTCATCGGTAAAAAAGCGCTGCTGCCGTGGTTTTTCATCGGTTATTTCATCGTCCAGTTCAGCGGCATTCCGGTCTTCGGCGCAGCCATTTTTGGCTTAAGCGCGGTGCTGCTTATCTCTTATTACCAGAACCACAAAGAAGCGTAAGGAGCTGACATGGAAAACAAACTGATTACTGAAAAAGACGTCAAAAATAGCTGGCTCTATTATTACATCGTCGCGGAAATGGGGATTTCCTACGAGCGACTGCAGGCGCTGGGCTTCACCACCGCCATTCTGCCGATCCTGCAAAAGCTCTACCCGGACCCGGAAGACTTAAAACAGGCGATCAAACGCCACCTGGTGTTTTACAACACCGAGGCGGTGTACGGTGCGCCGATCAACGGCATCGTGATTGCCATGGAAGAGCAGAAAGCGAACGGCGCGGACATCGACGATGACACCATCACCGGGATCAAAACCGGGCTGATGGGGCCGATGGCCGGGATTGGCGACTCCATCGACTGGGCGACGCTGAAACCGATTATCTTCGGCCTGGCGGTGACGCTCTCCACCAACGGCAGCGTGCTGGGCGCGTTTTTCCTGCTGCTGCTGCCGCTGATCCAGATTATCGTCGGGCGTAAGCTGGCGGCGTATGGGTATCGGGCAGGACAGGCGTCGATCCGCGAAATTCTCCATTCGGGGCATATTCGCACCCTGATCACCGGCGCGAGCACGCTCGGTCTGTTTATGATGGGGGCGCTGTCTTCCACCTATGTGAAATTAAGCACCCCGCTGGAGTTAAGTTTTGGCTCGCAGAATAAACCCTTTGTGCTCCAGCAGGTCATCGACAATATTGTTCCCGGAATATTGCCGCTGCTGGCGGTGTTCGGTATTTACTGGTGGCTGCTGAAACGCAACCAGAATTTTACCATCATCATGGTGCTGATTATTGCCATCTCAATTATCGGCGCATTCCTCGGCATATTTTAATGGAGCGTAAGTATGCAGGCTTTACATTTTGGTGCAGGGAGTATCGGTCGGGGTTTTATTGGTGATTTGCTTAATGAGTCCGGTTATGACATTACCTTTGTCGATACTAACCACGCGCTTAATCAGCAAATGAACCAGCAGCACGGCTATGCGATTTATATTATTGAACAGAATTATCAGCAAAAATTTATTCCGCTGCGTGAGGCGCTTTCGCCGCTGGAACAACCAGAGGCGGTGATCCAGCGCTGCGTGGAGGCGGATCTGATCACCACGGCGGTATGGGCGGATAATCTGCCGAAAATCGCGCCGCTGCTGCTGGCCGGACTCCGGGCGCGCCAGCAGGCGGGGAAAGAGAAAATCAACGTCATCGTCTGTGAAAACGCGCTGTTTAACGGGCAGATCTTACGCCGGGAGTGCATCCGGCTGGGCGAGGAGAATATCGACCAGCTGGCGGCTTTCCCGGATACCGCCGTGGATCGGATGGTACTCACCACCAGCCGCGACGGGGAGAGCGTTATTGACGTTGGTGTCGATCGCGAGCTGGTCATTGACCGGTGCGCGCTGTGCGATGCCGATGCGCAGCCGCTCCTGGGTGCGATCTACACCGATAATTTGCAGAAATATCTGGAGCGCAAACTTTATATTATCAACGGCGGTCACGCATGGGCCGGGTTTGTCGGGTATCTGCGCGGCTATCGCACGATGCAGCCCATTTTTGCCGAGCCTGCGCTGGTGGCGGAAATCAAACAAAGTATGCGCGAAACCGCCCGGCTGCTGCACCACAAGTACGCTTTTTCGCTGGCGGAACTGGACGAGTATATCGGGTTCGTGATTAACCGCTTTTGTACGCCAGGCGTGGTGGATACCGTCCAGCGGGTATGCCGTTCGCCGATCCGCAAACTGGCGGCGGGGGATCGGCTCACCGGACCCTGTGAACAGGCCGAGGCCGCAGGCTTGCCGAATGAATATTTAATTAAGGGCATAGCCGCCGCGCTGCATTATTTCGACCCTGAAGATGAGCAGAGCGTAATATTACAAACGTATATTGCCGAAAATACTGTCAGCCAGGCCATTACGCACTTTACCGGTATTAAAGAGAATACCCGGCTGCACGCGCGTATTTTATTTCATTATGCCGGGTTAATGTCCTGAACTGACTTAAACACAGAGGTATTTATGTCTTTTACCAATAAAGACGGGCTATCTGTTGCCCAAAAAATGGTTGAGACCATTCAACAACATAAAGCCTGGCTTAGCGAAATTGATGGCGCGGCCGGCGACGGCGATCACGGGATCAATATGAGCAAGGGATTTACTCTCGCGCAAAACAAAATGACCCCGGATATGACCATGAGCGAAGCCTTTCTGCTGATAAGCCAGGTGCTGATGGAAGAGATCGGCGGATCGATGGGGCCATTGTACGGCATCTGGTTTCGCGGCTTAAGCCGTGAATCTGCCGGGCATGAGGTGATTGACGACGCGCGGCTGCGGGCGATGTTTGCCACGGCGCTGGCGGATCTGCAAACCCTCACCAGCGCAGCGCCCGGCGATAAAACGCTGCTTGACGCGCTGATCCCGGCAACCGATGCGCTGGTGACGGGCAAGGGCGTCAGCAGCATGAAGCAGGCGGCGCAAGCCGGTTTCGACGCCACTCGCCAGATGTTTCCGCGCGTCGGTCGCGCCAGTCGGGTAGGCGAGCGCAGCGTCGGCCATCCCGATGCGGGCGCAGGCTCCTGTCTGCTTCTGCTGACCGCTTTCGCAGACCAGGTACTGACCTTAACCCATAAGGAGGCCCCTCATGCAGCGGCTGATTAACCATCCTGACGAGGTTGTGGACGATATGCTGGCCGGTTTTCTGCGTGTACATGGCGATGCTGTCCAGGCCAGCGCCGCCAATCCCAGAGTGATCTTCAAAAAACATCTTGCCGATCGGCCCGCGCGCGTCGGGCTGGTCAGCGGCGGCGGTAGCGGTCATGAACCGGCGTTTGTCGGCTATCTGGGTGACGGGCTGCTGGATGCCGTGGCGGTGGGCGAAGTGTTCTCGTCCCCTGGCCCTGGCGCGTTTCTGGAAGCGATTCGCGGGGCGGATCGCGGTAACGGCGTCGCCTGCCTGTTCGGCAACTATGCGGGCGACTCAATGAACATGCAGATGGCGGTTACCCGCGCCGCAGAAGAGGGGCGGCGCGTCGCCATCGTTAAAGCGCGGGACGATATTGCCTCCGCGCCGAAAAGCGAGGCGCAAAAGCGTCACGGCATCGCGGGCGGCGTGCTGATGTGGAAAACCGCAGGCGCGGTGGCAAAACGCGGCGGCACCCTGGATGAGGTGATCGCCATCGCCGAGAAAACCGCCACCCGCACCCGCAGCGTCTGCGTGGGACTGTCGCCATGTACCATTCCGGCGGTCGGCAAGCCCAATTTTACCATCGATCCCGGGCACTACGAGTTTGGTATCGGGCATCACGGCGAGGCCGGGCAGTATGTCGCTTCGCTTGTGGACGCACAGAGCATTGCGCAGGCGATGGTTGCCGCCCTGCTGGAAGACTTTGGCCCGCAGGCCGCAGGCGGTGAATTTGCCGTCATGGTATCCGGGCTGGGGGCGACGCCGCTGATGGAGCAGTACCTGATGGCGGGCCATATCCACGACGCGCTGCAAGAGGCGGGACGCGCGGTCTGGCGCAGCTACGTGGGCGATTACGTGACTTCGCTGGATATGAACGGCCTGTGCCTGACTCTTCTGCAACTTGATGACGACCTGAAAGACCTTCTCTCATTCCCATCCTCCGCGCTGGGACTGGCATCTTTGTAAGCAAAAAGGAACTCAAAATGAAACTGCAACTGGCTCTTGATGAACTGCCGATGGAAGAGGCGCTGGCGCTGGCAGAAAAGCTGCGCGAGTACGTCGATATTATTGAAATTGGCACGCCGTTCGTGATCGGCGAAGGGATGAACGCGGTGCGCCAGTTCCGCCAGCGTTTCCCGGAAAAAGAAATTCTCTCCGATGAGAAAATCATGGACGGCGGCTATTTCGAAAGCAAGCTGGCCTTCGATGCGGGCGCGGATTACGTCACCGCGCTGGGCGTCACCGACATTCTCACCGTGCAGGCGTGTCTGCGGGCGTCTGATGAGGCGGGGCGTCATCTGGTCATCGATATGATTTGTGTGGATGATTTGCCCGCCCGCATCGCTGCGCTGGAAGCGGCGGGGGTTAAACATCTCGCCGTGCATACCGGGGCCGATCAGCAGGCGGCGGGGCGGCAGCCAATTGAAGATTTGCGGCTGATGAAACAGCACGCCACCCGCGCGCAGATTTCGGTGGCGGGGGGGATCAACAGTAAAACCATCCACCAGTACGTGGCGCTGAAACCAGATGTGATTATTGTCGGCTCGGCGATTACCCGCGCCCCGGACCCGCTGGAAGAAGCGCGTCTGATTAAAACCGCCATGCAGGCCCTTTAAGGAGGATATGATGGAAAAATGTCGACATCTTCAGGCGATCCTGGAAGAACTGGTGGCCGATGCGCAGCACGTTGACGGGAAAGCCGTGGCGGCGCTCGGCGAGGCGATTGCGCGCGCGAAGCGGGTCTTCGTCGCGGGTGCCGGGCGATCCGGCTTTGCGGCACGGGCGTTTTCCAACCGGCTGATGCATCTTGGCTATCAGGTCTGGTTTGTTGGCGAGCCGACCACACCGTCCATTCAGCAGGGCGATTTGCTGATCGTTGGCTCCGGCTCTGGCGAAACCGCCAGCCTGGTGACGATGGCGCAAAAAGCGCACAAGCAGGGGGCGGAAATTGCCACGCTGACCATCTACCCGGATCACACCATTGGTCAACTGGCCAGCACGGTGATCCGCATTCCCGGCATTACCGCCAAAAGTGAGGATGCCTCAACGAAAGCGGCGACCGTCCAGCCGACCGGCTCGTCCTTTGAGCAGCTAAGCTGGCTGATCTACGACAGTGTGGTCATTGCGCTGAAAGAGAAAACTGCGCAAACCGATGCGCAAATGTTCAGCCGCCACGCCAATCTGGAATAAAGCACAATGCGCCGGGGCTGCAACCGGCTGCCCCGGCGCATTAATATAATCTGAATCCACGACGCCAGCCCCCGGCGGACACTCTTTTTGTCACAACGTGCGATATGATTTTTTGCTATAACTTAAGAAGTTAGCTCCCTATCTCAGGAAATCATTCATGCGTACTCACTCTTTTTTTAAAATTGCGACCCTGTGCGGTCTGCTGGCATTAACCGGCTGCGCGTCAAAAGTGGCTGAACCGGAAAAATATTCAGGCTTTTTAAACGATTATTCCGGTCTTCAGGAAACCACCACGGCCACCGGTAAACCGGTGCTGCGCTGGGTGGCGGCGGATTTTAACCCTGCTAATTACGACAGCATCGATTACCGTCCGGTGACTTACTACCCGATCCCGAAACCGACCACCCAGGTGGGTAAAGACGTCCTCGACGGGCTGCTAACCTATACCAACACTAAGCTGAAAGCCGCCATCGCCGAACGCAAGCCGCTGGTGACGACGCCGGGGCCGCGCTCATTGATCTTCCGTGGCGCGATTACCGGGGTGGATACCAGCAAAGAAGGTCTGCAATTCTATGAAGTTGTCCCGGTCGCGCTGGTCGTCGCGGGAACGCAGATGGCGACCGGCCACCGCACGATGGACACCCATCTCTATTTTGAAGGCGAGCTGATTGACGCCACCACTAACAAACCGGTGGTGAAAGTGGTCCGTAAGGGCGCGGGCGATGAGCTGGCGAACGAAAACACCCCGATGACCGTTGATACGCTGAAACAGGTTATTGATGATATGGCGACCGACGCCACGATGTTTGACGTCAGTAAATAACTTTCTTAAAACCCGGAGCGGGTTTCCTCACCATCCGTGGCACGCACAACTCCCTCTCCCTCAAGGGAGAGGGAACATTCCGGCGTCGTTATTCGCTTTGTCATCAATACTCAGGCAGAGTCATTTACATCAACTCATCCGTGGCACGCACAACTCCCTCTCCCTCAAGGGAGAGGGAACATTCCGGCGTCGTTATTCGGTTTGTCATCAATACTCAGGCAGCGTCATTTACATCAACTTATCCGTGGCACGCACAACTCCCTCTCCCTCGAGGGAGAGGGCTGGGGTGAGGGGGATTGCGGGTACAAAGTTTCCCCTCTGCCTGACCCTCCCCAAAGGGAAAGAAAACCGCCCGAGTTCGTGGTACCGGCTGACACCAGCCCAAACCCTGCCGGGTTTTAGTCTTCAGGCATGACGTTGTAACTTTATCCATTGCCGCATATTCAGCGGCCTGGCAAACATCACCAGGTTACCGGTCAAAATCAGCACCAGTCCCAGTACCGCATTGATGTGCCACACATACCCTTCATAAAACGTTGAAATGCTTAACGCCACCAGCGGAAAGAGCAGCGTGCTGTACGCGGCATTGCCTGCGCCAATGCGTCCGACCAGGGTAAAATATGCGCCGAAGCCAATCACCGAGCCAAACAGCGCCAGATAGAGCAGCGCGCCGAGATAGCTTAGCGTCCAGTCAGGGGTAAAGCTGTCGCCGCGTACCAGCGCAACGCTCCCCATCAGCAGCGTACCCCACATCATCGCCCACGTATTGGTGGTCATCGTCTCAAGACCACGCCGCTGGTGGCGCAGGCTTATCATATTGCCGAGCGAAAAACCGTAGGTACCGAGCAAAGAAAGCCCGATCCCGGACAGCAGCGTGCGGCTAAGATCGGCAGCCGTCAGATCCTGCCAGAACAGGGTAACGATCCCCAGCAAACCCAGCGCCGCGGCGGCAAAAAAGCGGCGCGGCGGTTTTTGCCGGAAGAACAGAAAACTGTTCAGCGCGTTAAACAGCACCGCCATGGAAAATATCACCGACTCCAGTCCGGTATTAATCCACCCGGCGGCGGTATAAAAGCACCAGAAATTAAAGCCGAAAACGCAACCGCCCTGAAGCAGGCAAAATAACTGATCGCGCGCGCCGAGCCAGCGCAGGCGGCGGGTCAGACTCAGCACGATCAGCAGCGTCAGACTGGCGACGGCAAAACGCCAGAAAATAGACACCGGCGCTGCAACGTCGCCCTGCTGAAGAAAAATAGCAATCCACGTGGTGCCCCAAATCACCACCACCAGCCCGTAAAGTAGCGCGTTCATCAATATTTCTCCGTTCAGACATCAGGAATGCACTATCTCCCGGCCGTCATCCCCGCGCTTGTACCGTCCTGCGCCGGACTTGCAAAATCTTGCGCTTTTTTTACCGCCAGCGGTGAGGAGGGGTGGAATCGCGCTGCGCCGATCCCTAGACTGGAATAATGTTCCCACAAAGGTTGTCTTCAGCGATGGCAGAAACTTACGGTGCGTTTGAAAATCTTCGCAATCACAAAGCGGTGTTACACGATACCGTCGCGCTGAACTCTGGCATTCGTCTGGCGGCGTGGTCGAATAAACGCGATAACATTACCCAGTATTGCGATCATCACACCCTGAGTCTGTACGTTGCCGACGGCTACGAGAGCTACCATAAAACCGCGGGCGGCTGGAAAAACGGCGGCGGGCCGGACCGCTTTTGCCTGATGCCGAAAGAGAGCGAATCAAGCTGGGATATCCGCGACGATCTCTCCTTTGTGCATCTTTACTGCACCGACGCCCACCTGCGCGATATCGGCGAGAAAATCTGGGATAAAAGCCCGCACTCCTTCACTCTTGATGAGAAAACCTTCGGTAGCGATCCGCAAATCACCACCGTTTACCGTCATTTTTTGCTTGGTCATAGCTGGCGCGAGCAGGCAAATCAGATGATGCTCAGCACCGCCTCGACGCTGCTGCTGACCCACCTGATTCAGCATTACAGCAATACGCACTGGCAGTTGCCTGCGGTCAAGGGCGGGCTTGCGCCGTCGGTGCTGCGAAATATTGTGGCATGGATCGAAGAACATCTTGCCCAGCCGATGACGCTGGGCGATCTGGCCCAGGTGGCGGCGCTGAGCGAATATCACTTTGCGCGGATGTTTCGCCAGTCGATGCAAATGGCTCCGCATCAGTATGTCATGCAGCGGCGGATGGAAAGGGCGCTGCAGATGGTGCGCGACACCTCTGCGCCACTGACCGACATCGCGCTGGCCTGCGGATTCAGCTCCGCCAGCCATTTCAGCAATCGCTTTAAAAGCGTGACCGGGATGACGCCCTCGCGCCTACGCGCGGCGCAGGCGCGATAGCAGCACGTAGCACAGGCTGCCCAGCAGCAATCCCCAGAAAGCCGAACCGATCCCCGCCAGGGTAATGCCGCTGGCGGTCAGCAAAAAGGTCAGCGTCGCCGCATCGCGCTCGTTCTCATTGGCCAGCGCCCGGTACAGGCTACCGGAAAGCGTACTGAGCAGCGCCAGCCCCGCCAGCATCTGCACCCACGCCCCCGGGAGCGCGGCGATGAGTCCACTGACAGAACCGCCAGCCACTCCCGCCAGAAGATAAAACCCGCCCGCGGCGGCGGCGGCGAGCCAGCGCTTGTCTTTTTGCGGATGCGCATCCGGGCTTTGGCAAATGGCGGCGGTAATGGCGGCAATGCAGATCGAGAATACGCCAAACGGTGCAAGCAGCAGTGCCAGGCCACCGGTAACGATCATCAGAGGGGAGACGGCAATACGGTAGCCCGCCGCCTGCATCGTGGCGATCCCCGGCGCATTTTGTGATGCCATTGTGACCAGAAAAAGCGGCAGGCCGACGCTGATCAACGTGGATAGCGTAAAGTGCGGGGTGATAAATACCGGTGAGGCCAGCGAAAAACTCACGCCATTTGTGACAACGTCACCTCTGCACCCGGCGACCAGCAAGCCGCACACCAGCGCGGCGATAATTGCATAGCGCGGCGCGGCAACGCGCGCCATCAGCCACGCCAGTCCCATGCTGCCGCAAAGCAGCAGATTCTCCGGCAGCGGCGTGAAAATTTGCAGGCCAAAGCGCAGCAAAATGCCCGCCAGCATCGCCGCAGCCAGCGACGGAGGGATAATGTTCATCAGGCGGGCGAACAGGCCGGTCACGCCGCACAGCACGATCAGGGCATTGGCAAAAATAAAAATGCCAATCGCCTCGTTAATCGTCACCCCTTGCAGACCCGTTACCAGCAGCGCCGCACCGGGCGTTGACCACGCGGTCAGCACCGGCACCCGATGCCAGAGCGTCAGGGCGAGGGTGCTGATCCCCATTCCCAGCCCCAGGGCGGTCATCCAGCCCGCGATTTGCGACGCGCTGGCTCCGGCCACCTGCGCGGCCTGCCAGATTATCGCCGCCGAGCTGGCGTAGCCGACCAGAACCGCAATAAACCCAGCCAGCAGTGAAGAAAAGGGAATGAACGACGCGCGCATCAGGCTTCCTTGTGCGTTATAACGTCCGACAAATCTAGCACTGTGCGCTATAGCGGACAAGTGGTAAACTTTTCATCCATTGCAGGAGGGATTATGGATATTGCAGATCATCTGGCGACCACGCTCAAAGCACTGCGCCAGCAGCGCGGCTGGAGTCTTTCCCGCCTCGCGGACGAAACGGGCGTGTCTAAAGCGATGCTGGGGCAAATTGAGCGCCACGAGTCCAGTCCGACGGTGGCGACGCTGTGGAAAATCGCCACCGGGCTGAATGTGCCTTTTACCTTATTTATCGTGCCGCAACAGGCCGGGGCGCGTGCGGTTTACGATCCCCAGCAACAGGCGATGGTGATCACCCCGTTATTTCCGTATGACGAGGCGCTGCGCTTCGATCATCTCTCCATCACCCTTGCCCCCGGCGCATTCAGCGAGTCCACGCCGCATGAAAAAGGGGTCATTGAGCATGTGGTGGTGATCAGCGGCAGCCTGGAGCTGCGCACTGAGGATCAGTGGCAGACCATCACCGCCAACCATGGCGTGCGTTTCGCGGGCGACCAGCCGCACGCTTACCGCAACAGCCGCGATGAAACGGTCCTTTTCCATTCTTTGATCCATTACGCGTAAAACCCATTCCGCAAACAGGGTCTTCTGACTACAATAGCCGTCATTTTTCTTTAACGCGGATAATGACGTCTGAATGCGCCTGCAACCTCACTACCTTGAACTGTTAAGCCCCGCCCGCGATACCACCATTGCCCGCGAGGCCATTCTGCACGGCGCAGACGCCGTTTATATCGGCGGCCCCGGTTTTGGCGCGCGGCACAATGCCAGCAACTCGCTGGCCGACATTGCTCAACTGGTGCCGTTTGCGCATCGCTACGGCGCAAAGGTGTTCATCACCCTCAATACCATTCTCCACGACAACGAACTGGAGCCGGCGCAAAAGCTGATTACCGATCTCTGGCAGGCCGGAGTAGACGCGTTGATCGTGCAGGACATGGGCATTCTGGAGCTGGACATTCCGCCGATAGAGCTACATGCCAGCACCCAGTGCGATATTCGCAGCGTGGAAAAAGCCAAATTTCTCGGCGATGTTGGTTTCAGCCAGATCGTGCTGGCGCGCGAACTCAACCTGAAGCAAATCAGCGCCATTCATGACGCCACCGATGCCTCGCTTGAGTTTTTTATTCACGGCGCGCTGTGTGTGGCCTATTCCGGGCAGTGCTATATTTCTCACGCCCAAACCGGACGCAGCGCCAATCGGGGCGACTGTTCGCAGGCCTGCCGTCTGCCGTATACACTTAAGGATGACCAGGGCCGGGTGGTGGCGTATGAAAAACATCTGCTGTCGATGAAAGACAACGATCAGAGCGCCAACCTGCTGGCGCTGATCGACGCGGGCGTGCGCTCCTTCAAAATTGAAGGGCGCTATAAAGACATGAGCTATGTAAAAAACATCACCGCCCATTACCGGCAGAAACTGGACGCCATTCTGGAGCAGCGCTGCGATCTGGCGCGTGCTTCCGCCGGGCGGACGACGCACAGCTTTATTCCCTCGACCGACAAAACTTTTCATCGCGGCAGCACCGATTATTTCGTTAACCAGCGGCAGGGCGATATCGGCGCGTTTGATTCGCCGAAGTTTATCGGCCTGCCCATCGGGGAAGTGCTGAAGGTGGCAAAAGATCACCTGGAGGTGACGACCGGGGAAACGCTGGCGAATGGCGACGGCCTGAACGTGATGATCAAGCGCGAGGTTGTCGGCTTTCGCGCCAATACCGTTGAAAAGCTGGCGGCGGACCGCTGGCGCATCTGGCCCAATGAAATGCCGGGCGAGATGCTGACCCTGCGCCCGCATCATCCGCTGAACCGTAATCTCGATCACCACTGGCAGCAGGCGCTGCTGAAAACCTCCAGCGAACGGCGCATTGCGCTGGACATTGAACTGGGCGGCTGGCAGGAGCAGTTGATCCTGACGCTGACCAGCGAGGATGGCTTTAGCGTGACCCACACGCTGGAGGGGATGTTTGAGGAAACGAATAATCCGCAAAAAGCGCAGGCCAGTCTCGAAGAGGGACTGGGAAAGCTGGGGCAGACGCTTTATTACGCGCGCAATATCGCCATCGCGCTGCCGGGGGCGCTGTTCGTCGCCAGCAGCCAGCTTAATCAGCTCCGGCGCGAAGCGGTCGAACGGTTGGACGAGGCACGGCTGGCGGGCTATCAGCGCGGACAGCGCAAAGCGGTAGCCCGGCCCGCGCCGGTGTTTCCAGAGGCGCAGCTGAGTTTCCTGGCGAATGTCTATAACCAGAAAGCCCGCGCTTTTTACCAGCGCTATGGCGTCACGCTGATTGACGCGGCCTACGAAGCGCATCAGGAAAAAGGTGACGTGCCGGTGATGATCACCAAACACTGCCTGCGCTTTGCCTTTAATCTGTGCCCGAAACAGGCCAAAGGCGTGACCGGGGTGAAGGGCGGGCGCACCACGCCGATGCAACTGGTGCAGGGGGACGAAGTGCTGACGCTGAAATTTGACTGCAAGCCTTGCGAAATGCATGTGATCGGCAAAATCAAAAACCACATTCTGAAAATGCCGCTGGCGGGCAGCGTGGTTGGGGCGGTCAGCCCGCAGGAATGGGTAAAAACCCTGCCAAAACGCCGGAGGTAATGGCCGCTGGCGTGATTGGGAGAGGGAAGGGACAATGTACCGGCAATTCCCCCTCACCCCGGCCCTCTCCCCGGGGGAGAGGGAGAAAACCGAAGCCGGACGTCACCCCGCACTCGGTCAGTTAGGGAGAAAAGCGACGCCGGACGTCACCCCGCACTCGGTCAGTTAGGGAGAAAACTGACGCCGGACGTCACCCCGCGCCCGGTCAGTTAGGGAGAAAACCGACACCGGACGTCACCCCGCACTCGGTCAGTTCCCTCTCCCTCCGGGAGAGGGTCAGGGAGAGGGAAAAATCCACCTGGCGCTTAGTGAGATTTAAAACCGGCCGCCGACATCAACAGGCGGAAGAACATGCCGACCAGCGCCAGGGCCAGCACGCTGCCGCCCCAGATGATCGCCAGCCAGAACAGGCGTTTCAGCAACATCAGTGATACCCCTCCCCGTGGCGGACCTTGCCGCGGAAAACGTAGTAGCTCCAGAACGTATAGCCCAGAATCACCGGAATGATCAGCAGCGCGCCCACCAGCATAAAGCCCTGGCTCTGCGGCGGTGCCGCCGCCTGCCACAGGGTGATGGAGGGCGGAATAATATGCGGCCAGATGCTGATCCCAAGCCCGCTAAAGCCGAGGAAAATCAGCCCCAGCGTCAGCAGGAAAGGCCGGGTGTGACTATGGGGATTATTCAGGCAGCGCCACTGCCAGAAACTCAGCGCCAGCACCAGCAGCGGGACCGGCAGCAGGAAAAACAGATTTGGCAGGCTAAACCAGCGATCGGCAATCGCCGGATGGGTCAGCGGCGTCCACAGGCTGATTATTGCAATCACTACCAGCAGCGCCAGCAGCAGCCGCTTGCCGACAAAGCGCATCCGGTCCTGCAAGGGATTGCTGCTTTTCATCACCAGCCAGGTTGCGCCGAGCAGCGCATAGGCAATGACCAGCCCCAGACCGCAGAACAGGTTAAACGCGGTCAGCCAGTCCAGCGCGCCGCCGCTGTAGCTGCGCCCGCTGACCTGAAAACCGTTAATCACCGCGCCCACCGCCACGCCCTGGCTAAACGTTGCCAGAATCGAACCGCTCAGAAATGCCTTGTCCCAGAACGGACGATGCGACGGCGTGGCTTTAAAGCGGAATTCAAAGGCCACGCCGCGAAAGATAAGGCCGATCAGCATCAGGGTCAGCGGGATCGTCAGCGCATCAATAATCACCGCATACGCCAGCGGAAACGCGCCGAACAGTCCCGCACCGCCCAGCACCAGCCAGGTTTCGTTGCCGTCCCACACCGGCGCGACGCTGTTGACCATCACGTCGCGGTCTTCAGCATCCCGGGTGGCGGGAAAAAGAATGCCGATGCCGAGGTCGAAGCCGTCCATCACGATATACATCAGGGTGGCGAAGACGATAATCACAAACCAGATCACAGAGAGATCGAGACCAATCACACTTTCTCCTTCGTATCAAACTCTTCGCCCGCAGCGGAGAGCGGACGGGCAGGCGTGCCGTGGGTCGGCAGCTCGTCGAACGGCTGCGGGCCTTTTTTGATCATGCTGACCATATAGGCATAGCCGACGCCAAACACCGAGGTATAGACCACAAAGAACGCCAGCAATGTCAGGCTCATGTGCAGCTCGCCGTGGGCAGAAACCGCATCGGCCGTGCGCTGGTAGCCATACACCACCCACGGCTGGCGACCAACTTCGGTCGTCACCCATCCGGCGAGGATCGCCACCAGCCCGGCTGGCCCCATCCATAACGCGAAGTGATGGAAAGGCCGCGAGCGATAAAGCCGGTGCTTATAGCGCAGCCACAGCGACAGCACGCCCATCAGCATCATCAGCAGCCCCATCGCCACCATAATGCGGAACGACCAGAACACGATGGTCGAATTGGGCCGATCCTCTTTCGGATAGTCTTTCAGCGCAGGCACCTGTTTATCGAAACTGTGGGTCAGGATCAGGCTGCCCAGCGCGGGGATCTCCAGACCGTAGCGGGTCCGCTCCTGCTCCATATCCGGCAGGCCAAACAGCAGCAGCGGGGTGGCTTCGCCGGGGCGATTCTCCCAGTGCCCTTCAATCGCCGCGATTTTTGCGGGCTGATGCTCAAGCGTATTCAGCCCGTGCATATCGCCGATCATTGCCTGAATGGGGGCAACGATCAGCGCCATCCATAGCGCCATGGAAAACATCGTGCGGATAGCGGGCGTGTCGTTACCGCGCAGCAGATGCCAGGCCGCCGACGCGCCGACAAACAGCGCGCTGCTGAGAAATGCCGCGATGGTCATATGCAGCAGCCGGTAGGGAAAAGACGGGTTAAAAATCACCGCAAACCAGTCTACCGGGATCACCTGGCCGTTGACGATTTCAAAGCCCTGCGGCGTGTGCATCCAGCTATTTGATGCGAGGATCCAGAACGTCGAAACAATAGTGCCGAGCGCCACCATGCAGGTGGCAAAAAAATGCAGGCCGGGGCCGACTTTGGTCCAGCCAAACAGCATTACGCCGAGGAATCCGGCTTCCAGGAAGAAGGCGGTCAGCACTTCATAGGTCAGCAGCGGCCCGGTAATACTGCCCGCGAACTCAGAAAAACCGCTCCAGTTGGTGCCGAACTGGTAAGCCATCACCAGCCCGGAAACCACGCCCATACCGAAGTTAACGGCAAAAATTTTGAGCCAGAAATGGTACAGCGTCCGCCATACCGGATTTTTGGTCTTCAGCCATAACCCTTCCAGCACCGCCAGATAACTCGCCAGACCGATAGTGATGGCCGGAAAAATAATGTGGAAGGAAACCGTAAAGGCGAACTGAATTCTGGCCAGGTGAAACGCATCGAGACCAAACATGGACTACCCCGAAACAAACGATGGATGATCATAGGGTAGTCATAGCAAGCGGCAACTGTCAGACACAGATCCGTTCTTTTTATTTATAACAGTTGCTGAAAATGTTTTATTTTTCGCTAACTGATATAATTTATGCTCAACATTTCACCTTATGGCTTAGCATTTGCGATGAAAAAGTATCAGCGTCTGGCGCAGCAAATTAATGAACAAATCGATCTCGGCGTCTGGCAGCCCGGCGACCGTTTGCCCTCCCTGCGTGAACAGGTGGTGAGCAGCGGGATGAGTTTTATGACCGTCAGCCACGCCTATCAGATGCTGGAAAGCCAGGGGCGGATTCTGGCCCGTCCGCAATCGGGATACTACGTCGCCCCGCGCGCGGTAACTAAACAGTCCGCGCCGCCTGCGCAGGTGATGAGCGATGAAGCAGTGGACATCAACACCTATATCTTTGAGGTGTTGCAGGCCAGCCGGGAAGCGTCAGTGCTGCCGTTTGCCTCCGCCTTTCCCGATCCGCATCTGTTCCCGCTGCGCCAGCTTAACCGTTCGCTGGCGCAGGTCAGTAAAACCGCCAGCGCCATGAGCGTGATTGAGAATCTGCCGCCGGGGAATCGCGAACTGCGGCACGCCATCGCCCGCCGCTATGCGTTGCAGGGGATCCCGGTCTCCCCCGACGAAATCGTCATCACCGCCGGGGCGCTGGAGGCGCTGAATCTGAGCCTGCAAGCGGTAACGCAGCCGGGTGACTGGGTGATTGTCGAAAACCCATGCTTTTACGGGGCGCTTCAGGCGCTGGAGCGGCTACGGCTGAAGGCGCTGTCGGTGGCGAGCGACGTGAAAGAGGGCATCGATCTCGACGCGTTGGCCAGGGCGCTAAAAGAGTATCCGGTGAAAGCCTGCTGGCTGATGACCAACAGCCAGAATCCGCTGGGTTTTACCCTCAGCGCCGGGAAAAAGGCGCGGCTGGTGGCGCTGCTGGCGGAGCATAACGTGGTGCTGATTGAAGATGACGTTTACAGCGAACTGTATTTTGGCCGCGAAAAACCGCTGCCCGCCAAAGCCTGGGATCGGCACGACCGGGTGCTGCACTGCTCGTCGTTTTCAAAGTGCCTGGTTCCCGGTTTTCGCATCGGCTGGGTGGCGGCGGGCAGGCACGCCCAGCGCATTCAGCATTTGCAACTGATGAGCACGCTGTCGACCAGTTCCCCGATGCAGCTTGCGCTGGTGGATTATTTGTCCACGCGCCGCTACGACACCCATTTGCGCAGGCTGCGCCGCCAGCTTGCCGAGCGCAAACACCTCGCCTGGCAGTCGATGCTGCGTTATTTCCCGGCGGAGGTGAAAATCCACCATAACGACAGCGGCTATTTTTTATGGCTGGAACTGCCTGCCAGCCTAGACGCGGGCGAGCTTGGCGAGCGGGCGCTGGCGCACCAGATCAGCATCGCGCCGGGAAAAATGTTCTCCACATCCAACGCCTGGCGGCCTTTTTTCCGCTTCAATACCTCCTGGGGCTGGGGCGAAAAAGAAGAGCAGGCGGTGCGCACCCTGGGCGAACTGATCCGCCAGATGATGCGCTGACGTCTGCACTTCAACCGTGCATCTCTGTTCAGTAATGTGGCGGCGGTAACATTCTGCGCGCCGCTCATTCTGCCGTTGCCATCTATCCTTTTAAGTATTACGCGGTAGCCTGATACCTGGCACGCTTGCTGCAACGGATCAGGCGAAGGGGACCGATCAATCTGAACAGGACAACACTATGCAACAGTATTTACTGATAAATGGCGAACTGGTGGCGGGTGAAGGCGAGAAGCAGACGGTGTACAACCCGGCCACCGGCGAGGCGCTGCTGGAGATTGCCGAAGCGTCGGCGGCACAGGTTGATGCGGCAGTGAATGCCGCCGCGCAAGCGTTTGATGGCTGGGGGCAGACCACGCCAAAAGTCCGCGCCGGGTGCCTGCTTGAACTGGCCGATGTCATTGAACAGAATGCCGAAAGACTCGCCCGACTGGAGTCGCAAAACTGCGGTAAGCCGCTGCACTGCGTGCTGGGGGATGAGATCCCGGCGGTGGTGGACGTATTCCGCTTCTTTGCCGGGGCCGCCCGCTGTCTGAATGGTCTGGCGGCCGGGGAGTATCTGGAAGGACATACCTCGATGATCCGCCGCGACCCGGTAGGTGTGGTGGCCTCGATTGCGCCGTGGAACTATCCGCTGATGATGGCGGCGTGGAAACTGGCTCCGGCGCTGGCCGCTGGCAACTGCGTGGTGATCAAACCGTCGGAAATCACGCCGCTGACCGCGCTGGCCCTGGCGGAGCTGGCAAAAGATATTTTCCCGGCGGGGGTGCTGAACGTCCTGTTCGGACGTGGCAAAACGGTGGGCGATCCGCTGACCGGCCATGAAAAAGTGCGGATGGTATCGCTGACCGGCTCGATTGCCACCGGGCAGCATATCATCAGCCATACCGCCTCATCGGTAAAACGCACCCATATGGAGCTGGGCGGGAAAGCGCCGGTGATCGTCTTTGACGATGCCGACCTCGACGCGGTGGTGGAAGGCGTGCGTACCTTTGGCTATTACAATGCCGGGCAGGACTGTACCGCCGCCTGCCGGATCTACGCTCAGAAGGGCATTTATGATGCGCTGGTCGAAAAGCTGGGCGCGGCGGTGGCCAGTCTGAAGATCGGCCCGCCGGAAGAGGAAACCACTGAACTGGGGCCGCTAAGTTCGCAGGCGCATCTGGATCGGGTCAGCGAGGCGGTGGAAAAGGCCAAAGCACTGGGCCACATCCGGGTGGTTGCCGGCGGCAGTAAAGCGGAAGGCAAAGGCTATTACTTCCAGCCAACGCTGCTGGCGGGAGCCAGGCAGGAAGACGAAATTGTACAGCGCGAAGTGTTTGGCCCGGTGGTCAGCGTCACCGCCTTTGACGATGAAGATCAGGTGCTGGCGTGGGCCAACGATTCGCAGTACGGCCTGGCCTCGTCAGTCTGGACCCGCGATGTCGGGCGCGCGCACCGCCTCAGCGCCCGCCTGCAATACGGCTGCACCTGGGTTAACACGCACTTTATGCTGGTCAGCGAAATGCCCCACGGCGGGCAAAAACTTTCCGGCTATGGCAAAGATATGTCGCTGTACGGGCTGGAAGATTACACCGTCGTGCGCCATGTGATGATCAAGCATTAATCCTCCCGGACGAGGCGAAAAAAAGCGCCTCGTCCACCTGCCGGTAAGCCATACTTTGATTATCCCCGGACATGTTAACAGGATGATCGATGCGCAAAGATAGCTCAATAGTCCATGATGATGCTCGCCAGCCGGTTCAGGAACACGATGGCTGGCTGCGTTTTGAAGCGGGTTGTCGCACAGTGGGTTTCTGGGTGCTATTGGTGATCCTCACCGCCGGCATTGGCGGGCTGTTTTCCAGCGGTATTTTCAGCAGCACCCACGCCACCAGCGCCAGACAGGGCGTGACCGTCGAATATGAACGTTTTGGCAGGCTGACCAGCGATATGTACGTGAAGGCGATTGCCCGCAGCGAGCCGGGAGGCGGTTTCACCCTGACCCTCGGCGGCGACCTGATGCAGCGTTATGAAATCCGCACCCTGCAACCGCAGCCACTGCGCGCGCTCAGCCAGGGGAATACGTTGATCCTTGAATTTCCCGCCGCAGGCGGGCCGGGCGAGCACAGCGTCTGGATTGGCCTTCAGCCGCTTAAACCGGGAACCAGCCACAACGCTATTACCGTCAATAAAAATGAAACCGTGACCTTCTCACAATTTATTTATCCGTAGGGAAATAAGATGGACATGATAATCAGAGCGGTGGCGATTTATCTGGTGCTGCTGGTGGTGTTTAAAATTGCAGGCAGGCGCACGCTATTACAGATGACCTCGTTCGACCTTATTTTGTTATTGATCATCAGTGAGGCCACCCAGCAGGCGCTGTTGGGCAACGACTTTTCCGTCACCGGCGCGGCCTTAACAATCATCACCTTAATCGTGGTGGACATGCTGTTCAGTATGATTAAAAAGTATATTTCCGGGGCGGAGTCGATGATCGACGGCACGCCGGTCATCCTGGTCGAAAACGGGGAATTACTGCGCGATAAAATGCGCCTGGCAGATATTTCCTGCGATGACATTATGGCGTCGGCCCGTAACAATCAGGGCGTTTATAAGCTGTCGGATATTAAATTCGCGATACTCGAACGCAACGGGCATATTTCTATTATTACCCATGATGAATAAAGAGGATAAACGCCCGGCGTATAAACCCCGCCGGGCGTCCTGTCACTGAGGTGACAAATTCATCAGACAAACCATCCAAAACGCAACGAAAGCAGGCTGAAAAGTCCCAGCGCAGCAAAGACGTTAATCATCACCACAGTCTTATCCGAAACTTCCATAACGTTACCTCAAAAGTTTGACCCCAATGGTAGATTGCGCGCGAAAACGGCGACTACACTATCCGCAGTCCTGACGGGCGCAGATTTGATTCTAGTTTGAGTTTGGGAAATTGCGCCAGAAAAACTTGATGTAGATCAAAAAAAGAGGCATATTGCGCGGCGTTTTTCTCCAGGGAGGAGACAATTTCAATGACGTTTTACCAAAAAATGCTGGTTTTTTACGCGGTGATGGGCGCGATTTGCGCGCTGATTACCTGGTTTCTGACCAAAGAAAGCCGTCGCGTTCGCCTGCTGGCGGCGCTGCTGGTTGGGGCAACCTGGCCGTTCAGCTTTCCGCTGGCACTGCTGCTATCGCTTTTCTGATACCGCCCGGCAGCCTTCGCCGGGCCGGATTAGTTAAGCCATTCACGTAATTGCTGACGGTCCGCGGCAGAAAGCGCCTGCGCAGGCTGATAGCCTTTATTTTCCGTGGCGCGGGTATACAGCGCAACCAGCCAGTCATACACATAGCGGGTGGCGGCGTGTACCGGCTGCTCCGGCAACTGATTTAACCGCGCACTGCCAGAGATTTCGCCCCCGGCAAACACTGCGCTGCCTCCGGCGATGCGGCTGGCCGGACGTTGCGGCGGCGGCACATCGCTGTAGCCAAGCCAGGCAATAAAATTGCCGATAAGCGTTTGCAAGCGGGCGGCACAGACGTGACCCTGTAACGTTTCTGCCTGTAAGCGGGCGGACAAATCCAGTCGGTAGCTGGTGACGATCAGGCATTCCGCCAGTTGTTGCAGGATAAGCCCGTTGAGGCCAAAACGCCGGGCGTTTTCCGGGCGGCGGCTCCACTGGCGCAGATGTTTTACCCACATCGCATGAGCCAGATGTCCGACGTTGCGGGACGGACTCTGCGCATCGGCCTGTTCATCCGGGCGGGAAAAGAGATCGATACCCTGATCAAACAGGCCGGTCACTTTCTCCTCGCGCGGCGTCGGTGCCTGCCAGATGGCCTCGAACAGACTCAGATCCGGCAGCATCCCGTCCAGTAATTCACCGTGGGCGGCGGCATGAAGCTGTAACTCTCTGACCATCGCCTCGGCGTTTTCCTCCGGTTGCAGACAGGGGCGCATCAGCTCGTTAAGCCGCTGCTGATATCGCTGATCCAGTTTCTCCAGTCGGGCCGCACGCAGCGCGGGGGCGGTGGCCTGCGCCAGCCATTCCCGCAGGCGCTGCACGCTCCCGCTATCCAGCGCCTGAAGTGTTCCCCAGCGCTGGCCCGGATTACCCAGCAACTGCTGGACCGCTTCATCCAGATTGCGCTTGTGGCTAAAACGATCGTCCTGCGGGGTAATTGCCCACACCAGACCGGGCAGCGCGCTTTCCTGTTCCGGCTGGGTTTCATCAACCCACTGACGCAGCGCTTTCGCCATCACCGGCGTTTGCGCGCGCTCACGGGTGGCGTTACATATCACCAGCACGTCAGGCTCCAGATGCTGACGGTAGCGATCGAGCAGCCAGCCGCATTTGCTCTGCCACAGTGCCGGATGAGAAGACGCGGCAGAAGCAGGAATATCAAGAATATCCACATTCTCCAGCGCGCCGCTTTCCAGCGGCAGGATCAGCTCGCAGGTCAGCAGCGACAGCGTATCGACTGGCAGGCTAATCGCATTGCGTAATTGATTATCCGTCCACGGATGCACCACGACCTCATCGGCACAGGCGCTGTCCACGGTCAAAAATCCGTCGGCGGGCAGGGCAAACTGATCGACCAGTAAACTCAGCGGTGCCGCCAGTTCGCGGGCATGCCCCGTCAGATGCAGAACGTGCGCCAGCGCCAGCCACTGATGCGTCAGCTCCTGCTGTTCGCCCCACAGCAGCGACCAGGCGCTGGCTCGGGCGCTTAGATCCAGCGACGGCAGCAGATGGGCGAACTGATACCACAGCGAATCATCAATGTGCTGTCGGGCAGCCGGAACCTGACTGCGCCAGAATCGGGCGATTGCCGCAACGTCAGCGGCGTCCAGCCCCGGCACGCTTTGCGGCTGGCGCAGCGCTTTCCAGGCGTGAAGACGCGCTTCGATAACCGGGCGATCCACCGCCCGTAAATCCCCCTGCGCCCGGGCGTGAGCAATAAAAAGCTGCACCAGTTCCGCTTCTGAGATCAGCCGCAGGCGCAGCGGAAAATCATCGTCCGGTATGGCAGCACCTGGACTGAAACGCAGCGCCATCCGCGTTGCCTGATGCCCCGGATTGATATGGGTAAACCAGTCGAGGGTTTTACTGCCGACCGGGACGGACAAACGCCCGTTATCGCGGCCCAGCGCCGAAAGCAGATACGCCTTCGCGGCCTGGGACTGACCGTACAGACCGATGCTGGCCTGCGCGTTTTGCGTCTGCGCCAGCGCGCGGGATTGCGCCATCAGCGACGCGATGCCTGCCAGCAGGGCATCGGCATCGTTATCCAGCATCGGGCTGCGCTTGCGGGCCTCTTCGATCCACGCACTCACTGACGTTAAGTGATTCATTTGAGGTAAATGCTCCCGCTATCAATCCAGTAGTGGCTGCCGCTGTGACGGCGGTCGGCCAGGGTATTCAGTTTCAGGGTCAGCGCATCGGCGGCAACCGGGGTGCCGTCCTGAAGCCAGGCATCGCTGAGGATAAACGCTTCCGGCCCCTGCGTTTTACTGCCGCCGGTCAGTTGCAGACGCACATTCAGCACCCCGTCACCGGCGATGGCTTTCGCCAGCTCCGGCGAATTAATGCTCAGCGTGTACAGCGGCGTGGCGGGCCAGCGGGCATTTGCCAGTTGGCGGAAGCCGAGAGTGACATTGCCGCGCAGCGGGAAATGCAGACGGGCATCCAGCTTGCTGCCGCCTTTATCCAGATCGATATCGTGATACCAGACGTTTTCATCGCGCAGGGTGTTGACGGTGTTGTCCAGCACGCCCAGGTAGCGGACCGTCGAATACGCGCCGATATCCGCCGCCTTAAAGTTAAAGCGCGGCAGGCGCAGATCCAGCGCCAGACTACAGAGCATCGCGCCGACGGCAGCGGTGGATTTGGGGTTGCCAATCCGTCCCTGCTGGCTGAACGGATACCATTCGTGAACCGGATAGCGATCCAGCCACACCATCCGGTTAACCGGCACGGGCTGAAGATGGCGGATCAGCGCCTGTACGCCGGGCAGACAGCCCGGACGCCCGGTGATCAGCAGCACGTCGCAGGTATAGTGCGAAATCGCTTCGCAGACCGCGTGCAGCGGGGCGCTCAGGGTAAACTCACCCGCCAGCATCGCCCGCTGTAGCGCACGGAAATTCACCTCGATCGGCACCGCCAGAATATCGAACTCCGGCGATCCGGCGGGCAGCGCGTGCTCAATCGCCTGGGTGAGATAATTCATGACGTTACGACCCGGCGGCTGATCCAGCAGTTCGCCAAACGTGGCGTGCAGTCCGGCCAGCGGATCGTGGATATCGCTCTGCTCCCACGCCGACAGAATGGCATGGCCTACCGGCATAAACAGTTGCAGAGTGGTTTGCTGGCGCAATACCGCCTGGGTGTCGATGCGCCCGGAGTCGCCAAACAGCGTTGCCATCAGCGCGGCCGCGTCGATCATCCCCGATTTTTGCAGCGCGGTTTGCAGGGCGGGCAGAATGTAGCGCTGAATAATATCCAGCAGTACGTCATCGCCCGCGACCTTAAAGCCTTCGCGAAACAGCAATTGCGGGGTGATTTTGACATTGCTGCCGGTACCGTCATCAAGCTGATAATGGGTGATCGCCATATCGGTGGTGCCGCCGCCAATATCAATGGATGCGACCCGCAGCGCCCGCTGGTCAGCGTGAGCACGGTCAGGTCTGGCGCGGGAGGCAAAAAAGGTTTCGGTCTGCCCGCCGTAATGGGAAATCGCTTCGTTGTACAGCCATACCAGTTGCCCACAGCTGGCTTCGTCCCATTCCATCTGAATTGCCGGAACCGGCACGCGGCTTTTATCCTGCTGTTTCTGGCTGACAAAATCCTCGTCCTGCGGATGCCAGCCCATCGCTTTCCACACCAGGGCGATGGCTTCAAACATCCGGCGGCGGAAAATTTCCCGCTCCTGTTTCGGCATCGCCGACGGCAGGGTAAGAATAATGGTGCGTAGCTGGCGCGGTGAAGCGGGGAAGCCCAGCCGCAGGCGGGTTGCCGCGCTGTTGATTTGCCCCAGCGCCTGCGCCAGTAGCTCACACAGCATATGCGTCATCAGGGTGCTGCGGCTGTACTGCGGCGAAAATACCGGCAGGCGCTCGTCCTGCGGCAGAGTAAACAGCGGCTGACCATCATCGTTCATCAGATTCATCAGCGGGAAGGCGGTCGCCAGCGGCTCGCGCTGGGTTTTGGCGTTCATCTGGCTGAAGCGCCAGTCCTGAAGTACCGGCGATTCATCCCACAGATAGCGGCGCGGACTGGAGATGCCACTGTTGCCTTCGGTGCCCAGCCGCTGCATCGCCAGCTTGCGCGCTTCATCACCGACGCGAACAATCGACGGCCAGACGAACGCGTCCTCACGCCCGCTTTCAACCGAAAAGTGCTGCTTGCCAAAGCGCGCTTCGGAAAACTCCAGCCGACTGGTAAACAGCGGCTCGTTAAGAAATTGCGGCTCGCTTAAGGAGCGCACCTGAAGCTCCGCCGTCTGGCGCAGGCCGTCGTTGGCATCGCCGTGATCTTCGATAATCACCCCGCAGGTATGGGTATTGCCGACGTCGAGGATCAAATCCACCGGGATCGCCGGGGTGCTGAGGGTGGCTGTCACCAGCTTGACTTCCGGCACGCTTAGCTGCTCGCCAAGCAGCGCCAGCAGGTTCAGCCAGTGTCCCTGATATTCGAAGCTGCGCAGCGCCTGGGTGACAGCCTGCTCGCTGCGTTTTTCATGGCGGGTGACATAGTGGGTGAATACTTCGCGCAGCCAGCCGTCAATCCACGTCTGGTCGAGAAAATCTGCCAGTTCGTCATCGCGCCACGCCAGCGCAAAGCGGGTGCCGTTGAGCAGATCGTTTTCCACGGGGGCCAGCGCAGCGGGCGAATGCTCGCTGATTTGGGTATCCAGCGCCAGAGTGATGCGGTGGGTATTACCGGAACTGTCCGGCTCGGCGAGGGCGCGAATTTGCATCCGGCCCCAGTTGTCCGGGCCTTCAACGAAAGTGCGCGGCGGATTAAAACGTAAAAAGGGCAGCGGCAGCCAGACGCCGTCCAGCAGGGCCAGCGACTGCGTCAGCGGCAGAGTGCTTTCCGGCTTGACCACTTCCGGCTGCGCGCCATCGCGACCGGGCAGCGTGTAACGGTTGTGCACCACGTCATAATCCAGACGCAGCAGCGGGCCGTTGGCCGTTTTGCGCACGAAGCGCCCGCTTTGCAGGGTGTCCTGCGGCGTCAGGCCAAAATCAAGAAACTGTACGCCACTGTTGGCGATTAACGTGACGCTCTGTTTGTAATCGCAGAGATTTACCAGCATGGGATCAGGCACCTATTTTTCGAAACGTCAGCGGGACGATTTGGTTCGCGTCAAAGCGGGCGAGGCACTCGGCAACGTCGCTGGCCCCCGCTTTGCAGGTGATTTCCGGCATCGGATAGCGGGAGCCGTCGCTACAGCGCGCGTGGCCCCGGCTTTTGATCATCAGCTCGCCGCTTTGATGCAGGCCGGAGAAAATGTCCGCCCGGCATACCACGCTGTCGCCGTGCACCAGTCGGGCGGTGCCTTTATTGTTCTGGATCTGAAACCGCAGCGACGGCGCTTTGCCAGTCGCCGGGTCCTGAATGGCCATCTGTACCTGCCAGTTACCGTTAAGAAAACGGGTCAGCCCGGCTTTTACCTGCCCGGCGTCCATCACCAGCGACTCTTTCGGGATGGCGGCAATCACCAGCGGGGCTTTAACGGCAGGTTTAATCACGTCAGCCTGATGCAGCGGCAACGCGGCGCTGATGTCCGGTAACGGGGCGCGCGGCGTGGCGGTCTGCGCCACCGGTTCAGCAACCTCTGGCGCGGGCTTTGGCAAAAAGAACGGTGCGGCGACCACGGCAACCAGCACGGCGGCGATGGATAACGTCCACAGCGGGAAACGACGCGGTGCTCTGGCGGCGGGCGCGGGCGGCACGACGGCAGGCTGTTCCGGGGCTGCGGGTTCCGGGGCTGCGGGTTCCGGTTCGGCAACCAGGGGTAGCGGCGGCGGGGTGTAGAGCGGTTCGTCGGCCTGGCTGAAGCTGACGTCCATCGGCGGCGGGTCCTCTTCCATCGGCAGCGGCAGGATCACCGGCTCCGGGATTTCTTCGTGGCGCAGACAATCAAGCACATCGTCGCGGGCGCTTTCGTTGAGATTGACGAAGCCCCAGAAGGTGATCACCGGTTTACCGTTGACCAGATAAAGATGGTTTTCCCCGGGAAATTGCAGCGCTTTTTCCAGCAGAGAGCCAAACAGTTGCTGGGCGGTTTTCCCGGATTGCAGGCATTTGCGGCTGAGCGTCGCGGCCCCGTCAAGGGTGGTTTCAAGGTAGCGCAGGGCGCGACGGCGGGTTTCCTCTTCCGCGGCTTTCCAGGCAACCGGCTGGCCTTCAATCGGCGAATACCAGTTCACCCGGTCGCCGTCATCATTGACCTGCGGGATCGCCAGGCATTCCACCAGCGCCTGCTGTTTGCGCAGGCGCAGGGTTTCACGAATTTGCAGCGCTGAATCAAATACCGCCTGTCCGCCGCCGCCAACCGCCTGAAAATCGTCCAAATCGCCACTGCGTAAAAGAGTTTTTGCCACGTTCTCATCTCATAGACTTCTTCACGCCTCTACTTTACGCAACGCGCGGCAGAATAAACGGTGGAAGAGAGGCTAAAATGGCTTAATTCTCGTGGCATTGGCGCAGGCGCGGGCAACCTGCAAATTTCGTCGCCGTAAAAGCTCACAAAAACAGCGAAAACAACTGCTTTAGCATAACCTGATAGTGATTTGTTATTTGCCAGTTGCCGGACGCTATGCTGTTATTAAGCTCCATATAATAAATTCGAAAGGCTTATAACCATGGCAATGGGAAAATCTCTGCTCGCGCTGGCGCTGAGCGCGCTATTACCGACAGGCGCGGCGTGGGCAGCAAATAACGATACGCTCATTTACTGTTCCGAAGCGTCCCCGGAATCCTTCAACCCGCAAATCGCCAGCTCCGGCCCGACCTTCGTCGCCAGTTCGCAGGTGCTGTATAACCGCCTGATTAACTTCGACCGCGAGAAAAATACGCCGATCCCGTCGCTGGCAACCGAATGGAAAATCTCTCCTGACGGCAAAACCTATACTTTTACTCTGCGTCAGGGCGTTAAATTCAACAGCAACAAATTCTTCAAACCGACCCGCGATTTTAATGCCGACGACGTGATTTTTTCGGTGATGCGTCAGAAAGACCCTAAGCATCCGTACCATAATGTGTCGCAGGGCAATTACGAATATTTCAACGACGTGGGGCTGGATAAACTGATCGTCGACGTGAAAAAAATCGATGATTACCACGTTCAGTTTGTCCTCAGTGAACCGAATGCCGCATTTCTTGCCGACTGGGGAATGGATTTTGCCTCGATTCTTTCCGCTGAATACGCCGACGCGATGCTGAAAAAAGGCACCCCGGAAAACGTCGATACCTGGCCGATCGGCACTGGCCCTTACGCGCTGCAACAGTACAAAGTCGATTCGCTGATCCGTTATATCGCCAATCCGAACTACTGGGACGGAGATGTGCCGACGAAGCACCTGATCTTCTCCATTACCCCGAACGTGGAAACGCGACTGGCGAAACTGCAAACCAACGAGTGCCAGATTATTCCTGCCCCGTCGCCGGTCCAGTTTGATGCCATCAAAAAGAATAAAGATCTGACGCTGCACTCCGTTGATGCGCTGAACGTCGGCTATCTGGCGTTTAACACCGGGAAAAAACCGTTTGATAACGTGCTGGTGCGTCAGGCGTTGAATTACGCCACCGACAAAGAAGCGATTATCAACGCCGTGTTTATGGGGTCCGGCACCGTTGCCAAATCGCCGATCCCGCCGAATATGCTGGGCTTCAATAAAGACCTGAAAGATTATGGCTACGATGTGCAGAAGGCGAAGGATCTGCTGAAGCAGGCCGGGCTGGAGAAAGGCTTCGAGGCAACGCTGTGGTCGATGCCGGTACAGCGTCCTTATAACCCGAACTCGCGCCGCATTGCGGAGATGATCCAGAGCGACTGGGCGAAAGTCGGCGTGAAGGCCAAAATCGTTTCTTACGAGTGGGGCGAGTACCTCTCCGGGATGCGCAAAGGCGAGCACGACACCGCGCTGTTTGGCTGGATGTCCGATAACGGCGATCCGGATAACTTTGCCGATGTGCTGCTGGGCTGCAACAGTATTAAAACCGGCTCCAACGCCGCGCGCTGGTGCGATAAGGGCTATAACGATCTGGTCCAGAAAGCCCGGCTGACCAGTGTGCCGGACGACCGCGCGAAATTGTACGGCCAGGCGCAGGAGATTTTCTATCAGCAGGCACCGTGGATCGCGCTGGCAAACGGTAAGACGTTTTATGCCACCCGCAGCAACGTGACCGGTTACAGTGTCAGCCTGATGGGCAGTGATTTCTCAAAAGCGAAACTGAACTAAAGACGAAAGGAGGAAGTATGTCGCACCTGGATGACGTTCGCGCCCGCGTGGCCGCAACGATTGCGGAAAGCGTGATTAGCCATATGAACGAGCTGCTGGTTGAACTGAGCGAAGACCGCGAGCTGAGCCGTGAAGATCGCTATACCGAGCAGCAGCGGCTACGTAACGCCATTGCGCATCATGGGCAACAGCATAAGGAAGTGCAGGAAGCGCGCCGCGAAACGTTGACCAAAGGCGGCACGATCCTGTAAGTCTTCAGAACTGGCGTCTGGCAATCAGCCAGGCGCCGATCACCAGTAATACCGCGCCGCATACCGGGCCAACCAGTGCCCGCCACGCCAGACCGTGACTTCTGACAATATCCAGCACCAGACCGCCGATAAGCTGGCTGGCAACCAGTACTGCAATGGTGGTCGCCGCGCCGACATACTGATAACCGCTGATGCTGGCGAAAACAAAAAACGACCCCAGCAGGCCGGGGATCACCGTCCACCAGCGCACGTTCGCCGCCAGCTCGTGAAAGCCAGCAAAGCCGTATTTAATCAGCAGAATGCTGACAAACAGCACGATGCCCACCAGCGAGTTAAGCAGCATGGCGATAAGAATGGTGGAAGAGGACTGGGTGATGCGCACCATCAGGGTGTTTTGCACCACCAGCCCGATGCCCGCCGCAACCAGAAAGGCGAGGGTAAGGGTCTGATTCATGCGCGGGCGTCCGGCTCGCTGCGCTGGTCAAGCTGAAGCTGCATAAACGTCAGATCCAGCCAGCGCCCGAATTTCATGCCCACCTGCGGCATTTGCGCGGTGGTGACAAAGCCTAATTTGCCGTGCAGATGTAACGACGCCTGATTTTGCGACTCAATGCCCGCAATCATGACATGTTTACCGATGCGCTGCGCTTCAACGATCAACTGACGCAGCAGTGCTTCGCCGAGTCCTTTACCCTGGTGATCCGGGTGAACGTAGACCGAATGCTCCACCGTAAGACGGAAGCCGTCAAACGCGCGCCAGTCGCCGAACGAGGCGTAACCGGTGACCACGCCGTTTTCCTCGCTCACCAGCACCGGATAACCCGCGATTTTGCGAGCCTCATACCACGCAATGCGGTTATCGGTATCGACGGTTTTATCGTTCCAGATAGCCGCCGTATGCAGCACCGCATGGTTATAAATTTCGGCAATGGCCGCGCAGTCGTCCTGACAGGCGTAACGAAGAGACATGATTAACCTCAAGAAATTAATTCACAAACAGAGCGTTATTATTACAACAGCGGGCGCGTGGTTGTCGTTACTTTTTTGCCGGAATCGCCTTAAAGCGGCAGAAAGTGAAGCGCTGTCAGGCAGGGCGATCTAGTATTCAACAAGGTGTAAACCATAAGGAGTGCTTAATGAGTCAACAACCGCAACGTAATCGCCGCTGGGTTCTGGCATCCCGTCCGCACGGCGCGCCGGTCGCCGAAAACTTCCGCCTGGAAGAGAACGAAGTCGCCGCGCCGGGCGAGGGGCAGCTTCTGCTGCGCACGGTGTATCTGTCGCTCGACCCGTATATGCGTGGGCGCATGAGCGACCAGCCTTCCTATTCGCCGCCGGTCGAGATTGGCGCAGTGATGGTCGGCGGCACCGTCAGCCGCGTTGAACAGTCGAATCATCCTGATTTTGCCGAGGGCGACTGGGTGCTGGGCTACAGCGGCTGGCAGAAATATGACCTTTCTGACGGTAAAGGACTGGTGAAACTCGACGCCAGTCTGAAGCATCCGTCATGGGCGCTGGGCATTCTTGGGATGCCAGGCTTTACCGCGTATATGGGGCTGCTGGATATCGGGCAGCCGAAGGACGGCGAGACGCTGGTGGTGGCTGCTGCCACCGGGCCGGTGGGCGCTACCGTCGGGCAAATTGGCAAACTGAAAGGCTGCCGGGTTGTCGGCGTGGCGGGCGGCAGCGAGAAGTGCCGTTATGCGGTTGAGGTGCTGGGATTTGATGCCTGTCTCGATCATCGCGCCGACGATTTCGCCGACCAGTTAGCCGCTGCCTGTCCTGACGGTATCGATATTTACTACGAAAACGTCGGCGGCAAAGTGTTTGACGCCGTGCTGCCGCTGTTCAACACCTCCGCCCGTGTGCCGGTCTGCGGTCTGGTAAGTGGTTACAACGCCACCGATCTGCCGGAAGGGCCGGATCGCCTGTCGCTGCTGATGGGGACCATCCTTAAAAAGCGGATGCGCGTGCAGGGCTTTATCATCGCCCAGGACTACGGTCATCGCCTGGATGAGTTTCGCCAGCAAATGGGCAAGTGGGTGAACACGGGTAAAATCCACTACCGCGAAGAAATCACTGACGGGCTGGAAAACGCGCCGCAAACCTTCTTTGGTTTGCTGCAAGGCAAAAATTTTGGCAAAGTTGTTATCCGCGTCTCGCCTGAAGAATAATATTCTTCAGGTGGCAGAAAAACTGTCGAATATTTTCGTGCAAATTTTTGCAAAACGTATTTAATTAAAGAGAGCCGGGCAATGTGGACGACATGTTGTCCGGCTTAAATTCTTAATAACATAATTGATAATCATTGGCAGTTACCATTGCATTTTATTTCCAACACCAGAACGCGACACGGATATACGTTTTGTGAGGGGCAACCGCAGGGTTGTGCCCGCCTAATTGACTTAAGTAATGATGGCAACAGGAAATACAAATGCTTGATCTGGAGAAAGCCCACCGCATGAGTCTTACCATGCAGGTGGAAGTAAGTCTGAAGAGTGCATTGATCATTGGTGCGTTGAAACCCGGTGCGCGACTGATAACTAAGGAGATTGCGAATCAGCTGGGGACCAGTATCACTCCTGTGCGTGAAGCGTTGCTGCGTCTGGTCTCTTCCGGCGCGCTGACAGCCACACCAGCGCAGGCTTTTCTGGTACCGCAGCTTACCCTTGAGCGTTATGATGAAATTAATCACATTCGTAAAAACCTGGAAGGCATGGCCGCCGCAATGGCTGCCGCCCAGGTGACGTCGGAAAATATCAGGGAACTCCGCCATTTGTGCGAGGCGTTCGTTGAACATCGCCAGGCGGGGAACGTTGAACAGGCGCTGCGCGCGCATCATAAATTCCGTTTCCGGCTGTACGAATACGCAAAAATGCCGACGCTGTATGCGCTTATTGAGCAGCTATGGATCAGAATCGGGCCAGGATTTAATTATCTTTATCCGCAGCCGGAGAATATATCCTCCAGTCAGTTTGACTATCAGGATCTCATTCTGGCGCTCGAACATAAAGATAATGAGGCCAGTTCTGATGCCGTATGTCGGGCGATTGATGAAGGCGTTTCGCTGGTGAAGAACCAGTATTTGCGTTAAAAGAAAATATTATGTGATCTCGCTCCCGTTATGCGGGAGCGAATACGTTTTTATTCGTATCCTGCTGAATTAAGCGAAAACCCTGCCGATAACAAGGAATGCATTACGTTTGTCACTTTGTTATCCAGGGAGTTCGGAATGTCCGGTTTTCGCCAACGATTACGTAATATTACCATCAGTAAAAAACTCGCCACCGGCTTTGGGGTGGTGCTCTTGCTGGTTGCCGTCGCCACGACGCTTAGCGTCATCCGCTTTCGTGAGATCCGCGACGTTTACGAAAAAACCAACCTTATCTACAACATCAATATCGAAGTGTTCCAGGCCAAAATCAATCGCCTGAAGTATTTCTACAGCAGCGACAGCAAATCCGGGCAGGTGATGGCGGACTACGTGAACCATGCGGCGCAACTGACCGCATCGGCACAGGCGCTGGAGTGGACGGCGCAGGAGAAAGCCGTTATCGACAGGATGGCCGGGCATCTGGAAGAATTCAAAACCAGCGTTGCCGCAATGCAAAAATCCACCACCACGCTGGTCGGCCTGCGTTCTGCGCTGGAGGCGACCGGCAATGAGGATCTCCAGTCCCGTTATACCGCCCTGATGCGCACGCCGCTGGAAGACGCCACCCTGAGCTACCAGCTTTACGACGCGCTGTTTGCGATGGGTAATTTACGCGACCGCGCGCTGGCGCTGCGTTTTAACGCCAGCCCCGACGCGCGTGACGCGCTGGATAAACAGTCGGCAGCGACGCAAAGCGTGGTGCAAACGCTACTGCCGCTACTGCCGGAAGAGGCGCAAACCCAGTTGCGTTCCCTGTGGGATGAAAGCACCAGCTACCGCGATAACAGCCTGTTTTACTATCAGTCGGTACAGGATCTGCGTGCGGCAGAAGACAATGTCAAAACGGCAGGCGATCGTGCCAGCGCCGCCATTAAAGACATTATCGCGCTGGTGAAAACGCATAACGACAGCCTTGCCAATACCTCGTCCACCATCGCCGCGCTGGTCGGGCTTATCGCCATTCTGCTGGGCATTGCGGTTTCCTGGTGGGTGACGCGGCAAATCACCCGTCCGGTACGCGAGAATCTTCAGCTTGCCGAACGCATTGCCAGCGGCGACCTGAGCGCCACCATTCAGGCACGCAGCAATGATGAATTCGGCAAACTCACCGCCGCGATGGGGGTGATGAACGATAAGCTACGGGCGATGATTGGCGAGGTGCGTTACAGTGTCACGCGCGTTACCAGCGCCGCGTCGGAAATAGCCGACGGCAATACCGATCTTTCATCACGCACGGAACAGCAGGCCGCCGCCGTGGTACAGACCGCCGCCAGCATGGAGCAACTGACCGCCACGGTGAAAAACAACGCCGATAACGCGCGTCATGCCAGTAAACTTGCCGCCGAAGCCTCGCAGACTGCGAGCCAGGGCGGCAACGTGATGCGCGATATGGTCGCCACCATGGGCGATATCAACACCAGTTCGCGGAAAATCGCCGACATTACCGCTGTGATTAACAGCATCGCCTTCCAGACCAATATTCTGGCGCTCAACGCGGCGGTGGAAGCCGCGCGTGCCGGCGAGCAGGGGCGCGGTTTTGCGGTGGTCGCCAGCGAAGTGCGCAGCCTTTCCCAGCGCAGCTCGCAGGCCGCAAAAGATATCGAGCATCTGATTGCCGAATCGGTGTCACGTATTGATACCGGCAGCAATCTGGTCGCCAAAGCCGGACAGACGATGGAGCAGGTGGTGCATTCTGTCACCCGCGTGAACGATATTATGGGCGAGATTTCTTCCGCTTCGGAAGAACAGAGCCGGGGCATTGAGCAGATTGCCCGCGCGGTGTCGGAGCTGGACAGTACCACCCAGCAAAATGCGACGCTGGTTAACGCCTCATCGCTGGCGGCGGGATCGCTGGAAGAGCAGGCGCGGGTGCTGGAGGAACTGGTGACCGCGTTTCGTCTGGACGACAGCGCCCGCGTAGCACGCGCTGCGCGTCAGTCGGTGACGGCGGCGGGTGCGGTACCGCAAGCGAACTGGACAACGTTCTGATATTCCCTCCCGGTGGCAGGCGTCGCCGGGAGTTTTTTCACCTCAGAACTGCCAGCCGACCGATAATCCCACTCCGTAGTTACGTCCCGGCGCCGGTTCGTAGTAGCGACCGTTAGATTCGTTGACGATCACCGAGCCGGCATACTCGCGGTCAAACAGGTTATCCACCCGCCCGAAGATATCCATCATCCAGTGTCCATAGTTGAATTTATAGCCGGTATTCAGTCCGACTACGGTCCATGACGGCGCTTTGGCGCTGTTTTCGTCGTCGGCCATGATATCGCTCAGGTAGCGAATATCGCTGCCCGCGTACCAGCCCGATTCCGGTTCATAGCCCAGTGAGGCGAAACCCATATTGCGCGCGATACCCGGCATCCGGTTGCCGTTACAGTCGTTTGCACCGCAGACGTTACTGCGGTAGGTCGCATCCAGCCAGGTCCAGGAAGCCTTCGCCCGCCAGTTTTCGGCGAACTGCTGATCCAGCGCCAGTTCCGCCCCCTGACGACGGGTTTTCCCGGCGTTTTTGTAGCTGGTGCGTCCGCCGCTGCTGGCGTCCACCACAATTTCATCGTCGGTGTCGGTCTGGAACAGCGCGGCGGTGAGCAGGCCGTTGCCGATGCGGGTTTTGCTGCCGATTTCCACGGTGTCATTGGTGGAAGGCTTAAGATTAAAATTCAGGCCGCTCTGGTTATCGGAACGGTAGGATAATTCGTTGATGGTGGGCGTTTCAAAACCGCGCCCGGCGGAGAGATAGAGGTTCCATGCGTCGGTCACCGCGTATTTTAACGAGCCTGCCGGAAGCCATTTGTGGTAGCTGGCGTCGCCGCTGTCATCGCCGTTGGCGGGGGTGACGTAATGATCGTTGGAGTCAAACCACACCGAACTGTAACGCACGCCCGCATCCAGCGACCACTGCTCGCTTAACTGCCAGCTCGTTTGCAGATAGGGATCGAGGTTCCACATCAGGTTGCGTTCGTCGCGGCGCAGCGCGCCTTTTTCGCCATAGTCCGGCGCGCCGTTGACCATCACAAAGTTCTCGTAGCCTTTGCGATTTTCGCTCATATTTTCGTAATCCAGCCCGGTGGTGAAGGTGACCGGCACCCCCAGCTCACCGCGATGGGTCCAGCGGGTATCAATGCCCTGATAGTTACGGCTCAGGTTGATCACCCCGCCCGCATGACCAGGATTAAGCTGCGGCGCACGCGGAATGGACTGGTACTGAGTGGTTTCACGTTCGCCCGCGTACATCATCACGCTGAGATCGTCATTTTGGCTAAGCTGGCGCTCATAGCGCAGCCCGGCCTGCGTCTGCCGGGTGTCTTTGCGGGTATTATACTGATCGCCGCGCGGCGACTGACGCGGATCGGCGCGCCATTCCGCCTGACTTAAACCGCCCGCGTCGTTGGCGGTGATGTCCACGCTATTAAGCAGCAGGGTGAGCTTGCTGACGTCATCAATCCGCACGCCCAGTTTCGCATTGCCGAGATTTTTACGCGCGCCGCTGTGATCGCGATAGCCGTGGGTGGCAAAGCGGCTGCCTGAGACGGTGTAGTCAACGTCGCCTGGCTGGGTGCCGTCGCCCACGGCGCCGGTGGCTTTCAGGCCGTAGCGCCAGCTACCGTAGCTGCCGTAATAGCTGCTGGCTTCAATGGTGGCGGGCTGTTCGCCGGTCTGGGTGGTGATATTCATCACCCCGCCGGAGGAGTTGCCGTACAGCGCCGAGAACGGGCCGCGCAGCACGTCCACGCTTTCCACACTGTTGATATCAATATTTGAGGTTTGTCCCTGACCGTCCGGCATGGTGGCAGGGATGCCGTCCACATACAGCCGCAGGCCGCGCACGCCGAAGGTGGAGCGCGCGCCAAATCCGCGAATCGACAATTGCAGATCCTGCGCGTAGTTCTGCCGATTCTGTACCTGCAAACCGGGCACCGCGCCGAGCGATTCTGAAAGATTGACTCGCGGCGCGGCATGGCGCATTTCGTCCCCGTTAACCACGCTGACGGCGGCGGGGGTATCCAGCTCAGATACCGCGTGCGGGGTGGCGGTGACGATTAACGTTCCGTCCTGCGCCGCAACGGCGAAGGCGGGCAGGAGAATGGCAGGGAGCAGCAGCGCCGGAAGCGCAGCCTGACGAACACGCAGGATTTTCATTAAAGGGCTCTTTACAGCAAAAAAAAGAATTTACGCCGTTATGTTAATTCTTTTGTAAATATTTGAAAATCAAAACGGCACATTAGGTTAAGTGTAAGTATACGAAGGAAATCACTTTTTGGCGGAAAGCGGAAAATTAACGCTCCACATTCATCAGAATAATGATTACTATTCTCATTTATAACAGGGTGTAACCATGATTACGCCCGTGGAAGCCTGTGTAGCGGTAATCATTTTGCTCATCAAAGGGAGTCGTCATGTCTTTACGTCATCTGTCCGCGCCGCGTCTGCGCCGTTCATTGCTGTTAACGTCTCTGCTGCTGGCCGGAAGCTTCAACCTCCACGCCGCTGAAGAACTGCTGCGCAAACCTGTTGCTAAAGGCGCGTATGAAATGGCCGTCAGCCCGCAGGAAAATGCGCTGTGGGTCGCCACCGTGCAAAGCCGTAAAACGGATAAGGGCGGGGTGATTTACCGTCTCGATCCGACCACCCTGGACATCACCCAGGCCATTCACAGCGATCTCAAACCGTTCGGTGCCGCCATTGATAATCAGAGCCAGACGCTGTGGTTAGGTAATACCACTGACGGCGCGGTCACGGCGGTGGATGCGAAAACCGGCGAGGTCAAAGGCCGCGTGGTGCTGGATGCCCGCAAACGCATGGAAACGTTCCGTCCGCTTCAGCCGCGCGAGCTGGTGGCCGATGAAACCACCAACACCGTGTATATCACTGGCCTCGGTAAAGAGAGCGTGGTCTGGGTGGTGGATGGGAAAACGCTGAAGCTGAAAACCACCATTACCAGTACTGGCGCGATGGGCACCGGGCTGGCGCTGGATGCGGCGGCGAAACGTCTGTACGTTACCAATGCCGATGGCGAGCTGATTACCATCGATACGGGCACGAATAAAATCCTCAGCCGTAAGAAACTGCTCGACGATGGCAAAGAGCATATGTTGCTCAACATCAGCCTCGACGTAAAAGGTCAGCGCGCGTTTATTACCGACTCAAAACAGCCGCAGGTGCTGGTGGTCGATACCCGTGATGGCAAGGTCACTGCGAAGATCGACGCCCCGGAATCGCTGGCGGTGCTGTTTAACCCGGCGCGTAACGAAGCCTATGTGACCCACCGGAAGGCCGGTCAGGTCAGCGTGATCGATGGCAAAACCAATAAGGTCGTCAAAACGTTCGCCACGCCGACCTTCCCGAACAGCCTGGCGCTGTCTGCCGATGGTCAGACGCTGTATGTGACGGTGAAGCAGGAATCGACCCGCGAGAAAGAAGCGACCCAGCCGGATGATGTGATCCGCATCGCGCTGTAAGAGAGAGCCCGGCGCTAACCCGGTGGGCTGAAGGGGGAGCCGCAGCACATACTTTCCCCCTGTCTCTCCGGGGAGAGGAACTGTCCGGGTTGGTAGTGACGAAAGAAAGGCGGTATCACGATCAAAAAATGCCAGTCAGTTAAGCCACTGACTGGCATGAGTGCTTAGTGAGAGGTTTTTTCCTTCAGGATGACGTCGCTGACCGGCTGATGGTCAGGGGCCAGACGGTGAATTTCCTGCACCCGCTTACGCACGCCAAACCAGCCCGCGACCAGCAGGACCGCAATCAGCGGAATCGAGCCGATGGTGTATGTCCCGTTCGGGTAGTCGAAGGCCATCAGAACCAGCACGCTGAACAGAAACAGCAGCGTCAGCCATGAGGTGATCGGTGCGCCGGGCATTTTAAAGCCGACGGCCGGGGTTTTACCTTCTTTAATGGCCTGGCGCAGTTTCATCTGACAAACCACGATAAACGCCCAGGATGCGATGATGCCCAGCGAAGCGACGTTGAGGACGATCTCAAACACCTGCGACGGAACCAGGTAGTTAAGAAACACGCCGATCACGTAAATGCCGAGCGTTGCCAGAATGCCCGCGTAAGGGACGTGCTGACGGCTCATCTTCGACATAAATTTCGGCGCGGATCCGCCCATCGACATCGAGCGCAGAATACGTCCGGTGCTGTACAGGCCAGAGTTTAAGCTCGACAGCGCGGCGGTGAGCACCACGATATTCATAATGCTGCCGATGTATGGCATCCCCAGCTTCGAGAAGAAGGTCACGAACGGGCTTTGCCCAGCCTGGTAGGCATTCCACGGCAGCAGCAGTACCAGCAGAACCACCGAGCCAACGTAGAACAGGCCGATACGCCAGATCACGCTGTTAATGGCTTTGGGCACCATCGTCTGCGGATCTTTGCATTCGCCAGCCGCCGTGCCGACCAGTTCGATAGAGGCGAAGGCAAATACCACGCCCTGAACCAGCACCAGCGCGGGCAGCAAACCGTGCGGGAAGAAGCCGCCGTTATCGGTGATCAAATGAAAGCCGGTGCTGCCGCCGTCGAGCGGTTTACCGCTGCCGAGAAAGACGGTGCCGACCACCAGAAAGACCACGATAGCCAGCACTTTGATCAGCGCAAACCAGAACTCCATTTCGGCGAACCATTTAACGCCGATCATGTTCATGGTGCCAACAATCGCCAGCGCGCCGAGGGCAAAGACCCATTGCGGGACATCGCCAAACGCGCCCCAGTAGTGCATATACAGCGCCACGGCGGTGATATCGACAATGCCGGTCATCGCCCAGTTGATGAAGTACATCCAGCCCGCCACGAAAGCGGCTTTTTCACCGAGAAACTCACGGGCGTAGGAGACGAAACTGCCGCTGGAAGGGCGGTGTAAGACCAGTTCACCCAGCGCGCGTAAGATAAAAAACGAGAAGATCCCGCAGACCAGATAGACGATCGCCAGCGACGGCCCCGCCATCTGTAACCGCGCACCGGCCCCTAAAAACAGACCGGTGCCGATTGCGCCGCCGATGGCGATCATCTGCACCTGACGGTTGCCCATCGCTTTGTGGTATCCCTCTTCGTGCGAGTTCAACCAGCGGCGTTTGGCAGCATGTTGCTCCGCCGCAGTATGGCTACTTTTGTTCATGCATTTTCCTGTTTTACCTGTCTGAATGTGCTGATGTCGCCCGCGAGGTAAAAACCTGGCCTGACGACATGCCGTCAGGCTTTTCTCATTATTCTGAAGAAGAGATAAAATCTGACATGGCGAAGCATCCTACACTCATCCTGGCAAGAGCGTAAAGTGCGGATGAATGACTAACCGCCGAAGACCTGAATCGCCTGGTGCAGGCGCGACGTGCGGGTGGTCAGCTCTTCCGCCGCTTCGCTGGCCCGGCCCACCATCACCGCATTATCCTGGGTCATAATGCCGATGCGGGAGAGGGATTCGTTGATCAGATTCAGCGCCAGCATTTGCTCCTGGGTGGCGTGGCCCATTTCGGTGATCCGCGAAGCCATTTGCAGCACGTTGTCGATCATCGCCCGCAGATGCGTTTCGGTTCGCGCCACCATATCCACGCCGCTGTGAACGTTGGCGACGTTTTTCTCGATCAGCGTTTTGATTTCTTTGGCGGCGGTGGCGGAATGCTGCGCCAGATGCCTTACCTCGGCGGCCACCACCGCAAAACCGCGCCCGGAGGTGCCCGCTCTGGCCGCTTCAACCGCTGCGTTGAGCGCCAGAATGTTGGTCTGGAAAGCGATGCTGTCGATGACCGCAATAATATCGACGATTTGCACGTGATCGTGCGAGATGGTATGCATCATCTCCAGGGTGCGTTTCATGATGCTGCCGCTTTCGGTGGCGCTGGCGCTGGTGTTTTCGGCCATGGTCATGGTTTCACGGGCGGTTTCTGCGGTTTGCTCGACGGCGCTGGCAATTTCCTCGACTGCCGCCGCCGTCTGCTGCAAATCGGCGGCGGTTTCTTCCGAGCGGCGATGCAGCGCCACGCCCTGGTCGCTGACCCGCTGGCTGATTTGTCCAATCCCGGCGATTTGCGTGCTGACGTCATCCACCAGCGAATTAAGATTTAATCCCGACTGATTCACCAGCCGCATCATCATGCCTATTTCATCCACCCGGTCAAAATGGAAATAGTCGGTTTTGCGCCCGGAGACGATTTTCTGCATCTGGTTAACGATTTTCTTAAGTGGCTGACTCAGCTGATACTTAAGATAAATAGCCAGTAAAATAAAAAGCAACATGATAAGTGCGGACTGGCCTGCGTTATTTAAGGAACTATTGATCACCGCTAATGCCAGAATAGCCGCCGCAAGCAGGGAGACATTAATCCGGCTCGCCACGCTGAGTTTTTTAAATAATGATAAAAAAGAAAACAGGCCACGACGGACCAGCACGCCTTTATAAAAACGAAAGCTGGTTAAACGCTGGCGATTGATCTGCTGGTAAAGCGCGTCGCTGGCGTTTATTTCCTCACGGGTGGGAACATTGCGCACCGAGATATAACCGCGTAACCGATCGTCATGCCATACTGGCGTAACATTTGCGCGAACCCAGTAATGATCCCCGTTCTGGCGGCGATTTTTAACCAGCCCGGTCCAGCTTTCCCCTTGCTGAATGGTAAACCACATATCGGCAAAGGCGGCGGGGGGCATGTCAGGATGGCGGATCAGATTATGCGGCTCGCCGATAAGCTGGGCATCACGAAAGCCACTGGCCTGAATAAACGCTGAGTTGGCGTAAGTAATATGGCTGTGTATATCCGTCGTCGACATTAAGGTCGCGTCGGCGTTGAGTAAATACTCATTTTGTGTAACAGGAGTGTTACTCTTCATTGATAACTCCCTGATGAATAAAAACAGAAAGGGGTAATGCGCCCGTTCCTGGTGAGGGCGTCGTTTTTATAAAGATATATTCTTCAACGGCTGCATTCTCTACTAAACCCGGCGGGGCGGAAAGAGGCAGTGCTAAATATTTTCTGTCGCTTAACTGCCGCATTGTCATTACAGGGTCACACAGTCAAAAAAATAATCCCACAGGCGGTGTCTTGTCGTGACTTAAATAAAATCCACGCTGTGATTTATTTTCCATAGCGCAATTGCTGGTGAATTCTGATGGCCGGGGATTTAGCGCATCCGACACCTCATTTAAGCGTGGCTTAACCTTTGGAACAGCGAAACGGCGGGCGCGCATATTCAATTTTCAGCAGTGCAAATGTAAATAAATTGTTTCTCATATGCCCAGAAGGTTTTTAATAATGCAGAGATGTTAATAAAAATGAGAGTGCAACATGTCCTGGCGACTCAGTATGCTGGATAAAAACCCGATTACGGACGGTGAAACCGTCATCCAGGCGCTGGCAAAAACGTTAACACCGGCGCAACAAGCGCAGGCGCAAAACGTCGGGGAGGTACTGCCATGAGTTTCGCCCAGCAGTTAATCGACTGGCGGCGCGAGTTGCATCAGTACCCGGAGCTGTCGCTGGAAGAGGTGGCGACCACCGGCCGCCTGCGCGACTGGTTGCAAAGCGGGCATATTCGCCTGCTGCCCTACGATCTGAAAACCGGGGTGGTAGCGGAAATTGGCGCGGGGGAGAAGGTGATAGCGCTGCGGGCGGATATCGATGCCCTGCCGATTGAAGAAGCCACCAGGCTGCCGTTTCGCTCGCGCAATGCGGGAGTGATGCATGCCTGCGGTCATGACGTTCACAGTAGCGTCATGCTCGGTGCGGCGCTGCTGCTGAAGGAAAGAGAACAGCAGTTGCCTGGCCGGGTACGGATTTTATTTCAGCCAGCGGAAGAGAATTTCGGCGGCGCGAAAGCGCTGATCCGCGCTGGCGTGCTGGACGGCGTTTCTGCCATTTTTGGGATGCATAACGAGCCGGGGCTGCCGGTGGGGCATTTCGCCACCCGTGGCGGGGCGTTTTATGCCAACGTGGATCGTTTTGTCATCCGCGTCACCGGAAAGGGCGCGCACGCCGCCAGGCCGCACGAAGGCCGCGATGCGATCCTGCTCGCCAGCCAGTTAGTGACCGCCCTGCAAAGCGTCGCCAGTCGCGAGGTGAATTCTCTGGATTCGGTGGTGCTCAGCGTGACACGCATTCAGGGCGGCAATACCTGGAACGTGCTGCCGGAAAGCGTCGAGCTGGAAGGCACTCTGCGCACCCATCAGGTGGCGGTTCAGCAGCGCGTTAAAAAACGGGTCAGTGAAATCGCCGCCGGATTTGCCCAGGCCTTTGGCGCACAAATCGACGTTACCTGGTACGCCGGGCCGACGGCGCTGGTCAACGATGAGCGCTGGACCGCCTTCGCCTTTGAAGAAGCGCAGCGTGCCGGTTATCAGACTGAACATGCCGAACTGCATATGGGCGGTGAAGACTTCGCCGTTTATCTCCAGCATATTCCCGGCGCGTTCGTCAGCATTGGCAGCGCCAGTGAATTTGGCCTGCACCATCCGGCGTTCGACCCGGACGAAGCGTTAATCGCCCCCGCCGCGTACTATTTCGCCGGGCTGGCAGAACGTGCCTTACAGCAGGCGTAAAAAAACGCTGTTCCGAAGGAGTACGGTTTCGGAACAGCGTGGCGAAAGTCCGCCATATCAGGATCATGCCGCCGATGGCGTCAGCGTAATACGATCTAACGGGCCGACAATAAACAGGTAGGAGAACAACCCGATCAGCCCCATTGAACCCACGTACAAAATGGCGTAATCAAACGAATGGGTGTTGGCGATAATCACCCCAATCACCAGTGGCGTGATGATGCTCGCCATATTTCCGCACATGTTGAACACGCCGCCCGCAATGCCGAGCACTTCTTTTGGCGAGGTATCGCTCAGCACGCACCAGCCAAGATTGCCAAAGCCTTTCGCAAAAAACGCGAGACTCATTGCGCCAATCACCACCACTTCTGACGAGGTGTAATTGGCGAGAACAATCACGCAGGAAAGCAGCATTCCGCAGATCACCGGGAATTTGCGGGCGGTGGTCAGGCTGTAGCCACGTCGTAGCAGCCAGTCGGAGAAGACACCGCCCAGCAGCCCGCCGATAAACCCGGCGATAGCCGGAATACTGGCGACAAAGCCCACCTTGAGGATCGACATCCCTTTGGCTTCATACAAATAGGTGGGAAACCAGGTCAGGAAAAACCAGGTAATAGAGGTGACACAGAACTGGCCGATATACACGCCGATCATCATCCGGTTGACGCAAACGCTTTTGATTTGCGCGAGGGTCAGTTTGGGCTGGTCTTTTTTGGTGCCCAGTTCCGGCTCACCGCCGCCTGCGCGAATATAATCCATCTCCTGCTGGTTAATTTTCGGGTGATTCAGGGGATCGCGCACTTTAATCAGCCAGAATATCCCCAGCACCACGCCGATAGCGCCAATATAATAAAACACATAGTGCCAGCTCAGGTTATGCAGAATAATAGTCATCAGCGGTGTAATAATACCGAGCGAAATATACTGCGCTGCCTGATAAACCGACGTGACAAAGCCGCGCTCTTTATTCGGAAACCACTGCACGCTCAGGCGACTGTTCGCCGGAAACGCCGGAGCTTCGATAGCTCCCATCATCAGGCGCAAAATCACCAGTACAATCAGCGGGCTGGCAAACAGATAAATCGTGCCCTGGAACATGGTGATCAGTGACCAGGCAATGAGTGCAATGCCGTAGACCATCCGTGAACCGTATTTATCCAGCAGCCAGCCGCCGGGTATTTGCATGATGACGTAGGAAATACCAAATACCGAAAAAGCCAGTCCTAAATCTTCTGCGTCGAAGCCTAATTCTTTACTCATAATCGGCGCGACGACAGAGAGCGTCGCGCGGTCGGCGTAATTAAATACGGTAGCCAGAAATAAAAAAATAAGAATGCCGTAACGCACTCGGGTGCGTTTTATCATGGTCTTCATTGCCAACTCCTTAACAGGGTTGAATTCTTATGCTGTAGGGTAGTGTAAGGGCGGGAGGTTGCCTCCCGCCGGGAGTATCAGGGACGTTTGCCGAATTCACAGGTGAGCTGCGTCCAGCGGCGGGCCTGCTCACTGATCGTAAAGCCGAGGCCGTGGCGTTCAGAGATCCACATCCTCCCGTCGCGCAGTTCCAGTTGCTCGTTGAACAGCGGATTCAGCCATTCGAAATGCTCCAGCCACGGCTCCAGGGGGTAGGCGGCGGAAAGATGCAGGTGAACTTCCATCGCGAAGTGCGGAGCCAGCTTGCGCCCGTGTTTGGCGGCCAAATCCATAATTTTCAGGAATGGGGAGATCCCGCCGACGCGCGGCGCATCCGGCTGCACGTAGTCGCTGGCGTTGCCGAGGATCAGCTGTTCATGCTCGCGGAAGCTGGTGAGCATTTCGCCGGTAGCAATTGGCGTATCCAGCGCGGCGGCGAGCTGGGCGTGGCCTTCCACGTCATAGGCGTCAAGCGGCTCTTCGATCCAGATCAGGTTGAACTGTTCCATTTTGCGCCCCATGCGGATCGCCGTTTCGCGGTCCCATTGCTGGTTGGCATCCACCATCAGCGGGAAATCATCGCCCAGTTCTTTACGCACGGCGGTCAGACGACGGATATCTTCGGCGGTGTTCGGCTGGCCGACCTTCAGCTTGATGCCGCCGATGCCGTTTTCCTGGGAGATGACCACATTCTTCAGCACCTGATCCAGCGGGGTGTGCAGAAATCCGCCGGAGGTGTTGTAGCACTGCACCGAGTCGCGGTGTGAGCCAAGCAGTTTTGCCAGCGGCAGGCCCGCGCGTTTCGCTTTCATGTCCCACAGCGCGATGTCGAGAGGGGAGATGGCCTGCACCGCCATACCGCTGCGGCCCACCGACGCGCCCGCCCACAGCAGCTTGCTGTAGATTTTATCGATATCGTTCGGATCTTCTCCCAGCAGGTTATCGGCGATTTCTTTGGCATGGGCGTAGATCCCCTGGCCACCCGCGCGTTTGGAATAGCTGAAACCAACGCCTTCAAAGCCGTCGCGGCTGCGGATTTCAGCGATGATGATCGCTACTTCGGTCAGTGGTTTCTGCCGTCCGGTGAGGACTTTCGCATCGCTGACCGGGGTCGCCAGCGGCAGGAAGGCGAGGGACAGTTTTACCCATTCAATACGGTCGCCGGTTTCAGCAGCGGTTTTGACACCGCTAACATGAGCGTAGGAGACGGCATCAGAGTTGGCGCTTAGGGTCATTTTTTTCTCCTGGGTGAATTAAAATGTTTGCGCTAACATTTGTATATCCAGCCCGTAAAAATGACTACTGGCGCGCTGCATTTATGGACAGTCGATCACAATTAGCGGTGAAAACCGACGTAATTTTGCAGAGCAGGTCACGATCCAAATCTCTTTGGTATAATGCCCAACCATCAATGATAGCGATAACATTTACCAGGTTTTGAGCGAAGTTAACGTGTTGATTTTATGCCTGAAAACGGTCGGTGTCTGGTAATGGGACGGTGCATCATCAATAATGCGCTGAATAAAACAATAATCTGTGAAAGGGCTTTGTCGTGAAAAGTGTGAAACCGACGCGCGCACCCACGCTTGAGGATGTGGCTCGTACTGCTGGCCTTTCCTCAATGACGGTCAGCCGCGCGCTGAATACGCCCGGCCTGGTGCGTCCGAAAACGGTCGAGAAGGTGCTCCAGGCGGTGCGGGTAACGGGGTACATTCCCAATGCCCTGGCGGGAGGGCTGGCCTCGCGGCGCAGTCGGCTGATTGCGGTGGTGGTTCCGCAAATTAATAACAATATGTTCGTCGATACTATTCAGACCCTGAGCGATACCCTTGCCCTGCGCGGTTATCATATGCTGCTGTGTGTGGCCGGATACACCCAGCACAACGAATCTGAACTGGTTTCAACGCTGCTCTCCCGCCGCCCGGATGGGGTGGTGCTGACCGGTATTCATCACTCGCCGGAACTGAAGAAAATTATTCTTAATGCGGCGATCCCGGTGGTCGAAATCTGGGATTTAACGCCCACGCCACTGGATATGCTGGTGGGGTTTTCCCACGAGAAGATCGGCGCGGCAACCGGGGAATACCTGTACCGCAAAGGCTATCGTCGCCCCGGATTACTCTGGACCGCCGACCGCCGTGCGGAACAGCGCCGCCATGGACTGTGCGATGTGCTGAACCGCTATGGTATCGGCGAGCCTGCACAGGTTGATGTCCCGCTTCCCGCCTCGCTGGCGCTGGGGCGCAGCGGTCTGACGGCGCTGCTGGCGCAGGGCGAATATGACGTGATTGTTTGCAGCTCGGATACCCTCGCGCAGGGGGCTATTATGGAAGCTGAAAGCCGGGGAATGCGCATCAATGGGGATCTGGCGGTGATGGGCTTTGGCGATCTGGATTTTGCCGCCAGCAACCGACCGTCAATCACCACCGTCAGCGTAGACCGACGGGCGATTGGTTGCCAGGCGGCGACGCTGCTGGCAGATCGTATTGAGGGCCATCCGGTGGCGGAAAGCATTGTCGATATTGGCTTTCAGTTAATTGAGCGCGAGTCGGCGTAATGGTAAATGCCTGGCTGCTGGCTATGCTAAGGTTTCATTTCAATCACTCTGGAGCACACTATGCCGCACGTTGATATTAAATGTTTTCCCCGTGAGCTGACCGATGAACAAAAATCCGCGCTGGCGGCGGATATCACCGCCGCGATTGTTCGTCATCTGCAAAGTAAAGAAGGGTCGATCAGCATTGCGCTGAATCAGGTCGAACCAGAGGCGTGGCAGCAGGTCTGGAACAGTGAAATTGCGCCGCAAATGGATGAGCTGATCAAAAAGCCTGAGTACAAGATGTAACCCCCTGTCTGTAGATTCGGATGGCACAAAATCGCCCATGGGCCGCAGAATTCAGGCTATAAAAGAATAAACCTGTGACAGGAGCCAGCAATGACCCCGTTTTTACGCGCGTACCTGTCCCGGCTGGACTGGGACGGATCGCCTGAAGCCAATATTGAAACCCTGCGGGCGCTGCATTTGCGGCACAACTGCACCATTCCGTTCGAAAATCTGGATGTCCTGCTGCCCGGCGAGATCCAGCTTGATGAGCAATCGCTGGAAGATAAACTGATTACTGCCCGACGTGGCGGCTACTGCTTTGAACAAAATGGCCTGTTTGAGCGGGCGCTGACCGAGGCGGGCTTTCGCGTGCGGAGTTTGCTGGGGCGGGTGATCCTGACGCATCCACCGCAGATGCCGCCGCGTACTCACCGACTGCTGCTGGTGACGCTGGAAGGGGAAGCGTGGATCGCCGACGTCGGCTTCGGCAGTCAGACGCTGACCGCGCCGATTCGGCTGGTGGCGGATGTCGAGCAGAAGACGCCACACGGTCGCTACCGATTACAGCGTCAGGACGAGAGCTGGATCTTACAGTTCTGGCATCATCAGCGCTGGGAGTCGATGTACCGCTTTGATTTAAGCGAACAGTTTCAGTCTGATTTTATGATGGGCAATTTCTGGTCCGCCCACTGGCCGCAATCGCATTTTTTGCATCATCTGCTGATGTGCCGTCATTTGCCGGACGGCGGTAAACTGACGCTGACCAATTTTCACTTCACCCACTGGCAGGATGAGCAAGTCGTTGAGCAGACCACGCTGCCGGATGTGGCGGCGCTGTACGCGGTGCTTCAGGAGCGCTTTGCGCTGGGCGTCAGCGATCCGCGCTATGGTTTCAGTGAGCAGGCGCTGGCAGAGGTGATGGCCGGTTTTGATACCCATCCGCAGGCGGGTAAGTAGCGATTAACCTAGTTCCAGCGCAATGACTCTCGTCAGATGGCTTTCAAAGGCCGTCTGATCGAGTTTTGCCATGCCGAGGACGTAAATCCCGTCCAGCCCGCAGACCAGCGATATCAGTCGCCAGGCGATGTTTTCCGCGCTGTCGGTAACAGTAAATTCTCCTGCTTCCCGGCCCCGGTTGATGATTTTGACCGTCTCGTCATGCCACATTTCCATCGTCAGAATGTAGGCACCCTTAATATCACCCTCTTTGGCGGCAAGGATTTGCGCCTCGCGCCACAGGCGAATGTAGCTTTCAAAACGCGGATCGTTGCTGCCGAGCATAGACTGCAACTGTTCTCGAAAGCTGGCTCCCTGTTGCAGGACGTCCACATCAAGCAGAGCGCGGATCAGACGAATAAACGCCAGCGATTTTAATTCCCCGCCGGAAGTAAAGTGATGATGGACCTGGCCGGTCGCCACGCCCGCTTCACTGGCAATGCGCCGCACCGTCATGGCGGTAAATCCTTCATCCAGCGCCACGCGCATGGCCGCCTGTAAAATATGCTCCCGCCGTTCTTCGCGATTAAGGTAACTCATGATGTTTGTCCCTGAAGGTTGTGCTGAAAACAGCATATCAAAAAGCTGGACAAGTGTTCAGCTTTCCGTAGGATCGGCAGTGTTGGACAAGTGTCCAGTTTCTAATTTGAGGATGAAGGTATGTTTCGGCAGTGGCTGACGTTAATGATTATCGTGCTGGTTTATATTCCGGTGGCAATTGATGTCACGGTCCTGCATGTGGCTGCGCCGACGCTCAGCGTGACGCTGGGTGCAAGCGGCAACCAGATATTGTGGATCATTGATATTTATTCGCTGGTGATGGCGGGGCTGGTGCTGCCGATGGGGGCGCTCGGCGACCGGATCGGTTTTAAGCGTCTGTTGATGAGCGGCAGCGCGCTGTTTGGTCTGGCGTCTGTGCTGGCCGCGTTTGCCTCCAGCGCAGAGTGGCTGATTGCCACCAGGGTTATCCTTGCGGCAGGAGCCGCGATGATCCTGCCTGCGACCCTGGCCGGGATCCGTAATACCTTTGCTCACGCCCGCGAGCGTAACATTGCGCTGGGCGTCTGGGCCGCCGTGGGGTCGGGCGGGGCGGCATTCGGTCCGCTTATCGGCGGGATGGTGCTGGCGCATTTTCACTGGAGCGCGATATTTCTGATCAACGTGCCGATTATAGTGACCGTGCTGATGCTGATTGCCTGTTTTGTCCCGCGCCAGCAGGGGCGGCGCGAGCAGCCGCTGAACCTGCTGCAGGCGCTGGTGCTGATCACCGCGATCCTGCTGCTGGTCTACGGCGTTAAAACCGGGATTAAAGGCACCCAGTCGGTGTGGACGACGCTGGCTATCGTACTGCCGGGCGCGGCGCTGCTGACCCTGTTCGTCCGTCTTCAGCTTCAGGCTCCCCAGCCGATGATTGATATGCGCCTGTTTACCCACCGGGTTATTCTCAGCGGCGTGGTGATGGCGATGACGGCAATGATCGCGCTGGTCGGTTTTGAACTGCTGATGGCACAGGAGTTGCAGTTTGTTCACGGCATGACGCCATTTGCTGCCGGTCTGTTTATGCTGCCGGTCATGCTGGCCAGCGGTTTTAGCGGGCCGATTGCCGGAATGCTGGTTTCACGGCTTGGGCTGCGCTATGTGGCGACCGGCGGAATGATGCTGAGTGCGCTGAGCTTTCTGGGGCTGTCGATGACTGACTTTGCCACCCGGCCGTGGCAGGCGTGGATCCTGATGGCGCTGCTGGGATTCAGCGCTGCCAGCGCGTTGCTGGCTTCCACCTCGGCGATTATGGCCGCCGCACCTGAAGAGAAAGCGGCAGCGGCGGGGGCTATTGAGACGATGGCCTATGAACTGGGCGCAGGGCTTGGGATCGCGCTGTTCGGGGTGCTTTTAAGCCATAGCTACGCGAACGCGATTAGCCTGCCTGTCGGACTGCCGGTGGAGCAGGCGGCACAGGCGACGTCTTCCATCAGCGAGGCGATCCAGCTTGCCACCACGCTTGATGAGAGTTCCGCGCAGACGCTGATTTCCGCGGCCAGAAGCGCGTTTATTACCTCGCACAGCGTGGCGTTAAGCAGCGCCGGACTGATGCTGCTGCTGTTAGCCGCCGGGATCTGGTTTGGTCTGGCAAAAGTGACGACCGTGCGCGAGTCACGCTAGCGGATTGCCGATGTTTTTTGAGTGGCAGACGGCCTCGTCTGTAAAGGGCGGGGCCGGGGAATCAATCAATAAAAAGAGCAGGGGAGACGCCAAAACGGGCAGCGAGTTTTTTGATGTGCGTAAGGGTGAGTTGTCGCTCACCGCGTAAAACGCGCGAAACCATCGATTTACTGCCTATTTCGTGTTGAAAATCAGACAGCGTCAGGCCGTGTTGATCGATGAGCGTCCGCAAGATGGCCAGGGCAGAGGGGACTTCGGCCATTTCTTTTTGAAAGTGAGCCACTGCGGGCAAGCTATCTTCATAGCTTTTGATTTTACTGGTAATAATTTCCATCAGCGGGCTGGTGGGATCGTTGAGCAGGAGGTACTCCACCAGAAGCAGCGCATCCTCATAATCTTTCTGCTGGGTACTGCCCGCTAACAAAGGCACGGCTCGTTTTAAGGCTTCTGTCGCTTTTAGTGCATCGGCTACAACCATTTTACTTTTCCTTTTGTACGATTTTTGGCGACAAACTCATCGTATTCTCGATGGCTGAATACATGGCGAACATGACCTTCTGTTGCCATTGTGTCAACATTGTACTCTTTGACATAGCGTAAAAACAATCGCTATTCACCACAATGAACATCATCGAAAGGCTGAAGCTGGCTCGCAAAGGCCAGGGCAGAAATCGCTATTTAGTTACAACATACAATATGCTTTGTTATAAATATCAAACTCAACCCACAATAGAAAAAGATGTCTGGCAGATATAGCTGGTGGCTCCTGCGAGCCGCCAGCTTAGATGAATTAAATCGACGTGCGACGATAGCTGCGGTATTCCGCGCGCCAGAAGTTATCGTCAATGGACTGGAGCAGGGCTTCTGCGGACGTCGTCACTGCGACGCCTTCCTGCTGGGCGACTTTACCCACCGCAAAGGCGATGGCGCGGGAAACCGCCTGGATATCTTTCAGCTCCGGGAGCACCAGACCTTCGCCATTATTGACCAGCGGTGAATAGCTGGCCAGCGTTTCGCTGGCGGACATCAGCATTTCGTCGGTGATCCGCGTTGCGCCGGAAGCAATGACGCCAAGCCCGATACCAGGGAAAATATAGGCATTGTTACACTGCGCAATCGGGTAGGTTTTATCCTTCCAGACCACCGGGGCAAACGGGCTACCGGTAGCAACCAGCGCACTGCCTTCGGTCCAGGCAATGATATCCTGCGGGGTGGCTTCAACCCGCGAGGTTGGGTTTGACAGCGGCATGACGATGGGATGCGCGCAGTGCTTATGCATTTCGCGAATGATTTCTTCGGTAAACAGCCCGGTTTGCCCCGATACGCCGATCAGGATGTCGGGTTTAACATTGCGCACTACGTCAAGCAGCGACAGCGCTTCGTTTTCCGTGTCCCAGCCCTGCAAGTTTTCGCTTTTCTGCGCCAGTCGGGTCTGGAAGGGGAGCAGGTTGGGCATTTTAGTGGTCAGCAGACCGAAACGGTCGACCATAAACACGCGCTCGCGAGCGGCTTCTTCGCTGAGTCCTTCACGCTGGATCTGGGCAACGATTTGCTCGGCAATGCCGCAGCCAGCGGAGCCTGCACCAAGAAAAACAATTTTCTGTTCGCTAAGCTGGCTGCCCGCGCCCCGGCTGGCGGCGATTAGCGTGCCAACGGTCACGGCCGCCGTTCCCTGAATGTCATCGTTAAAGCAGCAAATTTCATCCCGGTAACGGGTCAGCAGCGGCATCGCATTTTTCTGCGCGAAGTCTTCAAACTGCAACAGTACATCCGGCCAGCGGTTCTTCACCGCCTGAATAAAGTCATCAACGAACGCATAATATTCGTCGTCGGTAATGCGCGAATGACGCCAGCCCATATACAGCGGGTCATTAAGCAACTGCTGATTGTTGGTGCCGACATCCAGCACCACCGGCAGGGTATAGGCCGGACTGATCCCGCCACAGGCGGTGTAAAGTGACAGTTTGCCGATAGGAATACCCATCCCGCCGATGCCCTGGTCGCCAAGACCCAAAATGCGCTCGCCATCAGTCACCACGATCACTTTGATATTGTGGTTAGGCACGTTTTGCAGGATGTCGTCCATGTTGTGGCGGTTCTGCCAGGAGATAAACACGCCGCGCGCGCGACGGTAAATTTCAGAGAAGCGCTCACAGGCCGCCCCGACCGTTGGGGTATAAATGACCGGCATCATTTCATCCAGATGGTTTTCGACCAGCCGGTAGAACAGGGTTTCATTGGTATCCTGAATGTTACGCAGGTAGATGTGCTTGTCGATTTCGGTTTTGAATCCCTGATACTGCAACCAAGCGCGCTCGGCCTGTTCTTCAATGGTTTCAACCACTTCCGGCAGCAGCCCCAGCAAATTGAAGTTGCTGCGCTCTTCTGCGCTGAACGCGCTGCCTTTATTGAGAAGAGGGAATTCGAGCAGGACCGGCCCGGCGTAAGGAATATAAAGAGAACGGGTTTTTTTGTGCTTCAGTAACATCTTACTCACTCCTGAGTCATCACTACAGGCGAACGCGTCGATGCGCACGGCCTGACGAGTATGGCGGCAGCCAGAGTATAAGGTAAATGTTAATGGAATTGTTGGTGGCGGTGATATTTAGGCTTCATTTGTAACAAAACACCCTCTTCAGGGCGAAGATGGGGTCTGACGCTCAGTGGAATGAGAACTCACGTTAAGCAATGTTTTCTTCCTCTGACGCCTCTTTTAATGGTCGCCGATGCCCTTTGGTCGCCAGTTTTGCCAGCGTTAAGGAATAATGGCCGGGCATAATGATATGCCCGTGGCACGGCAATATCCTCATCACAAAAACGATAAGGTAAAAAATGGCCAGTTGTCAGTCGAATAATGAACAGTAGTCAATACATGCCTATGCGATAAATTCCTTATTCAATGAATGTAAACGTTGTTACTTAATGAGGGTAATTTATGAAAGACATTATGACACCACAGTACACGTCTGAATTCACAATTCCAGCAAGGCAGCGGGGAATTATTGTTGCACGCTTTTATGATGTTTGGGGTGATGGTTCACTTGATGGATGGCAACAACCAGTAACACCGCCTACTGTTACGTTGGATGGAAAACCTCTCAATCTTGATCTTTGGTTCTCTGCAAATAGTGTTTCTACTCCAGAGCCTGATGGATTTAATGAAGAGGATTATATTAATGGACAAAGCCAGGGTGGGTTCGATCAACACTCTCAATATTACCAGCAGTCGTTCGATGCGCTTACTCATGATGCTCAATTAGTTGTTTCTGGTAACTATCAAATTACTGGATATTTCAGTATCACCGTTTACCTGGGACTGGATGGAACTCGGTTTCAGTATGAAATGCTGGATAGAGAAATGACATCAACCCCCAGTAATTTAAATCCCTATATAGAGGGAAATCCGAGCGTAATTTTTTATTCTGAGTCCGAAGGACATAATAAGAAAGAAGAGAGTATTATTTATAACCAACAGATTAATCGCATTGATAAACGAGAGGGGGAGGTGTTATTCTTTCGGGCCGATGCAGTGCGTTCCGCCACCGGGTTCTCTGACGAAATGGCTGCCGATGGATGTAGCAAGGGATACCTGTCAGCGACAAAAGACGATCCAAACAATCAACAAGTGTTGATTTTAAGAATTAAGATGCCAACAACGTTTATTGGAAGTGCCACACCTGATTTAACCTTCGGTCGCTATCAATGCAGACAAGTCAGCGTGAGTGCAAACATAGAATCTACAGCCAGTGTTGACCCTCTTCTTGATTTCTGGACGGTTAGCAGCCGAATGTTAAATGAATATGTTGATAATGATGGCTATGCTTACGTCTTCTTTGCACCAACGTATTTTACTGAACAGCTGGTGAAAGAACAGGGGGTTCCTTCAAGAACACCACCCGTTATGACATGGGGTAATTATAAAGGCTATCTGTTAGGTGACCCGAACTATGCTGTTGTGATTAGGTATCGAGACCCTGCTTCGGATTGGGAGGGAAACCCACAAAATGCAGTATGCTATTTGTCCCCACAATATAATCAGCCCGTCACTGTAGATGAGTTAGGCGTGTTTTTACCAGAGTTATTTGGGGATACGATGGCGAATTTCTTGAATGGAAAAATTGGTGCGGTAATTTCCGATCGATCCTGGCCGGTAGAATAAAACTATAATGGAATTAGACGGGAAGTAGCATTAAAAAAACAGGGAGCGACCATTCCCTGTTTTTTTAATGCTGGCTCGCAAAGGCAAGGGCAAAAAGCATTATTTAGTTACAACATGCAATTAGCCTTATTATAAATATCAAACTCAACCCACAGCAGAAAAAAAGTCTCGCAGATAATGCGGGTAGCCCCTGCGAGCCGCCAGATTAGATGAATGAGATCAACGTGGCACGATAGCTCCGGGAACGAGGTCGGGTATGGCGGCAGCCAGAGTATAAGGTAGATGTTAATGGAATTGTTGGTGGCGGTGATATTTAGGCTTCATTTGTAACAAAACACCATCTTCAGAGCGAAGATGGTGCGATACGGCATTTCAGTGAGGGAATTTATTCAGTGCGGCGTTTGCGGCCAGTGGCATGAGAGTGTGAAACCTGCGTTTCATGATCGCCTTCAACCAAAATTTTCTTCTGGTTTGAGAGTCGATAATTCAGCCCAAGAATATGACGTGCCTGACGGTTCGATTTCATTCTTACTCCTTAATCCAGTAATGGTGTTCAAGGACAAGCCCGATGCTAATGCTAAGTCGGACGAAATGTTACCCTTAAGTTCAGTCCGCACCGCGAACTGACTTTTAAGCATTAACCAGGATGCCGGATTTGGCAATTTTTTCGCCGCTTTTAGGAACACTCTCCTTTGTGCCGCAAACTTTCTGTCGCGGCCTATACTTGATGACTCGACAGCAAAAAGGAGTCAACTATGACGATTCATAAGAAAGGTCAGGCACACTGGGAAGGGGACATCAAACGCGGTAAGGGCACCGTCTCTACCGAAAGCGGCGTGCTGAATCAAAGCCCTTACGGTTTTAATACCCGTTTTGAAGGTGAAAAAGGGACCAACCCTGAAGAGCTGATCGGCGCAGCTCATGCGGCCTGTTTCTCAATGGCCCTGTCTCTGATGCTGGGTGATGAAGGCTATACCGCAGAATCTATTGATACCGTCGCGGACGTGTCGCTGGATAAGAAAGATGGCGGTTTCGCCATTACTAAAGTGGCGCTCCAGAGCAAAGTCTCCGTGCCGCAAATTGAGGCGTCAGCTTTTGATGCCATTATTCAGAAAGCCAAAGCGGGCTGCCCGGTTTCACAGCTCCTGAATGCAGAAATTACGCTGGATTATCAGCTTAACGCCTGATTCGTATTTCGCCCGCGTCCTGCGGGCGATTTCCCTAATCCTCTTTAAACATCTCACTCTCTTTACGCATTCCCAGCGCCAGCGTGTGTGAGGGATCGAATAATGACAGGCTCTCCACCTGCTCAATCAGAATCACCTTACGAAAATCCAGCGCCGACTGCGGCTCGGAGGTTAGCGTGATGTCGTGCTTAGCATACCAGGCGCTGTAGTTGTGTTCAGCGGTAAACTCAAAGGTTTCGCTGTCGCGATAGCCGCTCAGCATGGGGATGATCACGATGTTGCTGGCATTGCTGCCATCAAAGGTGGCCGCATGGACCATGCCCATATAAATGCGCTGCGATCTCAGGGTCAGCCAGACCAGTTGCCCGCTCTCCATACACTGGTAAAGCAGACCTTCGAGGCTATTGCCCCTGGAAAGGTATTTGTAGAGTTCGACGCGTCCTTTACTGTCGAGCCGGGCGCTCATCGCCCAGTTAGATCGGTAAAGGCAGAAAACAATCGAAAATGCCAGCATCAGTACCACCGGCGCCTGGATACCTAAAAAACTCCAGTTCATAAAGACCATTTGCAGCCGATGTTCTTCCGGCCCAAACCAGGCGGGCAGGGCATTCATGGTGACAGAAGCGATCAGCAGCAGAAGCCACAAAATGCCGGTGGCGATAATACCCTGTAAAACAAAAATACAGCCGTAAAGGGCGACAAGAAAATAGACATCCCAACCAAAAGTGCGTTTGAACTTTAAGCGGGTGGAAAGATCCCGGCTGCTGTACCAGTACCCACAGACCATCAGGACCATAAAAATCGCTGTTCCCATTTCAGGCCCTTTTCAGTGAGTTAACGTGTCGGGCAAAATCTTCCTGCACCGCGCGACAGCGGATATTGACCGTGGCGTTGCCATCGTCGTCAATTAAAATACGCTCGCCATCTTCAATGGATTCTTCGATATCGTGATGATTAATCACCTGTAAGAATTTTTCGGGACTGGTAAAAAGTGAACGAAACAATCGCATAGATATAACCTCCTGAACTCAGTATAGAAACTACGGGTGAAACAGAGGGCACATTCATGGGTAAACGGATAATTCTGAACTTCAGCCGCTCACAGAATGTTCTTAGTCGCGTGAATATCAGTGTTTAACGCGGCTGACGCCTTGCAGTTTACCCTCCGGCAACTAGATTTAAATCTTCCCGCCCATTTCCCCCGGAGTGAAATATGAGAGCATTGACGTACCACGGTCCGCATAAAGTGAGTGTCGATACCCATCCCGATCCGATTATTGAAGCCAGCGACGATATTATTTTACGCGTGACCGCCACGGCGATTTGTGGCTCGGATTTGCATCTTTATCGCGGAAAAATTCCGGGTACTGGTCATGGCGATATTTTTGGTCATGAATTTATGGGCGAGGTGGTCGAAACAGGTAAAGATGTCACGGCTGTCAGTCGTGGCGACCGGGTAGTCATCCCCTTTGTGATTGCCTGCGGCAACTGTTTTTTCTGTCAGCTTGAGCAGTTTTCCGCCTGCGAAACCACCAATAGCGGCAAAGGCGCAGCGCTGAACCGCAAAACCATCACTCCGCCAGCGGCATTATTTGGCTACAGCAAATTATACGGCGGCGTACCCGGCGGACAGGCAGAATATGTTCGGGTGCCAAAAGCCAATACCGGTCCGTTTAAAGTCCCGCGCGTTCTCTCTGATGATAAAGTGCTCTTTTTAACGGATATATTACCGACTGCCTGGCAGGCGGTGAAAAATGCAGAGGTAAAAAAAGGCTCCAGCGTTGCCATATTTGGTGCCGGTCCGGTCGGTTTATTATCCGCCGCCTGCGCGCGTTATTTAGGCGCAGAGAAAATATTTATGATCGACCATCATGATTATCGCCTTGAATTTGCCCGCCAGTGCTACGGCGTTATCCCGATTAATTTCGATAAAAATGACGATCCGGCGGCGTGGATTATTGAAAATACCGATAACCATCGCGGTGTCGATGCGGTGATTGATGCCGTTGGGTTTGAGGCAAAAGGGAGCCTGACCGAAACCGTGCTGAGCAATCTCAAAATTGAGGGGAGCAGCGGGAAAGCGCTAAGGCAGTGTATCGCTGCCGTTCGCCGTGGCGGTATCGTCAGCGTTCCGGGCGTTTACGCCGGTTTCATTCACGGATTCCTGTTCGGTGACGCGTTCGATAAAGGCTTAACGTTCAAAATGGGCCAGACCCACGTTCATGCTTATCTGCCTGAACTGCTGAAACTGATTGAAGAGGGGCTGCTGCGACCGGAAGAGATAGTCACTCACCATCTGCCGCTTGAAGAGGCGGCGAAAGGCTATGAGATCTTCGAGAAACGCCAGGAAGATTGCCGGAAGGTCATTCTGGTGCCGGGCATTGCGTCAGCGACACCGTAAACAACGTCGCGCCGGGTGACAGATGCCGCCACCCGGCGCGATCGTTTAGTTAGACACCAGCTGTACCACCACCAGCCTGCCGCCTTCCTCCGTTGACAGCACAAACTGCGTTCCGTCCTCCAGCGCCAGCTTGTCGCCGATACCGATAGATCGCTTATCCGGCAGCGACATCAGACCGTTAATGCCTTCGTTCACCAGCCACCACGTATCGTTATGAAAGACAAAATAGCCGACGCGCTTTTTCTGCGCATCGGTGGTGCGCTCGTTGGGCGCGATCAGGCGATTCACATGCCAGGCAAAAAGTGACTGCCCGCTCCAGACCATCAGACGATGATCGTCCGGTCTGAAGCTGCCCGCCTTGCGCGAGGAATAGAGATTAAGGATCGGCAGTTTGCCTTTATAAGGCGTACCGCAATACGGGCATACCGGCGTGGTTTTCCCTGAAAAAACATACCATTTTTGCTCGCAGGTGGGATTCTGGCAGGGCTGAACCAAATCCACAGTTTTCACCAGCGCGTTTTCCCACTCATCCGCCGTCGGGCGGCGCTGCGGATCGTGCAGACCTTCAATAAAAGCCCGGTCGAAAAGCGGGGTCAGGTACGGTCCCATAATGGTATAGGGGATCTTCGCCGGATCGGCCCACGGTAAGGCAGAAGGGGACACCTGATTGAGTTTTACCGCATTGCTGCGATCCAGCGGATGCTCAATAAACAGCGCTTTTTCGCCCATCGACAGTGATTCATCACGCATTTCATCGTCAAAGTCATGAATTTTCCCGCCGCGTAGCGGGTGACGATAAAACAGGTACATATAGATCAGCACCGACAGCGCATGGCGATCGGTCAGGATGCTGGGGAAAACCCGGCGCGGATCGTCTTTGTCCATCTGGCTGGTTTTCACCACTTCCGGCGCAATAAAATCCGGCGTACCGACCACGTCAGGCGGGAATTTTCCCGGCACCACCAGCCCGTCAACGTCAATAATACACGCATGCCCCTGTTCGGGATCGATGAGCACGTTTTTATAGCTCAGGTCGCTATGGCACAAACCAGCTGCGTGCATCCGCCGCACTGCACGGCTTAACAGCAGACAGACTTTCAGGTAGTTAAGGATGTTGCCTTTTTCACGCGGATCGAGGAATTTATTCTGGTTATTCGCGCTGGCGAACCATTTGCCTTCTTTTTCCCGTCCGCGAATGCCGAGAAAATCGTTATTTTTGGAGCCATATTTGAAAAAAAAGTGGCTCTGATAGGTCGGCACCACGATACCGGTTTTACCCTGGTATTCGACGACGCTTTCCGGCCAGCAAAACAGACCTTTCCAGTATTCGCCGCCGGTTTGCTCAAAAATGTTTTGCCGATAGCGCCCGGTGATCATATCGATACGTTCGCGCGCCTGTTCGTTCTGCGGTTTTTTATAAAAAGCCACCACGTAGGATTTATCGGGCGAAAAATAAACATCTTTCATTGAACCGGAGCCAATGATTTCGTCAACATACTGGACGGTTTTTCCGTCTCTGGTTGTACAGGTAATAATGTTTGCCATAGTCAATTACCGCCGTATTTTCTGCTGCTTACCATGAAACGATAATCGTGCGATCGTCATGGTTGCCCGGAGAAAAGAAGTTCAGCCATTCCGCCAGATTTTCAGCGGCGCTATCCGCATCGTTGAGGCAGGGGGCCAGCTCCGCAATGAGCGCATCCCATTTTTGCGGATTTTGTAGCCCGTTATCCGTTTCAAAGCGGGGATCGGACACGCCATCGGTCATTAACACTAAATGGGAAATGTCCTGCCAGCGGCCAATGATGATCCGCTTGCTGAATTCGGGATCCTGCACCGCTTCCGCATCAAGAAAACGGGTTTGCCCGGCATATTCACCGCTGTCCGGCGTACCGAGCACGCGGACTTTTCCCGCCGGGCCATAGGCCGCAATAGCACCATCGCCGAGCCAGAATGAGGCGGCAAAAAGCTCATCGCCTTCGCGGAATGAAACCACCGCCAGCAGAGTAGTGGCATAGGATTTGGTTTTTTCATCGGTAATAATGGCTTCGTTGTGAATATTATTCACTGCCAGCACGGATGCCTGACGATACAGGTGGTAAAAGCCTTCCCATACCTGCCGTTGATTTTCCGTGTTCCATTGCAGAATTTGTTTTTTGAGGTCGAGTCCTTTTTCGCCTTTTAACTGGCTGACCAGATAATTGCCGGCCGTTTCGGTGGCAATCCGCGATCCCTGACGCGAGTTTTTGGCGCTGCCTGCGCCGTCGGCTACCAGCATCACGCTCCAGCCGCTGTCCGGGAGCCAGTTTACATACAGGTCGTCGTCGCGGAAGGAGCCGACGTGGGCATGAGATCGTCCCCGGCGACTTGCGGCCGCAATATTTACGCCGGGCTGTCTGATGAGCTGATGCTCAACATTTTTTTTGTAATAGCGATCGTCTTCCGGTGGGTCAATATTCTTCCACAGCGAACGTGGGTCCGGGTTGACAATAAACGTTGCCGTCGTCGAACCCGAAGGGTGCGCTTCGCTGGCCCACACGACCGTGACCTCAAAATCGCCGCTTTGGGTCGGGATGCCGGACAAATTACCGGTGGCCGGATCGAACGTCAGACCCACCGGGGAGGCAAAGACAACATCTTTCACCTGCGCCGCTGCGCCGTTATCAAGGGCGATGTCGACCGGAGAATCAAAGGGCGCACCGACGCGGGCGTTAGCGATGACGATGCGTGCGCCGGGCGTGGGGGCATGGGGCTGCGCGGCGGCAGCGGGGATTTGTCCTGGCTTAAGCACGGTGTTTTGATCCTGAAGGGGCGGTTGTGGCGCGTCATCGTTGAGGTTTTCATAAGGCATTTTCTGCCATTCTTCTGCCTCCTGACCGCTCTGCGGGGGATTTTCTTCCGGCTGCTGCGGGCTGGTTTCGGGTGGTTGATCGGGTTGATCGACGTCCGCCGGGGGCGGATCAGCTTCGGCGACAGGGGGCGTGGTTTCTTGTTGATTTGCAATGTGCAGAGTCACTGTGTCAACCAGCGCTGCGATCTGCCTGTGGATTTCGGCATTTTCGCCCAGTTGGGCCAGCGCCTCTTCGGAACTGGCCAGTCCTTTCTCTTCGAGGATCAGCGCCAGCAGTTTTTGTTCCAGATCGGTTTCCATCGTTTTTACCCCCGGCCCCGGTCAACGTCAAAATCGCCATCGGCACAGTCCTGGAAGGAAAGCGCTTTGTCGCACCACGGGCAAATCACATCATCCGGGCCATTAATACATAGCAGTTTACCGCAGCTACAAAGGGCAAAAGCGCTGGCGTTCCCGCAGTGCGGGCAGCCCGGTACGCCGTGGAGTTCGCTGGTATTCACCTGCATAAATGAGGCGGAATTATCGCTCCACGCGAAATAATCTTCATCGATGGGATAGCAGCCCGCAATATTGAAGCCGTTGATGTTTAAATCGAAATTCAGTCCGGAAAGGCGGGTATTCGGGCGCTCGTATTTAATCAGGTAAGGTCGCCGTGATTGACTGCACCGTCCCGCCAGGGTGACGCAATTTTCATCATACTTCTGTGATAACACGTCTTTGGTCAGCCTGACGAGGTAATCCGTCTGCTCCGCAGGCGGTGATTCTTCCCCGACGCTGCGGCTGTGGGCGGTAACGGAGGCGCTGATCCATTTGATAAAACGGGCAAAGTCGCCTTCCTGGGCCTCGGTAAAGTGGAAGACGTTTTGCGTCAGCTGGCGCAGGATGTTCAGGTCGGCGGACGGGCCGAGACCAACGGCGATCAGGTTGACCTTGCGCGCGTAATGCTCTTTCCAGCGTTTAATCTCTGCTGCCGCATCGTCAGTGGGGCGCCCGTCGGTCAGCAGGTAAACCACCGGCTTCCAGTCGCCTTTCCCTTCAGCGGTCGTTTTACGCACCTGAGTGTCAATCTGAGTCGCCAGCTCACGCAGCGCCGCACCCAGACAGGTGCCGCTGCCCACTGGCAGCCTTGGCGGGTAGAATGACAGCACGTCGTGCAGCGGCACGATGGTTCTGGCGATACCAGCAAAAGCAATGACTGAAATAAACGCCGTTTCCAGCGCGTGGGGATCTCTTCTCAGGTCGTTGACGATCATTTGCAGCCCGTCATTCATTTTTTTCAGATTGTCGCCAATCATGGACTCTGAGCAGTCCAGAACAAAAAAAACCGGAAGTCTTCTCATCAAAATCACCTCGTCGGGCAACGCTCACAGAACGTTGCCCTGCGATTACAGCACCAGCTGAATTTCTGGCGGAGGAGGGGGCAGAGTATCCGTGCCTGACGTAATGCCCGCGCTGCTGCTGCCCGATGACACGCTTGCCGACACCCATTTGAAGAAACCGGCGAAGGCGTTTGAATCGAGCGTTTCCAGCGCGACAACGTTATCCGTCAACTGCTTCAGATGCTCATGGCGAGCTTTCGGCCCCACGGCGCAGGCAATGATCGAGCCAAACGCACGTTTTTTGACTTCTTTGATCGCTTCGCCATAAGCCCAGGCGTCGGAAGGCGTGCCGTCGGTCATTAAGAAAACCAGCGGTCGCCAGTCCCCTTTTTGATCGCCATCGGACCGACGGACGTCTCGGTCAACGCAGGCGACGAGCTTCTCCAGCGCGGCACCGGTAAAGGTTCCCCCGGCGCTGGGCACCACGATATCGGTAAACTGAAAGTTCTCCAGTGCGGAAAGCGGGACGTGCTCACGCGCTTCGTTGTCAAAGGTGATGATGGAAACGTACACGCTTTCCAGCGCGTAAGGATCCTGACGTAGCGCGCTTAACATCGCCTGAACACCAACATTCACCGCATGAATAGACTCACCGCGCATGGAACCGGAGGTATCGATCAGCAGATAAACGGGAAGTCTTCTCATCAGATATAACTCTTCAAATGCGTGACAAAAGTATCGGATTCTGACGGCTCACCGATCGCGTTGAGCTTCCAGCCGGTTGGTTCGCGGACCAGTTCGGCGAAGAGCATCGAGCGCTGGTTATTAAACGATGCGCCGCCGGAGAGATCGAAACGCGCCATTTCGATATTGCGCGCGTCTACCGCCCGGATAAAGGCGTTCTGCACCTTGCCAAAATGCTGTTGCAGGCGCTCGCCATTATATATTTGCACAATGAAAATGATTTTTTCATATTTTGGATCCAGCGCATTGAGCTTAACGATGATTTGCTCATCGTCGCCATCGCCCGCCCCGGTGCGGTTATCGCCGGTCAGCCAGATGTTGCCGGATTTATGTCGCAGGCTGTTGAAGAAAATAATATCGCCGTTGACCAGCGTCGGTTTGCCGTTCTCAACATCGCCTAAATCGGTCACTTTACCCTGGGCATTGCAGAGAAAGGCGACAACGTCGAGATCGTATTCCGCTTCTTTTTTACCGAAGACGCTGCCGAGAAACCCTTTTTTCTCTTCGTTGATATCCCATCCCAGGCCGATGGTGACGGAAGAAAGATCGTGTTCGTTTTTGCGCAGGCTGACGCCTTGCCCTTTGCTTAAGCTGACTGACATAGCATCTCCTTATTAATATTTAAAGAACGACGTTAACTTCGGGCGGCGGTGGGGGTAAATCATCCAGGCCAATCACTTCTTTTTTGCCGGACTCCACCTTCTGGCTACCGACAGAAATGCTCGCGGAAACCCATTTGAAGAAGGCTTTGATCGTGGAGGAATCGGCGGTATCCAACTGGAGCACGATTTCGGTGATCTCCTGCAAGACTTTGGTCTCCGCAGAATGTCCCGCGGCGCAGGCCACGACCACGCCGGTCCTTGCCGCTTTGAAATCGTTGACGCCTTTACGCCAGTCGTCGGTTGGCGATCCATCGGTCATGATGAATACCAGCGGCCGCCAGTCTCCTTTGGTTTCGGCAGTCGTTTTCTGCACTTCGCGGGCAATGCTGCTTGCCGCGAGCGAAAGCGCTTCACCCAGCGCGGTGGTCCCGCTGGCGGTTAAGTCTGGCAGTTTAAAGCTGAGTAAATCGGTGAGCGGAACGGCCTGGCGTGCGGAGGAATCGAAGGTAATAACAGAAATATAAGCGGTTTCAAGCGCGTAGGGGTCCTGCTTTAAGGTGGTAAGCAGGGTCTGTACACCATTTTTCACCGCCTCGATGGGTTCGCCGTTCATAGAACCGGAGGTATCGAGAAGTAGATAAACCGGAAGTCTTCTCATGCGTTTCTCCTGCTGATTTTGGGTAGGAATTCAGAGGTTCATCGGTTAAACACGACTAAAATACATTATTCTTTTAAGGACTTATCAGCGAGTTTTTTATTGTGATTTTGGTACCAAAAATGGGAGCTTGTCTGTAACGCCGGTTACGGACAAGCTAAAGGATCGCTATTTAGCCGTACGGGTTTGTTCCTCCACCAGCACGGTAAAGGCTTTTTCCAGCAGTATTTCCATCGCTTCGCTACGCGTTTTGTTATGCGTAAAAGCAAATCGCTCAACCTTACGCAGGACGCTCATCCGCAGCGAGAGTGACACCGCCATCTTTTTTTCTTTGTCGAGATCCACCCAACTGGACGACTCAACGGTTTTCAGCTCCGCGTTGGCGCTCAGCGATTCTGCCATTCGGCGCAGCGTTTTTTTATCGAGCGTACCAAAATGGGTGATCTGGTAGGCATGAATCGCCTTACTGTATTTAATTTCTGACGAGTAGGAATCACGCAGTTCTTTCAGCGCTCGGGTCAGTGTGGGTTCAGAGCATTCAAGGGTCTCAAGGATTTTACTTGCGGACACGGGCTTGCCCGTACCTAACAACGTGGCAAGTTTAAATACTCTTTCCTGGCGGGAGCTAAGTAACATTTTCTGCGTTTACCTCAGTTTTGCTGCGACAGGGGAACGCGAACAATTCCGCCATTACTGCGATCGCTGATGCCATAGACCTGCGCGCGCTCAAGAATGCCGGAAGCCCATCGGCGATGGGTCGCCGGTTCGCACATCGCGCCCTGCGATTTAAACACCGCCTGGGACGAGTTGATGATCCGTAGCGCGTCGGCGTAATCGTTATCTGAAACCTGCAGTGCCTTTTCAATTTTAGCGATTTGGTTAGGGTGGATCGCCGTTTTCCCCACCAGGCCATGCGCCATGTCGAGGGCCAGTTCACGATCCATAATTTCGTGATCGTCAATGTGTTCGCAGACGGGAGCGGTAAGGGCGAAATTACGGGTGGCAAACACCGCGACCAGCATTTTAATCACGTAGCCCATCGGGCCATCGTATAGCGTCAGGTTACGCGGACGGCGCAGGGATACCACGTTCATCAGATCGTTGCCGCCGATACGCAGGGCAATAATTCGCTGATAGCAGGGGTGATTCAGCAGAGTAGTCGCCAGCTCGCGCATTTGCTCAACGTCGAACACTTCTGCTGTCTCAAGCGTAGGCATCATGCACAGGTGGGTGTTCTGAATAAACCGCCACCATTCCGGTAACGAGGCGAGGGTGAATTTAGGCAGCACCAGTCCGTCGATCGGGCTAAGATCCAGCGTTTCGGTAAACCATGCGCCCATCTGAATATCACGCGGACGAATGAAAACCAGCGGCCAGTGAGAGCTGCCGTCCGTTGCTTTGGCTTTTGCCAGTTCGTCGAGCAGGACGGTGAGATTCCTGAGCGCAAGCGGAATATCTTCTTCACTGACGGCATCTTCCAGGCAAATCACCAGCGAGCGCAGACCTTCCACTTTGACGTTAAGAATGGTTTCGGCGATATCCGTGCGGGTCGCGGGCATATACAGCGTCGCGCCCAGATTCCAGGGTGAGAGTCGTTTTATCATCAAAGCACCTTTTTAATGATCGTAACGGCACGATATTGCCCGATATCATCACCCACTTCGGCGATGGTAATGCCTTTGTCCCGCGCCAGCGCGACAAGCAATGCAACATCAGGGTCGTTAACTGTTCTTACAAATACGTGATCGGGCACGCGGCGTAGCACCGCGCGGGTGGCTTCAGCAATGCCGGGTTTGATCCGATTGATGCTGTCAACCTGATAGCGGTTTGCCAGCAGGCTAATCACCCGGTCGCTTTTTGCGATAAGTGCGGGTTTGTGCGCGTTATCCCGCGAAAGCGGCGGCACTTCCGGGAGGTGTTTACGCTCGCGGGCCACGGTATCGACCAGCATCTGGCTACATTCAAACTGCGCAAGATGATCGCAGTGGACGCAGCCGTGAAAACCGTCGGTTGTCCAGATGGAGCGGGAGATCAGACCGGAAACGGGCGCACCCATGATGCCAAAAGGGATCAGCCAGTCATCATCGCTGGCCGACAGCCAGGCGCGACCGCAGGGGTCGGCCAGTACCACCAGCCGGGGCTGCGCAGGGTAGCCAGGACGATCTTTCAGCGATTTAATTAACTGCCCGGTAATGGCACCTTTTCCGGTCCAGCCGTCCACAAACACGATACCTTCGGTGCCGTGACGTGCTTCGATCCAGTCCAGCGCGGCGGTATCAATCCCGCGATCGCGAATGATGCTGATCCCATAATGCCAGGAGGTTTTACCCATATCCCGCAGCGCCTGCTGCAACATTACGCCCAGCGGCACGCCTGCGCGCACCAGGCTTGCCAGTATGATGGGCGTATCGCCAAACTGTTCGGCGAGGGCGTTTGCCAGTTGCTGGACTTCTCTGGCCAGACGCGCCGCACCCTGATCCAGCGAACGGCGGAACAGATCCAGATGCCAGGCGGTTGGCTCCGGCTCCTGGCTGAGCATTTCCGAATAGTGTTTTTTCCCGGACTGAATGTACTCTTCTTTTAACTCTACCGGCGTCATTTCCATTTCGACCGGCTGAAGCAGGAACTGAACGTCTTCTGGCTGATAGGAGCCGGAAAAAGGTGCGTTATGAGGCATGGTCGATCCCTCCAAACAAGGTATCCGTGATGGCTTGCGCAAACTGGCTTTGTTGAGGAACGCCGTACCAGGTGCATAATTTCATAAAACGGTGATCGCTTAAGCTGTCACCCAGGCCGAAAACCGGGAAAACGCCGCGCTCTGCCCGCAGCTTTTGCAGTAGCCAGTCGACGGCCAGACCTTTTTCTACCGGATCGGGCAGCCATGCAATGTTGTTGCTGTTGCGATGAATGTAAAAACCGGCAGTGGAGAAGATTGTTTCGATTTCATCGCCAATGGCATTAAGTTCATCCAGCCGCGTGCTGTCGCGGTGTTTCATCACCAGATAAACCGGCACGTTGCCATACTCATAGTTCAGTCGCGCCCAGGCGTTAATGCCGCGCGCATCCATCAGCTCGGTGATTTGACGCTGCATAGAGAGCAATTTTTCTTCGTAGGGCTTCAGGCTGTTCAGCATATGCGTCTGCCAGTCGGCATCCGGCGTGCCGTCGGCGTTGAGGATCACTGCCCCGTGGGTCGTCACCGCCCAGGAATGAAAAGGGATCTGCACGCGGGAAATTTCTTCAGTGCCTCTTGCCGTGACCGGGATTAGCTCGGCGTGTTCCAGCAACCAGTCAACCATCATCGCCTGTTCTTCGGTCATAAAGCTGCGCGGTTGCAGGCTGCGATCCAGTGCCCCGGTGCGGAAAGGCTCCAGGTCCAGCTCGTTGACCATTTTCCGCCGGGTCTGAAACAGCGTGTCGTCAAGGTCGGAAAGGAAAACGGGTTTATTCATAGGTAATAATCTCAACGGTGCCAGCAACGTTATTCAGACCAGCAAGAAGTGAAGGATCGACGCTTTCGGCGGGCGTTTCCGTGCAGAGTAAAATGCGATCGAAAGCCTGATGGACGACGTTGTAAACGAAGTTAGGAATGCCGAGGCCATAGTTGTCAGTAAATGCCAGCGCAGACTGGATTGCAAAGCCGGTGGCGATGGGGGAGCGGGTCGTGGAGCTGTATTTGACGTCAGCACCCAGCGCTTCCAGTCGTTCGGCGAGTAAAAACGGTTCCCAGACAAATTCGCTGGTTCCGAGCACCAGAATTTTTTCGCCAGCACAGGCTGTGACGTTTAATCCCAGATCCGCCGCTGCCGCGACCATGCCCAGCCGTCCCCACGTTTGTTTGCCGGAGATGTTGACGCTACCGGAGGCGGTCACGTTAACCTGCGGCATAACCGGAACGGGCGCATCGGGGAAGGGTTCCCAGCACCAGTCGCCACTGACCAGGGACAGGTTGTGCACGGGCAGCGGGCAGCCTTCGGCCAGCGCGTCGCGGCTCCAGTCGGTGAGAGTTACGGTGATAACGCGCTCCAGGGCTGTAAGGCCGCCGTCGTGACGCAGCGCCGCCAGCAGATTAATAAACGTATTGCCGGTCGTGGCTTCATCATCAATCAGCACCACCGTACGCGCTTCGCGAACGCGGCGGCGCATCTCCGGGTCATGGGGCAGGTAGAGCAGATGATCGGTGGCGTGGCTGTGCGCTTCTTTAAATTCACACAGCAGCTCACCCTCAACCGGATGGCGCGTGGAAGTCAGAAATACCGGGTCCGGGCAGCGGGTTCTTAATTCATCAAACACGCCTGCACCAAGCCCGACCGCCGTTTCGGCCATGCCGATAAATAACACCGGACCGGGGATGCCAGTAGGAAACTGCTCACTTAATTGACGAAATACGGAACGCATAACGGCAGGCGACACCGGAATGTGGCGGCCCAGCACTTTACTGACGAACAAAAACGCTCTTTTCGGGTTGCGTCGTTCTGCGATGTCAAATAATGACTCAAGGGAAACCTCTCCCTTATGACGGGTGACACTAATTGTGCCGCTGGTAAGAGTACGACGATAAACATTGTCGTCGTGAATAGTCGTCATAGAGACACTTCCTGAATTCAGTAGGTTAGACACCGGTATTGAGTTTGTTTGCTAATACGTGGTCATAGGCCACTACGTCCGTGACAGAACGCACTACCGCCGGGCTAAAGCTGCTGCGCGCCAGCGCCTGGACTTCATCTGCGGTCAACTGGCCGAGCTTAAACGCGGCATATAATCCTGCAAGGTTAACTCCGCTGTGCCGGGTGTAGCCGATGCCCCCGGACGGGCGCATATTGATTTCGAGAAGAAGCGGTTTGCCGCTGGCATCATTGCGCGTCTGCACGTTAACCAGCCCGTCAGCGTTCATCGCCTGCGCGCAGGCCTGCGCCAGCGCCCAGGCGTCACCCGTATTTTCCAGATACTGAAGCGCATCTTCTTTACGCCGTCCGACAGCGGCAAGCACGTTGCCGTGGTCAACCAGCATATCGACGGAATATTCAGGGCCGGGCAGGTAAGGCATGACGACCTGCGGCTCGAACGATCTCGCTGCTTCACACGCTGCAATATATTGTTCCGTGTTAACCCGGCGGCGCTCAGGATAGTTAAAGACCGTCATTGGCGAGACGGTGTCATCAAACCGCCAGAATCCCATGCCATAAATGCCTTTGACGGGTTTGATACACGGCGCTTCAAAAGGCGTACTGGCGAGCAGTTGTTTGAGTTCGCCCACTGTCGAGACGCGAAGTGAGGGAACGACCGGCAGTCCTTTGCTTTCCATGAACTGGGCAAAGGCGACTTTGTCATCGGCCAGGTCAATAGTATCAACGCTAATCGCACCGGTCGTCAGGGCAACGCCAAGGGCTTCAATGGCCTGGCGATGAGTTTCAAACCAGCGGCCATTACGTCCGGCATGAATGACATCGATCCCGTGCTCTTTGACTATAGCCGTAATAAAGGCCAGCCGCTGACTCTCATCCTGCGGTTCGATCAGCGAAAAATGCGCCACGGATAAAATTTCGTTTCTTTCATGACGATGGGATGCATAGATTGTGATTTCACGCCCCCCGTTATGGGAAAAATCATTTACACTTTGAATGATATTTCGTTGGGAAGAGAGACCTTCCGTCAGCCATATTTTGGTTTTCATTGTTTTGCTATTTTCCTGGTGAGGTCTGGTAAGAGGCAATTTTAATGAGTCTATGGGGGCACTATTTTCATGTCAATCATAATATGATTTTTAATTTTAACGCATTCATGTGATCTATAACCGACCAGGAAATCATTAAAAAACCACTATAAATAAGGGGGGTTGAAAATATTAATTATTCAAAAACAGCGAGTTAACCAACCATGAGGTAAGTTTGTGTAAAAATCATCTTGTGACAGAACTACATCATGATATGATTTTTTGCACGCACGATGCTTTCTCATATTCACCTAATGCTTTACTCAATGCAGGTTAAGGAAAATATATGGTCTCGTTAAGTAAAAATCAGACGGTCTCGCTTAGTAAAGAATCCTCTTCTCTTAGCCAGCTTAAGTTTGGGCTGGGCTGGGATCCAATTAAGAAAAAAGGTTTATTTGGCAGTCTGCTTGGCGGTTCTGGCTCTATTGATTTGGACGCCAGCTGTATTCTCCTCGACGCGAAAGGCAATAAATTAGATACCATCTGGTTTCGCGAGCTTAAATCGCGCTGCGGCTCCGTTATTCACAGCGGTGATAACTTAACGGGTGAGGGGGACGGTGATGATGAAACCATTAGCGTTAATCTGACCCAGCTTTCGCCGCAGGTTGAATTCCTGGCGTTTACGGTGAACAGTTTCCGTGGTCAGACCTTCAACGAAGTGCAGAACGCCTTCTGCCGCGTGGTCGATCAGAACAATAAAGAACTGGCTAAATACGTGCTTTCTGAGCAGGGTAGCCATACCGGGATCGTCATTGCCTCTTTACGCCGTAATGGGGGAACCTGGGACTTTACCGCTCTGGGCAATGCCTGCCGTGGGCGCACGATTGACGAAATGCTGCCAGAGGTTGTGGCTACGGTGGTGCGCTAATGAATCTGACGCCAGGGGGCAACGCCCCTGTTCCAGCCGGAGAGTTGCGGGTTCGTATTCTCTCTGGTTCAGCGGTCGATACCTCTTCTTTCCGTCTGTTTGCTGACGGTAAAGTGAAGGGCGATGCGGATATGGTCTTTTACGGCCAGACCCGCAATGACGACAATACTATTAGCCTGGTGAATGAAGGGAATGACACCACTTTTGTGGTTTCCCTGAATAACCTGAAATCTGATGTGCAAAAAGTCGCGTTCACGGTGACCTGTGAAGGCAATCAGAAGGTGTCCAGTCTCGGTAATCTGGCTATCCAGGTTGAGCATTCGGGGTCCGTGATCGTCAATGGTACTGTTGATCTTAACGGTCGTCAGGAAGCGGCGCTGATCCTGGGTGAGTTTTATCGACGCAATGGCGAATGGAAATTCCGCTTTATCTCCCAGGGCTTTAACGGTGGGCTTAAGCCGCTGGCTGAACATTTTGGCGTGGATATTGCCGATAACCCGGCACCAACGCCAACCCCGACGCCAACACCTGCACCCGTGCCGCCACCGGCTCCGGCCGCTAATAAAATCAGCCTGAGCAAAGTTTCTTTAACCAAAGAAAAACCAGCGATCAGTCTCGCCAAAAAAGACAACTTCGGTGAAATACGCATTAACCTTAACTGGCACCGTGGCAGTAAGTCTTCCGGCTTGCTGGGCATGTTTGGTGGAGATAAGGGCGTCGATCTCGATTTAGGTGCCTTCATCGCGCTGCGCGACGGTCCCAAAACGGTGGTTCAGGCGCTGGGCAATGCTTTCGGCTCGTACCATTCTGAACCTTACGTCCAGCTTCAGGGCGACGACCGTACCGGGGATGTCAGCGATGGCGAGTGGATCCACATCAACGGCCGCGAATGGCAGAACATTCGTGAGGTGCTGATTTACGCCTTTATTTATCAGGGCGCGCCAAGCTGGGACAAGACCGACGGTGTTGTCACCTTACATGTGCCGGAACAGCCGCCGATCGAAACTCGCCTGACTGAAGGCGATAACAAACGAACCTTATGTGCGATAGCGCGTCTGATTAATGAGAATGGTGCGATCAAAATCGAACGTATCAATCAGTTCTTTAAAGGGCAACAGGAGATGGACCGCGCGTTCGGTTGGGGCTTTCGCTGGTCTTCTGGTTCCAAATAATACTGTTAATGAGGATAGGGTGATGAGTTTTTTTAATAAAGTGAAAGGCGCGTTTAATAACAGCCGCGAAGAGTTGACCAAACAGGTCAGCCGTTTCAAAAACAAAAAATTTATGCAGGGGACGGTCGCTGTCTGCGCGCGGATCGCGGTTGCCAGCGATGGCGTCAGCGCCGAAGAAAAACAGAAAATGATGGGTTTTCTGCGTTCCTCCGAAGAGTTAAAGGTTTTTGATACCAATGAGGTCATCGAGTTCTTTAATAAACTGATTTCAAGTTTCGATTTCGATATGGAAATCGGCAAAGGCGAAACGATGAAACATATTCTGGCATTAAAGGATCAGCCAGAAGCAGCACAGCTTGCTATTCGCGTGGGGATTGCCGTCGGTAAGAGCGACGGTAATTTTGATGAGGATGAGCAAAAAGCTGTACGTGAAATTGCAATTGCATTGGGTTTCGACCCTGCCGAATTTGGCCTCTGATATCATCCGCAAAGGGTAAAACATGGTTTCTACACATATTGGATTTCCGGCTGAAACTGTCATTGTGTTTGTCGCACTGTCAGTCGGAGCCATTTTTATTGACCTTTTTATGCATCGCCATGATAAGCCCATTTCGCTGAAAAGCGCGGCACTGTGGTCTGTATTCTGGGTTATCGTTGCAATGGCATTCGCCGGTTTTCTCTACGTTCACCACGGCGCAGAAGTCGCCAGCCTGTTCGTAACCGGTTATGCGCTTGAAAAAGTCCTCTCCGTTGACAACCTGTTTGTCATGATGGCGATTTTCTCCTGGTTCTCAGTGCCGGATCGTTACCGTCACCGGGTACTGTACTGGGGGATTATCGGTGCGATTGTCTTCAGGGGCATTTTCGTTGCCATCGGTACAGGGCTGCTGTCGTTAGGGCCATACGTTGAACTGGTCTTCGCCGTGGTCGTCGCATGGACTGCCGTAATGATGCTCAAAAGCGGCGGTGATGAAGATGAAGTGGAAGACTATTCCCAGCATCTCGCCTACCGGATGGTCAGACGATTTTTCCCGCTGTGGCCAAAACTTTCCGGGCACGCATTTTTGCTGACCCAGAAAGAAGTCGATGCCGAACTGGCGAAGCCGGAAAACAAAGATATTGTTGTCGGTCGGGTGAAAAAAGCCGCGCTATATGCAACCCCGCTGATGCTCTGCGTCGCGGTAGTGGAACTGTCTGACGTGATGTTTGCCTTCGACTCCGTTCCGGCAATTATCGCGGTCAGCCGTGAACCGCTGATTGTTTACAGCGCCATGATGTTCGCCATCCTTGGCCTGCGTACGCTTTACTTTGTACTTGAAGCGCTGAAGCAGTACCTGACGCATCTGGAAAAAGCGGTCATCGTCCTGCTGTTCTTTATTGCCGCAAAACTGGGCCTTAATGCGACAGATCATATCTGGCATCATGGCTACAGCCTTTCTGCCACGACCAGTCTGATTGTTGTTCTGGTGGTGCTGGCAATTGGGATCGTGGCAAGCATCATGTTCCCGGACAAGTCTGATGCAGAATAACGCGCATCTCTGTTTGATTGATAACCTGAAAATTTAACCTGTGAGGATTCATTTATGAGCGTTTCTCTATCTAAAGGCGGTAACGTATCCCTGAGCAAAGCCGCGCCATCAATGAAAAATGTACTGATCGGTCTTGGCTGGGATGCACGCTCTACTGACGGTCAGGATTTTGACCTCGACGCATCGGCATTCCTGCTGGGTCAAAATGGCAAGGTACGCGGTGATGCCGACTTTATTTTCTACAACAACCTTAAATCGGCAGATGGCTCCGTTACCCATACCGGTGATAACCGTACCGGTGAAGGCGATGGTGATGATGAATCGCTGATTGTGAAACTGGACAGCGTTCCGGCAGACGTTGATAAGATCATCTTTGTGGTCACTATCCACGACGCACAGGCACGTCGTCAGAGTTTTGGTCAGGTTTCCGGCGCGTTCATCCGTCTGGTCAATAATGACAATCAGACTGAAGTCGCGCGCTACGATCTGACCGAAGATGCCTCTACCGAAACCGCAATGCTGTTTGGCGAACTGTATCGTCATAACGCGGAATGGAAATTCCGTGCGGTCGGTCAGGGTTATGCCGGTGGTCTGGCATCCGTTTGTGCCCAGTACGGCATCAACGCATCCTGATATCTCTCTTTCTCTACCGGAGCTGCATAACGCAGCACCGCAACTCATTAAAAGCAGGAGCTAAAAATGGCAGTTTCTCTCGTAAAAGGCGGTAACGTATCCCTTACTAAAGAAGCACCTACCATGAATATTGCCATGGTCGGTCTTGGATGGGATGCCCGTGTTACCGATGGCCAGGATTTCGACCTTGACGCCTCCGTGTTCCTGGTTGGCGAAGACGGTAAAGTCCTTTCCGATGGTCATTTTGTTTTCTTTAATAACAAAGTCAGTCCGTGTGGCGCGGTAGAGCACCAGGGCGATAACCGCACTGGCGCAGGTGACGGTGACGACGAGTCAGTGAAAATCGAATTGGCGAAAGTTGACGCTAACGTCAAAAAACTGGTTTTTGCCGTCACTATCTATGAAGCCGAAAGCCGTAAGCAAAACTTCGGCATGGTCAGCAACAGCTTCATGCGCGTTTACAACAACGATAACGGCACTGAAATTGCCCGCTTCGACCTGTCTGAAGATGCTTCCACCGAAACCGCGATGATTTTCGGCGAACTGTATCGCAACGGTAACGAGTGGAAATTCAAGGCGGTAGGGCAAGGCTTTGCCGGTGGCCTGGGTGCGCTGGCATCCCAGCACGGTGTGAATATCTGAGTGTTCAAAACCCCGGTTCTGCCGGGGTTTTTTTATCCGGTATGTAAAAAAGATCGCGGTTTCCGACCGTTATGTTTTTTGCCGATCGCACTCCGACTGATAAGCCATAAGGATGAATATATGCAACTTCAGGCAGGTCAAAATCTCATCATCGCCCCCTCCAGTTTTACGCTGACGTTAAATTATCAGACCTCCACGACCTTCAGCAGCGAAGTCGATCCTTCTGCTTTTTTGCTTGATGCCAGCGGTAAGGTGGCCCGGGACGAAGACTTTATCTTTTTTAATAACCTGAGTTCGCCGGAAGGCGCGGTGCGGATGCAGACCTCCGCGCAGGGCGCGCAGTTTCATATCCGCCTGGCTGATATCCCCGTGCGGATCCAAAAAATCGCCCTGACGATGGTGATTGAGGGTAAAGATACTCTCGGCCAGCTTAGTCGACTTTCTCTGGGGGCAGATGACGTTGCCCAGTTCAACGTGGACATCGCGGGTCGCCAGGAAAAAGCGCTGATTGTGGCCGAAATCTACCGCTATCAGGGGCAGTGGAAACTGAAGGCTATCGGCCAGGGATTTAACGGCGGGCTTGAGCCGCTGGCGGTGCATTACGGAGTGGACGTCGCCGCGCCGTCGTCAACGCCAGCCCCGGAGCCTGCGAAAATCAGCCTTGAAAAGAAAGTGCAGGAAAAAGCCCCGCAGCTGGTCAGCCTTGCTAAAAACGCCACCGTCAGCCTCAGCAAACATAAACTGCAATCCATGCAGGCGAGGGTGGCATTTGTGCTGGATGCCTCTGGCTCAATGAAAGGACAGTTCAGTAAAGGCAATGTGCAGGCGGTGCTCGACCGGATCGCCGTTCTTGCCGTTCAGTTCGATGACGACGGGGCAATGGATGTCTGGGGATTTGCCCAACGGCATAAAAAATACCCGGATGTAACGCTGGATAACCTGAAGGGCTATATCGCGCAAATCCAGTCATCCGCGTCGCGATCTATGTGGGAAAATCTGCCGGAGCTGGGCGGTGTCAATAACGAGCCACCGGTGATGAATGAGATTGTCGATTTCTACCAGGACACCACGTTACCCGTGTATGTGGTTTTTATTACCGACGGTGGCATCAGCAAAACCCGCGAGATTAAAGAAGCGATTAGCCGCTCGGCGCATTATCCCATTTTCTGGAAATTTGTCGGCCTCGGTGGTTCGAATTACGGCATCCTGGAAAAACTGGATACTTTTAACGAGAGAAATGTCGATAACAGTCATTTCTTTGCCATCGACGACTTCAGGAAGATGAACGATGAGACGTTGTACGATCGGCTGCTTGAAGAATTTAAAGACTGGCATGATGCGGCCAAATCATTAAATATCATTTAATAAAACGCCCCGAAAGGGGCGTTTTATTATGTACAGCGCTATTAGTTCAGGCGGCTGCCTTTAAGCATTTGCAGGGGCGATTTTCTACGGCTCCATGCCGGATGAAAATGCCGCCAGTGAGCGTCTCTGGCGGCAGTCAGGAGTTCATAATCGCCGCGCGTGTCGCCCCAGGCGCGCAGATGATACTGGCTCAGGGAACCGTAGACGCTTTCAAGGCGGTTAATTTTCTGGATGCAGCGACAATTATGACCGCTGATCCTGCCGGTAAGTTTACCGTCTATCACTTCGAGCTGGGTGCCGATTAGTTTTACGCCAAGCTTCCTGGCAAACGGCTGAAGCACCAGTTCAGGTGAGGCGGAGCACAGGGTAACTTCGGCGCCGGAAACACGTTCGTTTGCTACCGCCAGCAGGCCGCTGGCGCGCATCAGCTTTTCCCAGTAAAGTTGGCAAAATTTCTCTGCTTTCTCGCGCAGCCACTGCTCATCAATGTCGGTCAGAAAGGTAGTGATCAGCACTTCTTTTAACTCGTCGCGCGTTAACTTACGGCGCATACAGCGAAGCGTCGGCAGCGTCATTTTCATCACTTTGCGGATGAAATAGCGATTACCAAAAGCAAAGCGCAGGAAAGGGACGAAGCTGTCATGACGCGTGAGGGTTCCATCAAAATCAAATACCGACAGAACGTTTACGGGCGTGGTTTCCATAACTGAATTTAACTCTCAATGATCTCTTACATTTATCAGAGGTCCGCTTCGGTGCCGCGAACCTCAGGCGCATGTCAGCATCATCTCAAATTATGCTGGCGCGATCATTTGTTAAATAGAAAAAATGTGGCGGTGATTAAAGATCGTCAATGGTGTGGTCGACAATGATTTCCAGGGTTTTGCGAAGGATATCGCCAGTTACCACATCATCGGTACGTTCAACCATGTGAATCAACTGAAGGATGATCGCTTTATTGGTCAACTGACCACCGGAAGCAAGAATGATGCGAATGGCGCTACCAAGCATCGCAGCTTCATCCGCCAGTTTATCACCGGCGGTGCGGAAATACTGAGACAGAGCGGTATTCGGCAGTTCGGGATATGCTGCTGATTCTTCTTGCAATGCCTGACTCATAAAATAACTCCGCTGTTAAAAGGTATCTGTTGGCTGTTAATGTTTTTTTCTGTTGCTTGTCGGCTGGCGATTGCCAAATAACTGATGGACGTTATCGCTGTCCCATTTCCCTGATTCGTTGGCCGCATGACGACGTGCTTCTGACGAATTACGGGTAACTTCAGCGATCACACGGGCAATAATATCCTGCCGCTGATAGTTTGAAGCACTCGCTTCCATGGATTGCAGGCGCATCACCAGAGCCTGAAGGTTAATCGGGCTGTTTTCGGTGAGGAGCGATAACACAGCTTCTCCGATGATTTCGTCTGTTAATTGCTCAATTTCACTTCTTTTCATAACTGCATCTCTGGTTGCCGCACGGTTCAGAAGCAGAACGCGGCAGGAAGTCATTTTTCTGGTCGAAGAGGCGAGCTGGATGCTGCCTGGCCTGTTAAAACAGGCGAAATAACTTCTGCCAGAATTGACTCGAATCACCCATCATCTATTGCTTACTCAACGGTCAAATAACAGACCAATCAGGGTATGGTAGTGGCTTTCCTCTTCAGGATCGGATGCCAGCTCCAGTCGGCTAAGCAATTTCGTACAGATGGCCTTACGGTTCAGACTGCGACCGTCCAAAAGAATTTCCCGAACAATCTCGCCCAGCGTTTCCTGTTGTGTCGGCAGGGCGGCTTTATTGAAATAACGGGCAATGGCATTAGCTGTATCTGGAACATAACCGTTCTGACGCATATGTCACTCCTGGATAATTAAGAATTTACTAACTGTGTGAACAAAGTTATACAAAATCATCAAACTTGTACATAGCTAATTGTACAAGTTAGCATAAATTTTTCAGAATCTTAATTATTAGTTAATATTTTCATAAGGTTACAATGCTAAGCAGCCTAAGATTATTTTCGCAAATGCTGTACAAGGTTCATAAATTGACAGGACGTTAAGAGCCAGGCTGGCGAAAAAAAACGTGCCTTATGTAAAATCGATGTGACACTAAAGTGAGAGAATACAAGATCTAAAGACCAGTTTCTGTTAATGTGACTGCTCATAAACTCGTCTCTTTGGAACCTTCATGCTCACCACCATTATTTACCGCAGCCATATGTGCGATGACGTTCCAGTGAAGCTACTGGAAGACATGGTCGCTGCGGCAAACGAAAAAAATAGTCAAAATGGCGTCACCGGGATCTTACTCTTTAACGGCACGCATTTTTTCCAGTTACTTGAAGGCCCGGAAGAGACAATCTTCCCTATTTATCATCATATCTGTGAAGATGACCGCCACTACAATGTGGTCGAGCTGATGTGCGATTACTCACCGTCACGGCGGTTTGGTAAGGCCGGGATGGAGCTTTTCGATCTGCGGGAGTATGACAGAGACGAGGTACTCCAGTCCGTACTGGACAAAGGCACCTCTAAATACCAGCTCACCTACGATGACCGCGCGCTGCAGTTTTTCCGTACCTTTGTTGAAGCGAGAGAAAAAGAGAATTATTTTGAAATTCCTTCCGGTGATACCTGGGATTTCATTTCTGACGATAATGCCGTTCGTCCGGCCTTAGCCATTGATGGCAGTGATAATTGTACATTTGCTTTTCAGCCAATCATCGATCCACTCGCCCAGGAAATTGTTTCATTTGAAGCGTTGTTGCGCACGCCCGCAGGCGGGTCGCCGCAGGCCTGGTTTGAAGGGCTGACCGGTGATGCGACGTATGAGGCCGATCTGAAAAGTAAAAAAGTGGCGTTTGCAATGGCGCGCGGGCTACAGATTGGTGAGCAGAGTCTAACGGTTAATTTGTTGCCGATGACGCTGGTTAAAGTCCCCAATGCGGTGCAGTTTCTGTTGCAGGAGATTGAGACCAACGGGCTAATCCCGGAACAGATCATCGTTGATTTCACTGAAAGCGAGATTATTTCCCGGCTTGATGAATTCACCGATGCGGTCAGGCAGTTGAAAGCCGCAGGCATTCGGGTTGCTATCGACCACTTCGGCGCGGGCTTCGCCGGGCTTTTACTGCTGGCACAGTTTCAGCCAGACCGCATTAAAATCACCCGCGATCTGATTAAAGACGTGCATAAAAGCGGCCCCCGACAGGCAATCGTGCAGGCGATTATCAAATGTTGTACCTCGCTTGAAATCCTCGTTTCGGCGGTCGGCGTTGAGAAGGCGGAAGAGTGGATGTGGCTGGAATCGGCGGGCATTTCATTGTTCCAGGGTCACCTTTTTGCCCGCCCGGAATTAGCGGGTATCCCTGCTGTCGCCTGGCCGGAAAAGAAAACCGGCCTGTAGTTTTGCCCACAGCGTGCTGATAAAAAATCGGCACGCGCTCCTGATTTTCCCCGTCTCGCTGTACACCATTCAACTCGCTTACTACATCCCGATTATATCCTGATAAAAAATATGCTTATTAAACAATAGGTTTAAGCTTGTACAATTTAAAGAATATTGTACAAGCATTTTTTCTTAGTTCGTTTTAAACTTGTACATATGAGTTAAAAGGATGAGAAGATGAATGGCCTTTTACAGTATTGGTGATGTCGCCGAACGATGTGGAATCAATCCCGTCACGCTGCGTGCATGGCAGCGTCGTTATGGATTGCTCAAACCACAGCGCAGCACCGGTGGGCATCGCCAGTTTGATGAAGACGACATTCTGCGTATTAAAGAAATTAAACGCTGGGTTGATAGCGGCGTTCCGGTCGGGAAGGTCAAAGCATTGCTGGAAGATAATATAGTTGAAGCGCCTGATACATGGGTGTCTCTTCAGGAAGAGATGATGGCGGTGCTAAGACATGTGCATCCGGCCAGCCTGCGCAGCAAGATTCAGGAAATAGGGCGCGAGCATTCTGCGGCAGCCCTTATCGATCACATTTTTGTGCCGGTGCGTCAACGCCTTAGCCTTGATCAAAACACCGCCCGAACGATGTGCAGTTTGCTGGATGGCATTCTGATAGATTATGCGGTGCTAAGCCTTGCTGCGTCCCGTCAAAATCCAGGCAAAGAGGCGCTGCTGATGGGGTGGGGCAGTGACGATCACACCCGGCTGTGGCTCGAGGCCTGGCGTCTCTCCCAGCAGGGCTGGCACATTACCGTGCTGGCCGAAGCGCTGGAATCGCCGCGCCCGGAAATGTTTCCCGGTCAGCATATTTTTTTATGGACGGGAAAGGGGTTATCCCGGCGTCAGCAGGAGCAGCTGACGCACTGGCAGGAGCAGGGGTTTGCCGTCGCGTTTCACAACGCATAACCTGATGTCTACTGATTACCCCATCGACCTTTCAAATAGCTTACGGCTTTTCTGGTCTGGGGTTGATCGAGATAGCCTTCACGAAATAAAATCGTACCGTTAATCTGCGGTACGGCCTCATTAAGATCGAGTTGCTTTTTCAATTCCGGTACGCCGCCGTCAACCATCCAGTCCGGTTCATTTTTCGCAGGCTCGCCGATTTTATACAGAGCAATGCCAATATAGAGCCGCGTATTGGTGGGCTTCACCACATCTGCCCACCATTTTGCCAGCACATCGTAACGCGCGGCGCTGCGAGAAAAGGGCCAGTAAATCTGCGGCGCAATATAATCCAGCAGACCGTCCTGCACCCAGCGGCGAGTATCGGCATAGGATTCATCATAAGCAGCCGCGCCGCGTGTGTCTGAACCGGCGGGATCAGAAGAGCGATTACGCCATACGCCAGCGGGACTCACGCCAAATTCAACGCCTGGATTTAACTGTTTGATTGTTCTGGAAACTTGTTCGATAAGCAGCTGCGTATTGTTACGTCGCCAGTCGGCTTTGGAAGCGAATCCCTGACCATATTGACTGAACGTTCCGGCATCATTCAGCGCAGAACCGGGCGTTTCGGTATAAAAATAATCGTCGAACTGCACGCCGTCTACGGGATATCGGGCCACGACTTCAGCGATGATACTGGTGATCCAATCGCGCGCCTCCGGGATGCCAGGATCGAGCACAAAGCGATCGCCAGCGGTGCGGATCCAGTCACGATGCAGCACGAAAACGCTGGCCGGATGTAATGACAGCGTGTTATTCAGCTCGCGAATTGTTCCCGGTTTTGTATTAACCGACACGCGGTAGGGATTAAACCAGGCGTGAACTTTCATCCCGCGTTTGTGCGCTTCATCCAGCATAAACTGAAGCGGGTCATAACCCGGATCTTCACCAATTTTGCCGGTCAGCATATCTGACCAGGGTAAAATTTTAGACGGCCACAGGGCGGTACCGTCAGGCTTGACCTGAAAGAAGACGGTATTGATACCGAGGCTTTGCAAATGATCCAGCTTGTTACGCAGCGCATTTTGCTGTTGGCTGATCCGGCTGGCGGCGCTGCCGCCATTAACTGACGTCAGCGGTGGCCAGTCGAGTCGGGACACGGTCGTTAACCAAACGCCGCGCACGGGTTCATTGTTACGTACCGGTTTATCCGGCAGTGGCTGTTTAGCCACCGGTGGAAGCGGCGTCACCAGCGTTTTCGGTGGTTTAGACGTGCAACTGGCAAGAAGAAGCGCACAGCCAACTAATGCACTTAACCGTTTACCCGGATGGGCGTGAGAAAAATGAGCAGGCATGTGGAGTCCGGTAATTTCAGGTTGTTATTGTCAGAGGGGCCAGGGAAGGTTACAAGAAAGACGGGACGCCAGCAATGGCGCAGCGATATGAAATCGTATTTAACATAATATACATTATGCGCACCAGTGAGCCAGAGCGTTTTTTCTGACTGTTTCGACGTATCACAACACCCGCTCATAAAACCCGCCTTTGGTTTCCATGGAGATGAGAACTTACTTCTCCGTAACGGAAAACACTGAATCTATACCTTTCTTATAATTCGCATGTCTGATTTTCTAAAAAATAATTCATCAGCGCCTTCATCCGGTGCGACAGCAACGGAAAAATGTGGTTTCCCGGTATTTACTTTCTCATTCATTATATTTTTACGGTATGTCAGCACTGTTCCAATATATCCATGAACTTCTCCAACAAACTCCGGGAAATACTCATTAAACTCACCAATGAAAGCATCAAGAAAGCAAGGCTCTTCACCCTGGACCAGTTCTGTTATCCTGCCAAGATGAAACGCCTGCGTCAGTTCATCAGCAGTGTTCCCTTCCGGTCTCTTACCTGCACCACTCCAGCAAAAATCAAGTTTGATAATTGCATCAATTGGAAGTTGCATTTTTTTCATTTGCGGAATTATTTCTAGTGGATATTTATAAGAACGTAATTTTGCATAGGGTGAAGGCGCCAACCCATCATCTCCTGCATCGCCATGACCAAGAACATGAACAATTGTCGCATTGTCGCCAGGTTCAAAGTGATATTTTTCGTACGACATGTGGAAGGTTTTGAACTCTTTATAATAATGTTCTACCTCATTCATGCTATGAGTTCTTCCTGATTCATTCATTTTTACAAGAGTAATTTCTTTAATCAACTCCTCTTCTTCATTTAGCTGATTGTAAAATTGTTCTTTCTGCTTCTCACTTACAAAGACTATATAATAATCGTTTTCACTGTCGATAAATTTGGCAAGGGAATCGTAGAGCAGAACATTTGTGTCGAATGTAAAAGGAGAATACAGATAACGTTTCACTGACCCCAATTTCTTTTTATCAGGGGACTCTGCCGGGTTAACCATTGCACTCGCATAGCTCTCATTTTGAGAGGCTGTCCCGGATGATTTGATCATCTCAGCACTATTTTTTTGTGGTAATGGAAGTGATGAGGAATCTAAATCCTGAGATTTCAAGGTAACCGGAGCGGTTTTTTTCTGTACTGTCATTGGCATTTCTTGCGCAGTCCCTTTAAATGAGCGCTTCACCTTGCGCATATACGACGCTGTCGTACCGTACTCGACCTTCCCGGCCTCAAGTCGCAGATAGCTTCCGCCACCGATCAGCGTGATACGTTTTTTCCCGGCAAAGGAGATGTCACTCGCTGAACTCAGCGTCAGTTTCTTCTCTGCAAACAACCGCATACTGGCATTTTGCGCCTGCACATCTACTGGCCCTTCCCCGGATTTCAGGCTCAGCTGACCGGTGCGGGCAAAAAGCCCCAGTTTCTCCCCGGCCAGCGCCGTCAGATTGCCCATTGTTCCCACGCTGATATCGCCCCCGGCGTTGACGGCCACGTTTTTCGCGGCTGACATTTGCAGATGCTCCCCGCTGGTCAGGGCCATCCCTTCGGGAGCTGAAAACAGAAGGGATTCGTTCAGCGGTTTCAGCCGCTGCTCAAACATCTCTATCTGGCTGTCAACATCCGCTTTCAGCGCCTGCGCCTTTTCTGCGGCCATCTCCAGCTGCTGCAGTTGCTGATTAAGCCTGTCGATTTCCTTCAGCGCGGCATCCCTGTCCAGAGCCTCACCCTGCGCTTTCGCCTGGGCGTCCGCAGCGACAAAGAGTCCCTTCCCTGCTCTCAGGGTTCCCCACTCATCGGTGCGCAGCTCGGTGCCTTTACCGCGAAGCTGCCCCTTGCTGTCCACCAGGTGCCCGCTGCTGAGCTGCGTCTTGCCGTATTCCGTGGCGAGTTTGATGTGCTCTTCACCACGCTTGTCCTCCATCCTCAGCTTATTGTTCGCCGGCGTTCGCAGCACGTTGCGGGTGTGGTTGTCACGGGTGACGTGGTCGGGATGTCCGGAGTCGTGCAGCGCACAGGCAATGTACGGCAGATCAATATCGCCATTGCTGTAGGCAATCGCCACTTCGGTCCCGTCGATGAGCGGCGTATGCCAGCCCAGCGTTTCACCGGCATAGGGTTTCGCCATCCGCAGCCACAGATAGCTGTAACCCGGCTCCGTCCCCTCCCGGTCAAAATTCAGTTTCACCCGGTAGCGCCCCTGCTCGTCCAGGTGAGCATAGATATTATTCTTCTCACGACTCTCGACTCGTGCCGGAAGCGTACCCGCTGCAGGTTGCCTTTTGCATCGGTAGAGGTCAGCACCGCGCCAGTGGCATCCGCCGTGCTCAGGGTGGTGTATGTTTCGCTATCCAGCCGGTCATTCCAGGCAGAGATCTTTTCTCCCTGCCAGTCGGCCACCACACCTGGATTATCTGCGTCCTTCAGCAGGCGGCGGGTGACGGAGAGCGGCACGCCGGTAAGCGCCAGGCTGTCAGTCTGCACCAGACCGGCGGTGTCGTAGCGGCTGACACACTGTCCGGCCAGATTCCGGGCCTTATCCGCATCACTGTTGTCAGAATAGACGAAGCGTTCCGTAATGTGCGACACGCCGTCCGGGGTCTGCTCCGTCAGGCTCAGTGGACGCCCGGGTCCTGAACTGTCCTCATACTGCCAGATGCGGGTCACTGCCTGACGTTTGTCCTCCGTGCCGTCGTCAGCGGTGCAAATATTGCTGACTGCAATGACCGGACGTCCGGCAATGTCGTTAAGAACGACGGTGGTGCCGTTATCTACTCCCTGCGAGCGCAGGACGCTGCCCGCCAGGTCCATGATATACGTGAAGTTCGCCCGTCTGGCGTCATGCAGTCGCGGGTCGGCACTTTGTGTCAGGAAGCCGCGGACATCGTAATGGTGGCGGGTGATACGATCATTCGTAACATCCGGGGTGTCGGGGTGTCTGTGGTACGCAATGTCGCGCACCGTCAGGCCACGGTTATCAAGAACCGTAACCGTCGGGGTTTTACTGAACAACGATGTGTTCATGGTGTTCTCCTGTCCAGGTGTGCAGCAGCCGGTCTGGCTACCTCGGGTAATGTGGGTCAAAATCGCTGCTGATTGCGAGTCGGGGGCGATTGCCTCTTCTGCTGTTACAATCCGTGAGTACGCCAGGGCAACTGAAAATGAGCACCGTCTTTGAACGTTTTCCAGTCCCCTCCCCATTCCACAGGAATACCTGTAATTTCTGACGCTTTCCTGAAAGCACTGGCGATCATTTCATAATATTTGAAGTCCCAACTTCCTGAGGGAACAGGATAAGCAAAGACATCAATGGCATGACCTGACAAATGACGGCTGTTCATCGTCTGCGATTTCCCTTGATTAAAAAGTTGCTTCTGCCTCTCAATAGTCCGTAGTCCCTCCGTAATACCAAAGTCAACGCTGGTCAGATCCAGCGCAAGATTTGCAAGAACGACCATGTCCGGGTTCACTCCTGATAACCTCTCTTTACTTCTTTTGCTAAAAACAAAACCTTCCATGAAGCCTCTCACTTAATCTTTTCATTACCTGATTGATATAGATACATACACAGAGCCATATTAATGAAAGCCTCAGGCCATACAATTAATTCATTGTTATTGAGTAATAAACAATAAATTTCTAAAGCACATGCCACTGTCAGCATCCACATCAACAATCCCGTCAAGATACAATTCTTAACATCAATTCGTTGAAACAGCATCACCCTCAGTACAATGATAAGACATATCAGAATATTCAGTTCTTTTGAATATGACAAATAGCCCATTTATTACCTCTCTTGCTATAAAAAGCGAAAGTAGAAAATGTCTTATTTGGTTTTATGCGACATAGCGTCAGCAATCGAACGGCTGTCACAGTATGCTGCGAGATCAGGATTTTAAGCGCTCCAGGTGCCCATGTCTCGTCAAAAAATGATTACCAAACTATCAGAAAATGAACATCTTTTATGATGGGTTCATTCATCATCAATTATGAATGGTTTTTTATAGCAGACATCCTTACTCACACTCATCAGGACTACAAGTAACCACGATACGGGTAAAAAATGAGCATATTTACTTCTAAAAAAATGATGTATTTTATTACAACCATGCAAGAAAGAAATTACTCTCGCGCTGCGGAGAAATTATATATTACTCGCTCGCCACTGACAAAAATAATCAGTGAAATGGAGGCGTTACTTGGGCATAAATTGTTTACAAGAAAACACAATGAACTGGAACCAACACAATTTGCTAATGAGCTATTTTCAAAAATCAATGGCACTTATACCTATCTCAGAGAGGTCGAAGAGTATTTCATCAGTTTAGCAAAAGCGCAGCCACAAAATTTCATATTCGATTACAGCGTCCCGCATCCTGTTTATGAACACATTACTTCTGCCTTAAATTCGGAGTTAACCTACTCTGCCTGTAGCAGAAGATATATCACCGCCGAAGATTTCGGGACGATGAACAACTTCAGACAGGATGTTTTCATTTCATTGAGAGAAATCAGGGTATTACCCGGTATTCATGTGGAGAAATGGCAACATGATGGCTTCGTCCTCGTTTATGGCAATAATCTAAGTAATAAAAAATCATCTCCGGCTATAGCTATTTATAAAGACAAATACACCCAAACGTTTCGGACAGCACTCCAATATTACCTTCGCGAAAAATATTCCATTGATGATGTCATGGAGCATAACTTCGATATTGTAAAATTGCTATACTGTATAAGAACAGAAAAATGCCATACCATTATGCCGTTAAAAATGGCATCTGCATACAAGAATCAGGGTCTGTGTTTGCAGCCTCTTCCGGAGATACCTCGGACTGTGTACCTCTATTCTGCAGGTAATAAGGTTGACAAAGAAAAAATTGACACATTAAAAAAAGCAATCAGCTTCTATCTTTAAGGGATTAGTCGATACTATTTTTCAGTATAACTGGACGCTCTGGAGTATACCTGAGGCCATAGATAGATCTGCCCTTTAGTATAAGCATAGTTCGGGAGGTAATTTTAATTGTAATAAAGGCAGACTGAGATCAGGAGACTGTAATTAACATTGTGAAATTGTCTTTTTTTGATGATTTTACAGCAACAACGGAGACAGAAAAATTAAGTAACTGCTTATTTTTGGATGTTGAAAAACGCAATGATCGTTATCTTCGGCACGTAAATTATCGCCTTTTGCATAACAAGTCCGACTTTACAGGGCAGCGAAACAATACGTTTTTTCTTTGCAAATAAGAATCAATAACCAATAAAAATGTTGCAAACAAGTTTGTTGTATTGTGAATAAAGTGTTTTATGACATAAAAAAATTTGAGGACTTTGTAACAGAACATATCGAATTTTGAATGCGGACTTAGCTGAAAAGGAAGAGACGCTGCGTACAGGGTGCGCCGCGACTACGTTTTACGGAGAGATATGACATTTAAATAGGTATGAGGCTTAATTCGTGATGCGCATAAACTAATGGCAATCTTCCAACACCAGCCTTACAATCAATGCCAATCTCCCAGGTGTTATAACATATCACACCTGGGAGATCTTTTTTTGGCAATGATTAAATGGTTAGCGACCAGATAATCATCTTGTAAAAAACCGTAGTGATACAGGTTAGCGGCCTGAAAACTACTTATTACCAATCGTTTTTTACTAATCGTTTACAACATTGTAGAGTTTATCAAACAAGATGCAGAAATCAATAATTGCTACCGTGATTACGGCGAGCGTCGCATTTTATGCAACTTCTGCTTTGGCAGATCAAATTACTGATACGTTTTCTCAGCATTTTATAAACAATCAGACCACCCAAAATGACTGGGATAATCTTTCTTATCAACATCAGTCAGAAATTGCTAATACCCGCCCAGGTATTGCGAGTTACTATGGCGGCGTGAATAGCCGTAAAGGTATGGCAACCCCTTCCATCACCGGGCAATCTTATCGCAATGAAATTAAGGAAGCGCAAACGTCTGTTCCACCGATGGCAACGCCTCCGGAACAGCAGACTGTCGCACCGCCCATGCTCAACCAGCTCACGCCGAAGATCCCCACCGCGCCGCAGCAACTGACCCCACAGCTGACCCCGGTCGCCCGTGCTCAGCTCACGCCGCAGATTCCCACCGCGACGCAGCAGCAGACCCCACAGCTGACCCCGGTCGCCCGTGCTCAGCTCACGCCGCAGATCCCCACCGCCCCGCAGCAGCAGACGCCACAGCAGGCGTCAGTAGCTCAGGAACAAACTACCGGCCCGGCCTCCCAGGCAACGGTTTCCTCGCCTGTCGTTGCTCAAAACGCCCCCTCGGAAGCCCAGCAAACGGCTAAACGCGCTGAAGCGACCAGCTTATTTGCGCAATCACGCGCGGACCAGGCTCTTGCAAATGCTCAGGCTAATCGTCAGGCGCTTAACGATGAATCGGCGCACGTCGCGGCTAACTCCCAGCGTATTGCTGACCAGAACGCGCATTTGTCCGCTCTGGAACAGTCCACCAATAGCAAATTTGCGGGTCTCAATAAAGAAGTCGATAAAAACCGCGAGCGGGCTTCAGCCGGTATTGCGGGCGTCGCCGCGATGGCCAATATTCCGCAGGTTATTCAGGGGCAAAACTTCAGTATTGGCGCAGGACTGGGAAGTTCTGACAGCGAAAGCGCTATTGCTGTGGGTCTCTCCAGCCGTGTAAGCGAGCATGTGGTGGTGAAAAGCTCTGTATCAGATGATTCACAACATAACTTTGTATTTGGCAGCGGCATTAGCTACGGCTGGTAATTTCCCGCCATTAGTTAAATCTCAGACACTGGCTACTGGATTTTCCACCTGACCAAAGGTGGATTTTCAGGTTCTTATTAAGGCCATCAATGATGAAAAGCCGTAAATACCGCCGATATACAGAAATTTTTCTGATCATAACGGGCGTGTTAACCGCGTTTTGGGTGCTGGCAATGATGATATTTACCTTCATCACCGGCGTTGCGCTGACCCTGACGCGATAAACATCATCAGTCCGAAATGAACGACGATGAAACAAAATATCTGCTACGGCCGCGCAATAGCGCGTTTACAGTAAAAACAATTCCAACTTTTCGGGAGATTTAAATGAAAAAATTCACCATCATCGCAATTTTGTTGACGTTAGCAGGTTGCTCCTCCCCGGAGCAGCGAATGACGGAATGTGAATCGAAGGGCATTTCTAAAGATACCTGCTATCTGGCTGAACAGAACCGGCAGGCCACGGCCCGCGCAGCCATCCTGGGTGCCAGTGAATCGGCAGCGCTTCAACATGCGCAGGCGGCAAAATACAAGCCTGGCACGATGCAGCCAATCCATGTTAAAAAGTTTGACATTGATTTTAAACGTAGCCGCGACGGCTTTGCCTGGATTAATGAAAAGCTGGCTGCAAATGATGAAAATACCGCTGATGCCTCTACTTATTCAGCCGGTCTTTATACGGTGATCGTTTACAAAAATGGTCGAATCGTTGCCATGAAAGAGGGTCAGTTATTAGGACGGATGAAGTAGTCAACCAGTAAAGGGGTTTAACGTAACCCCTTTACAATTTAAATTACGCCCTGCTCTTCCTTCTGGACTCGCTCTAAATCCCGCAGCATTCTCCTCAGGCATTTAACCTTATTTTTCGCGCGAATTGCGCCAGAAAGTTTGCTGAGTTGCAGAAACGTTTTATCACCGAAGCCATCGATGATCTTGAAACGATACTCCTGACGCGCGTTGTCCCAGGCATAAACGATATTTTTGCAATGGAGAGAATTGAAGATCACCTTCGTGTCGACAAACCAGGCCAGGAGCGCATTTAACTTACGGTACTTTTCTGCATCCAGCTCATTCGCCGAGGCAAGGCTGTAGAGGGTTCTCGCAAGTTTCCCGGAGTGATCGCACTCTTTAACGATGACCTGCCCTGGCCCTTTGCTGGTCTCAACCCGCCCTTTGATGGTCTGAATGTAAAGCGCATCTGTTTTGTCATGCGGCTGACATTCTTTCATTTCCCGCAGGACTTCACGCTGTTTGCTTTTGTATTTAGGAATACCAGAGATGACGACTTTAACGAGCAGCTGCTTATCTTCGGGATGCTGAAAAACGTAACGATCGTTACCTTTGGCCAGTAAATCATCATCGGTTAACACCATCTTCTGCATGATAAATTTGACTCTTTCAGGGCGGCGAAATCAGGGTGAAATCAGTATAGGCAACAAACATCAACACAGCGTAAATAGCCCGACTGAATGTTTAGAAAGTAATCAACACGCTCTTTTTTAGATACAAAAAAGCCCCTGTGCGGGGCTTCTTTATTATGCGAGTGACGACGCGGTTACGCCTCTTGCCACCCGGCAAAGACCTCTTTCTGGTCTTTGTTGAGGATCACTTTGTTATCCTCAACCTTATCTACCCAGGATAGCGGGATGTAATGGTGTTTACCGCCGGACTCCGGGTCACTTTTGGCAAGTTTGATTCGGTCCTGATCGTCAAGGTGATCCACAACGCCGACATGACTGCCGCAACTGGCTACAACCTGAGCATGGTTTTTAATTTCGCTTTTATTCGTCATAATGTACCTTCTGTTGGTTGTTATTTATGTAACCTGTTAAAGGGTAGACGATAAAAACAGAGTTGCACGGCATATTAGCATTTTGAAACAAATTGCCAATTCCTGATTTATAGACTATGGATGCACAGACTTCTGGCGGGAAATATATTTCTGTTTCTGGAGGACGTATTTTAATGAAAGTGACATCTTATAAAGAAATAACCATTCATATTATTAAAGCAGGAGAAAATATTCGCCTGTGGCGGGAGGGCAGAAAATGCAGGCGGGTTGCCCCGCCCTGCACCGGTAAACTTACGCCAGAGCGTTAAGTTCGTCGATTAATTCAGGTGACAAAGTCAGCTCGGCGGCGGCCAGATTTTCACGCAGGTGCGCGACCGACCCCGTCCCCGGAATTAACAGGATGTTCTCCGAGCGCTGGAGCAGAAAAGCGAGCGCCAGCTGCATCGGCGTAGCCTGGTGTTGTTTCGCCAGTTCGTTAAGCCGCGTTGACTGAATGGGCGTGAAGCCGCCAAGCGGGAAGAACGGTACGTAGGGAATGCCTTCGGCAGCCAGCGCGTCAATCATCGCATCATCATGGCGATGCACGAGGTTGTAATGATTTTGCACACAGACGATGTTACAGATCTTTTTCGCTTCCTCAATCTGAGTCATCGTCACGTTGCTTAAACCGATATGGCGAATCAGTCCTTCCTGTTGCAGCTCTGCCAGCACGCTCAGGGGGGCTTCAAGCGATCCCTCTTCCGGCGCATGAGTGCCAAACATCAGGCGCAGGTTGATGACTTCTATCTGCTCAATGCCCAGATTGGTGAGGTTACTTTCAACCGCCTGACGCAGCTCTGGCGCAGAGAATGCGGGCAGCCAGTTGGCTTTATCATCGCGGCGCGCGCCGATTTTGCTGACGATCACCAGGTCGTCCGGGTATGGCGCTAACGCTTCACGAATGATTTTGTTAGTCACATACGGACCATAGAAATCGCTGGTATCAATATGATTGACGCCGGAGGCAATCGCTTCGCGCAGCACTTCATGCGCGGCCTCGATGTTTTTCGGCGGCCCAAACACGCCAGGACCGGCTAACTGCATAGCGCCGTAACCGATGCGTTTAACCTGACGATCGCCGAGCTGGTAAGTATCAGAATGTCTGGTGTGCATTATGGTGTGATCCTTATTCATTTGATGAAAACAAACAATAGACTCTTATCCCTGCGCTGATAATACGGCACAATCAGGATAGGGTGTACGAAAAAGCGAACAAATATGAAAAGCGACCTGAATGATTTGAAAGCATTTATTGCCGTGGCGCAGGCAGGCGGGTTTCGCAGCGGGGCGAAAGAATCCGGGGCCAGCGCGTCGGGCTACAGCGAAGCGATCCGGCGACTGGAGATAAAAACGGGCGTCAGGCTTTTGCACCGCACGACCCGCAGCGTCGTGCCGACAGAGGCGGGCCAGTTGCTGTTATCCCGCCTGCTGCCCGCGCTGGGAGAAGTGGAAGCCGCGCTTGATTCGGTTAATCAGTTTCGGGACAAACCGGTCGGTACGTTAAAACTTAACGTGCCGATGAGCGCCGCACGGCTGGTGCTTCCTGCCATTATCCCCGGATTTTTGGCCGCCTACCCCGACGTGCAGCTTGAAATTGTGACCGAAGAGAGTTTTGTCGATATTTTTGCCGCAGGCTGCGACGCCGGGATCCGTTACGATGAGCGGCTGGAGCAGGATATGATCGCCGTTCCGGTTGGCGCAAGGATCCAGCGTTTCGCGCTGGCCGCCTCGCCAGGCTATCTGCAAAAGCATGGCTGTCCAAAGCATCCGCAGGAACTTATGCAGCACGCCTGCATTCGCGGGCGTTTTCCCGGTGGCAATCTGGCGGTGTGGGAGTTCGAAAAAGAGGGAGAGCTATTGCGGATTGATGCCAGCGGCCCGCTGATCGTGCGCATTGGTGGCGCGGTCGATCTGGGCGTGGACGCCGCCGCTGCCGACTGCGGCCTGGTATATCTGTTTGAAGAGTGGTTACAGCCGAGGTTTATCAGCGGAGAGCTGGTGCCAGTGCTGGAAGACTGGTGGCCCGCTTTTTCCGGGCCATTTCTTTATTACTCCGGCAGGCGCTTTGTTCCGGCGAGTTTGCGGGCGTTTATTGATTACATCAAAGCTATTTAAACGCCCGCAGGATATTACGCCGCCGCATTTTTTGACTGCATCGTCAGGTAGCTCGCCCACAGGCTGGCCACCCATTTCACCCCTTTGGCGGTGAAGCGCGCCTGCGAAAAGGTGTGCTGGTTCTCACCCACGCCGGATCTCAGGGTAAAATAACCTGCCTGCGCGTGATGATGATGCGGGGTTAGCGTCCCGCCCACGCGGTACATAATATTGCGCTCGAGCAAAAACTGACGGAATTCCGGCTCTTTTGCCTTAAGCATTTTGCACAGCTGACGAAAGCCCAGGGAATCATCCACCTGTACATAGCGATCAAAAAATTCAGCCTTTGGCACCGAGAGCGCCAGCCGCTGTTCGGCGATCTGGCGCTGCTCGTATTGTTCAGCCCATGCGCGCGCAGCGGTGGCCGGGTTAGTGAAGTCTGGCAGGTTGTCCTTTTTTTCACGCTCCTGCCAGCGATCCAGCGCTTCAGCGGTGAATCCTGGTGAGAGACGTGAAACGGCAAGCAGAGAATCGCGCTTGTTCAGGAAAAACTCCTGATACGTCTCACCTTCCCGCTCATAAAGACTGACCGTCACAGGCTGGGAAAAGCGCTGCGCCGTATCCAGGCCGTTAATAATCCGTTTCACTTCGCCATGAGTTATGCCGGTCAACGTAGCGATTTCACGGCTACTCATCAGGGCAGACTGATCAAGGGAACGTTGGCTATCAAACGTAATCATCATAGGTTCACCACTCACTTACACGTAACAACACCCATGCGGGTAGTTGAAATAGTATACAATGTACTGGTTAAATATCCAGTTCTTTTTTTGAGCGATAAATCAAATATTAAGCAGATGTGTTCCCTGTACCCGTTGAAGAATGGCGAGGATATCGGTGGGATAAATCGTTTCCTGGCTGCGATACAGGGCGTCGCGATCCCACCAGTGAAAGCGTTTAATTACCCGCTGCTCGTTGGCGCTCCACAGTGCGGTGTTAATGTCGTCGCTGGTGACGTTGACCACAAAAAAGCGTTCCACAGCCAGCACCTCTTCCCCACTCGGTAAGCGCATAGAAAATGTTCTCTCTGCCACCGAACGTCCAGGGTCATCAATGCGAATCCCGGTTTCTTCATAAAGCTCGCGAACGGCGGCCTGTTCATAGGTTTCATTATCCTCAACTGCGCCACCTGGCGTTGCCCAGTAAGATTTTCCTGCCAGCGCATCATCAGAATGGGAGAAATGAAACAGCAATATCCGACCAGCGGCATCAGTGACCAGTAAACGCGATGAGGGCCGGGTTCTCATTTTATGCCCTGATAGATGCGGGTTGTTGAGGGCGGAAAAGCAGCCAGTTTTGCCGCCGGACGTATCGGCCTTCTGACCAGTTCGCCCTGGCAGTTCGGGCAGATGTGCCGGAGATAGTTCTGCGCGCACCCGGCGCAAAAAGTGCATTCAAAAGAGCAGATCATCGCTTCCGGCGAATCCGGCGGCAGGTCTTTATTACAGTGTTCACAGCCAGGTCTGAGTTCCAGCATTTTCCCCGCTCCTTTTCAGGTGAGTTGATAATTTTTATCCGGCACCTGCTTAACCGGATATTCCGTTTCGTCATTCATTTGCCGCAGGTCGATTTCCATCGCATTGCAGATGGCATCCAGCGGCAGATCGTTATTTTCCAGACCGAAGGGATCTTCCAGCTCTTCGGCCAGCGCATCGAGAGAGATAAAAGTATAGGAAATGAGCACCGAAATAAATGGCGTCATATAGTGTAAATCCACGACCAGTGCGAACGGCAGCAGGATACAAAACATATATACGGTGCGGTGCAGGATCAGCGTATAGGCAAACGGAATGGGCGTATTGGCGATGCGTTCGCACCCTGCCAGCACCGCCGACATATCATTCAGCCGATTATTGAGGCTGTGAAAAAGGATATCGGACAGCCCGCCATTACGCCGGTGCACCGCCAGCCACTCGCCCATCAGCAAAAGGATGCGGTTTGCCGGGGAATGCGCCGCCAGAACGCCGGGGAGATCGCGCGCAGAAATCAGCGGTGCAAGCGTTTCCTGCTGCGGTAAATGGCGGAGCGTCATGCGTAATGAATGGGCAAAAGCGATTTGCAGACGGACAAATTCTGCTGGCTGAACATCGCCAGGCAGCGTATTTTTGACCTCCCGCAGCAGCGAGCGCGCGGCAATCATCAACTGTCCCCAGAGCTGGCGCGCTTCGACAAATCGGGCATAGCAGGCATTGTTGCGAAAACCGAGAAAGATAGCGATCGCGACGCCCAGAATACTAAAAGGCGCAACGGTTAACTTGATGCCCAGTGACGCATACCAGGGTAACATCAGGATCACCGCGATGGAGAGCAGGAAATTGAGGAGTAGCCTTGAGAATACTTTCGATAACACCGATCCATGCCAGACAAATATGCGGGCGAACCAGTGCTGTTGCGGTCTTATGATCATTTTTTTTAGTGTTGGCAGATGAATAGCCAACAAATTAAACGTGATTGTCATCACACTTTCAAGCTGATACGGGCTTTTATTGCTGGCTGACTTTACAGGGCACAGGGGTTAAGTCTGAATTTAAAAACCTGGCAAATGTATGTTGTAACTAATGAGTATTCTAAAAAACCCGGCCACCGCCGGGTCAGATAATCAGCACAGAGGCTGCACCGCCGCACGCATTCCTTTGGCCAGAATAGCGTCTAAATCCAGCGTAACCTGTTCTGTCAGCCCAGGGATTTGGGTCAAATCCTGCTCCCAGTGATCGCTGGCGCTAAGCACCGCTTTCACCAGTTCAGACGTCGCGATTTGGTGGTCACGATGTTGCGCCCACAGTTGCTGGAAAGATTCCAGCCAGTGCGCGTCATCCTGCACCGGATACGCCACACCCTGCCGTTCACCACGGTAGAATGCAATCAGCGCCGCCAGGGCAAATGTCAGACGGGCCGGGAGCTTGCCGGAAGCTTTCTGACCTGCCAGCAACTGCGGCAGAATACGGGTGCGGTATTTGGTCATTCCGTTAAGCGCAATCGACAGCAACTGATGCTTGATGTACGGGTTACGGAAGCGCCCTGTTACCGCGCTGGCAAAAGATTCCAGTTCATCGCGCGGCAGATCCAGCACCGGGATAATTTCTTCGTAAATCGCTTTCTCAACAAATGCACAAATTTCCGTGTCATTCATTGCCTCGCCTACCGTATCCAGTCCGGCCTGGTAAGCGACCGGGACCAACGCGGTATGCGCGCCGTTAAGGATGGCAACCTTACGCTCTTTATAAGGTTTGATATCGTCAACAACCAGCACGTTGAGCGGCAGTTTATCCAGGCGCAATTCGGCGGTCAGGGATTTCGGTCCCTGGATCACGAACAGATAGAAATGCTCGGCGGTATCCAGGAAGCCGTCTTTGTAGCCCAGTTCAGCTTCAAGCTGTGCCACTTCATCACGCGGATAACCGGTAACAATACGGTCAACGAGGGTGGAACAGAAGCTGTTGGAGGCGTCCAGCCACGCGGTAAATTCCGCAGGTAGCGCCCATTCCTGCGCGTAGCGCAATACCAGTTCACGCAGCGCATCGCCGTTGTAGTCAATCAGTTCGCAAGGAATGATGATCCAGCCTTTATCCGCTGCGCCGTTAAAATGGCTAAAGCGTTCGAACAGCAGACGCGTCAGTTTGGCCGGATAGCTCACCGCCGGGGCATCGTCGAATTTATCCCCGGCGTGATAGCTGATCCCCGCCTCTGTGGTATTCGAGAAGACGAAACGGATGTCCGGGTTGTATGCCAGCTTCAGGAATTCATCATACTGCGCATAAACGCTGATTTCGCGATTGACCGAACGGATCAGGCGCGCGTCGCTCACCGCTTCGCCGTTTTCATTCAGCCCACGGATGATTGTAGTGTACAGGCCATCCTGGGTGCTTAATGAAGGCGGGAAATTGCTTTCGATGGGGCGAACGATAACCACCCCGGCATCCAGGTCCGTATTTTCATTCAGCAGATCGATCTGCCAGTCAATAAATGCGCGCAGGAAGTTGCCCTCACCAAACTGAATGATACGTTCAGGATAGTGCGCACCAGGGAAATCACGACGGTTCAGCGTTTTCACAATAGGGTCCCTTTTGATTCGTCATACAACTCGGAAGAATTGGTCCGATAACTTACCAGACTTTTAAACCAATAAAACCGTGTTTTGATCAAAACGTGACACCATAGTTAAAAAATAATTAGAGAAATTTATAAAACAGGCGGGAGGCAGTCAGGATGCAGTTCGGTATGCGGAATGCACAGGGAGAGTGATGTAGCCATTATTTTTGCTGTTAATGACCACATCAATAAGATTTTAACCCGAGCAGCAAGTCAGTTTTTCCCCCCTTCCTGCTTGTTCTTCATGGTATACATCTTTTGATCCGCCGAGTTCAGCCACTCCTGAAGCGTGGTGTTATCCTGATTAAACTCGCTTACGCCCCAGGAAAACGCCAGCTTCCACGGTTTGCCGGACGTCGCATTAAAGGCTTCCGCCTCTTCAGCAAGATGCTGCATGGCGATCCATGCGCCGTTTTCATCGGTATCCGGGAAGAGAACGGCAAACTCATCGCCGCTGTAGCGCACGGTCAAATCCGTATCGCGGAAAGAGCTTTTAAGCAGCGTGGCCATTGCTTTCAGCGCGGCGTCGCCCTCGCCATGCCCCCAGCGATCGTTAATTTTCTTGAAGCCGTCAAGATCCAGCCAGCCCAGAGTAAGCGGGACGGCACGCCGGGCCGCAGAGCGAATGGCATAGTTCGCCAGATTGTTAAACCCGCGACGATTATATAGCCCGGTCAGTTCATCGGTGGTTGCCGCGTTAATGGCTGCAAACTCGCCTTCCACAATCGCCGCCAGATCTTTAAGCATATCCAGGTCATTGTGGCTGAATGCGCGCGGCTGGCGGTCGACCAGGCAGAATGTCCCTGCGACTGCGCCGTCCGGCAAACGCAGCGGATAACCGGCATAAAAACGGACGTGCGCGTCGCCCTCGACCAGCGGATTATCAGCAAACCGATGGTCCTGAGTGGCATCCTGTACCACCAGCGGCGATTCGCTGGAAATGGCGTGTCCACAAAAAGAAATGTCACGCGGCAGCGTGGAGATCTCAATACCGTCGTGTGATTTGAAAATCAGCATGTCTTCATCCACCAGCGTCACCAGTGCGATGGGAATATCAAACAGCCGCTTTGCAAGACGCGTCAAACGGTCAAAGCGCTGTGGATCGCCAGATTCAAGAATGCCTGACTCATGCAGGGAGGCCAGACGTTGCGGTTCGTTCACAGGGATGGCCGGACTCTTCATTGCCTCTCCTTTTAAGATGAATACTTTAGTCTGTGCCGGGACGGGGTAGACGTCAGTGGGCATAGATACGATTTTTTCCTTCGCGCTTGGCCTGATAGAGGGCGTCGTCAGCGGCTTTGAGCCAGTCTGTCGCAGATGCCATCTCCTGCGTGGCGCGGGCAATGCCAATACTTAAAGTCAGCGTCAAATAACGGTCGGGCAAAACGGTCATTACCGCAACCGCTTCCATGATCCGCCCGGCAATACTTTTCGCATCTTCATACAGGGTATCGGGTAGCAGGATCACAAACTCGTCCCCGCCAAGACGCGCTGGCGTGTCGGATTTACGGGTCGCCACATGCAGAATTTGTGACACTGTCACTAAAAGCGAATCCCCCGACCTTATGACCGTAGCGATCGTTAACCTCTTTAAAGTTATCAATATCAATAAACATCAGAATCGAGCTATGGCTGGCGTGACGTAATTTCACCAGCTCAAATTCAATCCGCTGTTCGAGCAAGCGTCGGTTCGCGATATCCAGCAGCGGGTCCATCATCGCGATCCGCTCCAGTTCCCGGCTATTTTTCCGCAGCTTGCGGGCAATAGAGTCAGTCAGCACGCTCAGCGCAAAAATATAGATGGCGATCAGCGGCAGCGTCGCATACAGCGTTTTACTTGATACGGCGGGATAAAACGGCATCCCCTGCGCCAGCCAGCTAATGGCAAAAACGCTCAGCATCGCCACCGCCGCTTTACGCATCAGGGGAAAGCCACCGGCAGAAAGGCGATCGGACATCAGGATCGTCGCAATGACTACCGACGGCAGCAGGTTCACCGCCATCATGGCGATCCAGAATCCCCCCGCCGCCGCATCAAAAATCAGGTTCTGCTGTTCACATTTTAGCGGCAGCGCGGCTTTTTTTGCCCGCTGCCAGGCGATAAACGGCCAGATAAACGCGTTAGCGGCGAGCAGAAGCAGCAGCCAGAACGGACGTTGCAGTTCAATCAAAACCGAAAGAATGGGGAAAAAACAGAGAAGCGTGCCGAGCGTACGCATCAGATACATACGTCTGACAAATCTGGCTCCGGTAACCCGTTCGTTCTTAATTAACTTGTCAGATTCGTTCATGACACAATTTTCCGCTGCGTATACAGACTTATCTTATTGACGATAAAACCAGGTAGCAAGCGCTTTAGAAATTTCTCAGGAGGCGGATTAACCTCTTTTAAACCATAGCATTTATTCCGCTTAACGAGGCGGATTCATCTGACAAACCAGCCAGTGAAAAATCACCTGCACAATATATTTTTGTTGCTCTTCAGAAAGAGCCTGGTGACGGGAAATATGGTGCCACTTTTCCAGGCAGCCCCGACAGCAGGTTGCCGTCGCGTGCTGGGCAATAAACACCGGGTGTCCGCGCATGGGCGTCTGCTTGCCGTCATTGACGGGTTCGGCAGGGGCCAGACGGCTGGCAACAAAATCTGCCGCGTGGCGCTGGATCACTTCTGCGCCTTTATCGAGACAATACTGGCTTTCTTTCGCGCCCAGTCGAAAACGGGAGCGAAATGAAGACCGTGCCAGACGTGCGAAAAGAGGATTAAGATCGTCCATCAGAATACCGAATGTCCGGGCTGCTGCGTCAGCTTCTCCAGCGCCGCCACGCCCGCAATTGAATTCCCGGCGCTATCCAGTTCCGGGCTCCAGACGGCAATCGCCATTTCATGCGGTACAATCGCCACGATCCCGCCTCCCACCCCGGATTTTGCCGGAAGCCCGACCCGCCAGGCAAATTCGCCGGAACTTTGATACATACCGCTGGTTGCCATCAGCGCATTAACCTGCCGCGATTGCAGGGGAGAAATAACCGGCTGATCCAGATGGGCCGCTCTGCCCCGATCCGCCAGAAACAGAAAGGTTTGCGCCAGCTCTGCGCAGCTCATCTTCAGCGCGCAATAGTGGAAATAATTCTGCAATACGGTCGGCACGTCATTATCAAAATTGCCGAAGGATTTCATCAGCCAGGCAATGGCCGCGTTACGCGCCGAGTGATCGAACTCGGAGCGCGCCACCACGCTGTCATAGGTGATGTCCGGCGCGCCGCTCAGCCTGCGTACAATCTCCAGCATCCGCTGACGCGGCGCACTCAGGCGGCTCTGGAGCATATCGCACACCACCAGCGCGCCCGCGTTAATAAACGGATTGCGCGGCTTTCCCTGCTCCAGCTCGAGCTGCACCAGCGAATTAAACGGCTGCCCGGACGGATCTTTACCGACGCGCTGCCAGATCTCCTCCTCCCGATAATGGTCCATCGCCACAATCAGGCTCAGCACTTTTGAAATCGACTGAATGGAAAAGCGTTCGTGAGCATCTCCGGCAGCAAACTGCTGCCCGTCGACGGTGCTGATGGCGATCCCCAGTTTATGCGGACTGACCGACGCCAGCGCCGGAATGTAATCCGCCACGTTGCCCTGACCGATGAGCGGTCTGACCTCTGTAAGAATGGAATGTAGCAGTTGATGAGTGATGACCTTAGCCACCGGTTACTCCTTGTCGCAGGCCATTTTCGGCCTGCGAGTATAACAGAGCTGAATATGTGACGTCAGGCGGGAAGACGAAAACGGGTGACCGCCAGCGTCAGTTGCTGCGAGTCGTCCTGCAACTGTTGCGAGGCTCTGGATGCGCGATCAACCAGATCGCCGGTTTGCCGCGCCACCTGATTCAGTGCGTGAAGCTGGCGGGTCATCAGATGAATACTTTCACCCTGGCTTAGCGTCGCCGCGGAGATATCGCTAAGCAGAGCGCTGAGCTTGCCCACCAGCCCGGTCACCTGCTGAAGATTATCCTCCAGGCGGTTGACGGCCCGTGAACCGTCTTCAATACCCTGAAGCGAGTGATTAATCAGTTGCTGAATTGTATGCGTGGAATGGCTGCTTTTACGCGCCAGCAGCCCCACCTCTTTCGCCACCACCGCAAAGCCGCGCCCTTGTTCACCGGCGTGCGCGGCCTCAATGGCGGCATTCAGCGCCAGAATATTGGTCTGAAACGCCACGTTATCGATTATGGAGACTATCCCGCGCATTTCCGCCGAGCGGTCGACGATTTCGCGCATTGACTGATTCACCGTTTCCATCATGCGGTCGCCCCCGGCAGCAACCTGCCGCGCCTCATCCGCCCGCTGGCTGGCCTGCTGCGCATAGCCGGTATTACCTTCCACATGCGATTCCAGCGTGCTGATGTGGGTCGTAACCTCATCCAGTTCGCGGGTCTGCTTCACCGACTGCTGATACAGCGCCTGATTCCCCTCTGCCAGCCGATGAATATTTCCCACCATTGAGGCCGTGGCTTCATTCACCTGGATCACCAGCCGCTGAAGCCCGGTCTGCATCTCCCCAATGCTCGCATCCAACTGGCCGATCTCCCGGTTAAACCGACGAACCGGCGGCAACGGCGCGGAGAGATCGCCCGCCGCCAGTTGATTGATATGATTAATCAGCCGACGCAGCGGGACAATCACCCAGCGCGCCATTCCCAGCCAGACCGCAATGGCAATCACCAGCAGCGCCGCCGGGGCAAGCAGAAACAGCATCTGCAACGACGCCAGCCGGGTCATCAGCGCCTGACGCCCCTCCCCGGCCCGCTGCTCGCTGGCCTGCTGGTGGCGGGCATAGCGATCGTTAAAATCCACCTGAAATGCCTGCACCGGCACCGCGAAAAAGGCATCGATGGACTGACTTTTGCCGAGGGCGTCGGCCTGCTCTTTGATGGCCGCGTAAAACATCTGATAGCTGGTAATCAGCGCTTCATCCCGGGGTGGATTAAGCGCCTGCCAGGCAAGCCATGCTTTTTGCGAATGGACCAGCGCACGTTGCGCATCGTCAAGTAACCCGTTCCAGCTTCCTACCGAACCGGTATCGCGATCCTGCATAAACCAGACGCCCGCCCGGTTGAGCAGATCGCTGGCGGTGAGCAAGGCGACCCTGGCTTCATCCACCTTCACCTGCTGCAAATGGGTCTGCTGATTACGCAGTTCATTTTGCCGGGCGTTTTGCAGGGAGAGTGACAGCAGCAAGGAGGAGGAAATTTGCAGTGCGGAAAACAGGCCAATGATGCACAGAATTCCCGCCAGCAAACCAAACTGGCGGGGAGTAATACGCTGTACGACGCGGCGGAAAATTTGCTTTAAGTTCATCATTATCATCTTTATCAATGCGTTACGCGCGAGGATAGGAGATAAAAATGACAATGCCATGACAGCAATATGACAAACGTTCTAGCGGCGATTTTTCCACACCGTCTGCACGTTACAGAACTCATGCAGGCCAAAGTGCGACAGCTCACGGCCAAAACCGCTTTTCTTCACGCCGCCAAACGCCACTCGCGCATCGCTGGCGCTGAAGCCATTGATAAATACCCCGCCACATTCCAGTCGACGGGCAAAATATTCTGCGCTGGCGTCGCTGCCGGTCATCACGGTAGCAGACAAGCCAAATTCGCTGTCGTTAGCCAGCGCCAGGGCATGTTCAGCATCACGCGCCACGGTAATAGCAGCGACCGGGCCGAAAAGTTCCTGGCGAAACGCGGTCATCTCCGGGGTGACGTCACCCAATACCGTCGCCGGATAAAAATTACCCTCGCCCGCGACCTTCTCTCCGCCCAGCAGCAGCGTTGCGCCTTCAGCCAGCGTATCCAGTACCTGCTGATGCAGCTCATCGCGTAAATCAAACCGCGCCATGGGTCCCAGCTCGCTCTCTTCACTTGCCGGATCGCCCATGCGCAGCTTCGCCGCTGCCGCGACAAACTTCGCGGTAAAGGCCGATGCAATGCCTTCTTCAACGATAAAACGTTTCGCCGCCGCGCACACCTGTCCGGTGTTCTGATAACGTCCGGCAACCGCAGCCTGCACCGCCAGCTCCAGGTCGGCGTCATTAAGCACGATAAACGGATCGGACCCGCCCAGCTCAAGCACGCATTTTTTCAGCGCCGCTCCGGCCTGTGCGCCAATCGCTTTCCCGGCGCGAACGCTACCGGTGACGGTTACCGCGGCGATGCGCGGATCGTTTATCGCCTGGCTGACGCCATCGTTGGTCGCGTTCACCCAGCCGAAAACGCCCTCCGGCACGCCCGCTTCGCGGAAAATAGCGTCAATTAGCGCCGCGCAGCCGGAAACATTCGGCGCATGTTTCAGGAGATAACTGTTACCCGCCAACAGGATCGGCACCGCCCCGCGCAGCACCTGCCACAGCGGAAAGTTCCACGGCATCACCGCCAGAATGGCCCCCAGCGGGCGATACTCAATCGTCGCCTGGTTATCAGGCACCAGGGTGGCTTCTGCGGTCAGCATCGCCGGGCCATGTTCAGCATACCAGTCGCACAGTTCGGCAGATTTTTTCACTTCCGCCCGCGCCTGGAGAATCGGCTTGCCCATTTCCCGAACGATCGTCCGGGCCATGTCTTCAGCGTGCAGGCGCAGCACCGATCCCACTTTATGCAGCACCGCCGCCCGTGCGGCGACAGGAAAACGGCTCCACTGGCGAAAGCCCTGTTCCGCCAGGGTGATGGCGCAATCTACCTGCTGCGCCGAAGCCCAGGGTAATGATGAAAGCGGTTGTCCATTCGCCGGGTTGACAGAAACGGCGTCGTTTACTGAGTTCATAGTTTTCTCTCTGGCAGATGTGACGGGAATGCAACCATTCTGCTACACTCCTGTGTTTCTGAAAAATGAATAATCATAAGCATCTTATTCACAAAACGAGAACATCATGGATTTAACCCAGCTTGAGATGTTTAACGCCGTCGCTCGTGCAGGCAGCATCACCCAGGCGGCAGCGCAGGTACATCGCGTGCCGTCCAATCTGACGACGCGCATCCGCCAGTTAGAGGCCGATCTTGGCGTTGAGCTGTTTATCCGCGAATCGCAGCGCTTACGTCTCTCCCCGGCCGGGCACAGTTTTTTGCGCTACAGCGAGCAGATCCTCGCCCTGGTGGAAGAGGCGCGAATGGTCGTCGCCGGCGATGAGCCGCAGGGCTTATTCTCCCTCGGCTCGCTGGAAAGCACCGCCGCCGTGCGCATTCCACCGACGCTGGCCCGCTTTAACCAGCGTTATCCGAAGATCCAGTTCGATCTCGCCACCGGCCCGTCCGGGACGATGATTGACGGCGTGGTGGAAGGACGGCTGAGCGCCGCGTTTGTCGATGGACCGGTGATGCATCCGGCGCTGGAAGGAATGCCGGTGTATGAAGAGGAGATGATGATCGTTGCTCCCGCCGGACACGCGCCTGTCACCCGCGCTCGCGAAGTCAACGGCGCAAATGTGTACGCCTTTCGCGCCAACTGTTCTTACCGCCGCCATTTCGAGAGCTGGTTTAACGCTGACAAGGCCACGCCGGGGCGGATCCATGAGATGGAGTCCTATCACGGTATGCTGGCCTGTGTGATTGCGGGCGCGGGGCTGGCGTTGATCCCGCGCTCAATGCTGGAGAGCCTGCCGGGTTACGATCAGGTCGCCGCGTGGCCGCTGGCGGAAAAATGGCGCTGGCTGACGACCTGGCTGACGTGGCGGCGAGGAGGCAAAACGCGTGCGCTTGATGCGTTTATCGCGCTGCTGAATGAGGAACGGTCATAGGATTAACGTATAGATAGCGCGAATGATTGCGTGAATACCGATCGCAGCAGTAATTTTGTTATTTGCTCTCATGTGAACGGATTAACCATGAACACCAAAGCCCGTAAAGTGATGATTATCGGTTCAGGAAATGTTGGCGCATCTGCTGCTTATGCGCTGCTAAATCAGAATATTTGTGAAGAGCTGATTTTAGTCGATTTGAATCAGCCGCTGGTTGAAGGACACGTACAGGATCTCAGCGATGCCGCCGCCTATATGCCCGGCATGATGACCATATCCTGTCGCGAAGCCCGCGACTGCGCGGATGTCGATATCGCGGTGATCACCGTCTCCGGCGGTCCGCTAAAGCCGGGCCAGACGCGCCTCGACGAACTGAATAACACCGCGAAAATCGTCAAAAATATCATTCCACAAATGATGGCGGGCGGATTTAACGGCATTTTCCTGATCGCCACCAACCCCTGCGACATTATCACCTGGCAGGTATGGACGCTGTCCGGCCTGCCGCGTAATCAGGTCATCGGTACCGGCGTCTGGCTGGACACCACCCGACTGCGCCGTGCCCTCGGGCAGAAACTGGATATTGGCGCGCAAAGCATTGATGCCTTTATTCTCGGTGAACACGGCGACACCCAGTTTCCGGTCTGGTCCCACTCTTCGGTTTACGGCTCGCCGATTGGCGACGTCTGGCAGCGTCGCACCGGCGAAACGCTGGATTATGCGCAGCTAGCGGAAGACGTGCGCACGCAGGGCTTTAAGATTTACGGCGGCAAGGGCTGTACCGAATTCGGCATCGCGGGCACTATTGCCGAGATCTGCCGCAATATTTTCACCGGCAGCCACCGGGCGCTGGCCATCTCCTGCATTCTTGAGGGTGAATACGGCGTGCATAATGTGGCGATCGGCGTTCCCGCCGTGCTGGCGCAAACCGGCGTCCAGCAGGTGATTGAACTGCACCTGGCGGACGACGAGCTGGAAAAATTCCGTCATTCCGCAGCCGTGATCCAGGCGAATATCGCCCGCCTGCCGTAATGGTTCAGTCACGGAAAGCCCGGGGGAATCCGGCTTTCCGGTTTCAACCTGCTGGCGGTTAACTCGTTACACGCCGGTTATTTTCGTATTAAAAAATGTTGAGGCGATCTTAAATTTTTGACGCAGAAAATTGAGATCTGCGTCACAAAATGGTTGTATTTGCAGCAGCGATGGTTTTAAGATCGTCTTCTCTTCTTTTCTCCAACCAACCCAGACTATCTTATGACAACGAATACTGTATCACGCAAGGTCGCGTGGCTTCGTGTGGTCACGCTTGCCATCGCAGCGTTTATTTTTAATACCACCGAATTCGTGCCGGTTGGTTTGCTTTCTGATATTGCGGAAAGCTTTGGCATGGAAACGGCGCAGGTCGGGATCATGCTGACCATTTATGCCTGGGTGGTGGCGCTGATGTCGCTGCCTTTTATGCTGCTGACCAGCCAGGTTGAGCGGCGCAAACTGCTGATCGCCCTGTTCGTGCTGTTTATCGCCAGCCATGTGCTGTCGTTTCTGGCGTGGAATTTCACCACTCTGATTATCAGCCGCATCGGCATTGCCTTTGCGCACGCGGTGTTCTGGTCCATTACCGCCTCGCTGGCGATCCGCCTGGCCCCGGCCGGGAAACGGGCGCAGGCGCTGAGCCTGATTGCCACCGGCACCGCACTGGCGATGGTGCTGGGGATCCCTATCGGCCGGATCGTCGGGCAGTATTTCGGCTGGCGTACCACCTTTTTTGCGATTGGCGTCGGGGCGTTAATTACCCTGCTGTGCCTGATCAAGCTGCTGCCACCACTGCCAAGCGAGCACTCCGGCTCCCTGAAAAGTCTGCCGCTATTGTTCCGCCGTCCGGCGCTGATGAGTATTTATCTGCTGACCGTGGTCGTGGTGACGGCGCACTACACTGCTTACAGCTATATCGAACCTTTTGTTCAGACGGTTGCCGGGCTGAGCGGAAATTACGCCACCGTGCTGCTGCTGATCCTGGGCGGGTCCGGCATCCTCGGCAGCCTGCTGTTCGGTAAGCTTGGCAATCTTCATGCGTCTACCCTGATCGGTAGCGCCATCGGCCTGCTGTTTGTTTGCCTGCTGTTGCTGGTGCCCGCCGCGCGTAATGAAAACCATCTGGCGATCCTCAGCATCTTCTGGGGCGTGGCGATTATGATCATTGGGCTGGGGATGCAGGTAAAAGTGCTGGCGCTGGCCCCGGACGCCACCGACGTGGCGATGTCGCTGTTCTCCGGGATATTTAATATCGGTATTGGCGCGGGCGCGCTGCTAGGCAGCCAGGTCAGCACCCATCTGTCGATGGCTTCCATTGGCTACGTTGGCGCGGTTCCGGCGCTGGCTGCGCTCATCTGGGCTGTGATTATCTTCCGCCGCTGGCCGGTGGCGCTGGAAGAACAGCCGCATTAAGCGAGTTAAGGTGAGTCTGCTGCGGCAGGCTCACCCAATACATCATTCCAGTAAATATTTCAGCGTCATATCAAGACAACGCGAACCCCTCTCCCGCCTTTAATTCCTCTATCAACCCTGCGTCATACAAGGACTTTTCCGTCTTTTTAGCAAATCGTGGCATAAGCTTATTCATTCAGTTGACTTATGTTTGCCTGGGCAATAATATCCTCCGCAACTAAACTACTTGCCGGGGCAACCATTGTGAAAAGTTCAGGGGATCTTTTTAACGAAATCATTCCGCTTGGACGTTTGATCCATATGGTGAACCAGAAAAAAGACCGTCTGCTTAACGAATATCTCTCACCGCAGGACATCACCGCGACGCAGTTCAAGGTGCTTTGTTCCATTCGCTGCGAAGTGTGCGCGACGCCCGTTGAGCTGAAAAAAGTGCTGTCGGTCGATCTGGGTGCCCTGACCCGTATGCTTGACAGGCTGGTCTGTAAAGGCTGGATTGAGCGGCTGCCAAATCCAAATGATAAACGCGGTGTGCTGGTGCGATTAACACCGGAAGGCACCCGCATTTGTGAACAGTGTCATCAGCTTGTCGGGCAGGATCTGCATCAGGAACTCACTAAAAACTTATCGGCAGACGAAGTGGCTACTCTTGAATACCTGCTCAAGAAAGTGCTGCCGTAAACAATAAGAGGTAAGACGATGTCCAGACGTAATACTGACGCCATTACTATTCATAGCATCCTGGACTGGATTGAAGATAACCTCGAGTCCCCTCTGTCGCTGGAGAAAGTGTCAGAGCGCTCAGGCTATTCAAAATGGCACCTGCAAAGAATGTTCAAAAAAGAAACCGGGCACTCGCTGGGGCAGTACATTCGCACCCGCAAGCTGACGGAAATCGCCCAGAAGCTGAAGCAAAGCAATGAGCCTATTTTGTATCTGGCTGAACGCTACGGGTTTGAATCGCAGCAGACCCTGACGCGGACCTTTAAAAACTATTTCGACGTGCCACCGCACAAGTATCGCATTATGGATATGCCTGGCGAGGCACGCTATCTGCAACCGTTAAACCACTGTAATTGTTAATCGCCTGAATAAAGACGTATCGAGGAAATCATGAAACTGCTCGTCTCCGCCACCCTTGCATTAGCGATGCTGGCCTCCGGCCAGAGCTTTGCGGAGCAGTCCCGTCAACCGGCAGAAGGCAGCGCACGCGTTGCGATGGTTATGCCCTCCGTCCATGACGCCTCTCCGTTTGATTTTAATCATATGGGTTCGGGAAGCGATAAATCCGATGAATTAGGCGTGGCCTATTATAATTAGCGCCGCCTCTGATTCGTTTGCCCCGCCTGTGCGGGGCTTTTTTTTACCCCTGAACGATCTTAGCCCGGCGCAGACGCAGGCCGAATACATTGATGTACAGTCCCGCCATAATCAGCGCCGCGCCTGCCAGCTGTAGCATATTCAGCGTCTCACCCAACAGCAGCGCTGCGCTGGCGAGGCCGACCACCGGAACCAGCAGCGACAGCGGCGCAACGCGCCAGGTTTCATATCTCCCAAGCAGCGTCCCCCAGATGCCATACCCGACGATGGTGGCAATAAAAGCCAGGTAAATCAGCGATAAAATTGTCGTGGTATCAATGGCTAACAAACTGTGCCAGATTGTCGCCGGGCCGTCGAGAATCAGTGAGGCAACAAGAAACGGGATAACGGGGATTAATGCGCTCCACACCACCAGCGACATCACCGCCGGACGGCTTTCCAGTTGCATGATTTTCTTGTTGAAGATATTGCCGCACGCCCAGCTGAGCGCCGCCGCCAGCGTCAGCATAAAACCGAGCAGCGCAACGTGTTGCCCGTTCAGACTGGATTCAATCAGCACCAGAACGCCAAATACCGCCAGGGTGATCCCGATCAGCTGCTTGCCCTGCAACCGTTCGCCAAAGGCAAATGCCCCAAGAATGATGGTGAAAAATGCCTGCGCCTGAAGCACCAGAGACGCCAGCCCGGCTGGCATACCAAATTTGATGGCGGAGAAAAGAAACGCAAACTGCCCGAAGCTGATTGTCAGACCATAGCCCAGTAATAAGCGCATCGGGACGTTGGGACGGGCGACAAAAAAAAGCGCGGGAAATGCAACCAGTAAAAAACGTAATCCTGCCAGTAACAGCGGGGGCATATTGTGCAGGCCGACTTTGATGACCACAAAGTTAAGCCCCCAGACCACCACTACCAGCAGCGCCAGTAGCCCATCTTTACGCGTCATACCCTGCCTCTGAAATTGTTAGAATTATGTGAACCATCCCACGTTAGCGGAAAAAATCAGCCTTTAACAGATCATTATTTTTAGTAGGCACTTCTCGTATGGGCACGCACTATACAACCTTCTTATGCCGTGATATTCCTGATAAGACAAAATAATGAAACACAGCACCTCGGGCAGGAAAATGGTCTCTTCAATCAGGCGCTCTATCTACGCGCTTCTGGCATCATCATTACTTTTAACAATTGGTCGCGGTGCGACGCTGCCTTTTATGACGATTTATCTCACACGTCGTTATGCCATGAGCGTGGAGATGATTGGTTATGCGATGACTATCGCATTAACCATTGGGGTGATGTTTAGTCTGGGCTTTGGCATTCTCGCCGATAAATTCGATAAAAAGCGCTATATGCTGATCTCCGTGCTGGTATTCATCTGCGGCTTTGTGGCAATCCCGCTGGTGAATAAAGTGGCGCTGGTGGTATTTTTCTTTGCAATGATTAACTGCGCCTATTCGGTATTTTCGACCGTCATTAAAGCCTGGTTTGCCGATGTATTATCCCCTGTGGAAAAAGCGAAAATATTCTCGCTGAACTACAGCTTTTTAAATATTGGCTGGACGGTCGGCCCGCCGCTGGGCACGCTGTTGGTGATGTACAGCCTTAACTTACCCTTCTGGCTGGCGGCATTCTGTGCCGCATTCCCGCTGATCTTTATTCAGTGTTATGTCCAGCGCGTGGCGGCCAGCAGTGCCAGCGACGAAACCGTGGCGTGGTCGCCTTCAGTGCTGCTGCATGATAAGGCGCTGTTCTGGTTTACGCTCTCTGGCTTGCTGGCCTCCTTTGTCGCCGGATCTTTTGCGTCCTGTATTTCCCAGTACGTGCTGGCGGTGGCCGATAGCGACGTTGCTGAAAATGTTGTCGCCGTCGTGCTGCCGGTCAACGCCGCGCTGGTGGTTACGCTACAGTACGCCATTGGTCGTCGGTTGAACGCAAACAATCTGCGTCCGCTGATGGCGCTGGGTACGGCCTGTTTTGTGCTGGGGCTGGCGGGATTTATGTTTTCCGGTGTAAATCTGATTTTCTGGGGATTATCCGCCGCCGTGTTTACCGTGGGGGAAATTATTTATGCGCCCGGTGAATATATGCTAATTGATAACATCGCCCCGTCCGGCATGAAAGCCAGTTATTTCTCCGCCCAGGCATTAGGCTGGCTGGGTGCAGCGGCAAACCCGTTAGCCACGGGGTTGATATTAACCCACCTGCCCCACTGGTCATTATTTGTGATATTGATGGCCGCAATCGTTCTGGCCTGGCTGATGATTATTCGTGGAATGAATATTAAGCCGTGCAACAGTGCTATTCAGGTTAATTAAGCTTTGCGAGTCGCCTCGCAAGCGGTAAATAAACCCCGCAGACAGGCTGGTCAGACATTATTTCAGGGATATTATGCAGGCGGGTGCTTGAGGCTTTCCGGTCTCAGGCCTTTATCAGAGTTCGGAAAGATAAAAGCCCCAGGAGATATTTCTATCCACCTGAGGCCTACATCCGAACCAGACAACTCGGATGTTAGTCTCTTTTCTGCACGGAGGCAATAACATGCTGACGAAATACGCCCTTGTGGCAATCATCGTGCTGTGTATCACAGTGCTTGGTTTCTCGCTTACGAACCGAGAAAATAGCTAACGCGCGGGGAGCAATCCCCGCGTGCCGGTTGCCGGGTCTGGTCCTCATTGCACCCTTTTATATTGCTACCATGCCTCTGACGCCCTCGTTCTCCATATTGATACCGCGCCCTTGCTGGACAATAGCGCCCCGCGACATTAACAAATAGCTGTCCGCCAGCTCTGCGGCAAAATCATAAAACTGTTCGACCAGCAGAATGGCCATATCGCCCCGGCTGGCTAACTGACGGATCACCGCGCCGATCTCTTTAATCACCGATGGCTGTATACCTTCAGTAGGCTCATCCAGGATCAATAGCTGCGGTCGGCTGGCCAGCGCGCGGCCTATCGCCAGCTGCTGCTGCTGCCCCCCTGATAAATCACCGCCGCGCCGGTGCTTCATCTCTTTGAGTACCGGGAACAGCGCGTAAATATCCTCCGGCACGCTGCGGGCCTCGCGTGCCGGGAAGCGGGACAGCCCCATCAGCAGATTTTCTTCCACCGTCAGGCGGGGGAAGATTTCCCGCCCCTGCGGAACGTAGCCTATGCCCGCCTGTACCCGCTGGTGCGGTTTGCGGGTGGTGATGTGGCGGTCCTGCCAGATCACCGCGCCGCTGCGCGCCGGGATCAGCCCCATCAGACATTTCAGCAACGTGGTTTTGCCCACGCCGTTACGGCCTAACAGACAGGTGATCTCACCCGTTTGCGCGGTAAAACTGACGCCGCGCAAAATGTGGCTGCCACCGTAATATTGATGCAGTTCATTAACCTGTAACATGATGGCTCCTCAGCGCCCAAGATAAACGTCGATCACCTGTTCATTGGCCTGCACTTCCCGCAATGAGCCTTCTGCCAGCACCTGCCCCTGATGCAGCACGGTCACGCGGTCGGCGATGGTCTCTACAAACCCCATGTCATGCTCCACCACCATCAGCGAGTGCTTCCCCGCCAGCTGGCGAAACAGTTCGGCGGTATATTCCGTTTCCGCATCGGTCATTCCTGCGGCAGGTTCATCCAGCAGCAACAGATGCGGCTCCTGCACCAGCAGCATACCGATTTCCAGAAACTGCTTTTGCCCGTGGGATAAAAGCCCGGCACGACGATCGCGCTCGCCATGCAGGCGGAGCAGCCGCAGCGTTTCGTCAATCCGATCCTGCTGCTCGCTGTTTAAGCGTGCGCGCAGTGTCGCCAGCACGGATTTATCGGTTTTGAGCGCCAGTTCGAGGTTTTCGGCAACGGTCAGCGCTTCAAATACCGTGGGTTTCTGGAATTTCCGTCCGATCCCCCGCCGGGCAATCTCAATGGGGTCGAGCCGGGTCAGTTCCAGCGACTGGTCGTAAAGCGCGCGGCCGCTTTGTGGCCGGGTTTTTCCGGTGATCACGTCCATCAGCGTGGTTTTACCCGCGCCGTTTGGACCAATCACGCAGCGCAGTTCGCCCACGCCGATTTGCAGCGAGAGATTAGTCAGCGCCTGAAAACCATCAAAGTTCACGTTGATGTTCTCCAGCTGGAGAACCGGATCGGTGCGATCGCGAAAACGGTCGGTCGGTTGCTGGCGAGTGAAAAGACCGGCATCAGGTTGCATTACTTCTCTCCTTTTCGCAGCAGGCCAATAACGCCGCGCGGTAAAAACAGCGTGACCACAATAAATATCAATCCAAGGAAAAGTTGCCAGTATTCCGGCATCGCCACCGTAAACAGGCTTTTGGCTCCGTTCACCAGACCCGCGCCCAGCACCGGGCCGATCAGCGTGCCGCGTCCGCCGAGCGCCACCCAAATCGCTGCCTCAATGGAATTGGTCGGCGACATTTCGCCAGGATTGATAATCCCGACCTGCGGAACGTACAGCGCACCCGCCAGCCCGCAAAGCACGGCGGACAGAGTCCAGACCAGCAGTTTGAAGCCACGCGGATCGTAGCCACAGAACATCAGCCGGTTTTCGGCATCGCGCACGGCGGTGAGAACCCGCCCGAATTTACTCCGGGCCAGCGCATATCCCACGCAGAGCGACAGCATCAGCAGTAGCACCGTCGCCAGAAACAGCGCCACGCGGGTTGAGGTCGCCGCCACGGGGAATCCGAGGAGAGTGGTAAAGCCGGTGAAGCCATTGTTGCCGCCGAAGCCGGTTTCATTACGAAAAAACAGCAGCATCCCGGCGAAGGTCAGCGCCTGGGTCATGATGGAAAAATAGACCCCTTTGATTTTCGAGCGAAACGCAAAGTAACCAAACACCAGCGCCAGCAGCCCCGGCACCAGCACGATCAGCACCAGTGCCCAGGCAAAATGCTGCGTTCCCCACCAGAACCACGGTAGTTCACTCCAGGAAAGGAAGGACATAAACGCGGGCAAACCGTCGCCAGCGGCCTGGCGCATCAGATACATGCCCATCGCGTAGCCGCCGAGGGCAAAAAAGATGCCGTGACCCAGCGACAGCAATCCGGCGTAGCCCCAGACCAGATCCAGTGCCACCGCCACCACCGCGTAGCAGAGGATTTTTCCGGTCAGGGTCAGCGCCCAGGTTGAGAGCGCCAGCGGGTGATCGGCGGGCAGCAGCGCCAGAAATGGCAGGATCAACAGCGCCGCCATCAGCAGGCCGCCGACCACGCGCAGAGTGCGTGGCGCTTTCTGCGCCACCGTTAACGTTAAAGGCTGGCTCATTAATCGATGACCCTCCCTTTCAGGGCAAACAGCCCCTGCGGACGTTTCTGAATAAACAAAATGATCAGCACCAGAATGAGGATTTTGCCGAGTACCGCGCCCATTTGCGGTTCGAGAATTTTATTGAATATTCCCAGACCAAACGCCGCCGCGACGCTACCGGCAAGCTGGCCGACACCGCCCAGCACTACCACCAGGAAGGAGTCGATAATATACCCCTGACCGAGTTCCGGGCCGACATTCCCCAGTTGAGATAACGCCACGCCGCCAAGTCCGGCAATGCCGGAGCCGAGGCCAAAGGCCAGCATGTCAACGCGCCCGGTCGGCACGCCGCAGCAAGCTGCCATCGCCCGGTTTTGCGTGACCGCCCGCACATTCATGCCAAGCCGCGTTTTATTGAGGATCAGCCAGGTAAAGAACAGCACCAGCAGGACGAATCCCAGCACCACAACCCGGTTCCATGGCAGGATCAGATTCGGCAACGCCTGAATTCCGCCGGACAGCCAGCCAGGGTTTGCGACCTCAACGTTCTGGGCACCAAACAACATCCGCACCAGTTGGATCAGCATCAGGCTGATGCCCCACGTCGCCAGCAGCGTTTCCAGCGGGCGGCCGTACAAATGGCGGATAACAGTGCGCTCCAGCAACATGCCGATACCCGCCGTTACGCCAAAAGCAATCGGCAGCGCCACCAGCGGATAAAATGCCAGCCACTGCGGCGTAAGCTGGCTCATCGCCTGCTGCACCAGCCAGCTGCTGTACGCGCCCAGCATCAGCATTTCGCCGTGGGCCATATTGATGACGCCGAGCAGCCCGTAGGTGATCGCCAGTCCCAGCGCCGCCAGCAGCAGAATCGATCCCAGCGACAGTCCCATAAATGCCTGACCCAGCAGGTCGCCTAAGAGCAGCCGCTGTTTAATCTGCTTCAGGCTGTCTGCGGCGGCCTGGCGCACGCTGGCGTCAGGCTCGTTCTGCGGGTCGGTAAAGGGCACCAGCCGCGACTGGATTTCGGGATCGGTTGATTCTCCGAGCGTAATAGCCGCCGTGCGGCGCAGCGCAGCGTCCGGGCTGGCCAGTTGCAATATGGCCAGCGCGAGGGTTAATTCTTCGCGCACGCTGTCATCCGGCTCAGCTTTCGCGCGCTGCTCCAGCAATGTCAACATGGCAGGCTGGGCATCACGGCGTAATGTTTTTGCCGCGGCCCGCCTTTCTGTGACGTTGTCACTTATTATCAGATGGCTGGCAAGGGTTGCAGCCGCGAGCGTGCGCAGGCGATTGGTCAGACGTACTTTTTTAAGGTTGCCCTCTGCGGCCTTCGCCTCACCCAACGCAACCGGACGATCGCCTTGCAGCGTAAAGGCGTGGTGCTGGCTGTCGGCACTGAGGTTTTCAGCAACCAGCGCCCGTAGAAAGGGAATGCGCGCCGCCTGGGGTTTTCCGGCCCACTGCTCCAGCAGCGTAGCCTGTTGCGTCCGGCTGGCGGCCACAAAATCGTCCGCATCCGACGCCTGCGCGCTTACGGACAGTAGCCCGGTCAGGAATAATAAACCGCACAGTATGCGCATGGCGTTCATCATCATCGTCTCTCCAGAAACTGGCCCTCCCGTGGGAGGGCAAAAAATCATTGACCTGCCGTTTTTACCGGGCTTTCAGATTTTTTATCGTTTCCGGGAATGAAGGGACTCCACGGCTGGGCGCGGACCGGCTCCTCGGTTTGCCAGACCACGTTAAACTGGCCGTTATTCTCAATTTCGCCAATCATGACCGGTTTGTGCAGATGGTGATTGGTTTTATCCATGGTCAGCGTAAACCCGGACGGCGCGGCAAAAGTCTGTCCTGCCATCGCGTCACGCACCTTATCCACATCGGTGGTCCCGGCTTTTTCAACCGCCTGCGCCCACATATGCAGCCCCACCCAGGTGGCTTCCATCGGATCGTTGGTCACAACGGTATCCGCATTCGGCAGTTTGCGGGCTTTGGCCCAGGCTTTGTAATCGGCGACAAATTTCTGGTTGGTCGGATTATCAATGGATTCGAAGTAATTCCACGCCGCCAGATTGCCAACCAGCGGTTTGGTATCAATGCCGCGCAGTTCTTCTTCGCCCACCGAGAACGCCACTACCGGCACGTCGGTGGCCTTCAGCCCCTGATTCGCCAGCTCTTTATAAAAGGGAACGTTGGAATCGCCGTTAATGGTTGAAACCACGGCCGTCTTGCCGCCCGCCGAGAATTTTTTGATATTGGCGACGATGGTCTGATAATCGCTGTGGCCGAACGGGGTATACACTTCTTCGATATCTTTATCCTGCACGCCTTTTGAATGCAGGAAAGCGCGCAGGATTTTATTGGTGGTGCGCGGATACACGTAGTCAGTCCCCAGCAGGAAGAAGCGTTTTGCACTGCCGCCATCTTCGCTCATCAGATACTCCACCGCCGGAATAGCCTGCTGGTTCGGCGCCGCGCCGGTGTAAAACACGTTAGGCGACATCTCTTCACCCTCATACTGCACCGGGTAAAACAACAGCCCGTTCAGCTCTTCAAACACCGGCAAAACTGACTTACGCGAAACGGACGTCCAGCAGCCAAAGACCACCGCGACTTTATCCTGGGACAAAAGCTGGCGTGCTTTTTCAGCAAACAGCGGCCAGTTAGACGCCGGGTCAACCACCACCGGCTCCAGCTTTTTGCCCAGCACGCCACCCTTCGCATTGATTTCATCAATGGTCATCAGCGCCACGTCTTTTAACGGTGTTTCGGAAATCGCCATCGTCCCGGACAGCGAATGCATAATGCCGACTTTAATGGTATCCGCAGCATAGACGCTAAAGGTCATTCCCATGCTGACGACAGAGGCGGAGAGTGCGAAGGCTTTTAATAACGTGCGACGTTGCATAATTCACTCCTGAATATTCAAAAAACCCAGACCAAAGAATTGACTCAGGAGAGATAAGGCAAAAAGGATGCCAGGTATGAAAATGCGTGAAGATGCGGCAGGGTCGCGCAGAGAATGGAGGCAAAAGCGTTATTCTGGCACAGCGTTGCCTTATAAAAGTGCAACGCCGTACCGGGTAAAGTGATTACCAGACCTGGGCGGCAATGCCCGTCACCAGACGGACTTTGTCCCACTGCTGCTGTTCCGTCAGGGAATTACCCTCTTCCGTGGAGGCAAAACCGCACTGCGGGCTGAGGCAAATCTGTTTCAAATCCACGTATTTTGCCGCTTCCTGCAACCGGCTTTTAATCCCTTCAGGATTTTCCAGTTCGCCATTTTTAGTGGTGATCAGACCCAGCACCACCTGCTGGTGGCCCGGACGGATGAAGCGCAGTGGGGCAAAATCACCGGAGCGATCGTTATCATATTCCAGGAAGAAGGCATCAACGTTTACCGAGCCGAACAGCACTTCTGCCACCGGCTCGTAGCCGCCTTCTGAGATCCACGTTGAGCGGAAGTTGCCCCGGCAAACGTGCAGGCTGATGGTCAGATCTGCGGGTTTACCTTCCAAAGCGCGGTTCAGCACGCGGGCATAGATGTGCGCCAGTTCATCAGGATCTTCGCCGCGCTCGCGCACCTGGCGACGCTGGTCGTCCGAGCATAAATAGGCCCAGACGGTATCATCAAGCTGCAAATAGCGGCAGCCCGCCGCGTAAAAGGCATGGATCGCATCACGCCAGGTCGTTGCCAGATCGTCAAAATAGTCGGCCAGATCCGGGTAAACGCTGGCATCAATATCTTTACGTCCGCCGCGAAAATGCAGCACGCTCGGTGACGGGATGGTCATTTTTGGTTCAGCGCTGCCGCTGATGCTTTTCAGATAGCGAAAATCTTCCAGCATCGGGTGATCGCCAAAACCCAGTTTGCCGGTCACGCGCACGCCGTGGGCTTTGGTCTGCACGCCGTTAAACTGGATGCCTTTGTCGGAATCGTAACGCTCAACGCCCTGCAAGCCGTCGAAGAAATCGAAATGCCACCACGCGCGGCGGAATTCACCGTCGGTGACGACATGCAGGCCGCAGTCACACTGGTGCTGGACGACTTCGCGGATCGCTGAATCCTCCACCGCACGCAGTTGCCGGGCGGAGATCTCCCCTTTTGCCAGCTGCTGACGCGCCAGCTTAATGCTTTCCGGGCGTAAAAAACTGCCGACGATATCTGCGCGGTACGGACCATGTTGAGCTGACATACTTTCTCCTTTGCTACAGCCAGAGTAATTGCCTGTAGTGATAATTCACTTTGTGAACATCCAGACTTCTGGATGGCTATATGTCCGAAAGATGACATAATACCGCCCGCCGTGCAAAGGAGAATTTTTCATATGACGTGAATAATATTCACGTTCATGCTTCAGGAGCCACGTTAAAAGCAAAACCTTCATCCTGCCAGCCGGTCATCCCGCCCAGCATGATTTTCACCGGTCGCCCCAGCCGGGCAATATTTAGCGCGGCTTTATCCGCCCCGTTACAGTGCGGTCCGGCGCAATAAACGACAAACAGCGTCTCTTCCGGCCACTGCGCCAGGCGCTGCGCGTTGATCTCCGCATGAGGCAGATGCAGCGCGCCGGGAATATGCTGGCGGGCGAAGCTTTGCGGGCTGCCGATGGCGTGCAGCAACACAAAATCCTGCTGCCGTTGCGCCATGGCGTGGTAGACGTCCGAACAGTCGGTTTCGAAACTCAGTCGGCGGGAAAAATGGTCGGCTGCGGCGTCAGCGCTGGCGGCGGGATAACGGGTAACATCACTCATGGTATATTCTCCGGGTTTATGATACCCATTATCTCATCAAAAAAACCGTTGGAAGACCGCCCTCCGCTATGCCAGAAAACGCCCGAATTATGACAAATTGCCCGCATCATGTTGTCGCCCTGGCTTACGACGGGCTGTGTACGTTTGAATTTGGCGTGGCGGTCGAAATTTTCGGGCTGCCGCGCCCGGAATTTGGTGACGACTGGTATCAGTTTAGCGTCGCTGCCGTAGACGCCGGGGAGATGCGGGCAACGGGCGGCATTCGCCTCATGACCGATGGCGGGCTGGATCTGCTAAGCCTGGCGAATACCATCATCGTGCCTGGCTGGCGCAGCCCTGATGCGCCGGTGCCTGAGCCCCTGGTGCAAGCCTTACGCCAGGCACACGCCCGCGGCTGCCGGATGGTGTCGATTTGTTCCGGGGTATTCGTGCTGGCGGCGGCCGGGCTGCTGGCGGGCCTGAAAGCCACCACCCACTGGCGCTATACCGGGATTTTACAGCAGCGTTTTCCCGACATTCATGTGATTAACGATGTGCTGTATATCGATCAGCAGCGGGTAATGACCTCGGCGGGCAGCGCGGCGGGTATCGATCTCTGTCTGCATGTGGTGCGTGAGGATTTTGGTCTGGAGAAGGCGAACAGCGTGGCGCGTCGGCTGGTGATCCAACCACATCGCGACGGTTCGCAGGCCCAGCAGACGCAGCGCCCGGTAGCGAAGGCGCGGGAAAGCCGCTCCCTGGGCCAGCTGTTTGACTATCTTCACCAGCATCTTGCCCGGCCGCACAGTGTGGATTCACTGGCGCAACGAGCCGGAATGAGTCCCCGCACCCTGCTCCGGCGCTTTGAGGAAGCAACCGGCACCACGCCTGCCCGCTGGATTTTGCGTGAGCGCCTGCGCTGCGCCCAGGATTATCTGACCACCAGCCGCCATTCTGTTGACGCCATTGCGGAACTGACCGGATTCAGTCATGCCAGCGGGTTGCGCCACCATTTCCGCCAGCATTTCGGGGTATCGCCCGTGCAGTACCGGAAAGCGCAGAGGGAGGATAAGAGTAAAGCCGCCAGCGTCCCGGCGGCCCGGACAGAAGATTAATGACGAAGGGCTGTAAGCGTGTAGCGGAAGTCTTTGATGTCGTTATTCAGTTCAACAACCCGGATATGGCGGTTGCAGATGAACCAAATTTCATCGCGGTCGTTTGCCAGAATGTAGTAGGCATCAGAGGTTTCTGACGGGTTAAAACATCCCAACACGCGATAAGCCGTTTCACTATTAAAGCCGCTTTGTAGGGGCAGCGGGCGCGGACCATTTTCCAGCTCCTGCATCCTGACGTAGAGACCTTGTTCAAGCCATAGCATAAGCATCCTTATTTATTGTCAGTGTCGCTAAGCAGCGGGATCAAAAAAACAGCACCAGGATGGGCAGGTTTTGTTCACCGTGCATTCCCTTTCGGGAGATAATTTGAGAATAGTTGTGGTGGGGTTATTTCGCCATCGGTGGGGGCGTTTTTTTTACCGGGAGGCCGCTGTCTCTCTGACCCGATGAAAAAAGTTACAGCATTGTTATTTATTTAGATTTTTTAAAATTATTTTTGCTTTCGCATTTGTACATTTGCCGGTTTGTGACTAGTTTAAATACGTTGATTTTAAGACCACCCGCAACGTCGGGTGATCCCCACAATTATTAACTATGCACGGTGCAACATACAAAATGTCTACACAAGAAGTCGACCATAGCTCCCCGTTAGCGTTTCCTTACAGTCATGATGATGCCGGGCAAAAAGTCATTTCTGAGATTACGCAACATCTTATGTCTAAAAAAACCGTTGTGAATAATAAAGATATCATTCTGGAGCTGATTGTACGGCTGGAAACAGAATCCGATATCGTCAAACTGGACATCTACCGCAGTGCATTAGAAATGGTTGTGCTGAATACCCCTGACGATATTTAACTTAAGTCAGTCTGCGTACCCATAAAAGAACGGGCATTTGCCCGTTCTTTTATTTTAGTTAAGACCGCTTAATCCACGATTTTGTAACATCGGCTCAATGCGCGGATCGCTACCGCGCCACTGGCGATAAAGCGCTTCTAAATCTTCGCTGTTGCCGCGCGACAAAATCGCCTCGCGAAAACGCTGACCGTTCTGCGCACTTAATCCGCCCTGCTCAACAAACCACTGATAGCCATCATCCGCCAGCATCTGCGTCCACAGGTAGGCGTAATAACCCGCAGCGTAGCCGCCGCCAAAAATATGGGCAAAGTAACTACTGCGATAGCGTGGCGGCACGGCAGGTAAATCCAGGTTTTCCCGGTGAATCGCCGCGGTTTCAAAGGCGTTCACGTCGTCCGGCACTTCACTTGACGAGACGCTGTGCCAGTTCATATCCAGCAGCGCGGCGCTGAGCAACTCGGTCATTTCATAGCCTTTATTGAAATGCGCAGCGTTCAGCATTTTCTCCTGTAGCGCCTGCGGCATTGGCTCCCCGGTCTGGTGATGACGGGCATAGCGGGCAAATACCTGCGGATGCCTTGCCCAGTGCTCGTTGATTTGCGACGGGAACTCCACGAAATCGCGGGGCGTATTGGTCCCGGAAAGACTGGCATAACGCTGACGGGCAAATAAACCGTGCAGGGTATGACCGAACTCGTGGAACAGGGTAATCACATCATCCCAGGAAATCAGCGCGCTATGACCCGCCGCCGGTTTCTGGTAGTTGCAGACGTTATAAATCACCGGCCCAGTGCCGAGCAGCGTGGACTGGTCAACAAAATTGCCCATCCACGCCCCGCCGCTCTTGGATTCACGGGCAAAGAAATCGCCGTAGAACAGCGCCATGCTTTCATTATTATTGTCGAAAATCTCCCAGACGCGCACGTCGGGGTGATACACCGGAATATCATGGCGCTCAACGAAACGGATGCCGAAAAGCTGTGAGGCGGTCCAGAAAACGCCCTCCTCCAGCACCGTGTTTAATTCGAGATAAGGTTTGACGGCGGATTCGTCAAAAGCATATTTTTGCTGGCGCACCTGCCCGGCATAAAAATCCCAGTCCCATGCGCGGGCGCTAAAACCGCCGCTCTGACTGTCAATCACCTGCTGAATTTCGCTCAGTTCATGCTGCGCACGATTACGCGCGGCAGGGGTGATTTTACGCATAAACGCCAGGGCCGCATCCGGCGTTTTTGCCATCTGATCGGCAATTTTCCAGCCTGCATAGCTGCCAAAGCCCAACAGCTCGGCCTGCTTTGCCCGGACGTCAACCAGCCGCAGGATCAGCGCGCGGGTGTCATTGGCATCGTTTTTTTCCGTCCGCGACCAGCCGAGGGTAAACAGTTTTTCCCGCGTCTGGCGGTGGCTTAACGCTGCCAGCGCCGGTTGCTGGGTGGTGTTCAGCAGCGGCAGCAGCCAGCGATCCGCCAGCCCCTTTTCGCGTGCAGTGGCAGCGGCAATGGCAATTTCTTCGTCGCTAAGCCCTGCCAGCAGATGCGGATCGTCAACGACCAGCCCACCCGCTTTGTTCGCCGCCATCAGGCGTTGATTAAACTGGCTGGTCAGGGTGGCGGCCTCGGTATTTAACGCTTTCAACGCCGATTTATCCGCTTCGCCGAGGGTCGCCCCCGCCAGTACAAACTGCTGCCTGACCACCTCCACCAGCCGCAGTGATTCTGCATCCAGCCCCAGCGACTGCCGCTGCTGCCAGATCGTTTCGATACGCTGAAACAGCGCATCGTTGAGGTAAATATCGTTCGCCAGCGCCGCCAGTTCGGCGGAAAAGGCTTCGTCCAGCGCCTGAATTGTATCGTTAGTATGCGCATGTGACATCGCAAAAAAGACGCTGGTGACGCGGTTAAGTAACTGGCCGCTGCGCTCAAGGGCAACCAGCGTATTGTCGACATCGGCGGCGGCGGATTGACGGGCAATCGCCGCAACCTCTTCACGCTTTATCCGCAGCCCTTCATCAAACGCCGGGCGGTAGTGGCTGTCATCAATCTGGTCAAAAGGCGGAGCCTGCCAGGGCAAGGAACTGACGTGTAAAAACGGATTATTTTCCAGCATGATTTTCTCCAGAAGCCCGGTGGCGGTATTTCGGTCATTCGCACAAAAATAACGTGGATGCCTCGTTGATCCAATCGCAGGCGGCATTTTTTTGCCACACTTCTTCGGTTTCCTTCAATCAGGGAACACATGTTAAGGTTATATACCCTGAACAATTCACGTTGCAGGAAGGCGGCATGAGAACGAATCCCGATGAGCTTACTGTTGTAAGTGGTTCGGGTGAGTAAACGCAGTCAACGTACCTGCAACATGAAGTATAACGGGTATACAACATAAAAAGCGTTGAGGAACAGTAAGATGATTATTCTGGTAACAGGCGCAACGGCGGGTTTCGGTGAAAGCATCACTCGTCGCTTTGTTGAAAACGGGCATAAAGTCATTGCCACCGGACGTCGCGAAGAACGTTTGCAGGCGCTGAAAAAAGAACTGGGCGAGGCGATTTTTCCGCTTCAGTTAGACGTGCGCGACCGGGCGGCGATTGAAGAAAAACTGGCCTCCCTGCCCGCCGAATGGCGTGAAATCGATATTCTGGTGAACAATGCCGGACTGGCACTCGGCATGGAGCCCGCCCACAAGGCCAGCGTGGAAGACTGGGAAAACATGATCGACACCAACAATAAAGGTCTGGTGTACATGACCCGCGCGGTGCTGCCTGGCATGGTTGAGCGCAATCGCGGCCACATTATTAATCTGGGTTCCACGGCCGGAAGCTGGCCTTACGCAGGCGGCAACGTTTACGGTGCTACCAAAGCGTTTGTCCGTCAGTTCAGCCTTAACCTGCGCACCGACCTGCACGGAACGGCGCTGCGGGTGACCAATATTGAACCAGGACTGGTCGGTGGCACTGAGTTTTCCAACGTGCGTTTTAAAGGCGACGACGAGAAAGCCAGTAAAACCTATGAAAACGCCCATCCGCTCACCGCTGAAGACGTTTCAGAAGCGGTCTGGTGGGTCGCCACCCTGCCGAAACACGTCAACATTAATACCCTGGAAATGATGCCAGTCAGTCAGACCCTGGCGGGCTTAAGCGTGTACAAAGGGTAATTTATCGCCCGGTCGCAAGGCCGGGTACAGAATCATGCGAAACGGTGGTAAAGTTAGCCGGTTAACCTTTTAAAAAGTAAGAACGAATGACCTTCGAAACGCAACTGAATCCAGTACAGCCTGTTAATCAGCAGATCTATCGTATTTTACGCCGGGATATCGTCCACTGTTTGATTGCGCCCGGCACGCCGCTTTCCGAGAAAGAGATCTCAGTGCGTTTCGACGTTTCCCGTCAGCCGGTGCGCGAAGCCTTTATAAAGCTCGCGGAAAACGGTTTGATTCAGATCCGCCCGCAGCGCGGCAGCTACGTGAATAAAATTTCGCTGGCGCAGGTCCGTAATGGCTGCTTTGTACGCCAGGCCATTGAACGAGCCGTGGCCCGCCGCGCCGCCACCATGATTAATGACAATCATATTTATCAGCTTGAACAGAATCTGCATCAGCAGCGCATCGCCATTGAGCGTAAGCAGCTTAACGATTTCTTTCAGCTTGACGATGAGTTTCACCAGAAGCTGGCTCTGATTGCCGACTGCCAGCTGGCGTGGGACACCGTCGAAAACATCAAGGCGACGATCGATCGGGTGCGCTATATGAGTCTCGATCACGTTTCGCCGCCGGAAATGCTGTTGCGCCAGCATCTGGACATTTTTACGTCGCTACAACAGCGCGATGCCGATGCGGTCGAGAATGCGATGGCGCTGCATTTGCAGGAAATCAGCGGTTCCGTGGAGTTGATCCGTCAGGAAAACAGCGACTGGTTTAGTGAAGATTAAAGGCTAAGCCGGGCAGCATTGCGCCGCCCGGCCTGGTTTTTACCGCCCGGAAGCATAGTGCGCCACGGTGGCTTTCGCCCCCTGCGCCAGCAGCGACTGATACGCCTGGGTAACCTTAGCCACAAATTCACTGTTATCAGGCAACGCGGTGCCAAAGATGGCGTCAATGCCCAGCAGAGCCTGAACGCGCGCGGTTCCTTCTTCACTGGCGTTCACCGCCGCCTGAATGACATTCAGCAGCGGATCGCAGACTTCAATCGCTTCGCCCTTCTCATCCACACCGCCGACATAACGCATCCAGCCCGCGACGCCCAGCGCCAGCAAATCGAAATGACCGTTATTCGCCAGATGCCAGCGCACGGAGTCGAGCATACGCTGCGGCAGCTTCTGGCTACCGTCCATCGCGATTTGCCAGGTACGGTGACGCAGTGCCGGGTTGCTGTAGCGCTCAATCAGTAAATCCGCATAGCGGCGTAAATCAACCCCCTGAACTTTCAGCGTCGGAGCCTGTTCCTGAAGCATCAGCGCATGGGCGGCACGGCGATAATTCTCATCTTCCATACAGTCATTAATATGTTGATAGCCCGCCAGATAGCCGAGATACGCCAGGAAGGAGTGACTGCCGTTGAGCATACGCAGCTTCATTTCTTCGAAAGGAATGACGTCAGCCACCAGTTCGGCACCGGCTTTTTCCCAGGCCGGGCGACCGGCCACGAAGTTATCTTCAATCACCCACTGACGGAAAGGCTCGCAGGCCACGCCAGCCGGATCGCGCACGCCGGTCAGCTGCTCGATTTTATCCAGCGTTTCCGGCGTAACGGCGGGAACAATGCGGTCAACCATCGTGGAGGGGAACGTCACGTTCTGCTCGATCCAGTTCGCCAGATCGTCATTCAGCGCACGAGCATAGGCACATACCACGTTGCGCATGACATGACCGTTTTCCGGCATGTTGTCGCAGGACATCACGCTGAACGCTGGCAGGCCAGCGGCTTTGCGACGCGCCAGCGCTTCCACCACCACGCCGACCGCCGATTTTGGCTGCTGCGGCTGCTCCAGGTCCCCGGCGATTAACGGATGATCGAGCATCAGTTGTCCGGTGGCCGGTGAGTGGCAGTACCCTTTTTCAGTGATGGTCAGCGAGACGATAGCAATTTGCGGCTCGCACATTTTTGCCAGCACGGTTTCAAGTCCATCGACCTGCGCATGAAGCGCTTCTTTTACCACGCCCACGACACGGGCGGTCCAGGCATCGGCGGACATTTCCGCCACCGTATAAAGGTTATCCTGCTGTCTGAGATCGGCAATCTGCTGCTCGCCGCCGATAAGATTCACCTCAATATATCCCCAGTCGCTGGCGTGTTCAGACGCCAGGATATCGGCGTAAACGCCCTGATGCGCACGGTGAAAAGCGCCAAAACCGAGGTGAACAATGCGGGCGACCAGTTTACTGCGGTCGTAGCCGGGTAGCGTTGCTTTTGCCTTTAACAATCTGGTTTGCATGATAATACTCGTTTTGATAAATGAAACGGTGGTTCATTAGATTACGATGTCGCGAAAATCACTTTATGATTTGCGACAGGATTTAACGACTACCTCATCTAGAATGGTAACCAAATGTGTCAGAAGGGGCGTCATTTGACGCCCCTTCTGTCAGTTTTAACTGTAGTGGTGAACCTGAGCGGCTTTGCTGGCGTGCGTGACATCGGCGGCATCGTTAACAAGGCTTAAATCGCGATCTTTGACCTCCGGCATCAGGAACGCCGACAGCAAACCGATGAGAGAATAAATGATAACCATCGCCAGAATTGGCCACCATGAACCGGTCATGTTGCAGAAAATACCTGCCAGCACCGGCCCAAAACCCACGGCGACTAAACCCCCGGCCTCTTTGGCAATCGCCATTCGGGTAAAACGATTACGGGAGCCAAACATTTCCGCCATAGTGATATTTTCCAGTGCGAACAGACCCAGCACCGCGAAATTATGAATGACGATTAACGCCGCCATAATGACGCCGGGCTTGTAGCTGCTGTCGACAATAATTGACAGCATCGGCCACGCCAGCACAATTGCTGAGATATTCAGAATAATATAAGGCAGACGGCGACCAAATTTATCCGACAGCCAACCCAGTAACGGAATAGTGATAAAACCGATAACCGAACTGATCATTAACGCATCAGTAGGAATACTTTTATCAAACAGCAGCGTTTGTACTAAATAACCGGCAAGAAACGTCTGGATTAACCCGGAATTCCCTGCCTGACCAAATCGCAGCCCGGTAGCCAGCCAGAACGATTTGCTTTTAAACATGGCGCCTAACGTATTTTGCTGCGGATCGATTTTTGCTGGCGCATGTTCTCCATCATTGACCTTCTCGAATACCGGACTCTCTTTCAGGTTAAAACGCAGCCAGATTGCAAAGATCATTACCACGACGCTCGCCAGAAACGGCACACGCCAGCCCCATGCCAGGAGTTGTTCCCGATCGAGGACGAAAAACATCACCGCCCAGATTGCCGTTGCACTCAGCGTGCCGCAGTTTGTTCCCATCGCCACCAGTGAAGAAATGATGCCGCGCTTCCCTTTGGGCGCGTACTCAGCCAGCATGGTGCCTGCACCTGAAATTTCCGCACCCGCACCCAACCCCTGAATGATACGCAAAGTGACCAGCAGTACTGGCGCAAAAATGCCGATCTGCGCATAGGTCGGCAGTACGCCGATTAAGGTGGTACAGATCCCCATCATAGTGATGGTGATAAACAGCACCTTTTTACGCCCGATGGTGTCGCCCATTCGGCCAAAAATAAATGCGCCGATAATGCGTGCAATATATCCCGCACCATAAGTGCCCATGGCCAGAATAAGCGCCATCGCTGCAGACTGCTCCGGGAAAAATATTTCATGGAATACCAGTGCTGCGCCAAGAGAATAAAGCTGGAAATCCATAAACTCCAATGCAGTTCCCAGCCATCCTGATACGGCGGCTCTCACTAAATCTTTAGTGCTTCGTTCATGTTTAAGTTGCGTCATATTGGCTATCTCAGAGAGGTAAGATGTGTACCACGCTTCGGCTACACGGACTTATTGAGAAAACGTCAGCAAAACTTTGCAGCATTTGCGCTGATCGCGTTCAAATAAATCAATGGCGTCGGTAACGTGGTGATAGTCAAAAGTATGGGTAATGAGTTTTTCAGGGTCGATCAGCCCTTTGGTCAACCAGTCGATAACGACTGGAAATTTATTGGCATTCAAACGGGAAGAAAAAATGGATAATTCTTTTCCGGTGATCCCCTGCTGGATAATTTCACAGGGTTCACTGGAAAAACCCATAATAGCAATACGCGCCGCTGGCGATGCCAGAGAAATCGCTTCCTGCAAAATCGAAGGATGGCACGCCGCGTCGATAATCAGCGTCGGTTTAATGCCTTTCTCTTCCAGTGCTTTTTGAAGAGACTGCTGCCCGTTATTAATCGTCCAGTCGGCACCGTTTTGCTCGGCCATTGCCAGACGTTCATCGATACGGTCAGTGACGATGATCTGTTTCACGCCATACACACCTTTCAGTGCCTGAACGCAGGTAAGCCCCATTGGACCCGCGCCATAGATTAACGCGATATCATTTTTTCCGGGATTAATCTGGCCTGTGACATTGGCGGCTATCGTAAAAGGTTCGACCATCACCGCCTGGCGCGAGGTCAGCGCGTCGGGAATAGTCCATGCATTGCGTTCTGGCACCACAGCATATTGGCTGAAGCCGCCATCGCGATGCACTCCCAATACCACAAGGCTGGTGCAGACATTGGGTTTGCCAATGGTGCACGGGTAACAGTGACCACAACTGATCACCGGGTCAACCGACACCCGCTCACCCAGACGCTGCGAAGAGACACCCTCCCCGACAGCCTCAATGACGCCGAAAAACTCATGACCGATCACCCTGGGGTATTTTGCAAACGGGTTATGACCACGATAAATATGGCTGTCCGAGCCACAAATACCCGCCAGTTCAATTCTGACCCGGACCTCATCCGCCGTTGGCATGGGTAAATCACGCTCTTCAATAACCAGTTCATTGGGTTTTTTAATAACGATGCTTTTCATCTTGTTTCTCCTCACCAGTTCCACAGCGTGCCATCTTCCAGGCGGGCTACCGGTAAATACGCGGGATCGTAGGGATATTTCGCGGCCAGCTTTTCATCGAATTCAATGCCCAGACCCGGCTTATCACCTGGATGCATATAACCGTTATCAAAGGTCCAGTTGTGCGGGAAGACTTCCAGCATTTGTTCGGAGTAGCCCATATATTCCTGAACGCCGAAATTAGGCACCCACAGATCGAAATGCAGTGCGGCTGCCATGCAGATCGGAGAGAGATCGGACGGGCCATGCGAGCCGGTGCGCACCTGATACAGCGACGCAAAATCGGCAATGCGGCGCATACCGGTAATCCCGCCCGCGTGAGTGATGGTGGTGCGGATATAGTCGATAAGTTGCTCTTCAATCAGCTGTTTGCAGTCCCAGATGCTGTTAAAGACTTCGCCGACCGCCACTGGCGTCACGGTATGCTGGCGGATCAGGCGGAAGCACTCCTGATTTTCAGCAGGCGTCGGATCTTCCATCCAGAACAGCCGATAATCTTCAATGCTTTTACCAAAACGCGCGGCCTCAATCGGCGTCAGACGGTGATGCATGTCGTGCAGCAGATGCTCGTTAAAGCCGAACTTTTCACGCACGGCGGCAAACAGTTTGGGCGTAAAGTCGAGATACTTTTCAGTGGACCACAGTTGCTCTTCCGGCCACTGCCCTTTGGTGGCTGGCTCATAGGCCAGCCCTTTGCCCTTCGACATGCCGTAGGTGGTTTTCATGCCCGGTACGCCGCACTGCACACGGATCGCTTTGAAGCCCATCTCTTTGTGGCGGGCGTAGTCTTCAAGGACGTCATCAAGGGAATGTCCGGTGGTGTGGCAATACACCATGACACCTTCACGCGAAGCGCCGCCCAGCAACTGATATAACGGCATGTTGGCTGCTTTCGCTTTGATATCCCACAGCGCCATATCCACCGCTGAGATTGCCGACATCGTGACCGGCCCGCGCCGCCAGTACGCCCCTTTGTAGAAAAACTGCCAGATGTCTTCGATGCGGTGCGCGTCGCGACCAATAAGCTGCGGGCACAGGTGATCTTTCAGATAGGAGGCCACCGACAGCTCGCGTCCGTTTAACGTTGCGTCGCCCAGACCGGTAATACCGTCTTCGGTAGTAATTTTTAACGTAACAAAGTTACGGCCCGGACAGGTGACAAAAACGTCTGCGGCAATAATTTTCATTTCTGTTCCTTACATCTTTTTCGTGGGATGCAGGGAATTTACGCAACTGAACTACTACCATACAAGTATTAAGATCGAAAAAGCCGTTGTCGATCACAAAAAAGGCGCTCAGGCGCGCCCCCATCCGGCAACGATAATCAGCATGCCGCAAAGCGCCACCAGCGCGCCCAGCCAGTCATAAACGCTGAGTTTTACGCCATCGACCAGCCGCAACCATAGCAACGCGGTGCAGACGTAGACTCCGCCGTAAGCGGCGTAGACACGCCCGCTGGCAGCCGGATGCAGCGTCAACAGCCAGACGAACATCGCCAGCGCCAGCCCGGCGGGTATCAGTAACAACGGCGTAGCCCCGCGCTTCAGCCAGAGCCACGGAAGAAAGCAGCCGACGATTTCGCAAACGGCGGTAACAAAAAACAACAAGGTAATTTTAATCATTTGCCCGGTTCAGTGAGGTTTTGTTCAGACATGATACGGCATAATCAGGTTTTCCTGAGAATCCCGCGCTTTTATCGCACAGCTTGAAGGATGAAGGGTTTAGGGTAAAATCGGCTTATGGGTACTATTCCAGGTACTGAATAAAGGATCTGCAATGAAAATGACACTGAATAAACGTCTGGGCCTGACCGCTCTGCTGGCACTGGCTGCCGTGGTTTATACCGCTTCTGGTCCGGTCCATGCCGAAACCAGCAAACTGGTGATTGAATCGGGCGACAGCGCCCAAAGCCGTCAGAATGCGGCGATGGATAAAGAACAATGGAACGATACCCGCACTTTACGCCAGAAGGTCAACAAGCGTGCGGAAAAAGAGTGGGACAAAGCGGACGTTGCGTTTGACGCTGAAGATAAATGCCAGCAGAGCGCCAACGTGAATGCCTACTGGGAACCGAATACCCTGCGCTGCCTCGATCGCCGCACCGGGCGGGCAGTCAATCCGTAATTCATTATTTTGCAGGAAAGGATTCAGATGACTGACAGTGTTAAGCTCCGCCCTCTTGAGCGTGAAGATCTGCGCTTTGTGCATCAACTGGATAACAATGCCAGCGTCATGCGCTACTGGTTTGAAGAGCCGTACGAGGCTTTTGTTGAACTGTCCGATCTTTACGACAAGCATATTCACGATCAGAGTGAGCGCCGTTTTGTCGTCGTGTGCGACGGCGATAACGTCGGTCTGGTTGAGCTGGTGGAGATCAACCACGTTCACCGCCGCGCTGAGTTCCAGATTATTATCTCCCCGGAGCATCAGGGTAAAGGACTGGCGTCACGGGCCGCGAAGCTGGCGATGGACTACGGCTTTACGGTGTTAAATCTGTATAAGCTCTATTTGATCGTTGATAAAGAGAATGAGAAGGCGATTCATATTTACCGCAAGCTGGGATTCAGAATCGAAGGCGAGCTTATTCATGAATTCTTTATCAACGGTGAATATCGTAACACCATTCGCATGTGTATTTTCCAGCATGAATATCTGGAGACGCACAAGCCATCAGGTTCGACGTTGTTAAAACCTACCGCGCAGTAATCTGCGCGTCAGGGTTAATAATATTTGATTTCGTTTTTAATGGTGTATTCAATTTCCACCGGCGGGGCTGCGCTTTCGTCGGTGATCTGCAATTTGCAGGTCAGCGGATTATCATGGCGATCGTAATCGCAGGTCTGTTTTGCCCGACTGAGCGGATGATTATTCAGCAGGCTTACCGCCGTATAATTCATTTTCTTGCGCGGATCGGCGGGAGGATCGATTTCATCTTCCAGTCGTTTGTCTTTGGCGATAGTGACTTTCGCCAGCGGGTAGCCATCGGCATCGTAGCGATATTCCTTTTGCACATCCTGACCTTTCGCCGCGATGATAAAGCCCCGGTCGTTGGTATCCCAGGTCATTCCTGCTGCCGGAATTTCAGCCAGCTGGCATTTACCCTGCAGGCGCACTTTTTTCTCGTGCGTCTGGGCATCCAGATAAAAATTGGCGTCCAGAATCAGCGCCACGCCGGAGTCATTTTCGACGTCGTGCAGTTCCAGCAGATCAAAGCACCCTTCTTTTGACAGCGAGGCCGAAACCCGCTTCGCCACTTCGCCCTTATCATTGAGCAGCGTCTGGCTAAATTCTTTCACCGGTCCACGCAGTGGGTCAAAGTCAAACTCGCTGGAAAAGCCCGCCATCTCTGGGGTGAAGGCTTCAGGTGGTGCCGGGTCATCGCAGCCGGTCAGTAAGGATGCCAGAGGGAGTAATAAGAGTAATTTCTTCACGTTATCTACCTGATTCGGGATCTTTCTCAATTATAATAGCAAATACAGTCGTTTACACGGTATGTGCTATCCTTTAAATAATGTCACACCTCAGGAGACGACTATGAAGACTTCACGTTGGTTACTTGCGCTGCTGGTGGCAGCAGCAGCCCCGGCGCTGGCGGCCCCGGACTCGTGTGAGCGAGTAAAAAGTGATATCCAGCAAAAAATCATCAACAACGGCGTGCCCGAATCTGGCTTTACGCTGGCGATAGTGCCTAACGATCAGAGCGACCAGCCGGATGCGCAGGTGGTCGGTCACTGCGCCAGTGACACCTATAAAATTCTCTACACGCGCACCAGCAGCGGCAATTATCCGGTCAGCGGTGGTGCCACGCAGGACAGTCAGACCAGCGAACCGCAGTAAATAAGTAAAACCTCAATCCTGGCGTTTAAATATTGTGAGCACTATCAATTAAACGCCAGCTTTTCGACTGAAATCCCCACGTTTTTGACCAGAGATAATTTCTCTTACTCCTGAAGAGGTAGGATGCCCATCATTAGGCCGATATTAATTACGGCCGTTAACGTTTTTAAAACGATAACTATGATGGAGCAATGATGTCCAGTGTCGAAAACCAGGGCGGTATAAGCCGACGAACGCTTGTCAAATCGACGGCAATCGGTTCGCTGGCGTTGGCCGCCACAAATTTTTCATTACCTTTTGGCTTTAAACCCGCCGCCGCTGCGGTCAGGCAGGCATCGCAACCGTCAGAGAAAGTGGTCTGGGGAGCCTGTTCAGTGAACTGCGGCAGTCGCTGCGCGCTACGTCTGCATGTCCGCGATGATGAAGTTTACTGGGTCGAAACCGATAACACCGGGAACGACGTGTACGGCGATCATCAGGTCCGCGCCTGTCTGCGCGGGCGCTCTATCCGTCGGCGCATCAATCATCCTGACCGTCTTAACTACCCCATGAAGCGGGTGGGAAAACGCGGCGAAGGCAAATTTGAACGCATTAGCTGGGACGAAGCGCTGGATAGCATCAGTAACAGCTTAAAAAACGTGGTGCAGAAATACGGCAATGAAGCCGTTTATATTAATTATTCCTCCGGGATTGTCGGCGGAAATATTACCCGCTCATCGCCCTACGCTTCTCTCGTTGCCCGCCTGATGAACTGCTACGGCGGCTTTCTTAGCCATTATGGGACGTACTCGACGGCGCAAATTGCCTGCGCCATGCCTTATACCTACGGGTCGAATGAGGGCAACAGCACCTCGGATATTGAAAACTCAAAACTGGTGGTGATGTTTGGCAACAACCCTGCCGAAACGCGGATGAGCGGCGGCGGGATCACCTGGCTTCTTGAGCAGGCGCGCGAACGTTCAAACGCCAGAATGATCGTTATTGATCCGCGTTATACCGATACCGCTGCCGGACGAGAAGATGAGTGGATACCGATCCGCCCCGGCACGGATGCCGCGCTGGTAGCCGGTCTGGCATGGGTACTCATCAGCGAAAATCTGGTCGATCAGCCTTTTCTGGATCGCTACTGCGTGGGATACGATGAAAAAACGCTGCCCGCAGACGCGCCCGCAAATGGACATTACAAAGCGTATATTCTTGGGGATGGCGAAGACGGCGTTGCCAAAACGCCCACGTGGGCAGCCAGCATTACCGGTATCCCGGCCGATCGGATCATCAAACTGGCGCGGGAAATTGGCACCGCGAAACCCGCGTACATTTGTCAGGGCTGGGGACCGCAGCGTCAGGCCAATGGAGAATTAACCTCACGGGCGATTGCGATGCTGCCGATCCTGACGGGCAATGTGGGCATCAGCGGCGGGAACAGCGGCGCGCGTGAATCCACCTATACCATCACCATTGAACGGATGCCGTTACCGGATAACCCGGTGAAAACGCAAATTTCCTGCTTTAGCTGGACCGATGCCATCGACAGAGGCCCGGAAATGACTGCCCTGCGCGACGGCGTGCGTGGCAAAGATAAGCTCGACGTGCCGATTAAATTTATCTGGAACTATGCGGGGAATACAATCACCAACCAGCACTCTGATATCAACCGAACGCACGATATTTTGCAGGATGAATCCAAATGCGAAACGATCGTGGTGATTGATAATTTTATGACCTCGTCGGCGAAATATGCCGATATTCTGCTGCCGGATTTAATGACCGTTGAGCAGGAAGATATTATTCCCAACGATTACGCCGGAAATATGGGCTACCTGATCTTTATTCAGCCTGCCACCAGCGCAAAATTTGAACGCCGGTCAATTTACTGGATGATGAGCGAAGTCGCCAGACGACTGGGCAGCGGCGTTTACCAGCAGTTCACCGAAGGACGCAGTCAGCAGGATTGGCTGAAATATTTATACGCCCAGATGACAGCAAAAGATCCCCAGCTTCCGTCGTATGAGGAACTAAAAAAAATGGGGATCTATAAACGCCGGGACCCTGCCGGGCATTTTATTGCGTATAAAAAATTCCGCGACGATCCTGAAGCCAACCCGTTGAAGACGCCGTCGGGGAAAATTGAAATTTATTCCCGTCGCCTCGCGGACATTGCCGGAAGCTGGCAGCTTGAAAAAGGCGACGTCATCAGCCCCCTGCCGGTCTACGCCTCTGCCTTTGAAGGCTGGGACGATCCGCTGCGCAGCCAGTTCCCGCTCCAGCTTTTTGGTTTTCATTACAAAGCCCGTACCCACTCAAGCTACGGCAATATTGATGTGCTGAAAGCCGCCTGCCGTCAGGAGGTCTGGCTGAACCCGATCGACGCGCAGAAACGCGGTATCCGTAACGGCGATGCCGTCCGTGTATTCAACGGTCGTGGCGAAGTGCGTACCGTCGCCAAAGTGACACCGCGCATTATGCCGGGGGTCAGCGCGATGGGACAGGGCGCATGGCATGACGCCGATATGTCCGGCGACCGGGTCGATCATGGCTCCTGCATGAATACCCTCACCACCCATCGTCCCTCGCCGCTGGCGAAAGGCAACCCGCAGCATACCAATCTTGTTGAAATCGAGAAGGTCTGAGGAGGCATTGATGAGCACACAATATGGATTTTATATCGATTCCAGCCGCTGTACGGGATGCAAAACCTGCGAACTGGCCTGTAAGGATTACAAGGACTTAACGCCTGACGTCAGCTTCCGCCGCATTTATGAATACGCGGGCGGCGACTGGCAGGAGGATAACGGTACCTGGCGGCAAAATGTCTTTGCCTACTATTTATCGATTGCCTGCAACCACTGTGACGATCCGGCCTGTACCAAAGTTTGCCCCAGCGGAGCCATGCACAAACGTGACGACGGCTTCGTGATCGTCGATGAAGACATCTGCATCGGCTGCCGTTACTGCCATATGGCCTGCCCTTACGGCGCGCCGCAATATAACGCGGCAAAAGGTCATATGACGAAATGCGACGGCTGCCATGACCGCGTGATCAACGAAGGGAAAAAGCCGATCTGCGTGGAGTCCTGCCCGCTGCGGGCGCTCGATTTCGCCCCTGTCGAAGAGCTGCACAAAAAATATGGCAAACTTGCCGCCGTTGCGCCGTTACCGGGCGCGCATTTCACTCGCCCCAATCTGGTGATCAAACCTAACGCCAATACCCGCCCCTGCGGCGATGCGACAGGTTTTCTGGCAAACCCGGAGGAAGTCTGAAATGGGAAACGGATGGCATGAATGGCCACTGGTATTATTTACGGTTCTCGGGCAGTGCGTGGTCGGCGGGCTTGTTGTGGTCGGTCTGGGCTGGATGGCTTCGCAGGACGATCGCCCCGGCCAGCAGCGTATTGTCCGCAGCCTTTTTATTCTCTGGCTGGTGATGGGGATCGCCTTTCTCGCGTCGATCGCTCACTTAGGCTCGCCGCTGCGGGCCTTTAACTCGCTTAACCGTGTGGGTGAATCAGCGCTGAGTAACGAGATTGCCTGCGGCTCGCTGTTCTTTGCGGTGGGCGGACTCTGGTGGCTGGTGGCGGTGACGGGTAAAATGCCTGCGCGGGTGGGCAGGATCTGGCTGATTTTCAGCATGATTCTGGGGATCGTATTTATCTGGGCAATGACGCGGGTCTACCAGATTGATACGGTGCCGACCTGGTTTACCCCTTACACCACGCTGGGCTTTTTCCTCACCGCGCTGCTAAGCGGCCCTGTTTTTGCCGCACTGCTGCTGCGGATAGCGAAAATCCCGTTTAAGGGAACGCTGTTTGCCTCACTCAGCGTGGCCGCGCTGCTGGTGAGTGTGGCGGTGATCCTGCTACAAAGCGTGCACATTGGCGCGGTGCATAGCTCGGTACAACAGGCCAGCGCGCTGGTGCCGGATTACGCGTTACTGCAAATCTGGCGCGTCGGGTTACTGTGCGCCGGTCTGGGCTGCTGGATCTGCCCTCTGGTGCGCCGACAAACGCCGCATACGCTGGGTTTACTGGCAGGCTGGCTTTGCGTCATCGCAGGCGAGCTGCTGGGCAGGGGCATTTTTTACGGCCTGCATATGACCGTCGGTATGGCGGTCGCTGGATAAGTAACTGGCGCAGGGAAACCTGCGCTATTTTGGGAACAACATGATATGCATGAGAGTCATCAGCGCGACGCCATGGCGCTTACCGCCCGCGTTCTGGGCGCACTTTTTTATTATCCCCCGGATTCACCTGACGTCGTACCCCTGGTAGAGGCGTTCAGGTCCGGTGAATGGCGGAAGCAATTACCGTTTGCCGGGCAGTCTGAGCAACTGAACGGTTTTGCGCAGGAGAGTGATGAAACCCTGCCACAGGCGTTTCAGCGGCTTTTTGTCGGTCCGTGGGCGTTGCCCGCACCGCCATGGGGATCGGTCTGGCTCGATCGCGAAAGCGTGCTGTTCGGCGACTCGACGCTGGCGCTACGTCAGTGGATGCGCGAGAACGGCATCGCCTTTGACGCCACGCAGAATGAGCCAGAGGATCACGTTGGCACGCTGCTGTTACTGGTGGCCTGGCTAAGTGAAAACGGTCAGTCCGCACAGCGCGACCAGCTTCTGGCCTGGCACCTGCTGCCGTGGGCCGGGCGTTTTCTTTCACAGTTTGTCGAGCACGCGGCGCATCCCTTTTATCAGGCGCTGGGGCAACTGGCGCAAATCACCCTGGCACAATGGCAGGCTGATTTGCTGATCCCGGTAGCGCAAAAAACGCTTTATCGTTGATTTAACGGGCATGATTTTCATGCCCGTTCCTTTTTTCCGCGCTGTATATAACCCGCTCAACGTGACAACGTCACTTCAGGGGTGCCGTTTTTAAGATTTTTCCAGAAAAATGGGCTCAGCCGTTACGTTATAAGGCATAACCCGCTGTTATCACTTGCCTGACGTAACTATTTATTTCACTGCTTTCTGGTGCGCCTTCGATCCCCTTGCTATAGCTCTATCACCCTGCCAGACATGGCATAACAACATGCAGCCACCGGGTTGCCATAACACATGCATACAGGGAGAGGCACAGCAATGCATACAACCGCTCTTCAACGCGCCCTTTTATTTATTGCCGTTATCATCATTGTGCTGGCATTACTGGTCTGGGGAATAGGTCCCGACACCATCGCGGCGCGCAAAGTTGATTTGATTTATCTGGGTCAACAACATCTGATCCTCGTCTTCAGTTCGATGTTTCTTGCGTTACTGGTCGGCATTCCCTGCGGGATCTTACTCAGCCGCCCCGCCGCACGCGGTGTGGCTGAATACGTGATGCAGATCTTTAACGTCGGCAATACGCTGCCGCCGCTGGCGGTACTGGCACTGGCGATGGTGTTTATCGGCATTGGCGATACGCCAGCGATTATCGCCCTGTTCCTTGCCTCGCTGCTGCCGATAGTGCGTAATACCTATGCCGGACTGTGCTCGGTTCCGGCATCACTACTGGAAGCGGCAAACGGCATTGGCATGACCAAATGGCAGCGCCTGCGTCAGGTTGAGTTGCCGAATGCCTGGAGCGTCATGCTGTCCGGCATTCGGATTGCGACCGCCATCAACGTGGGCACCGCCCCGCTCGCCTTCCTTATCGGGGCCAGCAGCTACGGCGAACTGATTTTCCCCGGCATTTACCTGAATGACTTCCCGACGCTCATTCTTGGCGCAACGGCAACCGCCCTTTTTGCGCTGATCCTCGACGTTCTGCTGGCAAGTCTGGGCCGCATCCTGACGCCGCACGTCGCCCGATAACAATAATAAGGAGCGTTAAATGACGTTAAAAACCTGTTTTTTAAGCCTGATTGCCGCTGCTTCATTGATCGGCAGCCAGGCCAGCGCGGCACCGCTGGTGCTGGCGACCAAAAGTTTTACCGAGCAGCATATTCTGTCGGCGATGACCGTGCAGTATCTGCAAAAAAAGGGATTTCAGGTTCAGCCGAAAACCAATATCGCCACCGTGATTTCGCGTAATGCGATGATTAACAAACAGGTGGATATGACCTGGGAATACACAGGCACGTCGCTGATTATTTTTAACCATATCAATCAGCGCATGACCCCGCAGGAGTCTTACGAGACGGTGAAAAAGCTGGATGCAAAGCATGGTCTGGTGTGGCTTAAACCGGCTGATATGAACAACACCTATGCGTTCGCGATGCAGCGTAAACGGGCTGACGCGGAACACATTACGACCATGTCGCAGATGGTGGCGAAGATTGAACACATCCGCCGCAATGACCCGGACAACAACTGGCTGCTCGGTCTGGATCTTGAGTTCTCCGGGCGCAGCGACGGCATGAAGCCTCTCCAGCAAGCGTATCAGATGGAGCTGGATCGCCCGCAAATCCGCCAGATGGACCCCGGTCTGGTTTATAACGCCATTCGCGATGGCTTTGTCGATGCCGGGCTGGTTTACACCACCGACGGACGGGTAAAAGGCTTCGACCTGAAGGTGCTGGAAGATGATAAAGGTTTCTTCCCCAGCTACGCCGTGACGCCGGTAGTGCGTAAAGACACCCTGGACGCTAATCCGGGGCTGGAAGAAGCATTAAACACCTTGTCCAGCCAGCTTGATAATGACGCCATCACCGATATGAACGCGAAGGTGGATATCGATCATCAGTCACCTCAGCAGGTCGCTCGCGACTTCCTGCAAAGCAAAGGCCTGCTATAAGGAGCGCGCATGGATACTATTCATTATATGATTGATAACGCTGGCTTTATCTTCAGCCTCACCTTCCAGCACCTGTGGCTGGTCGGGTTGGCGGTAGGCCTGGCGATTCTCATTGGCGTCCCATTGGGGATCGTAATTGTTCGCTATAAGTGGCTGGCAACGCCGATTCTCGGTCTGGCGACCATTCTGCTGACCATTCCATCCATCGCGCTGTTTGGCCTGATGATCCCGGTATTTTCGCTGATCGGTCAGGGTATCGGCCCGCTTCCGGCCATCACCGCCGTTTTTCTTTACTCACTGTTGCCGATTGTGCGTAACACCCATACGGCGCTGGATAATCTGCCACCCGGCCTGCGTGAAGCCGGACGCGGCATTGGTATGACCTTCTGGCAGCGTTTGCGCTGGGTTGAAATTCCGATGGCGCTGCCGGTCATTTTTGGCGGTATTCGCACCGCCGTGGTCATGAACATCGGCGTGATGGCAATTGCCGCCGTGATCGGCGCGGGTGGCTTAGGCCTGTTATTACTGAACGGCATCGGCGGCAGCGATATTCGCATGCTGATTGCTGGCGCGTTGATGATTTGTCTGCTGGCGATTGTGCTGGACTGGTTACTGCATCGTCTGCAAATCGTGCTGACACCGAAGGGGATACGATAATGATAAAACTGGAAAACCTGACTAAACAATTTAAGCAAAAAAACGGCCAGATTTTTAAAGCGGTCGATAATGTGAATCTGAACGTGCCGGAAGGTGAAATGTGCGTGCTGCTCGGCCCTTCCGGCTGCGGTAAAACCACCACCCTGAAAATGATTAACCGGCTGATTGCGCCTTCTGGCGGCAAGATCCTGATTAACGGCGAGGACACCAGCGGCATGGATACCGTTACCCTGCGCCGCAATATTGGCTATGTGATCCAGCAAATTGGTCTGTTTCCCAATATGACCATTGAGGAAAATATAACCGTCGTTCCGCGTATGCTCGGCTGGGATAAAGCCCGCTATAAAAGCCGCGCGGAAGAGCTGATGGATATGGTTGCGCTGGACCCGAAGAAATTTCTTCATCGCTACCCGAAAGAGATGTCCGGCGGACAGCAGCAGCGCATCGGCGTGATCCGCGCTCTGGCGGCCGATCCGCCGGTCCTGCTGATGGATGAACCTTTCGGCGCGGTAGACCCGATCAACCGCGAGGTGATCCAGAACCAGTTCCTGGAGATGCAGCGTAAGCTGAAGAAGACGGTGATGCTGGTCAGCCACGATATTGATGAGGCGCTTAAGCTGGGCGATCGTATCGCGGTATTCCGCCAGGGGCGCATTGTGCAGTGCGCCAGCCCGGACGAGCTACTGGCAAAACCGGCGAATGAATTTGTCGGCTCTTTTGTCGGTCAGGACCGCACCCTGAAACGTCTGCTGCTGGTTTCGGCGGGGGATGTGACGGATCAGCAGCCTACCCTTACCGTCCGCCGCTCAACGCCCGCCCTGGAAGCGTTCGCCATGATGGACGATAACGACATCCGCGCGATCACCGTCGTGGATGAGGATGGCAAGCCGCTGGGCTTTATTAAACGCCGCGAAGCGCGCAATGCGCCGGGCACCAGCGCTGACCTGCTTCACCCGTTCCGCGTTACCGGCAAGGCGGAAGATAACCTGCGCGTGGTGCTGTCTAAGCTGTATGAGAGCAATACCAGCTGGATGCCAATCGTGGACGAAGACGGACGCTACAGCGGTGAAATTTCCCAGGACTATATCGCCGATTATCTCAGTTCCGGGCGCACCCGCCGGGCACTGAATATTCACAGCGACAGTTGATGTGATAAGCCTCCCGATTGGTTGCGCTCGGGAGGCTTTTTGATCGCCCTGACGCCTCAGCGATATTTCGACGCCTGTTATTTGCTGTGGTTATTGGTGTGCCGATCATGTCTGCGCTGATGGTTTGTGAAATGACCGGGCAATGTGCGTTATTACCCGGTTTGCTGCTGGCCTGGCATGGTGGCGTCGATTTTGTCGCGGACCTTACGCCAGGGCTCCCTCTACCGCCAGCACATCGCCGAGCATCGCTAAATTAATGTACTGCGCCAGGTCGCGCTGTTCCGCTCTCGGCAGGTAAGGCAGCTCGCCAATCAGCGGCGCGGGAAGTTTTTTACTCAGCACGTCAATAATTTCAGCGTAATGCGCCAGCCCAGGGTTGATACGATTAGCGACCCAGCCCAGCAGCGGCAGGCCGTCGTTGGCAATCGCCTGCGCCGTCAGCAGCGCGTGGTTGATGCAGCCTTCCTGAATACCGACCACTAACAGCACCGGAAGCTGTTCCTGAACGACCCATTCTGAGAGTGGACGCAAATCGTTCATCAGGCTGCGCCAGCCGCCTGTGCCTTCGACCACTACGTGATCGACCTGCCGGGAAAGCGTTGCCAGACCTTCCGAAAGCCGGGAATAGTTAATCGGCGAGCTGTGCGCCACGCTGCTTTCTTCTTCACTCAGCGCGATAGGGTTGATCGCCTCATAGGGCAGCGCTAGCGTTGAAACGCTTTGCAGCACCAGAGCATCTTTGTTGCGTAGTCCCTCTGGCGTCTCTTTGCTCCCCTTCGCAACGGGTTTGTAACCCGCCACGCTTTTTCCGCCAGCAGCCATCGCCTGCAACAGCGCACGGGAAACCACTGTTTTTCCGACAGCGGTATCAGTACCGGTAATAAAGAAACGCTTAAGCATGATTCACTCCACTGTTGAATCGGGTAAATATCATTCTGATTTATAGATCACGGTGGAGAAAGTCTAAGTGAAGATGTCAACCGCCAGTTTGAGATAGCGCAATTTTTTAGGTTATCAGTGAATATTAGTTAACCTTGTAAAAGCCGAATCAGTAACGATCCGTTATACATCGCGTCTTTGACCAGCGCGGCACCCGCCATTGTTCCCTGATTAGAGAACTGGGTGCTCTCAACGGAAATCTGCTTGCTGTATGCCGGGAGCGCCTGCTGACGAATACAATCGGCGATGGCCGGAAAGAGGATGTCAGACGCCTGGTTGAACGGCGAACCGATTAAGATTTTTTGTGGATTAAATAAATTTACCATGATGGCGATAATCCGCCCGACGTGAGTACCGACGCCACTGATGATGTCTTTTGCCAGCAAATCGCCCTGCTGCGCGGCTTCGCACAGTGAGGCAACGCTCAGAGGCTGCTGATGCAGCATGGAGCTCATGGACTGGCTCATCCGCACCTGCGCCAGTTCCAGCACGCTTTCAATGCTGGCGATGGTTTCAAGACAGCCATGATTCCCGCAGTAGCAGCGCTTGCCCCAGGGATCGACCTGGGTATGACCGATCTCAACCAGGCTGCTGCTTCCGGCGTGGAGCAGGCGGCCATCGGTGATCACCCCTGCGCCGACATTGTGATCGATAACTACCTGAATCACATCCCGCGCCCCGCGCGACGCGCCGAACAGCAGTTCCGCCATGGTCCACGCGCTGATATCGTGCTGGATGTACACGGGCACACCGGTATGATTTTCCAGGGTTTCACCCAGCGGCATGTCCTTGACGTCTTCATAAAAAGGCATCCGGTGGACAATGCCATTCTCGGTGTCAATAATTCCGGGTAACGTAATGGCGATCGCGGTCAGGCGTTCAAGTTTGTGCTGATGGCGGATAAAAAACTGATCGATATGAGTGATGATCCGCGTTAAAAGCGGTTCAGGATCGTCGAGGGGAAGCGCCAGTTCCTCTTCTGCCACCCGTTTGCTGCTTAAATCACGAAGGGCAATCTGCACGGTGCCGCGATTAATGCGCAGGGATAGATAATGCCAGGCCTCGGTTTCGACCATCAACCCGACAGCGGGACGGCCACGACTGCCCGGATCCTGAATTTCCGTTTCCTGCACCAGATGCGCTTCCAGCATTTCACGGACAATTTTGGTAATACTGGCGGGTGCGAGCTGTGCGAGACGCGAAAGGTCAATGCGCGATACCGGGCCAAGCTGATCAATCAGACGATAAACCGCTCCTGCATTGGTCTGCTTAATTTGATCGATGTGTCCTGGCTGACTCTCGGCTACCACCGCTGACTCCCTTTATTTTCGCGCTTCGAAATAATCTGCGGGCTATGGTGAAACACTTCAATGGCTGGCGTCAACTTTTTACTTAGCCTTGTGATTTACCGCACATTTTTTCGCTATTTTCGTGCTTTTGCACCAGTTAATAATTGATCTCTGAAATGAATTGCGGCCTGACTAAGCTGACGATGGCCAGCCCAGACCAGCCACATTTCCGAAACGGCATCTTTCTCTTTTATCGGCAACCAGCGCATTTCATCAAGCTGCACCCGCCTGAATGACGCTGGTAAAATGGAAACCCCCAGCCCCGCCGCAACCAGACCAATTATGGTCATCGCCTCGCCCACTTCCTGGGTTATCACCGGCGTTAAACCATACCGGCGCATCAATCCAAGAATATCGTCATAAAGGCCGGTGCCGACGTGCGGATCAAAAAAGACAAACGGCTCCTGCGCCAGCTCTGCCAGGCTGACGGCGGCCTGTTGGGCGAGCGGATGATCGCGGTGAATCATCGCCAGCAACGGCTCATGCAAAATGACCTGCGCGTTGAGGGTGTCGGGGAGTTGGGTGTTACGCATCAGGCCGAGATCCAGTTCGCCGTCATTGAGCGGCGCGATTTGCTCGCGGGTGTTTGTCTCCCGCGTCTGAATATGCACGTCAGGGTAACGCTGGCGGAATGACGATAGCGTATCGGACACGGATTTAATAAACGGTGCGGAAGAGGTAAAACCAATCCGTAATTCTCCGGTTTCGCCGTGGTGCAGACGGGTTGCACGCAGCGCGGCGTCATCAACCAGCAGCAGGATCTGGCGGCTGTCCGCTAAAAACTGTTTCCCCGCCGCCGTCAGGCTGACGCTGCGATTGGTGCGGTTAAACAAGCGCGCGCCGATGTGCTGCTCCAGCATCTGAATTTGCTGGCTCAGCGGCGGCTGGGAAATATTCAGCCGCGCAGCGGCACGACCAAAATGCAGTTCTTCCGCTACGGCTATAAAATAGCGCAGATGTCGCAGCTCAATATTCATATTTTAAAAGTATCATTTAAGATTATTAATATATTAGACAGAATATTTACATTTTTCTACCCTTAATAAGCGCCTGAAGGGTCAGGCATTTCACTTTCTTACACATTGTTTTACGCAAGGATCTTCCATTGAGCCGTACAACCACCGTCGCCGCCGATCCGCGCAGTGACGTAGCCGTGAATCCCGCAGCCCGGCCGGGCAAATTTATCCAGCGCGGCACCCGCCCGTTTATCCGGGTAACGTTAGCCCTATTTTCTGCCGGGCTGGCGACCTTTGCCCTGCTCTACTGCGTGCAGCCTATTTTGCCGGTGTTATCCCAGGAGTTCGCCGTCTCGCCTGCCAGCAGCAGTATTTCACTTTCGGTGGCAACGGCGATGCTGGCGGTGGGTCTGCTGTTTACCGGTCCGCTTTCAGATGCCATAGGCCGCAAAAAGGTGATGGTGACGGCGCTGCTGCTTGCATCGTGCTGTACGTTGCTTTCGACCATGATGACCAGCTGGCACGGCATTTTAATTATGCGCGCGCTGACCGGTCTGTCGCTAAGCGGCGTGGCGGCCGTGGGTATGACTTATCTGAGCGAGGAGATCCATCCCAGCTTCGTGGCGTTTTCGATGGGGCTGTATATCAGCGGCAATTCTATCGGCGGGATGAGTGGACGCCTGCTTAGCGGAGTGCTCACCGACTTTTTTAACTGGCGCATCGCGCTGGGATTTATCGGCTGTTTTGCGCTGGCCGCCGCGATTATGTTCTGGAAAATTCTCCCCGAATCACAGCATTTTCGCCCTTCTTCGCTGCGCCCCAGAACGCTGCTGATCAACTTTCGCCTGCACTGGCGCGACCGGGGCCTGCCGCTGCTGTTTGTCGAGGGATTCCTGTTGATGGGATCGTTCGTGACGCTGTTTAACTATATTGGCTACCGGTTGATGCTGTCCCCGTGGTCGCTAAGCCAGGCGGTAGTGGGATTATTATCGGTGGCCTATCTGACCGGAACATGGAGTTCGCCAAAAGCGGGCGCGATGACGGTCCGTTATGGTCGCGGCCCGGTGATGCTTTTCGCCACCGGCGTGATGCTGTGCGGTTTGTTACTGACGCTCTTTACCCCCCTGTGGCTGATTTTTACCGGGATGCTGTTATTTTCTGCGGGCTTTTTTGCCGCGCATTCTGTCGCCAGTAGCTGGATTGGCCCGCGCGCCCGCCGGGCACGGGGTCAGGCCTCGTCGCTGTATCTCTTCAGCTACTATCTGGGTTCCAGTCTTGCCGGGACGCTGGGCGGCGTATTCTGGCACCGTTTTGGCTGGAACGGCGTGGGAGGTTTTATCGCGCTGATGCTGGTGGCGGCATTACTGACCGGCACCGTTCTGCACCGTCGTTTGCGCTGATCCCGTGTTTGTACAAACGGTTACACGCCGAAACCAAACACTCACGGAAAGGCTGATTCTTCAGGGATATAGTTCTTTCAACGGCCCCGCAGTGGGGTTGAATGAAAAAACCAATTCGAGGATATCAGAATGAAAAAAGTATTAGCTCTGGTTGTTGCCGCTGCTATGGGACTGTCTTCCGCTGCCTTCGCTGCTGATACCACCAGCACCACTCAGGCTCCGGCTGCTTCTGCGACCACCAGCCACGCCGCACCAGCGAAAACAACTCACCATAAAAAACATAAGAAAGACGCTGCAAAACCTGCTGCCGACCAGAAAGCCCAGGCCGCTAAAAAACACAAAAAAGCGGTAAAACAGGACGCGGCTAAACCTGCGGCTACCCAGAAAGCGCAGGCGGCGAAGAAACACAAAAAAGCCGTTAAGCACAGCGCAACGGCGACCAAACCGGCAGCTCAGCCTGCTGCATAAGTCCGGCAGCTGAACAGGCTTTTATGATAAACAGGCGCTGATGCAGCGCCTTTTTTATGGAGAGCAGAATGTTGCGTCGTTACCGATTTGAGGTCATTCTCATTACATTAATTTTTTGCGCGCTGATCGCCACGCATCTCTTTTTGAATTAATGTAGCACGCTGATTTTGCTCCCACTTTCTTCGCGTCCCGTCTATAGTTATCTCATTGGGTTCACTTTTAATAATCATAATTACCCCGTCTGAGAGTCATATGCTTAAAATTGTTGTGCCAGTGCTGGGATCGCTATTGTGCTCTTTTGGGGTTCATGCCGATGACAGCATGAGTGCGAAAGATATTAAGACCCTTTTTTTTAATCACGATGATCGAACGCGGGTGGAAACACCTGCCGAAGCGCCGTGGGATGCAATTGGTCAGCTTGAAACCGCCAGCGGCAATTTATGTACTGCCACGCTTATTTCCCCGCACCTGGCGCTGACCGCCGGGCATTGTTTGCTGACGCCTCCGCGCGGCAAAGCGGATAAAGCCATTGCCCTGCGTTTTATCTCGCAAAAAGGGCTGTGGCGCTACGAAATTCATGGCATTGAAGGCCGGGTCGATCCCTCGCTCGGTAAACGCCTCACCCCGGATGGCGATGGCTGGATTGTTCCCCCCGCCGCTGCCGCCTGGGATTTCGGCCTGATCGTGCTGCGTTATCCGCCGTCGGGCATTACGCCGATCCCGCTGTTTGCCGGAAGCAAAGCGGATTTATCCGCCGCGCTTAAGGCCGTTGACCGCAAAGTCACGCAGTCGGGCTATCCGGTGGATCACCTCGACGATCTGTACAGCCATCAGGACTGCCTCGTTACCGGCTGGGCGCAGAACGCCGTGCTTTCCCATCAGTGCGATACGTTGCCGGGAGACAGCGGTTCGCCGCTGATGATTAAAACCGATGACGGCTGGCGGCTGATTGCGGTGCAAAGCTCCGCCCCGGGGGCGAAAGATCGCTGGCGGGCCGATAACCGCGCCATTGCGGTTACCGGCTTTAGCGACAAACTCGACGCGCTGGCGAGTGAGTAGCCGTCAGGCGAATTTAATCAGCACCATGCCGACTAACAGTAACAGCAGCCCCGCCCAGCCCTTGCGATTCAGGCGTTGATTAAATAGGATCCAGCCTGCGGCGAGGGTGGCGACAATACCAAAACCACCCCACAGCGCATAGGCGACGGACAGGTCGATGCCCTTCACCGCCTGGGAAAGTGCGCTAAATGCCGCCAGCACGGAGAGTAACGAGAATGCTCCCCATAATTTACGCCGGAAGCCGTCGGAAAGTTTCAGAAAAATATTGGCGATGATTTCAAGCACAATGGCTCCGGCCAGCCAGAGGCCGTGACTCCATTCAAACGGCTGCATGGACGCGCTCCTTCTTTCCGGTGCCGGATTTGATCAGCACAATCCCCGACACCAGCGTCACCAGTCCGATTATTTTCATTACTGACAGGATTTCATCGAACAGCAGAACGCTGCATAAGGTGATCAGCAAAATACCGATACCTTCCCAGAGCGCATACGCCACGCCCAGCGCAATTTTTTTAACCGCAAACGACAGTAAAATATAAGAGATGGCGATCATCACCAGCATTAAAATAAAACCGCCATGGCCCCCGGTAACGCTCGACCATTTCATCGCCAGCGTGCCGGTTATTTCGGCGACGATCGCCAGCGCTAATAATAGCCAGTAAAACATTTTTCTTCTCCTGCATGAGAATACAGTCCGCCGCGACAGATAAAAATATCTGCCGACAGATAAAAATCATTCAACCGCGCCAGGCGCAGCGTTAAGCAGAAAGAAGAAGACTAAAGCGCCGAGCGCCAGTGCTGCTCGTCAGAGTAAAGACAGAGAGTAGAGGAAAGAAAAGTCAGACGTGATAATGGGGTACTGAACTGATTGTCCATAATATTACAATTATCCGCCGGTTGCTTCTCTTCGTGGCGGCTATAAATTGTCCTCGGTAGTTTAACTACGCGGATTTTATACCATGCCGCCGGGTCACAGAGGGTGTTATTTGCAGTTCTTTACCGATAAATACAGAAGAATGACCTGAACGAGGGCGTCGTTCAGGTCTGCATTCAGCGGCTGCGCTTGGCGTGCCGCTCCCAGTTTTCCAGCTTTGCCTCGCTGGATTTACGCAGCGCAACGTAGCAGGCACCGCTGCCGCCGTGATGCGGCGCGGCAACGCAAAACGCCTGTACGTCATTGAATTCAGTCAGCCAGCGGGCCAGATAGCTGCGGATAATATTCGCATGGGCATTATCGTCCCGCCCTTTTCCATGGACGATGAGTAAGTTACGCAGCCCCTGCCGGGACGCGCCGGTAATAAAGGCAAACAGCTTCTGCCGACATTGCTCGACCGGCTGGCGAAGTAGATTCAGGCTGGCCTGCTGCCCGTATTTTCCCAGACGCAGTTTTTCCAGCACGCCGTTTTGCAGCCCCTCCCGCTTAAATTCGAGAGGCGTTTCCAGCGGGACGATATCCAAAAAGCCGGTAGTGAGAAAATTATCCAGTTGCAGCATATCCGGGCGTTCCGGGCGCTTACGGGTATGGCGATCGGCAGACCATTTAGCGTCATGACATCGCTTCAACGGCTGGACATCCTTCACGGCGTCAAGAAACAGCGATTTGTCGTCAAGGTTCATTTTTTGTCCTCCGGCTAACTCTACGCCATGACTATAGCTTCGGGTCAGGACATCCTCAATGCAATTTACACTCTTCGTAACGAAACTATTACCGTGATAAACAATTTAATCAGACTTAATCGTAATTAACCACTGATAATATATTGATCAAACTTAACGATATGTGAAATATATCACTCGATAATGCTGGCAATTAAGCGGTGAATTGCTATACCTTTAACTACCCACAAAAGGAAAATCCGTGGGAAACATTAAGGATAGAAAATGTCAATTCTCTGGAGTCTGTTGGATGTCGGCAGACTCTGTTTTTTTAGACTAGCCATTGCGCACTATTTCTGCTGATAACAGCAAATTAATTTCCCTGCCATTTAATTCTCTTCAATATATAAATAATCTTAACGTATCAGGCGGCGCGTTTTTTAACCATCGGGCACCAAAAAATGAATAATTTCCCCGATGCCGGCACATAATGCAAAACGCTTGCTTCGCCGCGCAAAGATGCACATTATTTACCTTTTCGGATCTCAGGAGCAAATAATGCTGACGCTGTTACAGGACAAAATAGCTACCCCATTAGGCCCGCTATGGGTGATCAGCGATGAACAGTTTTGTCTGCGGGCCGTTGAGTGGGAGGAGCATAGCGCACGAATGGAATTACTTCTCGATCTCCACTATCGCCAGCAGGGATATTGCCGGGTCGATGCCGTCAATCCGGGCGGATTAAGCCAAAAACTGGCGGACTATTTTGCGGGGGATCTCAGCGTTATTGATTCGTTGCCTACCGAAACGGCAGGCACACCTTTTCAGCGCCAGGTGTGGAAAGCGTTGCGCGATATTCCCTGCGGTCAGGTCATGCATTACGGTCAGCTTGCCGAGCACCTGGGGCGCGCCGGGGCAGCCAGAGCCGTTGGCACCGCGAATGGCTCCAACCCAATCAGCATCGTCGTACCCTGCCACCGGGTGATTGGCCGTAACGGCACTATGACCGGCTATGCGGGCGGCGTGGAGCGCAAAGAGTGGCTTTTACGTCATGAAGGCTACCTGCTGCTTTGATTAAACGTGCGCAGTTTCAGCGGGGAACTCGTCTTTACGATCAGCGACATGCCGCTTAACCCTAGCGATATCAAGGACATGAAACTGGCGCTGGCGGGGTCATTTCATTATTAGGCTGATGGGGATGTCGCAGGGTTACTTGCATACAAAAAAGATGATAAAATTGACCAATATCAATAACGGCCTGAGCAGACCTATGATCCCGGAAAAGCGAATTATACGACGCATTCAGTCTGGCGGTTGTGCTATCCATTGTCAGGATTGCAGTATTAGCCAGCTTTGCATCCCTTTCACGCTGAATGAGCATGAGCTTGATCAGCTCGATAATATTATCGAGCGTAAAAAGCCCATCCAGAAAAGCCAGACGTTGTTTAAAGCGGGTGATGAACTGAAATCGCTGTATGCAATCCGTTCCGGCACCATCAAAAGCTACACCATCACCGAACAGGGTGATGAGCAGATCACCGGGTTTCATCTGGCGGGCGATCTGGTCGGCTTTGATGCCATCGGCACGGGGCATCATCCGAGCTTTGCCCAGGCGCTTGAAACCTCAATGGTATGTGAGATCCCGTTTGAGACGCTGGACGACCTGTCAGGCAAAATGCCTAACCTGCGTCAGCAAATGATGCGTCTGATGAGCGGTGAAATCAAAGGCGATCAGGACATGATCCTGCTGCTCTCCAAGAAAAACGCGGAAGAGCGCCTGGCAGCGTTTATCTACAATCTGTCACGTCGTTTTGCCCAGCGGGGCTTCTCGCCGCGCGAGTTTCGTCTGACCATGACCCGTGGCGATATCGGTAACTATCTCGGCCTGACGGTTGAGACGATCAGCCGTCTGCTGGGACGTTTCCAGAAAAACGGTATGCTGGCGGTAAAAGGCAAATACATCACCATCGAAAACAACGATATTCTGGCGCAGCTTGCCGGTCACAGCCGTAATATCGCCTGATCCCGCTTCTTTTCTCTCCTTCGCCAGAGGTTACATTTCTCTGATTTATTGATCTGGCGAAGGTTATCCCCCTGTTTCATTTTCATCAGATGGGTTATCTTGTAGTTACAGACTGTGGCGACAGTTGTAAGGAGACCCACTATGGCAAAATATCAAAATATGCTGGTCGCTATCGATCCTAACCAGGACGATCAACCTGCACTACGACGAGCTGTTTATTTGCATCAACGGATTGGTGGCCGCATCAAAGCTTTCCTGCCGATCTATGACTTTTCCTACGAGATGACCACCCTCTTGTCCCCTGATGAGCGTACCGCTATGCGTCAGGGCGTCATCAGCCAACGTAGCGCATGGATACGTGAGCAGGCGAAATTTTATCTGGATGCCGGTGTGCCTGTTGACATCAAAGTGGTCTGGCACAATCGTCCATTTGAAGCGATTATTCAGGAAGTGATTAGCGGCGGGCATGACCTGCTGCTGAAAATGACCCACCAGCACGACAAACTCGAATCCGTGATTTTTACCCCGACCGACTGGCATCTGCTGCGCAAATGCCCCTGCCCGGTATGGATGGTGAAAGATCAGCCGTGGCCGGAAGGCGGTAAAGCGCTGGTGGCGGTTAACCTCGCCAGCGAAGAGGAATATCATAATTCGCTGAATGAAAAACTGGTCAAAGAGACGTTAAGTCTTGCAGAGCATGTAAATCATACAGAAGTTCACCTCGGCGGAGCGTATCCGGTCACGCCAATCAACATTGCCATTGAACTGCCTGATTTTGATCCCAGCGTGTATAACGACGCCATTCGCGGTCAGCATTTGCTGGCGATGAAAGCGCTGCGGCAGAAATTCAGTATCAGCGAAAATATGACTCACGTGGAGAAAGGCTTACCTGAAGAGGTGATCCCCGATCTGGCGGAGCATTTACAGGCCGGGATTGTGGTGCTGGGTACGGTCGGGCGCACCGGCCTTTCCGCCGCTTTCCTGGGGAACACGGCGGAACAGGTGATCGACCATCTGCGCTGCGACCTGTTAGTGATTAAGCCAGACCAGTTCCAGACGCCCGTTGAGCTGGATGACGACGAAGACGATTAAGTGCAAGCCATAAAAAAAGCCGCTCCTTGAGAGCGGCTTTTTTGTATCACCGACGCGCGGTTATCAGAGCGCTTTCAGGATCGCATCCACGCTGGCTTTGGCATCGCCAAACAGCATTTGGGTATTATCCTTGAAGAACAGCGGGTTCTGTACCCCGGCGTAACCGGTGTTCATCGAACGTTTAAACACAATCACGTTCTGCGCTTTCCATACTTCCAGCACCGGCATTCCGGCGATGGGGCTACGCGGATCGTCCTGCGCCGCCGGGTTGACCGTATCATTCGCGCCGATGACCAGCACGGTGTCGGTATCGATGAAATCATCGTTGATTTCATCCATTTCCAGCACGATGTCGTAAGGCACTTTCGCCTCCGCCAGCAGTACGTTCATATGGCCCGGCAAACGACCGGCAACCGGGTGAATACCAAAGCGAACTTTGATCCCCCGCGCACGCAGTTTTTCGGTAATTTCAGCGACCGGATATTGTGCCTGCGCCACCGCCATCCCGTAACCGGGAGTGATGATCACCGTTTGCGAGCCTTTCAGCATTTCAGCGGTTTCTTCAGCAGTGATTTCACGGTGCTCGCCCACTTCGGCATCACTACCGTCGGAAGTTCCATCAGTACCGAAGCCGCCCGCGATCACGCTGATAAACGAACGGTTCATCGCCTTACACATAATGTAAGACAGGATGGCCCCGGACGAACCGACCAGCGCACCGGTAACGATCAGCAGGTCGTTGCTGAGCATAAAGCCCGCCGCCGCCGCTGCCCAACCGGAGTAGGAGTTCAGCATTGATACCACAACCGGCATATCGGCACCGCCGATGGAGGCGACAAGATGCCAGCCGAAGGCCAGCGCGATGAGGGTCATGACCAGCAGCGCCAGCGCCTGTAATACCGCGCTGTCAGTGCGGACGAATACCACCAGCAGTACAAAGGAAACAACCAGCGCCGCCAGATTCATCTTGTGGCGATTCGGCAGCATCAGCGGTTTTGAGGAGATCTTACCGCGCAGTTTGCCGAAGGCGACCAGAGAACCGGTAAAGGTCACCGCACCGATAAAGATGCCGAGGAACACTTCAGTCAAATGAATGCCAGCCAGAATCCCCTCTACGTCAGATCCGTGATCCAGATAGCTGTTAAAGCCTACCAGTACCGCTGCCAGACCAACGAAGCTGTGCAGAATAGCAACCAGTTCCGGCATTTCGGTCATTTCGACTTTCTTCGCCAAATGAATACCAATCGCGCCACCAATGACCATCGCGACGATGATCCACACTACGTTGCCGGTATCCGGGCCAAAAATGGTTGCAATCAGCGCGATCGCCATCCCGGCAATACCGAAGGTATTCCCCTGACGCGAGGTTTCATGCTTTGACAACCCGGCCAGACTGAAAATAAACAGGATCGCGGCAACAATGTATGCAGCTGTAACTAATCCTCCAGACATGTGTTACCCCTTAGTTCTTCCGGAACATTTTCAGCATACGCTGAGTCACGGTGAAACCACCGAAAATGTTAATGCTGGCAATTAACACGGCGATGAAGCTGAAAAAGCTGACCCAACCCCCGTGACCAATTTGTAATAGCGCACCCACGACGATAATCCCGGAGATGGCGTTCGTTACCGACATCAGCGGCGTATGCAGCGCGTGTGAAACGTTCCATACCACGTAGTAACCGACCACGCAGGCCAGAGCGAAGACGGTAAAGTGACCGAGGAACTCTTTCGGCGCGACGTCTGCCAGCCAGGCAAACAGGATAATCGCCAGCGCCATAATTGCGTATTTACGCATTGGCGAAGCGGGTTTTTCCGGCTCTTTCGGCGCTGGCGCGGCTTTCGGCGCAGCCTGTGGCTGGGCGGAAACCTGAATCGGCGGCGCGGGCCAGGTCACTTCGCCATCGCGGATCACGGTTACGCCGCGAACCACCACGTCGTCAAAATCCACGACCACGTTGCCGTCTTTTTCTTTGCATAACAGCTTCAGCAGGTTGACCAGGTTGGTACCGTAAAGCTGTGAGGATTGCGTAGGCAGACGTCCCGGAAGATCGGTGTAACCGATGATTTTCACGCCGCCCGGCGTCGTGACGATCTCGTTGGCTACCGTGTATTCACAGTTGCCGCCGTTCTGCGCCGCCAGATCCACCACCACGCTGCCGGACTTCATTGAGTCAACCATCTCGCGGGTGATGAGCTTAGGCGCGGGCTTGCCGGGAATTAACGCGGTAGTGACGATAATATCGACATCTTTAGCCTGCTGGGCGAACAGTTCCATTTCAGCCTTGATGAAGGCTTCAGACATCACTTTGGCGTAGCCGTCGCCGCTGCCGGCTTCCTCTTTAAAATCCAGTTCGAGGAATTCGGCACCCATACTCTGCACCTGCTCTTTCACTTCCGGGCGGGTGTCGAAGGCGCGCACAATAGCGCCAAGACTATTGGCTGCACCAATGGCTGCCAGACCCGCAACCCCGGCCCCGATCACCATCACTTTAGCCGGAGGCACTTTACCTGCGGCGGTGATTTGCCCGGTGAAGAAGCGACCAAACTGGTGAGCGGCTTCGACAATCGCGCGATAGCCCGCGATATTTGCCATTGAGCTGAGCGCATCCAGCGCCTGGGCACGCGAAATACGCGGCACGGCGTCCATTGACATCACGGTGACGTTACGCGCCGCCAGTTTTTCCATCAGTTCTGCATTCTGGGCAGGCCAGATAAAGCTAATCAGCGTTGTGCCTGGATTGAGCAACGCTATTTCCGCATCCGTAGGCGCGTTCACTTTGAGAATGACATCCGATTGCCAGACGCTGCTGGAATCGGCGATTTCAGCACCGGCCAGGGTAAAAGACTCGTCATCAAAACTCGCCAGTTTACCTGCCCCGCTCTCAATAGCGACGGTGAAACCAAGTTTCAGCAATTGCTCAACCGTTTTCGGCGTTGCTGCAACTCGCGTTTCACCGGCCCACCGCTCTTTTGGTACACCAATACGCATAGTTTTCCCTTCCATCGATTTTTTGGAGATGGTTGTTGTATCGTCAGATGAAATCAGTGACGCGGTAAACCGCGCAAAATTGCATCTGCAAAATAAAACAGTAACAAACTTTCTATAACCTACTGAAAATAACGGCTGTGATCTACCGCAAGAAAAAACTATTTGCGTATTTATTGAGGAAACACCCTGTCATGCGCAGTCAGACAGTGATTTTCGCCTGAAAAGAAGAAGCATGACTGATAATTCGCTTGCTGAAGTGGCAAAAACGTCATGATATTTCTGCGCTAAAACTGCATTTAACATTATATTAACCTGACGAAGTGTTATGAATAATCGCTTTTGCTGGTCAAGCGTCTGTTTTTTCAACATATCACTTGTACTTATATCCCTCACCCCGGTCGGCAGAGCTAAGGTGAAAAATGACGCAGACAATCGCGCCGTTAAAATGCAATAATCAGCACAATTTTCGTCAACAACAATACCAGTCACTGGTTTGCGCAAGGCAAAGGACTCTTTTTTATGAAGCTTAAGAACACCCTCCTGGCATCCGCACTCCTGTCTGCAACTGCCTTGTCAGCACAGGCAGCAACGGAATTAACACCGGAGCAAGCAGCAGCGCTAAAGCCTTATGATCGCATCACGGTCACTGGCCGTTTTAATGCCATTGGCGATGCCGTCACCGCCGTTTCCCGCCGGGCAGATAAAATCGGGGCCGCCTCTTTCTATATTCAGGACACCTCCGACGCGAATAACAGCGGCAACTGGCGGGTAGTTGCGGACGTCTATAAAGAAAATGCGCCTGAAGCTGACCAGCCCAAAAATCGCGTGATTAACGGCGTGATGGAACTGCCGAAAGATCAGGCGGTGGCGCTGGAGCCTTTCGATACCGTGACTATTCAGGGTTTCTTCCGTACCCAGCCGGAAGTCAACGACGCCATCACGAAAGCGGCGAAACAAAAAGGTGCGGCGTCTTTCTACATCGTGCGTCAGGTTGATGCTAACCAGGGCGGCAACCAGCGTATTACGGCGTTTATTTATAAAGCGGATGCCAAAAAACGCGTGCTGCAAAGCCCGGATGCCATCCCGGCTGATTCAGAAGCCGGACGCGCAGCGCTGGCGAAGGGTGGCGAAGAAGCGAAGAAAGTTGAAATCCCTGGCGTTGCTACCAGTGCGGCCCCCAGCGCGGAAATCGGACGCTTCTTTGAAACCCAGTCATCAAAAGGTGGACGTTACACTGTCACCTTACCGGACGGCACGAAAGTTCAGGAAGTTAACAAAATCACCGCTGCCCAGATGGTGCCGTTCGATAGCGTCAAATTTACCGGCAACTATGGCAACATGACCGAAATTTCCTATCAGGTCGCCAAACGTGCGGCGAAGAAAGGCGCGAAGTTCTATCACATCACGCGCCAGTGGCAGGAACGTGGCGGTAACATTACTATCAGCGCCGATCTGTACAAATAACCTTCATACCACAATTCGGGTCTGGCCCTCAGACCCGAATTTCTTTAATTATTGGTGACAAAGTCGCCTTTCATCCCATTCATGATTGCATCTGTCTAATACACTTCGTACAATCCCGCGCCTTAGAGCGATCCACCATCTTTATGCGCTTTTATAAGATAAATATTCGCGTCTTCCCATTTTTGCCACAGGTTGCCAATGGAAAAGAAACTCGGCCTTAGCGCCCTCACCGCGCTTGTTTTAAGCTCCATGTTGGGAGCGGGTGTATTCAGTTTGCCGCAGAATATGGCGAGCGTCGCCAGTCCGGCCGCGCTCATTATTGGTTGGGCCATCACCGGCGTCGGCATTTTGCTGCTGGCATTTGCAATGCTGATCCTCACGCGCCTGCGTCCCGAACTCGACGGCGGTATTTTTACCTACGCGCGGGAAGGCTTCGGGGAACTCATCGGATTCTGTTCGGCCTGGGGCTACTGGCTGTGTGCGGTGATCGCCAACGTTTCTTATCTGGTCATCGTGTTTTCCGCGCTGAGCTTTTTTACCGACACCCCGGAACTGCGCATTTTTGGCGATGGCAATACCTGGCAGGCAATGGTGGGTTCATCCGTGCTGCTGTGGATTGTCCATGCGCTGGTACTGCGCGGGGTGCAAACCGCGGCCGGGATCAATCTGGTCGCGACTCTCGCCAAGCTGCTGCCGCTGGGCTTATTCATTGTGCTGGCGGCAATCGCCTTTAATCTCGATACCTTCAGCCTCGATTTTAGCGGTGTAAAGTTAGCCGTTCCGGTCTGGGAGCAGGTGAAAAATACCATGCTGATCACCCTGTGGGTGTTTATCGGTGTAGAAGGCGCGGTGGTGGTTTCCTCACGCGCCAAAAACAAGCGTGATGTCGGACGTGCCACTTTGCTGGCGGTGCTGGCCGCGCTGTGCGTCTATTTACTGGTAACGATGCTCTCGCTTGGCGTGGTGCCGCGCCCGGAACTGGCAGAAATGCGCAATCCGTCTATGGCCGGGCTGATGGTCAGAATGATGGGGTCCTGGGGCGAGGTGATTATCGCGACCGGCCTGATTATCTCAGTCTGCGGCGCTTACCTGAGCTGGACAATTATGGCGGCAGAAGTGCCGCTGGTCGCAGCGACCTATAAAGCCTTCCCGCGCATATTCGCCCGGCAGAACAAAAATAACGCGCCTGCCGCTTCGCTGTGGCTGACCAACATCAGCGTGCAGGTTTGTTTGTTGCTGATCTGGCTGACCCATTCGGATTACAACACGCTGCTGAATATTGCCTCGGAAATGATCCTCGTGCCCTATTTTCTGGTCGGCGCGTTCCTGGTCAAAATCGCCCGCCGCCCACTTTACCGGACGGTGGGTATCGGAGCCTGTATTTATGGCTTATGGTTATTGTATGCCTCCGGCCCGATGCATTTATTGCTCTCAGTGATCCTGTACGCGCCCGGCCTGCTGGTGTTTATCTACGCCCGCCGCACGCATCAGCACGACAGCCGCTTACGCAAAGGGGAGCAGGCGCTGATCGTGTTTTTACTGGTTGCTGTCATTCCCGCAACCTGGTTCCTGATGGGGTAACGCTTTTGCCCCGTCGCTAATCGTAGCAAGGAGATAACGATGGGAAGTCAGCCGCGCCCGATTTTAATTACCGGGGGAGGTCGCCGTATCGGCCTCGCCCTTGCCCACCATTTTCTCAATCATCACCAGCCGGTGATTGTCAGCTACCGCACCCGTTATTCCGCTATTGACGGTCTGGAAAAAGCGGGTGCGACCTGTATCGAGGCCAATTTTTGCCACGATGAAGGAATTCTGGCTTTTGCTGAGGAAGTCAAAAAACGCACCGACACGCTGCGGGCGGTGATCCACAATGCCAGCACCTGGCTTGCGGAAAAACCGGATGTCCCGCTGACCGACGTTCTCTCCACCATGCTGCACGTCCATGTTCACGCGCCCTACCTGCTTAATCATGCGCTGGAAGGGCTGTTGCGCGGACGGGGCCATGCCGCCAGCGATATTATCCATTTTACCGATTATGTGGTGGAGCGCGGCAGCGATAAGCACATCGCCTACGCCGCCAGCAAAGCGGCGCTGGATAATTTGACCCGTTCGTTCGCCCGTAAGCTGGCCCCGGAAGTGAAAGTCAATGCTATCGCGCCGTCGCTGATCCTGTTCAGTGAAAATGACGATCCCGACTACCGTCAGCACGCGCTGAATAAATCGCTGATGAAGATCGCGCCCGGCGAGAAAGAAATCATTGATTTAGTGAATTATTTGCTGACCAGTTGCTATGTCACCGGGCGCAGCTTTGGCGTCGATGGCGGACGCCCGCTGCGTTAGTGAAAGCGGCTCCAGACGAGGATCAGCAGCCAGGCGCTCAGGCTCCAGCAGACAACCGCACCGCCGAGCGCCAGCGGAAGGCGCAGAAAAGCGGTGAAATACCACAGCGAGAGCAAATAAAGGAAATACGGGATAATCGACCACATGCCGAACACAATCGTTGTGCGCAGTGCCTCCGTGCCGCGCTCGCTGGCGACAATATAATGAGCAATCAGCGCGAAGGTCGGAAATAACGGGATCAGTCCGGCGATATAATAGTTTTTGCTTTTTGATAACAGCCCGATCAGGAGCACCACCAGCGCGCCCAGCGTTGCTTTCAATACCAGCCCCATTCCTTTGCCTTTAACCGTTAAATAACCATTAACGCAGCATAGCGGAACTCATTCTGTTTATGAATGATTAATGGAAGCTTTTGCCCGGTCGGTGTATGTTGGCGTTTTCCCCCGGCATTCATGATATGAATAAGATTGTTTTTGTTGAAGACGACCCGGACGTTGGCGCACTGATCGCCGCTTATCTGGGCAAGCATGATATGGACGTGATTGTCGAAGCGCGCGGCGACCGCGCCGAAGAACGGGTACTTCAGGAAGCGCCGGATCTGGTGCTGCTGGATATTATGTTGCCGGGCAAGGACGGAATGACCATTTGCCGGGATTTACGCAGCCAGTGGCAGGGGCCGATCGTGCTGCTGACGTCTCTCGACAGCGACATGAATCATATTCTTTCCCTCGAAATGGGTGCCAGCGATTACATCCTCAAAACCACGCCGCCCGCCGTCCTGCTGGCGCGGCTGCGTTTACATCTTCGTCAGCATGTCAGCACATCCGCAGCCCCGGCAACCTCTGGCCTGACGCCGCATAAAGCGATTCGCTTTGGCACGTTATCCATAGACCCGGTGAATCGCCAGGTCTTATTGGGCCGCGAGGACATCGCCCTGTCCACCGCCGATTTTGATCTGCTGTGGGAGCTGGCAACCCACGCCGGGCAAATTATGGATCGCGATGCGCTGCTGAAAAATTTACGCGGTGTCAGCTACGACGGTATGGATCGCAGCGTTGACGTGGCCATTTCCCGTCTGCGCAAAAAGTTGCAGGATAGCGCCACCGAGCCGTACCGTATTAAGACCGTGCGTAACAAAGGCTATTTATTCGCGCCGCACGCATGGGAAAACTGACCGTTCGGGTGAAGCGATGAAAAAGCTGTTTGTGCAGTTTTACCTGCTGCTGTTTGTCTGCTTTCTGGTGATGACCATGCTGGTCGGGCTGGTGTATAAATTTACCGCTGAGCGCGCCGGGCGTCAGTCGCTGGACGACCTGATGAAAAGCTCGCTCTATTTGATGCGCAGCGAACTGCGCGAAATCCCTCCGCATGAATGGGGTAAAACGCTCAAGCGGCTGGATCTTAATTTGTCCTTCGATTTGCGTATTGAGCCGCTGAATAAATTCGCCCTCGCGCCCGGCGACATGCAGCATCTGCGAGCCGGAGATATTGTCGCGCTCGACGATCAGTACACCTTCGTCCAGCGTATCCCGCGCAGTCATTACGTTCTGGCAGTGGGGCCAATCCCCTATCTCTATTTTATGCATCAGATGCGGATGCTGGATATCGCGCTGATGGCGTTCATCGGTATCTCTCTGGCTTTTCCGGTCTTCATCTGGATGCGCCCACACTGGCAGGATATGCTGCGCCTGGAATCCGCCGCCCAGCGGTTCGGTGAAGGACATCTTAATGAACGCATCCATTTTGATAGCATGTCGAGTTTTGAGCGCCTCGGCGTGGCCTTTAATCAGATGGCGGATAATATCAATGCGCTGATTGCCAGCAAAAAGCAGCTGATCGACGGTATCGCTCACGAGCTGCGCACGCCGCTGGTCCGCCTGCGTTACCGGCTGGAGATGAGCGAAGGTCTGACGGAGGCGGAATCTCTGGCGCTGAATCGCGATATTGAACAGCTCGAAGCGCTGATCGAAGAACTGCTGACCTATGCCCGCCTCGACCGCCCGCAAACGGCCCTGACCTTAACCACCCCCGACCTTCCGGCGTGGATTAGCGCGCATGTAGAGGACGTTCAGTCCGTCCATCCGCAGCGGCACATCGTGGCAGGCGCGATGACGCCCGGCGACTATGGCGCGGTGGATATCCGCCTGATGGAGCGGGTGGTGGACAATCTGATCAACAATGCGCTGCGCTACAGCCAGCGGCAGATTGTCGTTAGCCTGGCGTTAAACGGCAGTCGCGCCTGTCTGATCGTCGATGATGACGGCTGCGGCATTGCTGAACACGAGCGGCAGCGCATCTTCGAGCCGTTTGTACGCCTCGATCCCAGCCGCGACCGCGCCACCGGCGGCTGCGGTCTGGGTCTGGCGATCGTCTTTTCAGTAGCCCAGGCGATGGCCGGGGACGTGACCTGCGAAACCAGTCCCGCAGGCGGCGCGCGCTTTCGTTTTAGCTGGCCGCTGTGGCATAACATCGCCCTTCCCGTTCCTGCCTGAAAAAGTTGCACTGCGGTTGAAGCTTGCGTAAAGTAAAAACCTTCAAGTATGTTGTAACTAATGAGAGGCAGCCATGGCACGTTATGATTTGGTTGAACGGTTAACCGCCACTTTTCGCCAGCTGGAGCAGGAATTGCAACTGCTGCGTGCCGATCTGCAAGACTGTCGGCTGCTGGCGGCCAGGGTTTTCTCCCTGCCGGAAGTGAAGAAAGAGCATGAGCATTCCCCGCTCAACCGTATTCATGTGGTGCAGCAACTCGGCAAAGCGGCGTTTGCCCAGGCGATGCAGCATTTCAGCCATCTGTTTATTCAGCAGCAGTCAGAAGCCCGCAGCAGTAAGGCGGCGGTGCGTCTGCCCGGCGTGATTTGTCTTCAGGTAACGGCGGCGCAGCAGGAAGCGTTACAGGCGCGAGTGACGCAGATTAATACCCTGAAAGCCGCCTTTGAGCAGATGGTCACCGTGGAGTCGGCACTGCCGGTGACGGCGCGCTTTGAATGGGTGCATCGTTACCTGCCGGGGCTGATTACGCTTAACGCCTATCGCACCCTCACCCTGCTGAACGATCCGAGTACCCTGCGCTTCGGCTGGGCCAATAAGCACATTATCAAAAATTTGACCCGCAATGAGGTGCTGGAACAGCTGGAAAAAAGCCTGAAGTCGCCGCGTGCCGTCGCCCCCTGGACGCGGGAGCAATGGCAGGCGCGGCTTGAGCAGGAACATCAGGATATCGCCGCGCTGCCGGAAAAGGCGCGGTTAAAAATCAAACGTCCGGTAAAGGTTCAGCCCATTGCCCGCGTCTGGTATGCCGGGCAGCAAAAGCAGGTACAGCACGCCTGCCCCAGCCCGATGATTGCGCTGATATCCGGCACCGGCGGCGTTAGCGTGCCGGATATTGGCGAGCTGTTAGATTATGATGCGGAAAACGTACAGCACCGCTATAAGCCGCAGGCGCAATCGCTGACGCTGATCATCCCACGACTGCACCTGTACGTGGCTAACGACTAGCCTGCATACTGCCGACCATTTCTTCCGGGCGCACCCAGCGGTCAAACTCCTCTTCGCTCAGATAGCCGAGCTTCAGGGCAGACTCTTTCAGGGTCAGCCCTTCTTTATGCGCTTTTTTGGCAATTTCCGCTGCTTTATCGTAACCAATGTGCGTATTGAGCGCGGTGACCAGCATTAATGATTCGTTAAGCAATTTCGAAATGCGCTCACGGTTTGGCTCGATCCCCACCGCGCAGTGAGCGTTAAAGCTGTCAATGCCGTCAGCCAGCAGGCGCACCGACTGGAGGAAATTGTGGATCACCATCGGGCGATAGACGTTCAGTTCAAAGTTGCCCGATGCGCCGCCAAGGTTAACCGCCACGTCATTACCCAGCACCTGACAGCACAGCATCGTCATGGCTTCGCACTGGGTCGGGTTAACTTTACCGGGCATAATTGAGGAGCCGGGTTCGTTTTCCGGGATTGCCAGCTCGCCAATACCGCAGCGCGGACCGGAGGCCAGCCAGCGCACGTCATTGGCGATTTTCATCATTGAGGCCGCCAGTCCTTTCAGCGCGCCGTGGGCATGAACCAGCGCGTCGCAGGTTGCCAGCGCTTCAAATTTGTTCGGCGCGGTGATAAACGCCTGGCCGGTCAGGGTTGCCAGCTCCTGCGCTACCCGCTGCGCATATTCCGGGTGTGTATTCAGCCCGGTGCCTACCGCCGTGCCGCCCAGCGCCAGTTCGCTTAAGTGCGGCAGGCTTTGTTGGATATGGCGAAGATTATGCTCCAGCATCGCCACCCAGCCGGAGATTTCCTGGCCCAGTGTTAACGGCGTGGCGTCCTGAAGATGCGTGCGGCCAATTTTAACGATATCGCTAAAAGCGGCGGATTTTTCCGCCAGCGTGGTTTTGAGGACGTCGATTTGCGGCAGAAGATCTTCCTGTACCGCGATCACCGCCGCCACGTGCATGGCGGTAGGAAAGACATCGTTTGAGCTCTGGCTTTTGTTAACATCATCATTCGGGTGGATTTTACGCTCCATCCCGCGCACGCCGCCGAGAAGCTCACTGGCCCGGTTTGCCAGCACTTCATTCATGTTCATATTGCTCTGGGTGCCGGAGCCGGTCTGCCAGATAGCCAGCGGGAATTCCTGCGGATGCTTTCCGGCCAGCACTTCATCGGCGGCGGCAATAATGGCATCCGCTTTTTCGGCGGGCAGCAGCCCTAAGTCCTGATTGACTTTAGCGGCGGCGCGTTTGGTCAGCGCCAGCGCGCGGATCAGCGAGACCGGCATTTTCTCGGTTGAGATCCGAAAATGCTCCAGCGATCGTTGAGTCTGCGCTCCCCACAGCTTGTCTGCCGGGACCTCAATTGCCCCCATCGAATCTTTCTCACTGCGATGCGTTGTCATGACTGTCTCCTTTGAATACAAAATGATGGAAGTGTCGACATTGCTCAACGGCAATAAAGAAGAAGTATTAGCTATTTTCCGCGCTTCACGTAGTACATCGTGCGCTTAAACAGGCCGGGCAGCGTTACCGCCCGGCCAGCGCTTATTATTTTACGCAGCGCGCGCACTGCGCGCTGTTAATCTGCTGAAAGAAGTCATTACCTTTGTCGTCCACCAGAATAAACGCCGGGAAGTTTTCGACCTCAATTTTCCAGATCGCTTCCATACCCAGTTCAGGGTATTCGACACATTCGAGACTTTTAATGCTGCTTTGTGCCAGCACCGCCGCCGGGCCGCCAATGCTGCCGAGGTAGAATCCACCGTGCTTCGCGCAGGCATCCGTTACCTGCTGGCTGCGGTTGCCTTTCGCCAGCATGATCATGCTGCCGCCGTTGGCCTGCAACTGATCGACGTAAGAATCCATCCGCCCGGCGGTGGTCGGGCCAAGAGAGCCGGAAGCATAGCCTTCAGGGGTTTTGGCCGGTCCCGCATAGTAAATCGGGTGATCTTTCACGTACTGCGGCAAATCCTCGCCGCGATCCAGCCGCTCTTTGAGCTTCGCGTGGGCGATGTCGCGGGCCACAATAATGGTTCCGCTCAGCGACAGTCGGGTGGATACCGGGTATTGGGAAAGCTGGGCCAGAATATCGTTCATTGGCCGGTTGAGGTTGACCTGAATGGCCTCGCCCTCGCCCGCCTGACGCAGCGCCTGTGGGATATATTTGCCGGGATTATTTTCCAGTCGCTCCAGCCAGATGCCGTGACGGTTGATTTTGCCTTTAATATTGCGATCCGCTGAACAGGAAACGCCCATCCCAACCGGGCAGGATGCGCCGTGGCGCGGCAGGCGCACCACGCGAATATCATGGGCAAAATATTTACCGCCGAACTGCGCACCGAGGCCCAGCTTCTGCGCTTCTTCCAGTAATTCGCGCTCAAGCTGCACGTCACGGAAGGCCTGACCGTATTCATTCCCCTCATGCGGCAGCCCGTCGTAATATTTGGTCGACGCCAGCTTGACGGTTTTCAGAGTTGCTTCAGCCGAGGTGCCGCCGATGACAAACGCAATATGGTACGGCGGGCAGGCCGCCGTTCCCAGCGTGCGCATTTTGTCCACCAGATAGCTTTTCAGCTTGCCCGGCGATAACAGCGCTTTGGTTTCCTGATAGAGATAGGTTTTGTTTGCCGAGCCGCCGCCTTTGGCGATGCACAGAAATTTGTATTCATCGCCGTCTACGCTGTAGAGATCGATTTGCGCCGGAAGGTTAGTCCCGGTATTAACCTCGGTATACATATCCAGCGCGGCGTTTTGCGAATAGCGCAGGTTATCTTCGATATACGTTTCATACACGCCACGCGCCAGCGCGGCTTCATCGCCGCCACCGGTCCAGACGCGCTGGCCTTTTTTACCCATGATAATCGCGGTGCCGGTGTCCTGACAGGTCGGCAGAATGCCCTTCGCGGCGATTTCAGAGTTGCGCAGGAATTGCAGCGCGACGTATTTGTCGTTTTCGCTGGCGTCGGGATCGTTCAGGATGTCCGCCACCTGCTGCTGGTGCGCCGGACGCAGCATAAACGATGCATCATGGAAGGCGTGGCGGGCCAGCAACGTCAGCGCCTGCGGGTCCACTTTCAGCACATCCTGACCGGAAAATTGCTCAACGGAAACGTATTGGTTGCTCAGAAGGTAGTAGTCAGTGTCATCCTTTTGCAGAGGAAAAGGATCCTGATAAACGAAAGGTTTGTTCGACATTTTGCTCTCACTGATGACTCAATATGGTTATGTATAGAGGCAGAGTTTCCCTTTGCCCTGTTCAAAGCGAGTCCGCTCATCCTACACATTTTTTTAACAAAAACTGAGAGTAATACGACTTTTTAGGTGCGAGGGTTACTTCTGGTCAGATTATTGGTTTAATACCGCGATTAATTCCATTAAATACAGGGCTTGATAATGCAAAAACTCATCAACTCAGTGCAAAACTATGCCTGGGGTAGTCAATCTGCGTTAACGGATCTCTACGGTATCGCCAATCCTGATAACCTGCCGATGGCGGAGTTATGGATGGGCGCTCACCCGAAGAGCAGCTCAAAAGTGCAGGACGAATCAGGTAACGCGCGCGCGCTGCGCGAGGTTATTGACGCGGATAAAGCCACGCTTTTGGGAGAGAAAGTTGCCAGCCGGTTTGGCGAGTTGCCTTTCCTGTTTAAAGTGCTGTGCGCGGCGCAGCCGCTCTCCGTTCAGGTTCACCCGAACAAAAAAGCGTCTGAAATCGGTTTTGCTAAAGAAAACGAAGCCGGGATCCCGCTGGATGCCGCCGAGCGTAATTACAAAGATCCTAACCATAAACCGGAACTGGTCTTTGCCCTGACGCCCTTCCTCGCCATGAACGCCTTCCGCGAATTTTCTGAAATCGTCTCTCTTCTGCAACCGGTCGCGGGCGCGCATACCGCCATCGCGCACTTTTTGCAGCAGCCAGGGGCAGAACGGCTGAAAGATCTGTTTGCCAGCCTGCTGGCTTTAGAGGGCGAAGAGAAAAGCCGGGCGCTGGCGATCCTGAAGTCTGCGCTCGACGCTCAGCAAGGCGAACCGTGGCAGACCATTCGCCTGATCTCTGAATTCTACCCGGACGACAGCGGTCTGTTCTCGCCGCTGCTGCTGAACGTGGTCAAGCTGAATCCCGGCGAAGCGATGTTCCTGTTCGCCGAGACGCCGCACGCTTATTTACAGGGGGTTGCGCTGGAGGTGATGGCGAATTCCGATAACGTGTTGCGCGCGGGTCTGACGCCGAAATACATCGACATCCCGGAACTGGTGGCTAACGTCAAATTCGAGGCAAAACCGGCGCGGGAACTGTTAACCCAGCCGATTCAGGACGGGCAGACGCTCGATTTCCCGATCCCGGTCGATGACTTTGCTTTCTCCCTGCACGATTTGTCGAATCAGGAGAACAGCATCGCGCAGCAGAGCGCAGCGATCCTGTTTTGCGTAGAAGGCGAAGCGGTGCTGCGCAAAGATGAGCAGCAACTGGTACTGAAACCTGGCGAATCGGCTTTTATCAGTAATGCAGAATCCCCGGTTGCGGTGAGCGGAACGGGACGCCTGGCGCGGGTCTACAATAAACTGGGGTAAGTTACTGAACCCTTTTTAAAAAATATTGCTAAGCTTAACGTACACTGGCGATCTTATCGGGCGGGTTGTTCCGCCCGTTTTCTTTTATGGATAAACATTATGAAAAAAACAGTGGTTGCAGCAGGAATTATCGTTGCTCTGGGCGTGGTCTGGACCGCAGGAGCCTGGTATACCGGTAAACAGTTCGAAAAGCACATTGCTACGGTTGTACAGCAGGCCAATGAACAGCTCAGGCTGACCGCCCCGGAAGCGGGCATTGAGGTTGCGTACCAGAACTACCAGCGCGGCCTGTTTACCAGCCATCTGGATCTGGTGGTGAAACCGGCGAACGGTGTCCCCAGCCCGTGGCTGAAACCGGGTCAAAGCCTGGTGTTCAATGAACGCGTCGATCATGGTCCTTTCCCACTGGCCCAGTTGAAAAAATTCAATCTGATCCCGTCGATGGCCTCGGTGAAAACCACACTGGCGAATAATGAAGCCGCGAAGCCGGTTTTTGACATTGCCAAAGGGCAATCCCCTTTTGAAGCCAATACGCGCATCAGCTATTCCGGCGACAGCCATTCGGATATCGACCTGAAAGCGCTGAATTACGATAAAGAAGGCGAGAAAGTCGCCTTCAGCGGCGGCGATTTCCAGCTTAGTGCCGACAAAGAGGGCAAAGTCTTGTCGCTGACCGGCGATGCGGAAAGCGGTCTGATTGATTCGGTTAATGAATATAATCAGCGCGTGCGCCTGACCTTCAATAATCTCAAAGTGGAAGGCGACAGTAAGCTGACCTCGTTTGATGAGCGCATTGGCAATCAGAAAGTGAATCTGGATAAACTGGCGATTGCCGTAGAAGGCAAAGAGCTGGCACTGCTGGAAGGGATGGCGCTTGATGCGAAATCCGATCTTAGCAAAGACGGTAAAAAGATCGATTCGCAGCTCGACTACACCCTTAACAGCCTGAAACTGCAAAATCAGGATATGGGTAACGGCAAACTGACGCTGAAAATTGGTCAGATTGACGGTCAGTCCTGGCACCAGTTTAGCCAGCAGTATAAATCGCAAACCCGGGCGCTGATGTCCCAGCCAGAGGTTGTCCAGGATCCGGCGCTGTACCAGCAAAAAATGGCCGAGGCGTTTTTCGGCGCACTGCCTTTACTGCTTAAAGGCGAGCCGGTGATCACCGTTGCGCCGCTTAGCTGGAAGAACAGTAAAGGCGAATCAACCTTCAACCTTTCCCTGTTCCTGAAAGATTCTTCGCAGAATCAACAGCCTGCGCAGACGCTGGCTGAAGAAGTGGACCGCAGCGTGAAAACGCTGGACAGCAAACTGGTGATCCCAACGGATATGGCTACCGAGCTTATGACGCAGATTGCGCGTCTGGAAGGCTATCAGAATGATGAAGCATCGAAACTCGCCAGCCAGCAGGTGAAAGGCCTCGCGGCAATGGGCCAGATGTTCCGCATCACCACCATGGAAGACAATAATATTACTGCCAGCCTGCAATACGGCAACGGTCAGGTGACGCTTAACGGGCAGAAAATGCCGCTGGAAGATTTTGTCGGCATGTTTGGCGTACCGGATTTAGGCATTCCGGCTCCGCAGGGCAATCCGGCAGTCCCGGCGCTCCCTTCTGACCCGGCAAATCCTGCCGCACCTGCGGTCCCGGTTACCCCGGCAGACCCGGCGGCACCGGTAACGCCAGTTAATCCGGCTGCTCCGGCTGCTCCGCAACAGTAATCTGTTCAGCCCCTCGTCGAGGGGCTATTTTTGGATCACCAGTCGGGGCGGCATAATTTGATTGCGTAACGGCGTACTGCTGCTCTCAATCCGCTGTAAAATTCTTTCCGCCAGGCGACTACCCATTTCTCTGGCTGGAGCGATCACCCAGCTTATCGGAATATCATCAAGCACCTGCTCCGGCACCTCGGCAAATCCCGCCAGCGTCACCTGCTGTTCAAAATAGCGTTGCAGACCACCTTCATCACTCTGTTTACCGGCACGCAACAGGCCAAACCATGCGCCCATCGCAATCACGCTGTTATAGCAAAGGATCGCGCTGATGGTGGGATTCTGGCGTAGTAGTTCGCCTGTCGCTTCGGCGGCCTGCTTCTGGCTTGAGCCGCATTCCACGACCCATTCGCTGTGAAAAGGTAACCCGAATTTCAGCAAGGTGGCACAGTAGCCGCCAACCCGCTCGGCGCGCGTCAGGGAGGCGCTTTCGCCGCCCAGCCAGGCGATGCGCTGATGGCCCTGCCGGATAAGATGCTCGGTGATCATCTGCGCCGCCTGCATGTTGTCAGGGCGGATCAGATCGACATCATCGAGGTAGCTGGCGCGGGACGCAAATACCAGCGGCACGTTGGATTGCTCTGCCAGCGCGCGAAACTCCACACCGCGCTCAATAGCTCCGGCAATGATAACCCCGTCGACGCCCTGGGAAATGAGCATATCGAGACGCCGCAGCATGAGATCGCCATCGCCGCCGCCCTGGGTCAGAAACACCATTTTACCCTGTGATTCCAGGGCACTGGTGATGCCGGTGGTCAGTTCAGCGTAGAACGATGAGGAGAGGTCGCTGACAATCAGGCCAATCACCCCGCTCTGCCCGCCGCGCAGCGAAGAGGCCTGCCGATTGCGCACAAAACCCAGTTGCTCAATCGCCTGATTGACCCGCTCCCCTGTGGCCGTCGAAATTCTCCCTTTACCGCTTAATACCAGCGAAACGGTACTGACCGATACGCCTGCGGCCTGAGCTACATCGCTGATTGTAATTTTTTTGGCGATTGTCATTGAGGTACGGTTTCCTTACACACTGAGATAAAACGTTTTATCTACTATGGCGCATGAGCAACACTATCATAAGCTAAAAGTGTGATACTAGTCGCACTAAAATTTGGTAAAACGATTTATCTTTCCGCTCCGTTAATCTCTGAATCTACAATGACAAGGAACCATGTATGAGTGCGAAAGCAGCACCTAAGATCACGTTATGGGAGTTCTTCCAGCAGTTGGGTAAAACGTTTATGTTACCCGTGGCGTTACTGTCCTTTTGCGGGATAATGATGGGCATTGGCAGTTCGCTGAGCAGTCATGATGTCACCACCCTGCTTCCCTGGCTGGATACGCCCATTTTGCAGGCCATTTTTGGCTGGATGAGCAAAGTCGGCTCATTCGCTTTCAGCTATTTACCGGTGATGTTTTGTGTTGCCATCCCGCTGGGGCTGGCGCGTGATAATAAAGGCGTGGCGGCGTTTGCCGGGTTTGTCGGTTATGCGGTGATGAATTTGGCCGTTAACTTCTGGCTGACCATGAAGGGCATTCTGCCGACCACTGATGCTGCGGTCCTCAAAGCGAACAATATCCAGAATATCCTCGGCATTCAGTCCATCGACACCGGTATTCTTGGCGCGGTGATCGCCGGTATTATCGTCTGGATGCTGCACGAGCGTTTTCATACCATTCGTCTGCCGGATGCCCTGGCTTTCTTTGGCGGCACCCGCTTTGTGCCGATTATTACCTCAGTGGTACTGGGTCTGGTCGGGCTGGTTATTCCGCTGATCTGGCCGGTATTTGCGATGGGCATCAACGCGCTGGGTTATGCCATCAATAGCGCGGGCGATTTTGGCCCGATGATTTTCGGCACCGGCGAACGTCTGCTGTTACCTTTTGGCCTGCATCATATTCTGGTGGCACTGATCCGCTTTACCGAAGCGGGCGGGACACTGGATGTTTGCGGTCACAGCGTCAGCGGCGCGCTGACCATCTTCCAGGCGCAGTTGAACTGTTCTGAAACCCACGGTTTTGCCGAAAGTGCGACCCGCTTCCTGTCCCAGGGCAAAATGCCTGCCTTCCTCGGCGGGCTGCCTGGCGCAGCGCTGGCAATGTATCACTGCGCACGCCCAGAAAACCGTCATAAAATTAAAGGCCTGCTGATTTCCGGCGTGGTGGCTTGTGTCGTTGGCGGCACCACTGAACCGCTGGAATTCCTGTTCCTGTTTGTCGCGCCGATCCTGTACGTTGTTCATGCTTTACTGACCGGACTTGGCTTTACCCTCATGGCGGTGCTGGGCGTCACCATCGGTAATACCGACGGCAATATTATTGATTTTGTGGTATTCGGTATGCTGCACGGTCTGGCAACGCGCTGGTATATGGTGCCGGTAGTGGCAGCAATTTGGTTTGTGGCTTACTACACTATTTTCCGTCTGGCGATCACCCGCTTTAATCTCAAAACGCCGGGTCGCGAAGTCGATACCACCAGCCCGCTGGAAAAAGCGGTGGCTGGCGTGACCGGTAAATCCGGCTACAACGTGCCTGCGATTCTGGCGGCGCTCGGCGGCGCGGAGAATATCGTTTCGCTGGATAACTGCATTACCCGCCTGCGTCTGTCGGTAAACGATATGAGCAAGGTAGACAGCGCGGCATTAAAAGCCAACCGCGCTATCGGCGTGGTCCAGCTCAACCAACATAATTTGCAGGTAGTCATTGGCCCGCAGGTACAGTCGGTGAAAGATGAAATGGCAACGCTGATGCACAGCGTGCAGGCATAAACAAGGCTTTCCCCCTTCCTGCAGAAGGGGGAAAATGCGCTTCCGATAAAAAAGATAAGGATGCTGACATGTTTGATTTTTCAACACCCGTCGATCGTCACGGCACCTGGTGTACCCAGTGGGATTATGTTGCCGACCGTTTTGGTGCCGCCGACCTGCTGCCCTTCACTATCTCCGATATGGATTTTGCCACCGCACCCTGCATTCTGGATGCCCTCCGTCAGCGGCTCGATCACGGCGTACTCGGCTACAGCCGCTGGAAGAATGACGAATTCCTCGCGGCGGTGGCCCACTGGTTCTCTTCCCGTTTCAACAGTCAGCCCGATATCCAACAGCTGGTGTATGGCCCTTCAGTGATTTATATGGTGGCCGAAATGATCCGCCAGTGGTCAGCCCCCGGCGATGGTGTGGTGGTACACACGCCCGCCTATGATGCCTTCTACAAAACCATTGAAAGCAATCAGCGCAGCGTCGCCGCCGTGCCGCTGCAAAAACAGGGTAACGACTGGCAGTGCGATTTCGACCGGCTTGAGCAGGTTTTGGCCCAGCCGCAAAATAGCGTGATGCTGTTATGCAGCCCACACAACCCCAGCGGCAAAGTCTGGACTCGCGCAGAGCTGGAAACCATGGCGCAGCTGTGTGAAAAGCATCACGTCGCGGTGATCAGCGATGAAATTCATATGGATATGGTCTGGGGCGCGGCGCAGCATATTCCGTGGTGCGAGGTGGCGCGTAGCCGCTGGGCGCTGTTAACCTCCGGCTCGAAGAGCTTTAATATTCCGGCGCTGACCGGCGCATATGGCTTTATCGCGGATGACGCTTCGCGCGAGGCCTATCTTAATGCGCTGAAAAATCGCGATGCGCTGTCTTCGCCGTCAGTCCCGGCGCTGGTTGCCCACGTTGCGGCCTATCAGCAGGGTGAGCCGTGGCTCGACGCGCTGCGCGAGTATCTTCAGGCAAATTTACGGTACGTTGCCGACGCGCTGAATAGCGCATTCCCGGCGCTGAACTGGCAGCCGCCGCAGTCAACCTATCTGGCGTGGATCGATCTTACTACGCTGGGCATTGACGACCAGGCGCTGCAAAAAGTGCTGATCGAGCAGCAAAAAGTGGCGATTATGCCTGGCTATACTTACGGCGCGGAAGGCAACGGGTTTGTTCGCCTCAACGCGGGCTGCCCGCGCAGCAAGCTGGAACAGGGTGTTGAACGGCTAATTGCCGGAATACAATCCTTACGCTGATCTTTTGCGCAACGGAGAAATCTGTTGCGCAAAATAGCTTTTTCCCCGCATTTGTTTTTATAATGGATCGCACTTTAACTAAAAAATGAGTGCGATCATGATTGATACTACCCTCCCATTGACTGATATTCACCGCCACCTGGATGGCAACATTCGCGCCCAGACCATTCTCGATCTCGGACGCGAGTTCAATCTCGCCCTCCCCGCCAGCACGCTTGACGCCCTGCGTCCGCACGTTCAGGTCACCCACAACGAACCGGATCTGGTCAGCTTTTTGTCCAAACTCGACTGGGGCGTGAAGGTACTCGGATCGCTGGAAGCCTGCCGCCGTGTGGCGTATGAAAATATGGAAGATGCCGCCCGCAACGGCCTGCACTATGTGGAACTGCGCTTCTCCCCTGGCTATATGGCGATGAGCCATGATTTACCGGTGGCAGGCGTGGTGGAAGCAGTGATTGCAGGCGTTCGCGACGGCAGCCGCGATTTCGGCGTTGAGGCGCGGCTGATCGGCATTCTGAGCCGCACCTTTGGCGAGGCGGCCTGTTCACAGGAACTGGAAGCTCTGCTGGCCTCCCGCGAACACATCACCGCGCTGGATCTGGCGGGTGACGAACTCGGCTTCCCCGGTTCTCTGTTCCTGAGTCATTTCAACCGCGCGCGTGACGCGGGCTGGCACATTACGGTTCATGCCGGCGAAGCAGCGGGCGCGGAAAGTATCTGGCAGGCGATCCGCGAACTCGGCGCGGAACGTATCGGCCACGGCGTTAAAGCGGTGGAAGATCCGGCGCTGATGGCGTTTCTCAGAGAACAGAAGATCGGCATTGAGTCGTGCCTGACCTCGAATATTCAGACCAGCACCGTCGCCTCTCTGGCGCATCACCCCCTGAAAACGTTCCTCGACCAGGGCGTACTTGCCAGCCTGAATACCGACGATCCGGCGGTTCAGGGCGTGGATATTGTTCATGAATATACCGTCGCGGCACCGGCGGCGGGTTTAAGCCAGGCCCAAATTCGTCAGGCGCAGATTAACGGCCTCGAAATTGCGTTTTTAAGCCGCCAGGAAAAAGATGCGCTGATCCAGCGCGTGCGTAACGCCTGAAAAAGTGCCCGCTTGCCGTGCGGTAAGCGGGCGCGAATATCAGGTCAGGCTAAGCGAAGCGCCCTGTTTGGATGACTCAATCCCCAGCTCAATCAGTTCCATGATTTGAATCGCCTGGCTTGCAGGAACCGGGTTTTCACCGTGACCATTCAGCGCGTCGCGGATCGCCGCATAGTAGGCCGGATAGTTGCCGGGGCTGGTCAGCAGCGGCGCGGTTTCAAGCCGATCTTCACTCACCGCCTGAGTCAGAACGCCGTCACGCATATCATAGCCCCAGTCGGCCTGCGGTAAACGCTCGCCGTTTTTCAGGCGCTCTTCCTGCGGGTCCACCCCATATTTAATGTAGCTGCCGCGCGAACCGTGCACGATGTAACGCGCGGTTTCGGCAGCCGCCAGCAGCGTGCCGTGCAAAACGACGCGGCGCTGCGGATAACGCAGAATGGCGTGGAAATAGTCAGTAGACTGCGCGCCCGGACGTAACTGCGCTAAATCAACGCTCAGACTCACCGGTAAACCAAACAAATTAACCGCCTGATCTAACAGATGCGGACCTAAATCGTACCAGATGCCGCTGCCCGGCCCGCCCTGTTCACGCCAGCGATTACGTACCTGTGGGCGATAACGGTCAAAGTGGGATTCAAACCACGCAACTTCCCCCAGCGTACCTTCTGCCAGCAGCGCTTTTACCGTCAGGAAATCGCTGTCCCAGCGGCGGTTGTGAAAGACGGAAAGCAGTCGGCCGAGGCTTTTTGCCAGCGCATCAAGCTCGCGTGCCTGTGACAACGTCACGGTGAACGGTTTATCCACCACCACATGCTTTCCGGCTTCCAGCGCCGCTTTCGCCAGCGGGAAATGGGTATCATTAGGCGTAGGAATGACAATCAGATCAATAGTAGGATCGTTAAACAAATGCTTCGGTTCGGAAACCACTTTAACGCCCGGCCAGTCAGCGTGGACTTTGTTTTCATCGCTGCTGGAGACGACGGCCAGTTCAAGCCCCGGCGTACCGTCTATGAGCGGCGCGTGAAATGTTTTACTGGCATAACCGTAACCGATTAATCCGACTCGAATATTGTCGCTCATCTTCAACCCCTTTTCGTTATCAGCCTCTATTTCACCTCATCTCAACTTTGGTCACAACATATTAATAACTTTCGCTAATGAAAAGTTTCATTACCGCTACTGTACGATAACCTGCTGATTCGACAGTTTTAATTTCATCCCTCTGTGAACTTGCCGAATTGCCGACGAGCGGCTAGGATTTATGAACGTTTTCAATAGCTTTAAGTTGCTTATGTTATCGCCATTCAGAAATATTCTTGAACTTGCCGGTTGGGTTGTCGTGGGCATTTCCGTTGTTTTGCTGCTTGTCGCCAGTCATATTGATCAGTATCAGCCACCGCAACCGCCTGACACCCCCGCACAGCATAAATAACCGCCCGAGCGCGATCCTCCTCGCAATACTGCAACCGGTTTCTGAAACCGGTTGCAGTATTGCGAGATCTGTTCGTATTATCTTTTTGGATCAGGATATTCAGCTTAAGAGGTAACAGATGACGGCTTTTGCGAAGGATTTTCTTTGGGGCGCGGCAACCGCAGCGTATCAGGTTGAAGGCGCGTATAACGAGGACGGGAAAGGTCCGTCCATCTGGGATATTTTTTCCCACCAGCCAGGCACGACTTATCAGGATACCAATGGCGATGTTGCCGTTGATCATTATCACCGCTTCCGCGAAGACGTGGCGTTAATGGCGGAAATGGGTCTGCAGAGCTACCGTTTCTCAGTCTCATGGCCGCGCCTGCTGCCCGCCGGACGGGGTGAGGTTAACGAAGCCGGGATAAAATTCTACAGCGATCTGATTGATGAGCTGCTGGCGCATAACATTGAGCCGATGCTGACGCTGTACCACTGGGATCTCCCTCAGGCGCTCCAGGATGAAGGCGGATGGGAATCCCGGGCCGTCGCCGAGGCGTTCGTGGAATATGCCCGCCTGTGTTATGCACGCTTTGGCGATCGGGTGAAACTGTGGGCCACGTTTAACGAAACCATCGTATTTATTGGTCATGGTTATATTACCGGCAGCCATCCACCGTCAGTAAAAGATCCGGCACGCGCGATTCAGGCCTGTCATCACGTATTCATCGCCCATGCGCTGGCGGTTCAGGCTTTTCGTGAAAGCGGCATTAAAGGTGAAATTGGCTTTGTGAATGTGCTTCAGCCGCATACTCCGCTGACCGATAGCCCGGAAGATGTTGCCGCGAGCGAACTTGCCGACGCCATTCACACCCACTGGCTGTACGATCCGGTCCTGAAAGGGAGCTACCCTGCCGGATTGCTCCAGCAAACTCAGGCACTGTGGGGCGTCCCGGTTTGTGCAGATGGCGATATGCAACTGTTGCGCGATAACCGCTGCGATTTTATCGGCCTTAACTATTATCGCCGGGAAACCGTCGCCGCTAACCCGGATGAAACCTGCACCCAGGCGAATAACAGCGGCGAGCGTCAAAGCGCCGGTGAGTTTGGCTTTAAGGGATTGTACAAGTTTGTGCGTAATCCTGACGGCGTGTATACCGACTGGGACTGGGAGATTTGGCCACAGGGATTAACTGACGGCATTATGATGATCAAAGCGCGCTACGATAATATTCCCATCTATATTACCGAGAATGGGCTGGGGGCGAAGGACCCGATCGTTGATGGCGAGATTGTTGACGATCCGCGCATTGACTATTTGCGGATGCATATCGACGCGCTGGAAAAAGCCATTGCAGCCGGGGCCGACGTGCGGGGCTATTATCCGTGGTCATTTATCGATCTGCTAAGCTGGCTTAACGGCTATAAAAAGCAATATGGCTTTGTGTATGTTGATCATCAGCAGGATTTGGCACGAAAACGCAAAAAGAGCTACTTCTGGTATCAGAACGTTATTGCCAGCCAGGGCGAACAGCGTTAATCTTCTCTGCGCAGGTGCCGTCCGGCATCTGCGTTATCGGGTAGGCATCTTTACTCTCTTCTGTAAATCAGTAATTTTATTCTCCTGAATTTACGATTTATTACTTAACTATTTAACGCCGCATTAAATGCCAAATTTCTGGGACGTTTAACAGCGAGTGCGCAGATACGGTAGAGAGTCATAAAGCATATCCATGCGATCAATATTTATTAACTTATTATTCTCATTATTAAATGGATCAACCTACAATGAGCGTACAGGATTATTTATTAAAATTCCGTAAAATCAATTCTCTCGAAACCCTGGAAAAACTGTTTGATCATCTTAACTACAGCCTGAGCGACGACGCCGAAATTATCAACATGTATCGCGCCGCCGACCACCGCCGCGCGGAGCTGGTTTCTGGCGGCAGATTGTATAACGTGGGTGAAGTCCCTAAGACGGTCTGGAAATACGTACAATAAAGTCTGTAAACATTAGCGCCAGATGTTTTATACTCCCTGCCCGGTCTTCTGACCTCTTTCTGGCGCTAATTTCTGGAGTTGGCATGTCTGTAAAACCTGGTGAACGCATCGGCGGCTGGCTACTGGCTCCCCTGGCCTGGCTGCTTCTGGCATTATTCAGCGCTTCGCTCTCACTGCTGATCTACGCAGGCGCACTTCTGACACCCCACATGCTGGACCAGTTGCAATCGCAAAGCATGAGCTATATCAGCCTGTGGGCGCTCTCCTGCCTGTTTGCGGTGGCGATGTGGTATTACACATTATGGCTGACCATCGCCTTTTTTAAACGCCGCGTCTTAGTACCGAAACATTATATTATCTGGCTGCTGATTTCCGTGCTGCTGGCGGTAAAAGCCTTTGCTTTTGCCCCTGTCGCTGACACGCTGGCACTGCGTCAGCTACTGTTCCCTCTTCTGGCGGCGGCGCTGCTGGCACCCTATTTCAGGCGTTCACAACGGGTCAAACACACGTTTGTGAACCCGTAATAACCCTACAGTTAACCTGTTGTCGCCTGGTGCAGTTTGACCGATAATAAGCGGCTTTTTTCATTCAGGTCGAGTAATGACTGACTATTTATTGCTATTTGTTGGAACAGTCCTGGTAAACAACTTCGTGCTGGTGAAGTTTCTGGGTCTGTGCCCCTTTATGGGGGTGTCGAAAAAGCTGGAAACAGCGATGGGTATGGGGCTGGCGACCACGTTTGTGATGACGCTCGCTTCCGTCTGCGCGTGGCTGATTGATAACTGGATCCTAATCCCGCTTGATTTAATCTACCTGCGCACTCTCGCCTTCATTCTGGTGATCGCCGTCGTGGTGCAGTTTACCGAGATGGTGGTACGCAAAACCAGCCCGGCGCTGTACCGGTTGCTGGGCATTTTTCTGCCGCTGATCACCACCAACTGCGCGGTGCTCGGCGTGGCGCTGCTGAATATTAATCTTGGTCACAACTTTTTGCAGTCGGCGCTATACGGGTTTTCCGCTGCGGCGGGATTCTCGCTGGTGATGGTACTGTTTGCCGCTATCCGCGAACGGCTGGCGGTGGCAGACGTTCCCGCGCCATTTCGCGGTAACGCCATCGCTCTGATTACCGCAGGCTTGATGTCTCTGGCCTTTATGGGCTTTAGCGGGCTGGTGAAGCTGTGATGACTGCAATCTGGATCGCCATTGCCGCCATCAGCGTGCTGGGCCTGATTTTCGGCGTCATTCTGGGCTATGCCTCGCGGCGCTTTGCAGTGGAAGAAGATCCCATCGTCGATAAAATCGACGCCATCCTGCCGCAAAGCCAGTGCGCCCAGTGCGGATTCCCCGGCTGCCGCCCTTACGCGGAGGCCGTAGGCCGCAACGGCGAGAGTATCAATCGCTGCGCCCCCGGCGGTGAAGCGGTAATGCTCAAAATTGCCGCCCTGCTTAACGTTGATCCGCAACCGCTGGAAGGCGATGCGCTGGCGCAGGAGCCGCTGCGGATGCTGGCGGTGATCGATGAAAATAACTGTATCGGCTGTACCAAATGTATCCAGGCGTGCCCGGTCGATGCCATTATTGGTGCCACCCGCGCCATGCACACGGTGATTAACGACCTGTGTACCGGCTGTAATCTGTGCGTTGATCCCTGCCCGACGCGGTGTATTTCCCTGCAACCGGCAGCCGTCACCACTGAAAACTGGAAATGGGATCTACACACCATTCCGGTGCGTAATATTCCTGTGGAACAACATGTTTAAATTATTTTCCGCCTTCAGAAAAGACAAAATCTGGGATTTCAACGGAGGGATCCACCCGCCGGAAATGAAACTCCAGTCCAGCAGCACGCCGCTGCGGCAATTGCCGCTGGCGCAGCGCTTTGTCATGCCGCTGAAGCAGCATATCGGCGCGGAAGGCGAGCTGTGCGTTAAAGTCGGAGACACGGTTTTACGCGGTCAGCCGCTGACCCGTGGTTTCGGCCGGATGCTTCCGGTTCACGCCCCAACGTCCGGCGTGATTACCGCCATTGCGCCCCACTCCACCGCGCATCCTTCGGCGCTGGCGGAGATGAGCATTATTATTGACGCCGACGGTGAAGACCGCTGGATCGACCGTGATGGCTGGCATGATTATCACACCAAAAGTCGTAGCGAATTAATTGAGCGCATTCATCAGTACGGCGTCGCCGGATTAGGCGGCGCAGGTTTTCCGACGGGTAATAAACTGCTCGGCGGTGGCAATAAAATAGAAACGCTGATTATTAATGCCGCAGAATGTGAGCCTTATATCACCGCCGACGATCGCCTGATGCAGGAGTGCGCGGCGCAGATTATCGAGGGCGTGCGCATCCTCGCGCATATTTTACAGCCCCGGCAAATCCTGATCGGCATTGAAGATAATAAACCGCAGGCAATTTCCATGCTGCGGGCGGTGCTGGCGGATGCCCACGACATCATTTTACGGGTGATCCCGACGAAATATCCGTCCGGCGGCGCAAAACAATTAACGCAAATCCTCACCGGCAAACAGGTCCCGCACGGCGGACGCTCGTCGGATATTGGCGTGCTGATGCAAAACGTCGGCACCGCTTATGCCGTTAAACGCGCGGTGATTGACGGCGAGCCGTTGACGGAGCGCGTGGTCACGTTGACCGGCGAGGCTATCGCCACGCCGGGCAACGTCTGGGCGCGTCTCGGTACGCCAGTCCGCCATCTGCTGGAGTCGGGCGGATTTTGTCCTTCAACCGGGCAGATGGTCATTATGGGCGGGCCGCTGATGGGCTTTACCCTGCCGTGGCTGGACGTCCCGGTCGTTAAAATCACCAACTGCCTGCTGGCACCCTCGGCAAGTGAAATGGGCGAGCCGCAGGAAGAGAAAGGCTGCATTCGCTGTAGCGCCTGTGCCGATGCCTGCCCGGCCGATCTGCTCCCCCAGCAGCTGTACTGGTTCAGCAAAGGCCAGCAGCATGACAAAGCTACCGCGCATAATCTGCAAGACTGCATCGAGTGCGGAGCCTGCGCCTGGGTATGCCCAAGCAATATTCCGCTGGTGCAGTATTTCCGGCAGGAAAAAGCGGAGATCTACGCAATTAGCCTGGAAGACAAGCGCGCGGCAGAAGCTAAAGCGCGTTTTGAAGCCCGGCAGGCGCGTCTGGAGCGGGAGAAAATCGCCCGTCTGGAGCGGCATAAACGCTCAGCCGTCCAGCCTGCGGCGGATGACCGTGACGCCATTCAGGCGGCATTAGCCCGCGTGCGGGAAAAACAACAGGTTGCCGGTCAGCCAATTGTCGTTGAAACCGGCAAAGCGCCGGACAATAGCGAAGCCATCGCCGCGCGTGAGGCCCGCAAAGCCCAGGCACGCGAGCGGCAAAGTGAAAAAACAGCGGTGGACGCCAGCGGTGACCCGCGTAAAGCCGCCGTCGAAGCCGCCATCGCCCGTGCGAAGGCGCGTAAAGCGGAACAGACGGTTTCCAGCGAACCGGCGCAGGCGACGGAAGATCCGCGTAAAGCCGCCGTCGAAGCGGCCATCGCCCGAGCGAAAGCGCGTAAAGCGGAACAGACGGTTTCCAGCGAACCGGCGCAGGCGACGGAAGATCCGCGTAAAGCCGCCGTCGAAGCGGCCATCGCCCGTGCGAAGGCGCGTAAAGCGGAACAACTGGCGGCCGCATCCGTCAGCGAAGATGACCCGCGCAAAGCCGCAGTTGCGGCGGCGATAGCCCGCGTTCAGGCAAGAAAATCCGCACAGCAGGTTGTTAACGAGGATTAAATGGTTTTCAGAATCGCAAGTTCCCCCTATACCCACAACCAGCGCCAGACGTCGCGTATTATGCTGCTGGTACTGCTGGCGACCCTGCCGGGCATCGCCGCACAGTTCTGGTTTTTTGGCTGGGGGACGCTAATACAACTGGTGATCGCCAGCCTGTCGGCGTGGATGGCGGAAGCGCTGGTCGTCACGTTGCGTAAACAAAGCGTTACCCGCATTTTATCCGATCACTCTGCATGGCTGACCGGCGTACTGCTGGCGATCAGTATTCCGCCACTTGCCCCCTGGTGGATGGTGGTGCTGGGAACGGTATTTGCGGTGATCATTGCCAAGCAACTGTATGGCGGACTGGGACACAATCCTTTCAATCCGGCGATGATTGGCTACGTGGTATTGCTGATCTCCTTCCCGGTCCAGATGACCTCCTGGCTGCCGCCGCAGAATATTGCCGCGACGGTGCCCGGTTTTCTGGACGCGTTGCAGATTATCGTCAGCGGGCACACCGCCGCCGGAGCGGATATGAATTTGCTGCGTCTCGGCATTGACGGCATCAGTCAGGCGACGCCGCTGGACACCTTCAAAACGTCGTTACGCGCCGGAAACCATGTCGATGGCATTATGCAACTGCCGATTTTTAACGGAGCGCTGGCGGGCGTGGGCTGGCAGTGGGTGAATCTCGCCTTCCTGGCGGGTGGGCTGTTTTTACTCTGGCAGAAAGCCATTCGCTGGCATATTCCGTTCAGCTTCCTGGCAAGCCTCGCCGTATGCTCAACGCTCGGCTGGCTGTTCTCCCCTGAAACGCTGGCGGCACCGTCAATTCATCTGCTTTCAGGGGCCACAATGCTGGGCGCGTTTTTTATTCTGACCGATCCGGTCACCGCCTCCACCACTAACCGTGGGCGGCTGATTTTTGGCGCGCTGGCGGGCCTGCTGGTCTGGCTGATCCGCTGTTTTGGCGGCTATCCAGACGGCGTTGCTTTTGCGGTACTGCTGGCGAATATTACCGTACCGCTGATCGACTACTACACCCGTCCCCGTGTTTACGGTCATCGCTGAGGAGATAACATGCTGAAGACGATGCGCAAACATGGCGTCACGCTGGCGCTGTTCGCAGCGGGAACGACCGGCCTGACGGCAGCAATCGATCAGGTCACTAAAAATACCATTGCGGTGCAGGCGGCAGGCCAGCAAAAAGCGCTGTTCGATCAGGTAGTTCCTGCTGACCTCTACAATAATGATTTGCAGCAAAGCTGTTTTCTGGTGAGCGATCCGGCGCTGGGGAAAGGCGAACATCGGGTGTATATCGCGATGAACGACGCAAACCCGGTAGCTGCGGTGATTGAAGCCACTGCGCCGGACGGCTACTCTGGGGCCATTCAGCTACTGGTCGGGGCAGATTTCCAGGGTACGGTCTATGGCTCGCGGGTCACTGAACATCATGAAACGCCGGGGCTGGGCGATAAAATAGAACTGCGTCTGTCGGACTGGATCACCCATTTTTCCGGTAAAAAGATTGCAGATGAAAATGACAGCCGCTGGGCGGTGAAAAAAGACGGTGGCGATTTCGACCAGTTTACCGGTGCCACCATTACCCCGCGTGCGGTGGTTAACGCCGTCAAACGGGCCGGACTGTTCGCCAGAACGCTGCCGCCCCGTCTTTCCCAACTTCCGGCCTGCGGAGAATAACGCATGAGTGAAGTCAAAGAAGTCATCGTACAGGGATTGTGGAAAAACAACTCGGCGCTGGTGCAGCTTCTCGGCCTGTGCCCCCTGCTGGCGGTGACATCAACCGCGACCAACGCCCTCGGACTGGGTCTGGCGACCACCCTGGTACTGACCCTGACCAACACCGCGATTTCCGCCCTGCGCCGCTGGGTGCCCACGGAGATCCGCATTCCGGTGTACGTGATGATCATCGCCTCGGTGGTCAGCGCCGTGCAGATGCTGATTAACGCCTACGCTTACGGGCTGTATCAATCGCTGGGAATTTTTATCCCGCTGATTGTGACCAACTGTATTGTTATTGGTCGTGCGGAGGCCTTTGCCGCTAAAAAGAGCGTTGCCCTCTCCGCGCTGGATGGCTTTTCCATCGGCATGGGGGCCACCAGCGCGATGTTTGTCCTCGGTTCGGTGCGTGAGATCCTTGGCAACGGCACGCTGTTTGATGGCGCAGACGCCCTGCTCGGCGGCTGGGCCAAAGCACTGCGCATTGAGATCTTCCACACCGATACGCCGTTCCTGCTGGCGATGCTGCCGCCCGGCGCATTTATTGGCCTCGGCATGATGCTGGCGATAAAATACCTGATTGATGAACGTTCCAAAAAACGCCGCGCGCAGGCCATTGTGACCTCCCCGACGGCGTCAGAGAAAGCCTGATGAACAATGCTAAACGCCTGACGATCCTGACCCGACTGCGTGAAAATAACCCGCATCCGACCACCGAGCTTCATTTCTCATCGCCGTTTGAACTGCTGATTGCGGTGCTGCTTTCCGCCCAGGCGACGGATGTCAGCGTTAATAAAGCCACCGCGAAGCTGTATCCGGTCGCTAATACGCCGCAGGCAATGCTTGAGCTGGGCGTTGAGGGCGTGAAAAGCTATATCAGGACAATTGGCCTGTTTAACAGTAAAGCCGAAAACGTGATTAAAACCTGCCGTATGCTGATTGAAAAACATGCGGGCGAGGTCCCGGAAGATCGCGCGGCGCTGGAAGCCCTGCCCGGCGTAGGGCGCAAAACGGCCAACGTGGTGCTGAATACTGCTTTCGGTTGGCCGACGATTGCGGTTGATACCCATATTTTCCGCGTTTGCAACCGGACACAATTTGCGCCTGGCAAAAACGTCGAACAGGTAGAAGAAAAGCTGCTGAAGGTCGTCCCGGCAGAATTTAAGGTTGACTGCCATCACTGGCTCATTCTGCACGGTCGATATACCTGCATTGCCCGCAAACCGCGCTGCGGCTCATGCATTATCGAAGATCTCTGTGAATACAAAGAGAAGGTTTACGCCTGAGAAGGCTGATGCAATGCGCTTCCTCCAGGAGGAAGCCGTTGCATGCACCGCCACCGACCTGCGTTTTATCCCGCGATAGATCGTGTTTGCAGTAAAAACATTTTTTTCGCTAAAAAAATTCTATAGCCTGTGGCCGCCTGGGCAATGTTAAAATTTTGTGCGCTTTTTGCGTGGATACAAATCGTTCACCATTGAGAAACCATTATTAAACAACACAATAAACCAGAATATTTTGAGAATATGGCCTATATCACTACAATAAACGCAAAACAGCAGAACATATCGCCATTAGCCCCCTGAAAACGGGAGCAGCCAGTTAAAAAAACCACTAAAAAATAAAAGATGAAATTAAACGCTGGATAACATTTGAATGTCAGGTTGATTATACGGTAAAATTTATATGTAACAGGTTATTACAAAAGTATTGCCTGAACGAGCAGGATAGTGAACATTACTGCCGTTTCCCCTCCAAGAATAACTATAAAGCGGATGTTTATTTTGCATCCCGCTGTAAAACACCCCCGTTGATATGGGATGTAAAAAAAGAGGTATTTGTGTCAACTGCAAACAAAAAACCAGCTGAAAGCGTGAGCATGAACGCTTTCAAACAACCCAAAGCGTTTTATCTCATCTTTTCAATAGAATTATGGGAGCGTTTTGGCTTCTATGGCCTGCAAGGGATCATGGCCGTCTACCTGGTCAGACAACTGGGTATGACCGAAACGGATTCCATCACTCTGTTTTCATCTTTTAGTGCCCTGGTGTACGGTCTGGTCGCGATCGGCGGCTGGCTGGGCGATAAGGTCCTCGGAACTAAACGCGTTATTATGCTGGGCGCTATCGTGCTTGCCATTGGTTATGCGCTGGTTGCCTGGTCCGGTCACGACGTTGCCATTGTCTATATGGGTATGGCCACAATTGCGGTAGGTAACGGTCTGTTTAAAGCAAACCCGTCCTCCCTGCTTTCCACCTGCTATGCCAAAAATGACCCGCGTCTTGATGGCGCATTCACCATGTACTACATGGCGGTCAACATTGGCTCGTTCCTGTCCATGATCGCGACACCGTGGCTGGCCGACAAATACGGCTGGAGCACCGCCTTCGCCCTCAGCGTTGTGGGTATGCTGATCACCGTAGTGAACTTCGCATTCTGCCAGCGCTGGGTCAAACAGTACGGCTCCAAACCAGACTTCGAACCGCTGCAGTTCGGGAAGCTGCTGATGACCATCGTCGGCATCGTGGCACTGATTGCGGTTGCAACCTGGCTGCTGCACAACCAGGGTGTTGCACGTATGACGCTGGGCGTCGTCGCTCTCGGTATCGTGTGCATCTTCGGTAAAGAAGCGCTGGCAATGAACGGCGCAGGCCGCCGTAAAATGATCGTGGCGTTCATTCTGATGCTACAGGCGATTATCTTCTTCGTGCTGTATAGCCAAATGCCGACCTCACTGAACTTTTTCGCCATCCACAACGTTGACCCGTCGATTTTGGGTATATCCGTTCAGCCAGAGCAGTTCCAGGCGCTTAACCCGTTCTGGATCATTATCGGTAGCCCGATTCTGGCAGCGACCTACAACAAGATGGGCGATACTCTGCCGATGCCGATGAAATTTGCGGTTGGCATGGTGCTGTGTTCAGCCGCATTCCTCGTGCTGCCGCTGGGTGCGAAATTCGCCAGCGATGCGGGCATTGTCTCCTCTGGCTGGCTGGTGTTCAGCTACGCGATGCAAAGTATTGGCGAATTGATGATCTCCGGTCTGGGTCTGGCAATGGTCGCGCAGTTGGTACCGCAGCGTCTGATGGGCTTCATCATGGGTAGCTGGTTCCTGACCACCGCAGGCGCAAACCTGATTGGCGGCTATGTGGCGAACCTGATGGCCGTCCCGTCTGACGTTAACGATCCGCTCCAGTCTCTGGTTGTTTATGGTGATGTCTTCCTGAAAATCGGTATCGCAACGGCCGTTATCGCCGTTCTGATGCTGCTGACCGCGCCGAAGCTTAACCGTATGACCTTAAACGATGAGAACGACGTTCGCGCAGAGCAAAAACCTGCCGTATAACGTTTGTCGGGAAACGCATAAAGAGAAGCCGCTAACCTGTTAGCGGCTTTTTTTTTATCCAAAGTCGCCCTACCATATAGCTACGCATCCCGTTGCCCTTAAGGAGTTTGACCGATGAAGCTATATTATAAACCCGGTGCCTGTTCCCTCGCGTCGCACATTATTTTGCGCGAAAGCGGTCTCGACTTTACGCTGGAGAAAGTCGATCTGGCGAACAAGCGGCTGGAAAATGGCGATGACTTTTTAAATATGAATCCGAAGGGCCAGGTACCAACGCTGCTGCTGGATGACAATGCCATCCTGACCGAAGGGGTGGCGATTATGCAGTTTATTGCCGATAGCGTCGCGGACCGACAGCTTCTCGCTTCGCCGGGCAGCATGGCGCGTTACCGGGCACTGGAGTGGCTCAATTATGTTGCTACCGAACTGCACAAAGGGTTTACCCCGCTGTTTCGCCCGGATACCCCGGAGGACTATAAACCGACGGTGCGCGCTCTGCTGGAGAAAAAGCTGCGCTTTGTGGACGAGGCATTGGGTGACAAGCCGTGGATCGGCGGAACGCGCTTTACGATCGCCGACGCGTATCTGTTTACCGTGCTGCGCTGGGCGCGGGCGGTAAAACTGGAGATGAGCGGCTTAAATCATATTCAGGCTTACATGGAGCGGGTCGCGGCCCGTCCTGCGGTAGCAGCGGCGCTGGCAGCGGAAGGTCTGTAAGACGATGCGTTTTTAGCAATAAAAAAAGCGCGGTTTCCCGCGCTTTTTTATGCCGTTTACGGCTTACTTCCAGCAAACGAGGCAGTAGTTTTTCTTACCGCGACGCAGCAGCGTATAACGCCCGAACAGGCGATCGCTGTCGGCAAAGGTGTATTCCGGGTCAGCCTGTTTTTCACCGTTGACCGTAACCGCATTAGACGCAATGGTCTTACGCGCCTGTCCACGTGAAGGCTGAAGTTCAGAGTCCACCAGCGCCTGCATCAGATCCGCGCCCTTCTCCATTTCAACCATCGGCACGCCATCCTGCGCCAGTTGCTCGAAGTCCGCTTCGCTCAGCGCGCTTAGCGTACCGTTGAACAGGCTTTCAGTAATGCGTTTTGCCGCCGTGAGACCTTCTTCACCGTGTACCAGACGTGTGACTAATTCAGCCAGCACGTACTGCGCGCGCGGTGCCTTACCGCTGTTTTTGTCTTCTTCTTCCAGGGCGTTGATCTCTTCAAGCTCCATAAAGGTGAAGAACTTCAGGAAGCGGTAAACGTCGGCGTCGGCGGTGTTGATCCAGAACTGGTAGAATTTGTACGGGCTGGTTTTCTTCGGATCGAGCCACACCGCGCCGCCTTCGGTTTTACCGAATTTAGTCCCGTCCGCTTTGGTGATCAGCGGCACGGTCAGGCCAAAGACCTGGTTTTGGTGCAGGCGACGGGTCAAATCGATACCCGAAGTGATGTTGCCCCACTGGTCGGAGCCGCCGATTTGCAGCGTCACGCCGTGCAGTTTGTTCAGGCAGGCGAAGTCATAGCCCTGAAGTAAATTGTAGGAAAACTCGGTGAAAGAGATACCCACGTCATCACGATTCAGGCGCTGCTTAACCGCTTCTTTGTTGATCATCTGATTAACAGAGAAGTGCTTACCAATGTCGCGCAGGAACGTCAGCACGTTCATGCCGCTAAACCAGTCATAGTTGTTGGCGGCAATAGCGGCGTTTTCACCGCCGTCGAAATCAAGGAACGGCGCAACCTGGCGGCGGATTTTTTCTACCCACTCCTGCACCGTATCTTCGGTATTCAACTTACGCTCGGTCGCTTTGAAGCTGGGATCGCCAATCAGACCCGTTGCGCCACCGACCAGGGCGACCGGTTTATGCCCGGCTTGCTGGAAGCGTTTCAGGCATAACAAAGGAACAAGATGCCCCAAATGCAAGCTATCAGCGGTGGGATCGAAACCGCAATAGAGTGCAATTGGCCCTTGCGCCAGTCGCTCTGCTAACGCTTCTTCGTCCGTTACCTGGGCTACCAGCCCCCGCTCTTGCAATTGTTTAATCAAGTTACTGCTTGCCATCAAAATCTCCATGTATAAAACGACTGTACCTTTGCCGGTACACGACTCTTCGCCTGATGCGAAGGAAATATAGAATAAAGCGCCGCAATCAGTTGTACCAGAACATAAAACAACATTTTGCCATCATTACGGCGCGAGACGATCTATTTTCCACTCATTTCCATCACGCTGGTATAAAAAACGGTCATGCAGGCGATGTTCACCACCCTGCCAGAATTCCATTTGATCAAAGCGCACGCGGAAACCGCCCCAGAAGCTCGGCAGAGGAACTTCACCCTGCTGGAATTTCTGTTTCAGTTCGAGGAATTTGCTTTCCAGAATACCGCGCGCGGAGATACGGCTGGACTGTTTTGACACCCAGGCACCAATCTGGCTGTCACGCGGGCGGCTGTGGAAATATTTCACCACTTCCAGAGTAGAAAGACGCTCAGCCTGGCCGATGACCATTACCTGACGCTCAAGCATATGCCACGGAAAAAGCAGGCTGATACGCGGATTATTTTCTAACTGGTGCGCCTTGCGGCTGCCAAGGTTGGTATAAAAGACCAGCCCTTTTTCATCGTAATGCTTGAGCAGGACGATGCGCTGATAAGGCTGTCCCTGTTCATCAACGGTGGCAACCACCATGGCCGTAGGGTCGGCAAGACGGGCTTCGCAGGCCTGGGCAAGCCAGCGCTCAAACAGGGCGAGCGGTTCGGCAGGAAGATCGTGGCGGCGCAGGCCGCCCCGGGTATATTCACGGCGCAAATGCGCGATGTGCTGTAAATCGTCGTTATCTGGCATAGCGTCAACCTGAACGAAAAAGTCATCATGTCAGGCTATTGTGCGCTGCGCCGGGTTAAATCTCAACGTTGGGCGGTGGCTAACTGACAGTTATTCAGTACGATACGATCCCGATTGTAGACCGTGGCACCGTCATCCTTCGACCAGAAAACCCAGATACCATCGGTATAACGCGTACCGGAAGCGGATAAGCCCTGTTTCAGCGTCAGCGGTTTATCATCATAGATAAAGTGAACTTCCTGGCGCGTATTATTAAGCTGAACGGTCAGCGGTTTTTCATCACACTGATATTCCAGCGTATCGGTGTGCATCCGCTCAACCATTTGTCCGTAATAACTGCACCCTGCCAGCATGAAAGGGAGGACGGCGAGAGCTATTTTTTTCATCAGACTTTTCCTTCAGACATTCAGGATGCGGGAGGATAAATGCATCCTCCCTGATGCGGACAGTCTAATGACAGAACGGGTGGCGGGAATTCGGTTAACTCCGATTTTGCCTCGGGTTTGCCGGAAAAATAGCGCCCAGAACGCTGGCCTCTGAAGCCCCGGTGACCGAGGGTAAATTTCCCGGCTGTCCGGCAATCGTGCGCCATGCCAGCCAGGCAAACGCCAGCGCTTCCATATCATCGCCGGAAATGCCGGCCTCGTCAGTGGTGGACACTTCGGTGCCGGGTAACAGCCCGGCAAGACGCGCCATTAGCAGCGGATTACGGCTACCGCCGCCGCAAACCAGCAGTCGATCGCAGCCACCGCTTAGCAAAACCTGCTCGCTAATAGTGACCGACGTGAGTTCCGCAAGCGTCGCCTGCACGTCTACCGCACTCAGCCCCGGATAGCGCGTCAGCAGCGACTGAAGCCAGCCAAAATTGAAATATTCTCTGCCGGTGCTTTTGGGCGCAGGCGCGGAGAAGTAAGGATCGCTGAGCATATCCTGCAACAGCGGAATGATGACTTTCCCTTCGCTGGCCCATTGCGCGTCCTGGTCGTAGGGTTTTTGCTGGTGACGCCAAATCCACGCGTCCATCAGCATATTTCCCGGCCCGGTATCGTACCCCCCCACCGCTCTGCCGGGGATTAACAGCGACAGATTGGCAATGCCGCCAATATTCAGCACCATCCGCCGCTCGGTGGGATGCGCCAGCAGCGCATGGTGAAACGCCGGAACCAGCGGCGCGCCCTGACCGCCGAGGGCGATATCGCGGCGGCGAAAATCACCGACCACGGTCACACCGGTGCGGGCGACGATGTGATTGTTATCCCCGATTTGTAGGGTATGCGGCGCATCCCCCACCGGTTCGTGCCAGACGGTTTGCCCATGACAGCCAATGGCCACCACATCTTCCGGGCGTAGTCCTTCACGGGTCATCAGGGCCTGCACCGCGTCGGCAAACAGGATACCCAGACGGGTATCAAGCCGACCAAACTGTGAAAGCGTGAGCTGCTGCCCCTGGCAGACCGCCAGAATCGCCTCTTTCAGCGCTATGGGCATCGGCCAGGTCAGGCTCGCCTGCTGCGCCACCATATGCTCATCGATCGTGGCAAGCACCACATCCACACCATCAAGGCTGGTCCCTGACATAACGCCAATATAGCGACCCGATATCATACGTCTTCCTTAATTTGCCGGACTGAAGGACTTCACTCCATCATAAACTGAACGCTAATGCTATGATGCATTAATCATTTTTACCAATATTTGCAGGCTGTAAAGCGGCATATTCGCTTCGTTGAGGCAATGTTCATGAAAAGCAGATTATTATTTTTACTAAAGTTTTACCGCAGCAAATGATCTGTCGCGCTGAAACGCATATAATTGATCCCAGACGGATGCTCGCCTGAGCTTTCTTGGTGAACAGGAGATTCATAAATGATTTTACGTGTGTTAGCCGTTTCGATGATCGGTTTTACTCTTGCGGGCTGTGTCAGTAATAGCGGCCTGTCGGGCGATGTTTACACAGCGTCGGAGGCCAAGCAGGTACAGAATGTCTCCTACGGTACTATCGTTCATGTCCGTCCTGTGCAAATTCAGGGTGGTAACGAATCTAACGCGATCGGTGCTATCGGTGGCGCGGTACTGGGTGGATTCCTGGGTAATACCATCGGGGGTGGCGCAGGCCGTTCACTGGCCACCGCAGCCGGTGCCGTAGCTGGTGGCGTTGCAGGCCAGGGCGTTCAGGGTTCAATGAACAAAACCCAGGGCGTTGAGCTGGAAATCCGTAAGGATGACGGTAATACCATCATGGTGGTGCAGAAACAGGGTGATTCCCGGTTCGCTGCGGGTCAGCGTGTGGCAATGGCCAGCAACGGCAGCCAGATTACCGTCTCCCCTCGCTAATCAACCTGCGTGCGTGATGAGCCATCATCACGCACCTGTTTGACCTGAATCCCCTTTCCCACATTCAGAAAACACATCAATTATTTTAATAATATTTATAATACGAATGTATTAATTTTCCGTTTCCCGGTATTTCTTTGCTTGCGCGCAATATTCCCGTTATTTATAAGTTATAGGATAGTTAATAAACAGGCCAGATGCCTGATTTATGGACAGAAACGCCGTCAGGTGCTTCATTGAGCAAAAGGAATCTCCTCTATGACTGACAAAAAATACGGCTTACAGCGCTATTTTCTTTTCTTTGCTATTTGTTTTATTGTGATTACCCTGCTGGAGCTGGCCTTCAAATCGATGATCCATGCCGGACAAGATCTGCCGCCGCTGCTTTTTCCCGCAATGACCATTTTTCTGCTGATATTTCACATCATGGTTGCCGGGTTTATGGTGATGAAATATCTGTGCGATAAACAACATCTCTATTTAATGGCGATAGCCTGTGCCTTCACCGGTTCGGCGGTCATGATGCTTGGTACGCTCAGCAGTTTTCCCGACTGGTTTCTGTGCCACACGACCGCCCTCGTTAATTATAATGACGCAATTATCTTTTTTACCTTTCGCAATATTATGATGGCGGTGTTATTCATCGTCTCCATCGTTCTTTTCCGGCAGCCCAAATGGGCCGCGCGCGGCGCGTTATTCCATACGTTTATTCTTAGCGGGATTATAACGTTTACATTACTGATGCTACTTCTGGCATATTTATATTCCAGCTATAACCCAATTTTAAGCGTATCGCTGGTAGATAATGAAACCCACACTTTCACCCCGCTCTGGAATGATTTTTTTAGCTGGGTATTAATCGCCACCTGGAGTCTGACGCTGGTGCTATTGCTGCGCGTCACCCGCTTATGCAGCACCTTCTGGTTCAGCGGTGCATTTTTTTGTACCTGTTATATCCTGACGATGATATTTCTTCTTTCGGATCATAATAGTGACGGCCTTGCCTGGTATCAGGCACGCTTTTTCGAAACCAGTTCTACGCTGTTTATTATTTTCACCCTGCTGTATGACATTTTTCATCTGTATCAGGATTCACAAAATAAGTATCTGGACTCTTATCAGAACGCCATCCGCGATCCGCTGACGCGCCTGCATAACCGCAGCTACTTTTACGACACGCTGGTGAAAAATCTTGCGGTGGCCTCGCCGATGCAGCCGGTTTCTGTCATCGTCAGCGATCTGGACCGCTTTAAGCGTATTAACGATACCTATGGCCATTTGCAGGGAGATAAGGTGATTCAGTTTGTGGCGACTGTCCTGCAGGATGCCGTGCACATTGATGATATTGCGGCACGGATTGGGGGCGAAGAGTTCGCCCTGCTGCTGGTGAACACCCCGGCGCAGAATGCGTTAATTGTGGCTGAACGCATTCGTCAGACTATCGCCCAACACGATGCAGCATCCAGCCAGCAACAGTTGCCGGAAGCGATCACTATTTCAATGGGGGTGTATACCGCCACCAGCGACGCGCTGACGGCAGAAGCCTGCGTTGAACGGGCTGATAAAGCCATGTATCAGGCCAAACAGACCGGGCGCAATCGCGTGGTGGTATGGGAGGAGCCTCGCCCGTCGCAAGGCTCCGCCATTAACCTTTCGCCTGAAGCTCAATAATATTTTGCTCAAGTCGACGGATCATGTCGATCAGTGCGTCCATCTCCTCCGGGGAGAAGCCAGAAAGGATTTCTCCCCGCGTTTCACTGATGACATCTTCCATTTGCGCGATCAGCGGCTCGGCCTTTTCAGTGAGCTTGATACGCTTTGCCCGGCGGTCGTTGGCACAGGTCTGGCGAGAAATCAGCCCTTTCTCCTCCAGTTGGTCGAGTGTACGCACCAGGGAGGGTTGCTCAATGCCTATCGCTTTTGCCAGCTGGATCTGCGACTGTTCGGGAGGTAGCTGATGAATATTGTGCAGCGTTACCCAGTGTGTCTGCGTTAGCTCCAGAGGCTTCAGGCGATGGTCAATCAGAGCACGCCAGATTCGCACTAAACGTGCCAGGTCAGATCCTAATGGCGATTCCAATTTCCTCTCCTTATAATTAGCTTGCTAAGTTATTATACTGATTTTAGAATAGTGTGCAGCATTTGTATTCCCAAAACAAATGCATTGCCGCATTCGCTCAGGGAATTGCAATGATTTACACTCAGTATAATCGGCCTGCCGTTTGCAAGGTGCGTTGATGCTAACGAGTCAATGTTCATTTACCGCAAAGGATTTCTGCTCGTGGAGTTGATATTCAATGCTTCAGGATTACTCCTGGAGGATCTGGTGGCTGGTGCATCCATCTACTTTCCCCCGCTGTTTAAAGCCATGGCGCTGGGTTTTTTAATCTGGCTGGTCGTCCATCGCCAGTTGCGTGACTGGATGTACGCAGGCGACATCTGGCATCCGATGCTGATGGATCTCTCCCTGTTTGCGCTTTCAGTGTGTCTGGCGCTGGCTATCCTCGTTTCATGGTAACACTATGTCTTTAAAGAAATTAAAATATTTCTCCACCCTGCTGGTGGTCGCTGTGGCGGTGGTCGCAATTTGGGCGATGTGGAATTTTTACATGCAGTCGCCGTGGACTCGCGATGGCAAAATTCGCGCCGAGCAGGTCAGCATTACGCCGCAGGTTTCCGGCACCGTTCAGACGCTCAACGTCGTGGATAACCAGTTTGTGAAAGCGGGCGACGTGCTATTGCGCCTGGATGAAACTCCGTGGCGCATTGCGGTGCTCAATGCCGAGGCGCAGCTGGCAAAAGCGCGGGCGGACGCCGCAAAAGCCAGCCACGAGGCGGGTCGTCGCCGTAATTTGCCGCAAAGTTATATTTCTGCCGAAGATCTCGACAGTGCCAATATGAATGTTGACGCCATGAAAGCCAGCGTCGCGGTGGCGCAGGCCACGTTGGATCACGCCCGGTGGCAGCTTGAGCAGACCACGGTAAAAGCGCCGGTTGACGGCTGGATCACCAATCTTTCCACCCGCATCGGCAATTATGCCACCGCCGGGCAGCCGCTTTTCGCGCTGGTGGACAGCCACTCTTTCTATGTCATCGGCTACTTCGAGGAAACCAAACTCCGGCACATTCAGCCAGGCCAGACGGCGAAAATCATTCTGTACAGCAGCGATCAGACGTTACAGGGTCACGTTTCCAGTATTGGTCGCGCTATCTATGACCAGAGCCTTGAAAGCGGCAGCGGTCTGGTTGCCGATATTAAGCCCAACATTCCCTGGGTCCGGCTGGCCCAGCGCGTGCCGGTACGCATTGAATTCGATCATCTCCCGGCGGGGTTAACGCTGGTGTCCGGCACCACCTGTAGCGTGGCGATTGGCGAACGCTAATGACCTTTCCTTCATTATCATGGCAGATGCTGCCCTGGTTTAAGGCGTCGCGCGCGCAGTGGCGCTATGCGTTACGCAATGGCATTGCCATGTGCCTGGCGCTGAGCATCGCCTATTATCTCAATCTCGATGAGCCTTACTGGGCGATGACCTCAGCCGCCGTGGTGAGCTTTCCAACGGTGGGCGGAGTGATCAGTAAAAGCTTCGGGCGTATCGCCGGAAGCCTGATGGGCGCGGCAGCGGCGTTGATTATCGCCGGGCATACGCTGGTCGATCCCTGGCTGTTCCTGTTCAGCATTTCAGCGTGGATCGCATTCTGTACCTGGAGCTGTGCATTTTTTAACAATAACGTAGCCTATGCCTTTCAACTGGCGGGCTATACGGCGGCGATCATCGCTTTCCCGGTGATCAACCTCACGGACGCCACAGAATTATGGGTTATTGCCCAGGCGAGGGTTTGCGAAGTCATTCTGGGGATACTGTGCGGGGGCATGATGATGATGATCCTGCCCAGCACCTCTGACGGCAGCGCCCTGCTCAGCGCCCTGAAAAACATGCACGGGCGCTTACTGGAGCACGCTTCGCTGCTCTGGCAGGCGGAGACCACAGACGCCATGCGTACCGCGCACGAAGGCGTGATCCGCCAGATTCTGACCATGAATCTGCTGCGCATTCAGGCATTCTGGAGCCATTACCGTTTTCGACGGCAGAACACGCTGCCGAATTATCTTCTGCATCAGCAATTGCGGATGACCAGTATCATTTCCAGCCTGCGGCGGATGCTGCTTAACTGGCCGCAACCGCCGCAGAATATCGCCCAGGTATTAAAGGATCTCATTCAGGCGTTGGCTCGCCCTGACGCCGATTTTTACGCCGTGGCGCGGGTAATTGCGCCACTGGCTCCTCACGATCCGCTGGATTATCGTCACCAGGCTTTCTGGCAGCGTCTGCGTTATTTTTGCCTGATCTATTTGCGCACCAGCCGCTGGCTAAAAAGAGTGGAAAATGCGTCGGCGGTGACGCAGTTTGCCGTTCCCGCCAGCCCGCCCCTGATGCGTCATACCGATCACGCCGAGGCGCTGTGGAACGGGCTGCGCACCTTTGGCGCGCTGCTGGCCGTCGGCGCGTGGAGTATTAGTACCCAGTGGGATTCCGGCTCGGCGGCGATCACTCTGACGGCAATCTGCTGCGTGCTGTATTCGATAGCGGCCTCACCGCACAATTCCCTCACGCTGCTGCTGCGCACGCTGATCCTGCTATCGCTTTTCAGTTTTGTGGTGAAATTTGGTCTGATGGTGCAAATCACCGATTTGTGGCAATTTTTACTATTTTTGTTCCCGCTGCTGACCACCATGCAACTGCTTAAACTGCTTCAGCCCAGGCAGGCGGGCCTGTGGGGGCAACTGATTGTTTTTATGGGTTCGTTCATCTCCGTGACCAATCCGCCAGCGTATGATTTTGCCGATTTCCTCAACGATAATATCGCCAAAATCCTCGGCGTTGCGGTCGCATGGCTGGCGTTTGCCGTTCTGCGCCCCGTCTCGGATGCACGCAAAGGACGGCGGCATATTCAGGCGTTACGGCGTCACTTTATCGACCAGTTAAGTTCGCATCCGCAAAACAGTGAAAACGAATTTGAATCGCTGGTTTACCACCGGATCAGCCAGCTTAGCAGTAGTCAGGACGAGCTGGCGCGGCGCTGGCTGCTGCGCTGGGGAGTGGTGCTTCTGAATTGTAGTCATGTGGTGTGGCAGCTTCGCGGCTGGGATACGCGTTCAGATCCGCTGTCCCGCGTGCGGGATGTGTGTATTGCGCATTTACGCAATGTGATGAGCGAACGCGGCGTTCAGCAACGACCGCTGGCGGCAACGTTAAAAGAGTTACAGCGGATTTGCGACAGTCTTTCCCGGCATCATCAACCTGCCGCCAGAGAGCTGGCGGCGATTGTCTGGCGGCTGCAATGCTCTCTGTCACAGCTTGAGCAGGCACCCGCCCCGGACATTACTTGATCACACCGCAGGCAAAGCGTGCCCCGCCACCGCCCAACGGCTCTGGTTTATCGGACATGTTGTCGCCACCGACATGGATCATCAGCGCTTTACCTTTTACTTCATCCAGCTTTTTCAGACGCGGCGCGACCACAGCTTTGTTGGCGTTGCCGTCTTTATCGACCACCAGCACCGGCAGATCGCCGGTATGGCCGTGACCTTCCGGCCCTTCATGCTTACCGGATTTATGCGGATCGAGGTGCCCGCCCGCCGCTTCCGCCGCGCTCGGTTTGCCCTCTTTCATGGCCGGTTCACAACTGCCCATCGCGTGGACGTGAAAACCGCGTTCGCCGGGCGGCAACGCTTTAAGATCGGGCGCAAATTCCAGCCCTTTATCCGTTTCGCTGATTTTGACGTGACCAATCGACTGGCCAATCCCCTGCGAGGTGACCAGATTCATTTCAACATCTTCACTTGCGGCCTGAGCCGCGCCGGTACACACCACCAGCGCTAAAAGTGCCAGATTAAAACGCTTCATATTGCCTCCGATAAATTCAGTGTCCGCGATAAGTGTAAACCACGGACACCGCTTTCACCGGAAAGCGCTTAAAAGCGTGCGTCAGGGCACATCGTAACCCAGTGCCGCTTTGCGAATGCGGAACCACTGCTGACGGGTGAGTTGCAGATGTTGTGCGGCGATAGCCGAACGCACGCGCTCGATCTTGCCTGAACCAATAATAGGTAAAGGCTGCGCGGGCAGACGCAGGATCCAGGCATACACCACCTGCTCAATACTTTCGGCGTTCAGTTCCTGCGCAACCTGAGCCAGTTCATCACGCAGCGGCTGGAAGGAAACATCGTTGAACAGACGCCCGCCACCCAGGCACGACCAGGCCATCGGGCGAATGCGCAGTTGCTGGAGTTGATCGAGCGTACCGTCAAGCAGCAGCGGCTGATGGACCGGCGAGATCTCGACCTGATTGGTGGCAAGCGTAAACGGCAGGCGCGATTGCAGAAGCGAAAACTGACGGGGCGTAAAGTTGGACACCCCAAAATGACGCACTTTACCGCTGTGATGCAGCGCCAGAAAAGCCTCAGCCACTTCGTCAGCGTCCATCAGCGGATCGGGGCGATGGATTAACAGCAGATCCAGACAATCGGTCGCCAGATGGGTCAGCGACTGTTCTGCGCTGCGAACAATATGGTCGCGATCGGTAATATAGTGTCCCAGCGCGTTTTCGGCGCGGGCGGTAGTGGCAATACCACATTTGGTGACAATTTCCATCCGCTGGCGCAGATGCGGGGCAAGTTTCAGGGCTTCACCGAATGCAGCTTCGCACTGGTAGCCACCGTAAATATCGGCATGATCAACGGTGGTAATGCCCAGATCGAGATGCTCTTCAATAAAGCTCACCAACTGGCGGGCGGACATATTCCAGTCCATCAACCGCCAGTAACCCATAACAAAACGCGAGAATTCCGGTCCCTGTGGAGCGAGGGTAATGCGCTGAACCATTGTGTTTTCCTCAACATAGATTTGCGTTGAGTATACGCACTTACGGCGCTAAAAAAGTGAGGGTTGTTGCGGTTCTTCGTCGGAGGGAGCTTTGTTTGCGCGGATTTTACGCAGCAGACGCTGATGGCACAGCCGCAACACCTCCTGTTTTTGCGCATCGCTAAAATTCTCCCAGTTAAAACGTTCTTCCCGGCTACGCATACAGCCACGGCAATACCCGCGCTCATCCGTCTGACAAATGCCACGGCAAGGGCTTTGCAGCGGAAAAAATTCCAGTTGTTGTGCCACTATCGCCTCCCGGTGAGCCATCGTTACTGTTATTGAAGACGCAGATAGCTGAACGCGCAACCTGAAATCGGCACTTGCATTAGACCGACTGGTCTATTACAGTGACGTCATGAACAAACATACTGAACACGGAACGCGCGAACATATTCTTGCCATTGGCGAGCAGCTTTGTATGCATCGCGGTTTTACCGGCATGGGATTAAGTGAGCTGCTGAAAACCGCAGAGGTGCCGAAAGGCTCGTTTTATCACTATTTTCGTTCTAAAGAAGCGTTTGGCGTGGCGATGCTTCACCGGCATTATGAGAACTATCAGCAGGCGCTGACTGTACACTTTTCGGCCGGGCAGCGTGATGCCCGCACGCGTCTGCTTGACTGGTATCAGCAAAATATCGATCAGTTTTGCCAGAACGGCACCATCAGCGGTTGTCTGACGGTAAAACTCTCTGCTGAGGTATGCGATCTTTCTGAAGATATGCGCGCCGAAATGAATCAGGGTGTCAGCATGATCATTTCCCGGCTGGCGCTGGCGCTGGAAAAAGGGCGTGAAGAAAAAAGCCTGGCCTTTAGCGGCGAAGCGTTAACCCATGCGCAGGTCCTGTATTCCCTGTGGCTGGGCGCTAATTTGCAGGCCAAAATGTCGCGCAGCGCACTGCCGCTGGAAAGCGCCTTTGCCCATCTCACAACGATTATTGCAGTGCCCGACTGATGCGGGCATTTTTATTTCATTTATTACCAGACGACCGGTCTACTCAGGAGTGAATATGACAACCGAAAAACTTTTTTCCCCGCTGAAGGTGGGTGCAATTACCGTCCCAAATCGTGTCTTTATGGCTCCCCTCACCCGTCTGCGCAGCATTGAACCGGGTGATATCCCGACGCCGCTGATGGCAGAATACTATCGTCAGCGCGCAAGTTCCGGGCTGATTATCTCTGAAGCCACCCAGATCTCCGCCCAGGCAAAAGGCTACGCGGGTGCGCCGGGTCTGCACAGCCCGGAGCAAATCGCCGCCTGGCAAAAAATTACCGCAGGCGTCCACGCGGAAGACGGCCGCATCGCCGTGCAACTGTGGCACACCGGGCGTATTTCTCACAGCAGCATTCAGCCTGGTGGTCAGGCACCGGTTGCACCGTCTGCGCTGAATGCCGGCACCCGTACCTCACTGCGTGACGAAAAAGGCAACGCCATTCGCGTCGATACCTCCACGCCTCGTGCGCTGGAAACCAGCGAAATTCCGGGTATTGTTGATGACTTCCGTCAGGCGGTCGCTAACGCGCGCGAAGCGGGCTTTGATTTAGTTGAGCTGCACTCCGCACACGGCTACCTGCTGCATCAGTTCCTGTCCCCGTCTTCTAACCAGCGTACTGACCAGTACGGCGGCAGCGTGGAAAATCGCGCCCGTCTGGTACTCGAAGTCATTGATGCAGTCAGTAAAGAGTGGAGCGCCGACCGTATTGGTATTCGCGTCTCCCCGGTCGGCACGTTCCAGAATACGGACAACGGCCCGAACGAAGAAGCCGATGCGCTGTATCTGATCGAAGAGCTGAATAAGCGCGGCATCGCGTATCTGCACATGTCCGAGCCGGACTGGGCAGGCGGCGAACCTTACAGCGACGCTTTCCGCCAGAAAGTGCGCGAGCGCTTCGACGGGGCGATTATTGGCGCGGGTGCCTACACGCCGGAAAAAGCGGAAACGCTGATCGAAAAAGGGCTGATTGACGCGGTGGCTTTTGGCCGTGATTACATTGCCAACCCGGATCTGGTTGAACGTCTGGCCCGCAAAGCAGAACTCAACCCGCAGCGCCCGGAAAGCTTCTATGGCGGTGGCGCTGAAGGCTATACCGATTATCCCACTTTGTAATCGTTCATTGATAGCGGCGGGGATCCGCCGCTATACTAAAACAACGTTTCTTTTTGAAATGTCAGGATAATCATTTAATTTGAGAGGATAAGATGCGCTTACTTCATACCATGCTGCGCGTTGGCGACCTGCAACGTTCCATCGATTTCTATACAAAAGTGCTGGGCATGTCACTGCTGCGTACCAGTGAAAACCCGGAATACAAATACTCTCTCGCTTTTGTTGGCTACGGTCCTGAGAGTGAAGAAGCGGTCATCGAACTGACCTATAACTGGGGCACCGATCGTTACGATCTGGGAACCGCTTACGGTCATATCGCGCTCAGCGTGGATAATGCCGCCGAAGCCTGCGAAAAAATTCGCCAGAACGGGGGCAACGTGACGCGTGAAGCCGGTCCGGTTAAAGGCGGCACCACGGTGATTGCCTTCGTTGAAGATCCTGATGGCTACAAAATTGAGCTGATTGAAGCCAAAGATGCCGGTAAAGGTCTCGGCGCATAATCCCAGGTGGGCCTGTTCTGGCCCGCCCTTTTCTCCTTTCTGCTACTGCAACGCCAGGCAAAATTTGCCATAATGCGCGCTACTTTTTTCGCATAAGAGATACTGATGTCCGATAACGCTCACCTGACTGGTCTGTGCGACCGTTTTCGTGGTTTTTACCCTGTCGTCATTGATGTTGAGACCGCAGGTTTTAATGCCAGAACCGATGCGCTGCTTGAAGTCGCCGCCATTACCCTGAAAATGGACGAACAAGGCTGGCTGATGCCGGACACTACCCTGCATTTCCACGTAGAGCCTTTCGAAGGGGCAAATCTGCAGCCGGAAGCGCTGGCGTTTAACGGTATCGACCCCAGTAATCCGCTGCGTGGCGCGGTCAGCGAATATGACGCTCTGCACGCCATTTTCAAAGCGGTGCGCAAGGGAATTAAAGATCAGGGCTGTAACCGGGCGATTATGGTGGCGCACAATGCCACTTTCGATCACAGCTTTATGATGGCGGCAGCCGAACGCGCGTCGCTGAAGCGCAATCCCTTTCATCCGTTTGTGACCTTTGACACCGCGTCGCTAAGCGGACTGGCGTTGGGGCAAACCGTTTTGTCGAAAGCCTGTGCGGCGGCGGGACTGAATTTTGACAGTAGTCAGGCGCACTCCGCACTCTATGATACCGAGCAAACGGCGCTGTTGTTTTGCGAGATCGTCAACCGCTGGAAACGGCTGGGCGGCTGGCCGCTACCGACGGCCCCGGAACCGGTATGATCAAAAAAGCGACCCGGTTGGGTCGCTTTTTACCGTGGCGGCTTACTGCGCCTGAGAGCCTTCGGCCGGGTACTTCGCCGCAGTCTCTTTGATCAGCGACTGAAGTTCACCGCGCTGATACATTTCGATGATGATATCGCAGCCGCCAACCAGTTCGCCATCCACCCACAGCTGCGGGAAAGTCGGCCAGTTTGCATACTGCGGCAGCTCGGCGCGAATGTCCGGGTTTTGCAGAATATCAACGTAGGCAAAACGCTCGCCGCAGGCAGAAAGTGCCTGAACAGCCTGCGCGGAAAAACCGCAGCTCGGTAATTTCGGGGAGCCTTTCATGTATAGCAGGATTGGATTTTCAGCGATTTGACGCTGAATTTTTTCGATTGTTGTACTCATTGTCATGCTTCCTCAAACTTCTTTTACGGCAGTAGTCTTCCATTGTAGCGTTTCATGCCCGCGACAGAAAATAACATTTTATTCACGCGCTATTATTTTATCGACTTAGCCACCAGGACACCCTGGTAATACGCTTTTCCTGTTCATAAAAGAAATTTATCGCGCACTCTGTGAGCGTTTAGCCGCCAAAATGACGATTTTTTTTGCGCCCGTTAACGAATCGCTATTTTAGATGCAAAAAGACTATTAACTTTCAGGCTTTTTATGCATTAGAATCGTCAGGATTTTTGTCATCACCCGCAGGCATCTTACTTTGCCTGCCCGAATCAGGGGAATGCTCAGTGGCGCGGATAAATAAAGTTTCGATCACGCTCTGTGCTTTACTGTTTACATCGCTCACTTTTTCGCCACTCGCCTTATCATCGGAACAGTCGAGAGCGTCTGCCGTGCAGAAAACGCATCTGGCAAAGACGTCCGGGGCAAAAAACACGAAAACGGCCTCCGCTAAAAAATCCAGCAAATCAACCAGTAAGCCAGCGACAAAAACCAGTAAAAGCAGCAGCAAAAGTAAAACTAAAAGTAAAACCACCCTCACCGCCAGTAAAACCAGCCGCTCTAAAACCCGATTAACCAAAACCGCCGCAGTCAACGTGACGGGAAAATGTACGGTGCGCAAAGGCTATAAAAAGAAATGCCTGAATGCGTCAGCCAAACCGCTGGCATTAAGCGAAGTTCACAAGGTCCGAATGCAAAAAGCGCAGAAAACGGCCATGTCGAAATTAATGAATCAGATTGGCAAACCTTATCACTGGGGCGGTTCTTCTCCACGCACCGGTTTTGATTGCAGCGGTCTGGTTTACTACGCCTATAAAGATTTGGTAAAGATTCCCATCCCGCGCACGGCCAATGAAATGTATCACCTGCGTGATGCGGCTCCGGTCGAGCGCACCAGCCTGGAAAGCGGCGATTTAGTTTTCTTCCGCACCCAGGGACGCGGCACCGCCGATCACGTCGGCGTGTACGTGGGTAACGGCAAATTCATTCAGTCACCGCGTAGCGGTCAGGATATTCAAATCTCCTCGCTGACCGAAGACTACTGGGTTCGTCATTACGTCGGCGCGCGCCGGGTGATGACAGCGAAAAATATCCGCTAATCAAAACCCTGCTGCCAACGCAGCAGGGTTTCCCTCTTCTGCCTCCTGCTTTATTTTGTTAATATACCCATACTTAATATGTGGATATTAAGTTAACAAAATAAAAAGGGAGTCATGCAATGTCGTTTGAATTACCTGCATTACCGTATGCAAAAGAGGCGCTGGAACCGCATATTTCTGCCGAGACGCTGGAATATCATTACGGCAAACATCATCAGGCCTATGTGACCAACCTCAATAACCTCATCAAAGGCACTGAGTGGGAAAACAAAACGCTGGAGCAGATTGTTTGCGGCGCGGAAGGCGGCGTGTTCAATAACGCGGCCCAGGTGTGGAATCATACGTTCTACTGGCACTGCCTGGCACCAAACGCGGGTGGCGAGCCTGGCGCAGAACTGGCAAGCGCGCTTAACGCAGCGTTTGGCAGCGTGAGCGAATTCAAAAAGCAGTTTACCGAGGCGGCAGTTAAAAATTTTGGCGCGGGCTGGACGTGGCTGGTGAAAAAAGCGGACGGCAGCCTGGCTATCGTTTCCACCTCCAATGCCGGTTCGCCGTTGACCAGCACAGACACGCCGTTACTGACCGTGGACGTCTGGGAACATGCCTACTACATTGATTACCGCAATGCCCGCCCGGTTTATCTGGAGCATTTCTGGGCGCTGGTGAACTGGGATTTCGTCGCGCAGAATCTGGCGGCGTAACCGGCAGGCGCAGAAGGTTTTCGCCTTCTGCGCCTGAGCGTAATCAGCGACTGGCGCAGGCTTCACGCTCTGACTGACGGCCGGAGAAGAACACCACCAGCAGGGCCAGACCGGCAATAATCGCCCCCATCACCGGGACAAAGCCGTAACCCAACCCACCAGAAATGACTGCCCCACCGGCCACTGCACCCAGCGCATTACCGAGGTTGAACGCGCCAATATTAACCGATGACGACAGCCCCGGCGCTTCGCTGGCAACCCGCATAACCCGCATTTGTAAGGGCGGAACCACGGCAAAGGTTGCCGCGCCCCATACCAGCATACTGACGGCCGCGCCGAATTCGTTACGCGCCAGCAACGGGATCGCCAGCATAATCGCGATTAGCAACAGCAAAAATCCTTTCAGCGTTGCGCTCACCGAGCGGTCGGCAAATTTGCCCCCCAGATAATTGCCGATGGAAAACCCCGTTCCCACCAGCACCAGCATGACGGTAATAAACGCGGGCGTGGCGTCGGCGATGCTGTGCAGTACCGGCGCAATGTAAGTATAAAGCGTAAACATCGCGCCCGCGCCGAGCACCGTGGTCAACAGCGCGCTTAATACCTGCGGGCGCACCAGCACTGACAGTTCCTGACGCACATTTGGCCGCTCGCCTGCCCCACCTTTCGGCAGCGAGAACCACAGGCTGAGCATCGCGATCACCCCTAATCCGGCCGTCGCCAGAAATGACATCCGCCAGCCGATGGTTTCACCCAGCCACGTCGCCGCCGGAACGCCACCAATATTGGCAATCGTTAGCCCCATAAACATGGTCGCTACCGCGCTGGCCTGTTTATGCTTCGGCACCACGCTCGCCGCCACCACCGATCCAAGGCCAAAAAACGCCCCGTGGTTAAGGCTGGTGACTATACGCGACAGCATCAGGGTCGTGTAATCAGGCGCGATGGCAGAAAGCACGTTGCCGAGGGTAAAGATGGCCATCAGGAAGATCAGCGCATTACGCCGCGCTCGGTGTGACAATAATAACGTCATCACCGGCGCGCCCACCATCACGCCAACGGCATAGGCGCTGATCAACATTCCGGCGGTAGGTATAGAGACGCCCACGCCCTCGGCGATGGTCGGCAGCAATCCCATCGGAGAAAACTCGGTGGTGCCAATACCAAACGCCCCAATTGCGAGCGCCAGCAAGGGGTAATTCACTTTCATTCACAGACTCCGTTTCAGCCGTCGAAATAACGGCACGACGAAAAGATGTCAAAAGCATGACATTAATCACAAAAAAACAGAAGTTACATAAATGGCAAAAGAGTATTGCGGAAAAGAGAACAATCAGCGAGGGAGGTGGCCCTCCCCCGGAAAATCAATGCAGCGCAGCAACCAGACCGCTGGCAACAATCAGACCCAGAACAATAATCGTCGTTACCAGAGAAAACTTAAGATCGGTACTCATCAATTTTTACTCCTTGTTATTACCCTGTGAAAAGTGAGCTTGTTCATTTTTACACACCTGACGGTGAAAATCTTGCCTGATTTAGATTGATCGCCATTTTTTCGCTTTCCCTTTTGCTCAGAATCGGCCAAAATTCCACGCTTAATTATAAGCGTACCAGCCATTGACCCCCACCTGACGTTCTGTGTCGTTTTCCCGGCCTGTTGCAATCATCACATTTTGCGCCAGGGGTGTGTGCAGGCAAACGTTTACCTTTATTTGCAGGCGTTCAGTAATCGGGTCTGGAGTAAGATTTTAATGGCAACAATTAAAGATGTCGCGAAGCGCGCAAACGTTTCCACTACAACCGTATCACATGTTATTAACAAAACGCGTTTTGTAGCGGAAGACACTCGTGAGGCGGTATGGGCGGCGATAAAAGAACTTCACTATTCCCCGAGTGCGGTTGCCCGCAGTCTGAAGGTCAACCACACTAAATCAATTGGCCTGCTGGCGACCAGCAGCGAAGCCGCCTATTTTGCGGAAATTATTGAGGCGGTCGAGAAAAGCTGTTTCCAGAAAGGCTATACCCTGATCCTCGGTAACGCCTGGAACGATATTGAAAAACAGCAGGCCTATCTGTCGATGATGGCGCAAAAGCGCGTCGATGGCCTGCTGGTCATGTGTTCTGAATATCCGGCTCCCCTGCTGACCATGCTCGAAGAGTACCGGCATATTCCAATGGTGGTAATGGACTGGGGCGAGGCGAAAGCTGACTTCACCGACTCGGTCATTGATAACGCATTTGAAGGCGGCTACATGGCCGGGCGCTACCTGATCGAACGCGGGCACCGGGACATCGGTATTATCCCCGGCGCCCTGGAGCGCAATACCGGCGCAGGTCGCCTGAGCGGTTTCCTGAAGGCGATGGAAGAAGCGCAGATCACTATTCCGCAGCCGTGGATTGTGCAGGGTGATTTTGAACCGGAATCCGGCTACCACGCGATGCAGCAGATCCTTAATCAGGCCCATCGCCCGACGGCGGTCTTTTGCGGCGGTGATATTATGGCCATGGGCGCACTGTGCGCCGCTGATGAAATGGGTCTGCGGGTGCCGCAGGATATTTCAGTCATTGGCTATGATAACGTGCGCAACGCGGAGTTTTTTACTCCGGCGCTGACCACCATCCATCAGCCGAAGGATTCCCTCGGCGAAGCGGCGTTTAATATGCTGCTGGATCGTATCGTTAATAAACGCGTCGAGTCGAAGTCCATTGAAGTGCATCCGCGCCTGGTCGAACGTCGCTCGGTGGCCGACGGCCCGTTTGTGGACTATCGGCGTTAAGTTATTCATCGGGAGCCGCAGCGTCCGGCTCCCGCAGCCATTCCCGGTTCAGCGTTTCACTGTCCCCCAGATACTCCAGCAGCCACGCCAGCGCAGGTGAGATATCGCTTTGCTGCCAGGTCAGGCAGCAGGCGGCATCAGGAAAAGGATTTTCAAGTTCCAGCGCCCGCCACTTTCCGTTGTCAATCCACGGACGGGCAAAATGCGCGGGCACCATCGCCACGCACAGTCCGGCGGAAATACAGGTTGCCGACGATCCCCAGTCCGGCACCACGACCCGTTTCTGATTATCCAGTAGCCAGGTAATGCGCTTGGGCAGCGAACGCGAGGTGTCTTCACGTACCAGCGACGGCCAGTTGCGCAACTCATCATCGCTCAGCGGCCCCGGCAGACTCGCCAGCGGATGATCGTGGGCGACCACGCAGCGCCAGCTTAGCATTCCCATATCGCGAAACGCGTAGCGCCCGCCGACCGGGATCGCCTGGGTTGCGCCAATGGCCAGCTCCACCCGCCCGTCGGCGAGGGCATCCCAGACACCGTTAAACACTTCCTGGAAGACAATAAGCTCCACGTCGGGAAAGTGACGGTAAAAATCGACAATCATCTGCCGGGTTCGCTCCGGGCGGACAATATTATCCACCGCAATCGGCAACTGACTGCGCCAGCCGTGAGCGATTTGCTGGCACTGCTGACGGGTGATCTGCATTTTTTTGATAACAGTCCGCCCTTCTTTCAAAAACCAGCTCCCGGCAGGCGTTAATTCCACATCCCGGTGCCGCCGCTCAAAGAGACTAACGCCCAGCCATTCCTCCATTTGCCGCACGGTATAGCTGACCGCAGAAGGCACACGATGCAATTCCTGGGCAGCAGCGCTGAAACTGCCGTTGCGTGCGACCGCATCTATCACTTCGAGGGAATATTCCGACCACATTTTCTGCCTGCAAATTTTTTGATGTCACCGCGCAAATATTAGCGTTTCACAAGCCGGAATGCACTGCCTACACTCTGGCGCACTATCATCTGTCATCAATAAGAGAATAACGATGCAACCTGGAAAAGGTTTTCTGGTCTGGCTTGCCGGGCTGAGCGTGCTGGGTTTTCTGGCCACCGACATGTATTTACCGGCGTTTGCGGCGATCCAGCGCGACCTGAATACTCCAGCCGCTGCGGTCAGCGCCAGCTTAAGTCTGTTTCTGGCAGGCTTCGCACTGACCCAGTTAATTTGGGGACCATTGTCGGATCGTTACGGCCGGCGTCCGGTTCTGCTAAGCGGGCTGGCTATTTTTGCGCTCGGTTGCCTGGGGATGCTCTGGGTTCAGGATGCCACCACCCTGCTGATCCTGCGGTTTGTCCAGGCGGCAGGTGTCTGCGCGGCGGCGGTCACCTGGCAGGCGATGGTCACCGATTATTATCCGGCCCAACGAATTAATCGTATCTTCGCCACCATCATGCCGCTGGTCGGGCTTTCTCCGGCGCTGGCACCGCTGCTGGGAAGCTGGCTGCTGGTACATTTTGACTGGCGGGCGATTTTCGCCACTCTTTTCGTTATTACGATCCTGCTGATGCTGCCCGCCCTGCGTCTGAAACCCGCCCCGAAAAAAGCGCCTGAAGATCGCAGTCCCCTGACGTTTGCGACCCTGTTGCGTTCGCGCCCGTATTGCGGCAACGTGCTGATTTATGCCGCCTGCTCTGCCAGCTTCTTTGCCTGGCTCACGGGTTCACCGTTTATTCTTAGCGCGATGGGCTATGGGCCTGGCGTGATTGGCCTGAGCTATGTACCGCAAACTATCGCTTTTCTGGCCGGTGGCTACGGCTGTCGCGCTGCGCTGCAAAAATGGCAGGGTGCGCGTCTGCTGCCCTGGCTGCTGAGCGTTTATGCATTAAGCGTGGTGGCGACCTGGGGCATCGGCCTGAGCGACGGAGCTTCTCTGACTGCATTGTTAATCCCGTTTTGCATCATGGCGCTGGTCAACGGAGCGATTTACCCGATTGTGGTCGCCCAGGCCTTACGCCCCTTCCCGCAGGCCACGGGACGCGCCGCCGCGCTTCAGAACACGTTACAGCTCGGGTTATGTTTCCTGGCAAGCCTGGCGGTTTCCTCGCTGATGGCAACGCCGCTATTGACCACCACCAGCGTGATGCTGGCGACCGTATTGCTGGCGGGACTGGGCTATCGGATGCAGCGTAACGGCAACGTCACCGTCGCACACGATGAAGATAAAAAGTCCTGTCGCGCCTGATTATGTTGTATGCATGTAATTAGCTTGCTAAGACTTTTGTATTGAATCAGCGAGTTTAGCGTCCTATACTGGTTTTCGTTGTCTTATAATTACGATAAATCAGTGATACTTAGCGGGTGGAGGAACTCACCCGTTTTAACCACGGATGGCATTTCGGCAAGGGTACTCTCCCTTCCTCTGTTTCTACGTCGGATAGCAGGCTTACGGATTTTCCGTGAGATTTCTCACAACCCAAAATAGCATCTACGCTGTTAAAAGGTTCTGATCACATACGCGTGATGGAGAAGCTATGAGTTCATCGTGTATAGAAGACGTTAACATCCCGGATGATGACTGGTATCGCATTACTAATGAGTTACTCAGTCGTGCCGGAATCGCCATTAACGGCACCGCCCCTTATGATGTGCGGATCAAAAACCCGCAGTTCTTCCGGCGCGTGTTGCAGGAGGGTTCACTCGGCCTGGGGGAAAGTTACATGGACGGCTGGTGGGAATGTGACCGGCTGGATATATTTTTTACCAAAGTGCTGCGTGCCGGGCTGGAAAGCCAGCTCCCTCACCATCTGAAAGATACCCTGCGCGTTGCCGCCGGTCGCCTGTTCAATCTGCAAAGTAAAAAAAGAGCCTGGATTGTCGGCAAAGAACATTACGATCTTGGTAACGACCTGTTCAGCCGAATGCTTGATCCGTACATGCAGTATTCCTGCGCCTACTGGAAAGAAGCCGATAATCTGGTGGATGCGCAGCGTGCCAAACTGCAACTTATCTGCGAAAAATTGCAGCTTGAGCCGGGGATGCGGGTACTGGATATCGGCTGCGGCTGGGGCGGTCTGGCGTCGTGGATGGCGAAAAATTATGACGTAAGCGTCACCGGCGTCACCATTTCCGCCGAGCAGCAAAAGATGGCGCAGGCGCGCTGTGAAGGTCTGGACGTGACCATTCTGCTTGAAGATTATCGCGATTTGCAGGATCAGTTTGACCGCATTGTGTCGGTCGGAATGTTTGAGCACGTCGGCCCCAAAAACTATAAAACCTATTTTGAAATTGTTGACCGTAACCTGAAACCGGACGGTATTTTCCTGCTGCACACTATCGGTTCGAAAAAAACCGACAATAATGTCGATCCGTGGATTGATAAATACATCTTCCCGAACGGCTGCCTGCCCTCAGTGCGCCAGATTGCTGTCGCCAGCGAGCCGCATTTTGTGATGGAGGACTGGCATAATTTTGGTGCCGATTACGATAAAACGCTGATGGCCTGGCACGAGCGCTTTATCGAATCCTGGCCAGAAATTGCGGATAACTATTCGGAGCGTTTCCGGCGGATGTTCAGCTATTACCTGAATGCCTGTGCTGGCGCCTTTCGCGCGCGGGATATTCAGCTCTGGCAGGTGGTATTTTCGCGCGGCGTGGAAAACGGCCTGCGGGTCGCGCGTTAATCGATAAAAATAACCCCGGCTTGCCGGGGTTATTTTTTACTCTGCTGACTGCGCCTGAAGCAGCGCCGCTTCGCGTGAGGCCAGCACCCGCTCTACGGTATCAACGACCGCCTGCGTTTGCGGGTCAATTTCTACATTAATGCGGTGCCCCAGTTTTTTCTTCCCAAGCGTGGTGCGCTGAAGCGTCTCTGGAATTAAATATACGCAAAAACGTGTTGCCGTCACCTCACCCACCGTCAGGCTAATACCGTCCACGCCGATAAATCCTTTATACAGGATGTATTTCATCAGCGCCGGGTCCTGGAGTTTAAACCAAATCTGGCGATTGTTTTCCGAGGTGAGTATTTTTGACACCTCTGCGGTGGTCATAATATGGCCGGACATCAAATGCCCGCCAATTTCATCGCTGAATTTTGCCGCCCGCTCGACGTTAACTTCATCACCGACTTTTAAGTCGCCCAGATTCGTGATGCGTAACGTTTCTTTCATTAAATCGAAGCTAATGTGGCTGCCGTTAATCTCGGTCACTGTCAGGCAGCAGCCATTGTGAGCCACCGATGCCCCCGTCTCCAGCCCATCCAGCATCTCCGGGGGGAGCGCGACGACGTGAGTGCGGAAATTAGGTTTCTCATCAATGGACACGATTTTTGCCGTGCCCTGTACAATACCAGTAAACATGCCTTGACTCCTGTATGCCATCATTACGTTTTAATCGCTGTATTTCTGCTACGCACAATAACAGGTGGAAAATAGCCTTGCCAGTCCGCTATGTGCGCTTATGACTTTTTCACTGGCTTAATCAATAATCCCCGTTACAATAGCCAGATAACCTCTTGAAAATTCTTTTTCGCTGCCATTAATGGCGGCTTTTTTGTCTCTTAAATAACTACAATACTCAAGGTGTTCACGTGCAGAAGTATCTCAAAGAGGCGCGTCAGCTTCTGGCGCTGGCCATTCCAGTTATTATCGCTCAGGTTGCCCAGACGGCAATGGGCTTTGTCGATACGGTTATGGCAGGTGGCTATAGCGCGACGGATATGGCCGCCGTCGCGATTGGCACCTCCATCTGGCTACCCGCCATCCTCTTTGGTCATGGCCTGCTGCTGGCACTGACGCCGGTCATTGCCCAGCTTAATGGTTCCGGGCGACGCGATCGCATCGCCCATCAGGTGCGTCAGGGTTTCTGGCTGGCAGGCTTTGTCTCGATTCTGGTGATGGTGGTGCTGTGGAACGCCGGGCATATCATTCATGCCATGCACAATATCGATCCAGAACTGGCCGACAAAGCCGTGCGTTATTTGCGTGCGCTGCTATTTGGTGCGCCGGGCTACCTGTGCTTTCAGGTGGCGCGTAATCAGTGCGATGGCCTGGCGAAAACCAAACCGGCGATGTTTATTGGCTTTTGCGGCCTGCTGGTCAATATTCCGGTCAACTATATATTCATTTATGGCCATTTCGGGATGCCCGAGCTGGGCGGCGTCGGCTGCGGTGTGGCGACCGCATCCGTTTACTGGGTGATGCTGTTCTGTATGCTTTCCTATGTCAAAAGCGCGCGCTCAATGCGGGATATCCGCAATGATATGCACTTTGGCAAACCTGACTTTGCGGTGATCCGGCGTTTAATTCAGCTTGGGCTACCCATCGCCCTCGCGCTCTTTTTCGAAGTGACGCTGTTTGCCGTCGTCGCCCTGCTGGTTTCACCGCTGGGCATTGTCGATGTGGCGGGCCACCAGATCGCGCTGAATTTCAGTTCGCTGATGTTTGTACTGCCGCTGTCGCTGGGTGCTGCGGTCACTATCCGCGTGGGCTACCGGCTGGGACAAGGCTCCACGCTCGATGCTCAGACATCTGCCTGGACCGGGCTGGGCGTCGGGGTCTGCATGGCGATTATGACTGCTATCTTCACCGTGTCGCTGCGAGAGCCCATTGCGCTGTTGTATAACGATAACCCGGAAGTCGTGATCCTCGCCTCGCACCTGATGCTGCTGGCGGCTATCTATCAGATTTCGGATTCGATTCAGGTGATCGGCAGCGGGATACTGCGCGGCTATAAAGATACCAGTTCGATCTTCTTTATTACCCTGGTTGCCTACTGGTTCCTGGGATTGCCCAGCGGCTATGTGCTGGCGCTAACCGATTTAGTGGTGGATCGCATGGGTCCGGCGGGATTCTGGCTGGGCTTTATTATCGGACTCACCTCGGCGGCGATCATGATGATGATCCGAATGCGCTTCCTGCAACGTCAGCCTTCGAGCGTCATTTTGCAACGCGCTTCGCGCTAATATCAGAGTAGCCGCCGCCCGGCGGCTACTTTCTCAACATTTTGCACAGTAGTTCCGCAATCGCGTGAATTACTGAAGAAAAATAGCATTTCCCTCTTGCCACTTCCCTGCTGTGCCGCTAATATTCGTCCCCGTTGTCAACCACAACAATGCGTTCATAGCTCAGTTGGTTAGAGCACCACCTTGACATGGTGGGGGTCGTTGGTTCGAGTCCAATTGAACGCACCATCTCTTTACAGTGCGTCCGTAGCTCAGTTGGTTAGAGCACCACCTTGACATGGTGGGGGTCGATGGTTCGAGTCCATTCGGACGCACCATTTCAGCAGTTTCCGGTTATTCCTTTAGCTGTTTTTCCAGCCACAATAAAGAATTGTTGCCTTCTCTGGCGATATCCGTCATCGGTGCTGCCTGATAGCTGTCATTAAAAATTTCCAGCGACCAGGGTCCGCGATAGCCACGCCGCTGAATGTCCTGCGCCAGCATGACGACAGGCAGTTGTCCTTTCCCGGGAAAACAGCGGAAATGACGGCTCCACTGCTGAACCTCCATTTCCATTTTCGGCGCGTCGGCCAGCTGGACGAAGGTGAGTTTCTCCAGCGGAACGTCCTCCAGTCCGTCAAGCGTGTCGCCCAACGACAGAATATGAAAGCTGTCCAGCACAATGCCCATTGCCGAACTGTCTACCTGCCGTACCCGCGCCCACGCCTGCCGCCAGCGCTGAACGTGATGGCCCCAGGCCAGCGCCTCGTAGCCGATGACAATCTGTTCCTGCTCGGCTAAGGTGGCGAGGATGCGCAAATCTTCGCACTGGCGATCGGGATTTGCGCAACTGTCCGCGCGGGTATTGCTGCACAGCAACAGACGATCGCAGCCCAGCTCGTGCATCAGGGCAATTTTGCGTTTCGCCCGCTCTATGCTCCCGGCAAAGTCCTTGCGGGGATTACCTTCCACATCGCGCAACGGCTGGAACAGGGTAATTTGCAGCCCCAGATCGGCGGCCAGTTGGCGAAGGGTGGCAGGTGTACCGGAGAAATTCAGCAGATCCTGGTCGAAGATTTCGACCCCCTGAAAACCTGCCGCAGCGATGGCGCGGATTTTATCCGCCAGGCTTCCGCCAAGTGAGACGGTGGCGATTGAACGAAGCATGTTCCCCTCCTTAGGGTAAAGCGAAAGTTGCAGCAACGAGTGTAGACTATTGCCCCGCCAGCGCTTTCACCACCTGCTCCATTGCCTCACGGGTCAATTCCGGGCGAACGATATTTTTGTTTGCCAGCGCCGTTCTTACCACACCCGCAATGACGATGTGCTTAGGCTCCTGACCCAGATCGCGCATCTCAAGAACGACTTTGCCAACGACCCGACACATCTCCTGATACAGCGCTTCATCTTTCGCTCGTTGACTCATGCATCGCTCCACAATATTTAACAATATAATCACAGTATCACTAAAAAAGCCTGATAAATCAAACAACAGCCCTGCATAACCCCTTTTAACGCGCGTCTTTTACCGATTATTTCAGATGCGCTTATTACGATGTTCTAACAATCCGCCAACAAGCTCTGGATGAATGCCCAAAGAGTTATTAAAACACTGTTTTTATTTTCCTTTTAACGCTTAACATCGTATAATGCGCACCGTTTCTTAATTGAATGGTTTCAGCGCCTTGAACTATCTACTCAAACGCGTATATCTTCATTTAACTTCCTGGGCTGAACCACCAGCGCACATTCCTCTGCACGCTTTTTTGATGTCACCTATCCTTATCGTGTGGCATCACAGTTTTCGCATCACTGGTTCGACTCCGTGGCACTACGTCCCCGGCACGTCACCTTCATATTCTTCTCAACTTAAAGACTAAGACTGTCATGAAAAAGACCAAAATTGTTTGCACCATCGGCCCAAAAACCGAATCCGAAGAGATGCTGACCAAAATGCTCGACGCGGGCATGAACGTAATGCGTCTTAACTTCTCCCACGGCGACTATGCAGAACATGGTCAGCGCATTCAGAACCTGCGCAACGTGATGAGCAAAACCGGTAAAAAAGCGGCGATCCTGCTGGACACTAAAGGTCCTGAAATCCGTACGATCAAACTTGAAGGTGGTAATGACGTTTCCCTGAAAGCCGGTCAGACCTTCACGTTCACTACCGATAAAACCGTTGTCGGCAATAGCGAAACCGTGGCCGTCACTTACGAAGGCTTCACCTCTGACCTGTCTGTTGGTAACACCGTGCTGGTGGACGATGGCCTGATCGGGATGGAAGTCACCGCTATCGAAGGCAATAAAGTTGTTTGTAAAGTGCTGAACAACGGCGACCTCGGCGAAAACAAAGGCGTTAACCTGCCGGGCGTTTCCATTGCCCTGCCCGCGCTGGCTGAGAAAGACAAACAGGATCTGATCTTCGGCTGCGAACAGGGCGTTGACTTTGTTGCTGCCTCCTTCATCCGTAAACGTTCTGACGTGGTTGAAATTCGCGAGCACCTGAAAGCGAACGGCGGCGAAAATATCCAGATCATCTCCAAAATCGAAAATCAGGAAGGCCTGAACAACTTCGACGAAATCCTTGAAGCTTCTGACGGCATCATGGTTGCGCGTGGCGACCTGGGCGTTGAAATTCCGGTTGAAGAAGTTATCTTCGCGCAGAAGATGATGATCGAAAAATGTATCCGCGCACGTAAAGTCGTTATCACCGCGACCCAAATGCTGGATTCCATGATCAAAAACCCGCGTCCGACTCGTGCAGAAGCCGGTGACGTGGCCAACGCCATCCTCGACGGTACTGATGCTGTGATGCTGTCCGGCGAATCCGCTAAAGGTAAATATCCGCTGGAAGCAGTGACCATTATGGCCACCATCTGCCAGCGTACTGACCGCGTGATGACCAGCCGTCTGGACGACAACCACGACAGCCGCAAGCTGCGTATTACCGAAGCCGTGTGCCGTGGCGCAGTTGAAACCGCTGAGAAACTGGAAGCCCCGCTGATCGTCGTGGCAACCAACGGCGGTAAATCTGCGCGTGCCGTGCGTAAATACTTCCCCGATGCCACCATCCTGGCGCTGACCACTAACGAAGTGACTGCCCGTCAGCTGGTGCTCAGCAAAGGCGTTGTCGCGCAGCTGGTGAAAGAAATCAACTCTACCGACGATTTCTACCGTCTGGGTAAAGAAGTCGCCGTAGAAAGCGGTCTGGCGCAGAAAGGTGACGTGGTAGTGATGGTTTCCGGCGCGCTGGTTCCAAGCGGCACTACCAATACGGCTTCTGTCCACGTACTGTAATAATTTCCAGATGTGTCAGTTTGTTTAAAAAGCGTCCTGCGGGACGCTTTTTTTATATCTGCAATCGCTCAATAATCTGGAAAAGCAAATCGTATTTTACTATTTAAATATGATTTATCTAAGAAGAATCCGATGGAAGCTTCCTGTTTTCACACAGTTTTTTGTATGCTTCAGCACAAGTAGATGCTTCTTTGAGCGAACGATCAAAAATAAGCGCATTCCCATCAAAAAAATATTCTCAACATAAAAAACTTTGTGTAATACTTGTAACGCTACATGGAGATTAACTCAATCTAGAGGGTATTAATAATGAATCGTACTAAACTGGTACTGGGCGCGGTAATCCTGGGTTCTACTCTGCTGGCAGGTTGCTCCAGCAACGCTAAAATCGATCAGCTGTCTTCTGACGTTCAGACTCTGAACGCTAAAGTTGACCAGCTGAGCAACGACGTGAACGCAATCCGTTCCGACGTTCAGGCTGCTAAAGACGACGCAGCACGTGCTAACCAGCGTCTGGACAACCAGACTCGCACTTACAAGAAATAAGTGTTCGCTGGCTAATGAAAATGGCGCACATTGTGCGCCATTTTTTTTGCCCTGATTTTGTCCCTACTGTAATACCGGGCTGCTGGCTGATACCAGCGTACCTGACGCCTGGCTCACTGGTGCCACATTGCTTCTGACGCTCTGTACCGGCATCACCGGCGTTGAAGGACTGGCAGTCGCGTTGACCTGCACCGGATACCCTGCCCGCCGCACAATGGCGCTGTTAATGCCATTATAATCGCTCCCCGTTTCCTCAGTGAACTGCACGAAGCGCGCCGTCACCGCAATCGGCACCGTCTGCGGATCTTCCCAGTCATTACGCGACAGCGGCTGATGCACTTCAACATAGCGCCTGCCATCCGGTTCGACGGAGAATTTTATCGGCTCATTGACGATTTGCACCCGCGTTCCCCACGCAGCCTGCGCGAAGAGCGTCTGGATATCCGCCGCCCTCATGCGCATACAGCCTGAACTGGCCCGTAAACCCACGCTGCTGCGCGCATTGGTGCCGTGAATGAGATATTCCCCACCTCCCTGCTCCAGGCGCAGGGCATAGCGTCCCAGTGGGTTATTTGGCCCGGCAGGGATCACCGCTGGCAGTTTTATTCCCTGAGCCAGCGAACGGGCGCGGATATTCGCCGTCGGCGTCCAGGTCGGATTAGGGATTTTTTGAATAATGCGGGTGGACATCACCGGCGTTTCCCGCCCCTGCTGCCCGATGCCAATAGGGAAAACCTGAACGATGTTTTTCCCCGGCGGATAGTAATACAGCCGCAGTTCCGCCAGATTGATGACAATTCCCTCGCGCGGCGTATCCGGTAACAGCATTTGCGACGGGATGGTTAATTCGCTGCCCGGCATCGGCAATAAGGGATCCACTGTATTATTCGCTTCCAGCAATAATAAAATGCCGGTATCAAAACGCTGGGCAATCGACTCCAGGTTTTTACCGTCAGCAGGCACGGTATAAATCTGGTTCTGTCCAATAAGCCGACTGCCGGGCGCAGGCAGAGTATAATCCACCGCCCAGACGCCGTGAGACGCGCTGAGCGAGCCGAGAAGACTTAGAGTAATGAGAGACGCGCGTTTCATACTGGAATTCCTTTATTCACTGGCAGACACCAGAAAGCTGAAAACCAGCGAGGCGGAAAACCGCCTCGCGTAACAGAATGAAAGCTGTTTTTTGAGTTTAGCCGAGATTAGCGGCTTTGGAGCGAATTGCGCGGATCATTGCTTCCAGCCCCTGAGAGCGGGAAGGTGTGAGGTGCTGGGTCAGAGCCATCTGTTGAAAAAAAGGACGCACATCGTAGGCCAGGATATCCTGTGCCGTCATCTGATGGTACAACGCGAAAACAACGGCGATAAGACCTTTAACGATTGCCGCGTCACTGTCGCCCTGAAGTTCAATAATTCCCTCATCGTTGCGACGGATCACGATCCATACCTGGCTTTGACAGCCCTGAATGGTATTTTCCGCGCTGTGCGCTTCATCACTCAGCGGCGGCAGGCGCTGCCCCAGTTCGATGATATACAGATATTTCTCTTCCCAGTTGGCGCAGCGCTGAAAATTGCGCAGCAGCTTTTCTCTGTCCGGTAATGCAGCCATATAACCTCCCTGTTATCCCAGCAACTGATGAATGCGTTTCAACCCGGTAACCAGCCGATCCACCTCTTCATGCGTGTTGTACATGGCGAGGGAGGCGCGGCACATCGCGGGCACCTGATAATGCTGCATCAGCGGCATCGCGCAGTGATGGCCGGTGCGCACGGCAATCCCATAGTTATCAAGAAAGCTTCCCACGTCATAAGCGTGATGCTGCCCAAGATTAAAAGCAATCACGCCCAGTCGCTGCTGCGGGCCATAAATTAGCAGATCCGGTACGCTGGCAAGCTCTTTCAGGGCATAGGCCATCAGGGCGGTTTCGTATTCATGAATATTGTCAAGTCCCAGGTGGCTGACGTAGTCCAGGGCGGCACCCAGCGCGATAATCCCGCCGGTGTTAGGCGTGCCCGCCTCGAACCGCCACGGCGCTTTGGCGAAGGTGGTGCCTTCGGACAGGCTGACGGTGGCAATCATCGAACCGCCCCCTTCCCACGGCGGCATATCCGCGAGAATGGCTTCTTTGGCGTACAGCACGCCGATCCCGGTTGGACCGTACAGTTTATGCGCCGAGAACAGATAAAAATCGCAGTCCAGCGCCTGCACGTCTGTCGCATGGTGCATCACCGCCTGTGCGCCATCCACCAGCACTTTTGCGCCGTGCTGGTGAGCGAGTGCAACGATCTCTGCAACCGGGTTTTCGGTGCCCAGCACGTTTGAGACGTGGGTAATGGCCACCAGCCGCGTTTTATCGTCAAACAGTCCAGGCAGCACGCTGAACTCCAGCGTGCCCTCTGCGGTCAGTGGGATCACCCGCAGTTCCGCCCCTTTACGCGCGCACAGCATCTGCCACGGAACGATATTCGCGTGGTGCTCCATCGCGCTGATGATGATGTTATCACCGGGCTGGATCTGGCTTTCTCCCCAGCTATTAGCGACGAGGTTAATGCCTTCCGTGGTGCCGCGCACAAACACCAGTTCCTCTGGCGTCCGGGCGTTTAAAAACGCTGCCGCCTTGACCCGCACGTCTTCCATACGCTCCGTCGCTTCGGCGCTTAGTGTATGAATGCCACGGTGAACCGCCGCATAGCCGTGACGGTAAAATTCGCTTTCAGCGTCAATCACCTGATTCGGTTTTTGCGCGCTGGCGGCGCTGTCGAGATAAGCCAGCGGCAGGCCGTTGACTTCACGAGCCAGGACGGGAAAATCTTCCCGCACCCGCTGAACGGAAAATGTCATGCTTTTCCCCCTGCAAGACGCAGGCCGATACGGGCCAGCACCTGTTGTTTAAGCGCCCCGTCGCTGATGGCTTCGGTCAGTTCAGCGGCAAACGCATAGATGATCATCTGTTGCGCCGCCTGCTCACCAATCCCGCGCGAGCGCAGGTAAAAGAGCTGTTCGTCATCAATTCGCCCAATGGTCGCGCCGTGGCTGCACTTGACGTCATCGGCATAGATTTCCAGTTGCGGTTTGGTGTCCACTTCTGACAAACGGCCTAACAGCAGATTGTTATTGGTCATCTGTCCGTCGGTTTTAATCGCGTGCTGCGCGACGTTAATCAAACCATTAAAGACCGCGCGGCCTTTATCGTTGACGATGGTTTTGTGCAACTGGCGGCTGTTACAGTAGCCTTTGTTGTGCTCAAGCCAGGTGCGGCTGTCACAGACTTCTGATTTTACCGGCATCGCCAGGCTGTTCAGACGCAGGGTGGTATTTTCGCCGTTCAGCTGGCTGCTGGTATTATGGCGCAGCACGGCGCTGCCCAGTAAAAAACTGTGGCTGAATGCCGCTGCGTCCTGCCCCAGCACGATGTCATTGTGCGCAAAGTGATAGCTGGTGTCGGCCTCGAAAGCCAGCTTAAGATGATGCAGCTGCGCGTTTGCGGCGACGTTCATCGTTACCCGTGAACCGGTGAAATGGCGCGCATTGTCCAGGCTGACATAATGCTCAAGCAGCGTGGCCTCAGCGCCTTCTGCCAGCTCGATATGATGGCGATAGTGCGCCGTGTTCATCTCTTCGCCCGCCGCACCCCGGGTGATGTGCATCAGCAGCAGCGGTTTCGCCGGGCGCTGATTGCGGGCAACGCGGATGGTCGTCACGCTGGTCGCCAGGCTTTCGGTCAAATGCAGAAAAACTTCCGGCTGGATGGCGGCGGGCAGATCCTGCGCCGCAGCGTCAGTGTGGATCTCATAACCGCTGTTTTCGGTGTTATCACTTAAGGCCGGGTCAAAGCGACCATCGACAAACACCAGTCGCAGGGCATCCACTTCAAGCGCCAGCGCATCACGCTGGGCAGCGGTGATAGCGCCCGGCGCAACAGCAACAAAGGTGTTGCCAAGCAGTCCATCCAGCGGCGTATATTTCCAGTTTTCGTGCTTGCGGGTCGGCAGACCGAGCCGCAAAAGCTGTTGCAGATGCTGCTGCGCGCGCGGCGAACGCTGTGCGCTCTGCGCTTCAAAAAGGTGGTGCCACTGTTGCAGCGCGTTACTGCTGTTCGGTAAGCCAGCCATAGCCCTGCTCCTCCAGTTGTTTGACCAGAGTAAAATCGCCCGATTTCACAATCCGCCCCTGATAAAGAACGTGAACATAATCCGGCTTGATGTAGTCAAGAATACGCTGGTAGTGGGTGACGATGATAAAAGCGCGTTTGCCGTCGCGCAGAGCATTGACCCCTTCGGAGACGATTTTCAGCGCGTCGATATCCAGCCCGGAATCCGACTCATCGAGAATGCACAGTTCCGGCTCCAGCACCGCCATCTGCAAAATGTCATTGCGCTTTTTCTCACCACCGGAAAAGCCGACGTTCACCGAACGGGTCAGCAGATCTTCTGGCATCTTCAGCAACTGGATTTTTTCTTCCATCAGATCCTGAAAATCAAAGCGGTCGAGCGCTTCCTGCCCCCGGTAAGTACGCACCGCATTCAGCGCGGTTTGCAGGAAAAACTGGTTGCTGACGCCGGGAATTTCTACCGGGTACTGAAAGGCCATAAAGATGCCCTCACCAGCGCGATCTTCCGGTGACAGCTCCAGTAAATCCTTCCCGCGAAACGCTACGCTGCCCCCGGTGACTTCGTAATCTTCGCGCCCGGCAAGCGTGGCTGAAAGCGTGCTTTTGCCTGAGCCGTTCGGTCCCATGATCGCGTGAACTTCGCCCGGACGGACGTCAAGATCCAGCCCGCGCAGGATCTGTTTATCTTCTACTGAAACCTGTAAATCTTTAATGCTTAACATGATTGTTCCTTTAATCTTAACCGACGCTGTGTTCAAGGCTGATGGCCAGCAGTTTTTGGGCTTCAACCGCAAATTCCAGCGGCAGTTCTGAAAATACGTCCTTACAGAAGCCGTTGACGATCATCGAGATCGCATCATCTTCGCTAATCCCGCGTTGCAGGCAGTAGAAAAGCTGATCTTCACCAATACGCGAGGTGGTGGCCTCATGCTCAAGCTGGGCGCTGTTATTACGGCATTCGACGTACGGGAAGGTGTGCGCCCCGCTGTCAGGCCCGATCAGCATAGAATCACACTGGGTAAAGTTACGCGCGTTGGTGGCCGTCGGCATAATTTTGACCAGACCGCGATAGCTGTTCTGGCTGTGTCCGGCGGAGATCCCCTTCGAGATGATGGTCGATTTGGTGTTTTTGCCGATATGGATCATCTTGGTGCCCGTGTCGGCCTGCTGATGCCCGCTGGTCAGCGCCACGGAGAAAAACTCGCCGATGGAGTTATCGCCGCGCAGAATACAGCTTGGATATTTCCAGGTGATAGCCGAACCGGTTTCCGACTGGGTCCAGGACATTTTGCTGTTTTCGCCTTCGCACAGCGCGCGCTTGGTCACGAAATTCAAAATGCCGCCGGTATTGTTATCGCCAGGGAACCAGTTCTGCACCGTGGAATATTTCACCTCAGCGTCTTTATGAATGATCACCTCCACGACCGCCGCATGAAGCTGGTAGCTGTCACGCACCGGGGCCGAGCACCCTTCGATGTAACTCACGTAGCTGCCTTCATCAGCCACCAGAATAGTGCGCTCAAACTGCCCCGTTTTTTCCGCGTTGATACGGAAATAGGTCGACAGCTCCATCGGGCAGGTCACGCCTTTGGGTACGTAAATAAACGTGCCGTCAGAGGCCACCGCCGCATTAAGGGCGGCAAAGAAATTGTCGTTACCGGGCACCACGGTGCCGAGGTATTTTTTGATCAGTTCAGGGTGATCGTGAATGGCTTCGCCAAAGGAGCAAAAGATAATCCCCTGTTCCGCCAGCTTTTCACGGTAGGTAGTGGCGACAGATACCGAGTCGAAAATGGCATCCACGGCCACTTCACGCCCTTCGCGCACCGGTACGCCAAGCTGGTTAAACGCGGCTTCCACTTCGTCGGTCAAAAACGACGCCGGGCCGGTTTGCTGTACCGCGCCGGGCTGCGATGCGCAGGTGTCGTCGCAGTTACCGCAGGACGGCGCGGAATAGTAGCTGTAATCCTGATAGTTCAGCTTTTCGTAGTGCGCCTTCAGCCAGTGCGGCTCTTCCATCGTCAGCCAGGCTTTATACGCATTCAGACGGAATTCCAGCATCCACTCCGGCTCGTTACGTTTAGCGGAGATCGCGCGCACCACCTCTTCGCTGATCCCGTGCGCCAGTTCGTCGGTTTGTAAGTGGGTAAAAAAGCCTTCTTTATAATTCAACGGCCCGGACCACATTTTGACATCGTCAGTTGCTTCAGTATTACGTGACATAATTATTCCGCCTGCACCCCAAAACTTTCTCCGCAACCACATTCATGTTGCGCTTTCGGGTTATGAAATTTGAAGATCTGGTTTAAGCCTTCACGGACATAATCTATTTCGGTCCCGTCGATAAAGGGCATCGCTTGCAGGGGCACCCACAGGCGTGCACCCTCGGACTCAAAAAGAAGATCGTCTTTCTGCGGCTCAGTTACCGTATCCAGCACATAGCCAAAGCCTGCGCAGCCGGTTTGTTTAACACCCAGCCTCAGCCCCTGAATGCCAGGCTGCTTATTAACCAGCTGGCGAATATGTTCAGCGGCTGCCGGGGTCATTGTCAGACCATGCCAGGCAAACTCCGTGGGATCAAAGGTCCCGGAATGCAAATCCATAGGTCTACCTCACGTTAAATAGGCGGAAAAGTTAATACTATGTTAGTGATAATGATTATCACTTCAACCCACTCGCAGTGCGGGTATTCACCATAGTGACCATTCCATTGCGCATGTATTAAGCATAGACCCCCTGCATTAACTCGCTGCGGGGAATCTCAATTACTTAACCCATTGATAATAAATAATACTAATTAAAAAGACGGCGCTAAAAAGCGACAGATGAAAAGTTGTATAGGTAATGCCTATTTATGAAATCAAAAAAAGGCAAATATGCGACACAGATTAATAACGCTACTAAAAAAGCCGTGTTAGAGTGCAGCCAGGGTGTAATAATGACCTGCCGCTTCGCAATCCCGCAGTCACCGCATGTTGAGGTTAACCGTCATTGTCGGCGCATTATTCGTTGCCAGTCTGTGGCTAACAGAGGGGAAAATATGACAAACATTATTTTAGGCATGATTGCCAAGATTTCTAAAATGGATGCGGAGACGAAACAACTTACGGCCCGCGTTGAGGCGCAGACGCTGCTGCTGAGTGCTTTTTTACTCACCGTGAGCAAGGAAGGCGGCGTGGTAGAAATGATTGAGGCGGTTAAAAAAGCCATCAACACTGCAATTGAACTCGCCGAAAGCCCGCTGAAATCAGATGCAGAAATTCTGCTTAATGAATTTAATGAAATTCTGTCGTTTGCCCAGCTAATCACCAACGCCAATGCCGAACTGGATGTGCAGGCGCTGAAAAGCCTCACGTCTGGCGATGACCACAAATAAAACGCGGGGCCATCGCCCCGCGTTTTACCTCAAAAATAGAGTGATGACTCTCCCGCCGGGCGCGTTTTAAAACGCCGGTGGATCCACAGATACTGCTCTGGCGCGCGCAAAATTTCATGCTCAATCATTTTATTGATATAGCTGGCCGCTTCAAATTCATTGCCGCGCGGAAAATCATCAATTTTCTGCCCGATATGCAATGAGTAGCCGCGCCCACTGTCTTTACGTACCATCGAAATCGTCAGAATTTCGGCACCGGAAAGGCGGGAAATGACATAGGTGCCGTTGGTCGTCGCGGCATTCTGTACCGAGAAGAAAGGGGCAAACGTGCTGCCCTTCGGACCGTAATCCTGATCCGGCGCAAACCATACCGCCTCACCGCCTTTCAGGGCATTGACCAGTCCTTTGAGGTTATGGCGGTCAATCATCGATTTATTCGAGCGCAAGCGACCACGGGTCTGAACCCATTCCATTACCTCGCTGTTATGCGGACGGTAGGTCGCCATCATCGGCTGGCACAGCCCCATCACGCGACCCCCCAACTCCAGCGACATAAAATGGACGCCAACGACCATAACGCCTTTTTGCTTACGCTGGGCGTCGAGCAGGTACTGATACCCTTCCACGTCAAACCATTTGCGTACCCGGCGATCGGACCAGAACCACGCCATGCCGGTTTCGATGAGCGCCATACCCAGCGAGGCAAAATTCTTCTCGATCATTGATTTACGCTGTGGTGCATCCATGCCGGGAAAACAGAGTTCAAGATTACGGTTAGCGATGGTAGCCCGGCGCTGAAGAAAGCGCTGCGAGGTGCGACCCAGCGCTGAACCAAACCAAAAAAGAAAGGGATAGGGTAACTGGACCAGTAACCACAGGACGCCCAGACCAAACCAGGTCAACCAGTGGCGTGGGTGAAGAAACGATAATTTAAATTGTGGACAAGCCATATTTGTTCCTTAAGCGGAAGTCGTGTAGCGCTTAAAGGAGAAACGAATGAATTCATTAGTCGTTACGCGATACGGGTTTTAACTAGGACATCTGAAGGAGGGAATAAATCCGTGGGCGGAGAATATCATACGCTTTTAAAAGTAAAAGGATATTACGTGCGGGCACACTTCTTTTCAGAAGTGTGCCCGTGCCTTATACCACGGCGGTGGTCAGCCGGGAGGTGCAACATAACCGGCCTTGTTCATCAACAATATTAATTTGCCAGACCTGATGACGCCCCCCGAGGTGCAGGGCCTGGCATTTCCCGCGCACCCGCCCGCTGCGTACCGACCGCAGGTGGTTGGCGTTGACTTCCACCCCCACCACTTTTTGCTCTCCCTGGGTACAGAGATAACCCGCTACCGAGCCGAGGGTCTCAGCCAGCACCACCGATGCGCCGCCGTGCAGTAAGCCAAACGGCTGATGGGTGCGACTGTCAACCGGCATGGTCGCTTCCAGATAGTCGTCACCAAGCGCTTCGAAGCGAATATCCAGCAGCCCGACCATATTTTCCGCCCCCATCGCGTTGAGGGCGTCCAGGGTGGTTTCGCGTTTCCAGATCATCCGATAATCTCCAGCAGCGCCTGTAGCGGATGACGCACGCCGTTCCCTTCCACACGTTTAACCTGGCTGCGGCAGGAATACCCGGTAGCCAGGCAGCGGTTGCGCGGCAGGCGCTGCATGGCCTGCTGCCAGGAGAGTGCGTAAATGCCCAGCGAATTAGCGTGATTTTTGACCTCATGACCGTAGGTGCCCGCCATTCCACAGCAGCCGACGCTGACGCTTTCCAGCTTCGCGCCGAAACGAGCAAAAATTGCGGCCCACTGACCCGGCGCGCCAGGCAGCGCGGTCACTTCAGTGCAGTGGCCGAACAAATACCAGGCTTCGCCGCTCACTTCACCGCGTGCTTCCTGTGTCAGCGCCTGCGCCAGCCACTCATGCACCAGCATAACGTGAAACTCACCGCGCTGATTGCCCAGTACCTGCTTGTATTCATCGCGATAGCACAGCACCAGCGCAGGATCGACGCCAACCATGGGTATCGCCAGTTGCGCCACGCGGTTGAGGAAGTCCGATGTTTTTTGCGCCGTTTTCGCAAAGCGGGTCATAAATCCTTTAATATGCTGCGCTTTACCATTCGGTGAGAACGGCAGCAGCACTGGCTGATAGCCCACTTTTTCCACCAGCCGGACAAAATCCGCCACCACCTGCGCATCGTAATAGCTGGTGAACGGGTCCTGCACCACCAGCACCATCCGCGCTTTTTGCTCAGCCGTCAGCGCCTCCAGTTGCTCAAGCGTCATATTGGCCGAGCGATGAGCGACCAGTTGCTGTTGCAGCGACGGCGCGGAAAGCAGAGGCAGATCGACCATGCCGATATGTTTCTCTGACAGCCTGCGCATCCACGGCTGGCTCATAAAGAAGTTGAAGGTTTTCGGCGCGCGCGCCATCAGCGGCGCGTAGCTTTCTACCGACGCCACCAGGTGATCGCGAAGGGGTCGCAGGTAGCGTGTGTGATAAAGCTGCAAAAAGCGCGAGCGAAACTCCGGCACGTCGATTTTAATCGGACACTGGGTTGAGCAGGCTTTACAGGCCAGACAGCCGGACATGGCCTCTTTCACCTCGTGCGAGAAATCATATTCGCCCTTACGCGCGTGCCAGCTATTACGGGTGCGCTCGATCAGCGTGCGCAAACTGGCGCGTCGCCCCGGCAGTTCTTTTTCCAGTTGATTCGGATCGATGCCCCGATCGGCCAGCAAACGCAGCCATTCGCGGACCAGCGTCGCACGGCCTTTCGGCGAGTGAATGCGATTACTGGTGATTTTCATCGACGGGCACATCGGGCTTCTGGCATCAAAGTTAAAACACAGGCCGTTGCCGTTACACTCCATTGCGCCGCGCCAGGCGCTACGCACGGCGATTGGGATTTGCCGATCGTAAGTGCCGCGCTTGATGGCGTCCACTTTCATCATCGGTGCATCATGACCTTCCGGCGGACAGATTTTGCCGGGATTAAGACGGTTATCCGGGTCAAATGCGGCTTTTATTTTGCGCAACTCGCCATACAGCTGCTCGCCAAAAAACGCCGGACTGTATTCGGCCCGGAAGCCCTTCCCGTGCTCGCCCCACAGCAGGCCGCCGTATTTCGCCGTCAGCACCACCACCTCATCAGAAATCTGCTTCATCAGCATCTCCTGCTGCGGATCGCACATATCCAGCGCCGGGCGCACATGCAGAACACCCGCATCGACGTGACCAAACATCCCGTAACTCAGACCGTGGCTGTCGAGCAGCGCGCGAAACTCGGTGATATAGTCAGCCAGATGCTCCGGCGGCACGCAGGTATCTTCCGCAAAGGGAATCGGTTTGGCTGCGCCTTTGGCGTTGCCCAGCAGACCCACCGCTTTTTTACGCATCGCATAGATACGCTCAATACCGGCAAGCTCGCTGCAAATCTGCCAGCCAATCACCCCGCCCGTGCCCTGCGCCATCATCCCGTCCAGACCGGCGCACAGGGCGCTCACCTGGCTGTCGATCAGCGCTTCGTCATCACCGGCAAATTCGACAATATTCAGCCCAAGCATGTCTTTATCCGGCACGCTGGCGATAAGCTCGCTCACCGAATGCCAGACAATATCTTCCCGCGCCAGATTAAGCACTTTGGAATCGACGGTTTCGACCGACAGCGCCTTCGCCTGCACCATAAAAGGCGCGTTGCGCAGCGCGGAATCAAAGGAGTCATATTTAACGTTAACCAGACGGCGCACTTTCGGCAGACGGGTGATATCCAGCCGCGCTTCGGTAATGAAGGCGAGCGTGCCTTCAGAGCCGGTCAGCACGCGCGTTAAATCAAACTCGGTCATGTCATCATTAAAAACGTGCCGCAGGTCATAACCGGTAAGAAAACGGTTCAGTCCGGGAAACTTATCCAGAATGAGCTGACGGTTTTCGCGACAGCGCTGGTACACCGTGCGGTAAATTCGCCCGGAGGCGGACTGTTCTTTGCCCAGCGTTTCCGCCAGCGCGACAGGCATCGGCTGGGTATCCAGAATATCGCCACCGGCTAAAATCGCCCGCACGCCGAGGACGTGATCGGAGGTTTTACCATACACCAGCGATCCCTGACCGGAAGCGTCGGTATTGATCATGCCACCCAGCGTCGCGCGGTTACTGGTCGACAGTTCCGGCGCGAAGAAATAACCGTAAGGCTTCAGATACTGGTTTAACTGGTCTTTGATCACTCCCGCTTCGACCCGCACCCAGCCCTCTTCCGGGTTAATTTCAATGATGCGGTTCATATAGCGGGACATATCAACAATGATTCCCTGATTCAGCGCCTGCCCGTTAGTGCCGGTACCACCGCCGCGCGGTGTAAACACTAATGTTTTAAAGCGTTCTTCTGCGGCAACCCGCGCCAGCAGCGAAACATCCGCCGTCGAGCGCGGAAAAACAATGGCATCGGGAAGAAGCTGATAAATACTGTTATCCGTCGCCATCGTTAGCCGGTCGGCATAACTGGTGGCGGTATCACCTGTGAAACCCTGTTGCTCCAGCGACTGCAAAAAATTCAGCACCAGTTGTACTACGCCTGGCGCCTGAGAAATCTGTGGGATCATTAGCGTTGACCCTGCCTGACTGTTGTTATGTGAGGGAATTAATCGTTTGCGTTGTGCGTTCATCGTTTTATCACATTTTTTTCTTATCCGCCCGACAGAATTACGCGCTATAACGTCCGGCGAAATCGCTGGTATCATTAGCGGTCAAGCTTTATGCCGCGCCCGCATGGTGGCGTTTAAAAAAGGTAAATTTACGTTATGGTCAATTTGAACCAGCCCAGGGATGTGCCGCAAATTTTACTGTCGGTGCTGTTTTTAGCTCTTATGATCGTCGCCTGCCTGTGGATTGTGCAGCCTTTCATTCTCGGTTTCGCCTGGGCCGGCACGGTGGTTATCGCGACATGGCCGGTATTAATTCGTCTACAGCGCGTTCTGTTCGGACGACGCTCGCTGGCGGTGCTGGTCATGACGCTGCTGTTGTTCCTGCTGTTTATCATCCCGATTGCGCTGCTGGTGAATAGCGTGGTTGATAGCGGCGTACCGCTAATTCGTTCAATTTCTTCGGGTGAAATGACCCTGCCGGATCTCAACTGGCTTAACAGCATTCCGATGGTCGGCGAGCGGCTTTATACCGGCTGGCACAATCTGCTGGATATGGGCGGCACTGCGATTATGGCGAAAATCCGGCCATATATCGGCACCACCACCACCTGGTTCGTCGGGCAGGCGGCGCACATTGGCCGCTTTATGATGCACTGTATGCTGATGCTGCTGTTCAGCGCCCTGCTCTACTGGCAGGGAGAAAGAGTCGCGCGCGGTTTCCGTCATTTTGCCACCCGCCTGGCGTCCAGGCGTGGTGACGCTGCGGTGGTCCTGGCCGCGCAGGCCATCCGCGCCGTCGCGCTCGGCGTGGTCGTCACCGCCCTGGTGCAGGCCGTATTGGGCGGCATCGGGCTGGCCATTTCCGGCGTACCCTACGCCACTATTCTCACCGTGGTCATGCTTTTCTCCTGCCTGGTTCAGCTTGGGCCATTGCCGGTGCTGATACCGTCAATTATCTGGCTGTACTGGAGCGGCGACACCACCTGGGGCACGGTGCTGCTGGTGATAAGCTGCGTGGTCGGCACCATTGATAACGTCCTGCGACCGGTACTGATCCGCATGGGCGCAGACCTGCCGATGATCCTGATTCTGTCGGGAGTCATCGGCGGGCTGATCGCGTTCGGGATGATTGGCCTGTTTATCGGTCCGGTACTGCTGGCCGTCTCCTGGCGTCTGTTTGATGCGTGGGTGAAAGAGGTCCCACCGCCGCAGGATAGCGTTGATACCGTGCTGGAGGATATCCCCGCGCCAGGCCCCGCTGACGAATAAGTTTTACCCCTTCTTATAGCCTGCCCGTCGGCAGGCTTTTTTACATTGTTAAGCGCAGCTAATAAATTGTTTAGCCAGTCACGCGGTAAATTGCCCGTATTTGCCCCCGTCCCTGAATAGAGTTATCCAACTCATCACATTCATTAAACTAATGAGATGAATCTGATCGACGCTCCCGGAGCCGATGCTTATGATTAGATCACGATTATAAATCAACGCCTTGATTTATAAGCATGGAAATCCCCTGAGTGAAACATGAATTGCTGTGTGTAGTCTTTTGCCCATCTCCTATGATGGGCTTTTTTTTATGGTATTCATAAAAAAATCCCCGACATCACTGCCGGGGATTTTTGTTTCAAACTATACCTGTTTATTCAATTCAGCCAGGCTCAGCCAGGTTTGCACCACCGTGTCCGGGTTAAGCGACAGGCTGTCGATGCCCTCTTCCATTAACCAGGCGGCAAAGTCTTCATGATCCGAAGGACCCTGCCCACAAATACCGACGTATTTGCCCTGTTTTTTGGCCGCGCGGATTGCCATTGACAGCAGCGCTTTTACCGCCTCGTTGCGTTCGTCGAACAATTCAGAAACCACGCCGGAGTCACGATCAAGACCCAGCGCCAGCTGCGTCATATCGTTGGAACCGATGGAGAAGCCGTCGAAGTGTTCCAGGAACTGCTCTGCCAGCAGCGCATTCGACGGAATTTCACACATCATGATGATTTTCAGTCCCTGCTCGCCGCGTTTAAGCCCCTGACGCGCCAGTTCATCAATGACTGCTTTCGCCTGTTCCACGGTGCGCACAAACGGGATCATGATTTCAACGTTGGTCAGACCCATTTCATTACGCACCCGCTTCACCGCATCGCACTCCAGCGCGAAACAGTCGCGGAAACTATCGGAGACGTAACGACCCGCGCCACGGAAGCCGAGCATCGGGTTTTCCTCTTCCGGCTCGTAGCGTTCGCCGCCCACTAGGTTGGCATACTCATTGGATTTAAAATCGGAGAGACGGACGATCACCCGCTTCGGCCAGAATGCGGCACCGAGGGTAGCGATACCTTCCGCCAGCCGTCCGACGTAAAACTCTTTCGGCGAATCATAACCTTTAATGATGTCGCGAATTTCGTTTTGCAGTTTGACATCCTGATCGTCAAACTCCAGCAGCGCGCGCGGGTGGACACCGATCATGCGGTTAATGATGAATTCCAGACGCGCCAGGCCCACGCCTTCATTAGGCAGACAGGCGAAATCAAATGCGCGATCCGGGTTGCCGACGTTCATCATAATTTTCAGCGGCAGATCCGGCATTTTATCAACGCTGGAGCTTTTCACGCTGAAGTCGAGCATCTCGGCGTAAACATAGCCGGTATCCCCTTCGGCGCAGGAAACCGTTACCTCTTCATCATCCTTGATCCGATCCGTCGCATCGCCGCAGCCAACGACCGCCGGAATACCCAGTTCACGGGCGATGATCGCCGCATGACAGGTACGCCCGCCACGGTTTGTCACGATAGCAGCGGCTTTTTTCATGATCGGCTCCCAGTCCGGGTCGGTCATGTCGGTCACCAGCACGTCGCCCGGCTGGATACGATTCATTTCACTGATATCGTGGATCACTTTGACCTTACCGGCACCGATGCGATGTCCGATGGCGCGGCCTTCAGCTTTAATTTTACCCTGCGCGTGCAGGGTATAACGCTCCATCACCTGCCCACGCGAACGCACGGTTTCCGGTCGCGCCTGCACGATAAACAGTTTGCCAGTGTGTCCGTCTTTCGCCCACTCGATGTCCATCGGACGGCCATAATGTTTCTCGATTTGTACCGCCTGTAGCGCCAGCTCCTGCACTTCGTCGTTGGTCAGGGAGAAAATGTCGCGGTTTTCCTGCGGGACGTCCTCAATTTTAACCTGTTTCCCGTGCTCCTGGGTTGGGGCGTAGACCATGCGGATTTTTTTCGAGCCCATCGTGCGGCGGACAATCGCCGGTCGGCCTGCGGCGAGGGTCGGCTTGTGGACATAAAATTCATCCGGGTTGACCGCACCCTGCACCACCATTTCACCCAGTCCCCAGGCGGAAGTGATAAAGACGACCTGATCAAAACCCGATTCCGTGTCGATGGAGAACATCACGCCAGACGACGCCAGGTCGGAGCGCACCATCCGCTGAACCCCCGCAGAAAGCGCGACGCCACGGTGATCGTAGCCCTGATGGACGCGATAAGAGATGGCGCGGTCGTTAAACAGCGAGGCGAATACATGCTTCACCGCGACCAGCACCGCATCGAAACCCTGTACGTTGAGGAAGGTTTCCTGCTGACCGGCAAAAGAGGCATCCGGCATATCTTCCGCCGTCGCCGATGAGCGCACGGCAAAGGAGGCGTCGCTGTCGTCGGATGAAAGCTGGTCATAGGCTTCACGAATGGCATCTTCCAGTTCGCTCTGGAACGGGGTATCGATTATCCACTGGCGGATCTGCGCGCCGGCTTTCGCCAGTTCGGAGACGTCGTCAATGTCGGTTTCATCCAGCAGTTGATAAATGCGCTGGTTAACACCGCTTTGGTCAAGGAACTGATTAAATGCATCAGCGGTCGTGGCAAATCCGTTGGGCACGGCAACGCCCACCGACGCCAGATTAGTAATCATTTCTCCCAGGGAGGCGTTTTTACCTCCGACTCTGTCTACATCATTCATGCCGAGTTGGTTGTACCAAAGCACCAGCGGTGACGAGCCATTATTGGACATCGATCAATCCTTTTGTGATTTATGTGCGAGAGATAAGAATCTACTGATTCGTCATTTATCCTGACATATTTACCCCACTAAAAAAAACGGTGAATCGTTCAAGCAACCGGTTTTTTATTTTTTTAGGAGTGTTTAACGCTTCAGGCTAACCCGCTGATTACGATAGATTCCCTTGTGAACCACCGGTCTATTACCAGCAAAGAAAAATGAACCAGACATTTCATAAAAAATAAAAACATCATTTCATTTTTAAATGCAGGACAAAATCTGATGAGATGTGTTTAACTTAATTCAGGTCGGTAGTTGATTCGCCAAAATAATGGGATGGATATAATGGATAATACTGTAGATCGTCACGTTTTTTATATTTCTGATGGCACGGCGATCACCGCTGAAGTGCTGGGACACGCAGTGATGTCGCAATTTCCGGTGGCGATCAACAGCATTACCCTGCCGTTCGTTGAAAGTGAAGGCCGCGCACGGGCGGTGAAAGATCAGATTGACGCTATTTACCAGCAAACCGGCGTGCGTCCGCTGGTATTCTACTCAATTGTGCTCCCGGAAATCCGCAGCATTATTTTGCAAAGCGAAGGGTTTTGTCAGGACATTGTGCAGGCGCTGGTTGCGCCCTTGCAGGAAGAACTTAAGCTGGACCCGACGCCCATTGCCCACCGCACGCACGGTCTGACACCCGGTAATCTGACGAAATACGATGCCCGTATTGCCGCCATTGACTACACGCTGGCGCATGATGATGGCATTTCGCTGCGTAATCTCGACCAGGCGCAGGTGATCCTGCTCGGCGTTTCCCGCTGTGGGAAAACCCCCACCAGCCTGTATCTGGCGATGCAGTTTGGCGTGCGGGCGGCAAACTATCCGTTTATTGCCGATGATATGGATAACCTCGTGCTTCCGGCCGCGCTTAAGCCGCTTCAGCACAAACTTTTTGGCTTAACGATCCATCCTGAACGACTGGCCGCCATTCGCGAAGAGCGGCGCGAAAACAGCCGCTACGCCTCAATGCGCCAGTGCCGAATGGAAGTTGCGGAAGTCGAAGCGCTGTACCGCAAACATCAAATCCCGTGCCTGAACAGTACCAACTATTCAGTAGAAGAAATGGCGACCAAAATTCTCGATATTATGGGATTAAGCCGCCGCATGTACTGATCCCCGGGTGAAATTAAACGTGGTTATCGGCAGTTTGCAGATGAATTTGCGCGCAGCCGTTGATCCCGCCGGTAACGTTCAGATATCCCTTCTCGCCCTGGATTTGGGCGAAATTAAGGCTAAAACACTCTTTCGCTGCGCTGCATACCGCGACGAATCCGCTGAGCCGGATCATTGAAGCAGACTCGCTGAATTATCTTTTCAACGCTCTGTGGTACGGACTGGTGCAGGTCAGATCCTGAATGTACTATCAAACTAGTTCACGGATTCGATAAATACTGTTACTATCCCTTCCATCAGACTTTTCTGCTGCACTTGAAATCGTCGGGGATTGGTTTATCGTGATGCGCATCACTTCCCGGTATGTTTGCCGCAGAAGCCCAATATTTTTGAGACAGATGATGAATAAAACCGATGAGCTGCGCACCACGCAGATCGACAGCCTTGTTACGCCCGCTGAACTGGCGCAGCGTTATCCGCTTACGCCGGAAGTTGCCAGCCACGTCACCGCTTCGCGTCGCGGTATAGAGAAAATCCTTAGCGGAGAAGATCGCCGATTGCTGGTGGTCATTGGTCCATGCTCCATTCACGATCTGGATGCGGCCCTTGAATATGCCCGTCGTTTACAGCCGATGCGCGAGAAATACAGCTCGCGGCTGGAAATCGTGATGCGCACCTACTTTGAAAAGCCGCGTACCGTCGTGGGCTGGAAAGGACTGATTTCTGACCCGGATCTGAACGGCAGCTACCGCGTGAATCATGGTATCGAGCTGGCGCGCAAGCTATTACTTCAGGTCAACGAGCTGGGCGTGCCAACAGCCACCGAATTTCTTGATATGGTTACCGGTCAGTTTATTGCCGATTTGATTAGTTGGGGCGCTATTGGTGCGCGTACTACCGAGAGCCAAATCCACCGTGAAATGGCCTCCGCGCTTTCCTGCCCGGTCGGATTTAAAAACGGCACCGATGGCAATACGCGAATTGCCGTAGATGCTATTCGCGCCGCGCGCGCCAGCCATATGTTCCTGTCGCCGGATAAAAACGGACAGATGACGATTTATCAGACCAGTGGCAACCCGTATGGTCATATCATTATGCGGGGTGGTAAAAAGCCCAATTATGGCGCGACGGATATTGCCGCCGCCTGCGATACGCTGCACGAGTTCGAGTTGCCGGAACAACTGGTGGTCGATTTCAGCCACGGCAACTGCCAGAAGCAGCATCGCCGCCAGCTTGAGGTGTGTGATGATATTTGCCAGCAAATTCGTAATGGTTCCACGGCCATCGCCGGGATCATGGCGGAAAGTTTCCTGCGTGAGGGAACGCAAAAAATCATCGCCAGCCAGCCGTTGATTTACGGCCAGTCCATCACCGATCCCTGCCTTAGCTGGGAAGACAGCGAACGCTTGTTAGAGAAACTCGCCAGCGCGGTCGATAGCCGCTTCTGATTCATACCACCGCTTCGGCGGTGGTTTTCTGGCTTATCCCTCCCCCCCCCAACAATAGCACTTGCCGTTCCCGCCATCATTCATGATAATGATTATCACTTTAACATTGATAATTATTTTATATCTTTCGTATGCAACCGACAGAGACGTCATCCTCCGCCATAAACCACACGCCTCACCCTCTGCCCGACGACCGCCGGATAGAAAGTGACACCCTGCTGGGTGAAGAAGGACGTGTGGTTATCGAACATGAGGGTCAGCAATATTTACTGCGCCAAACGCAATCCGGCAAGCTTATCCTGACCAAGTAATACCGGGCTAACTGGAGCAGCTTACCTCAAGCCGCTTGCCCCAGTCGGGTGGACGGCGGCTATAATCATCGTCTCTGCTGCGATAAGGTTCACGCAGCACGGCATGCAGGCGTTCCAGTTCGTTCATCTCTCCCCGTTCCGCCTGTTCAATAGCACGTTGCGCCAGCCAGTTGCGTAACACCACCGCCGGATTGACCGCCTGCATTGCCTGCTGGCGCTGCGCGTCATCAATTTGTTCCTGCTGTAAACGCTCGCGATATCGGGTAAACCAGCTATCGAATGCGTCGCGATCGATAAACTCATCGCGTAACGGGGAAGCCGCGCTGCGCTGTTCCGTCAGGCTAAGCATCCGCAGGGTGCGGGTGTAATCGCTTCCCTCGTGCGCCATCAGCGCAAAAAGGGTATTCAATAGTTCGTTGTCCGCTTTTTGCTCGGTAAAAAAGCCCAGCTTACGGCGCATTTTCTGGCCGTACTCGGTAAGCAGCGCCTGCTGATAGTGGTCGAGCGTGGCGTTTAGCGTATCCACATCGATGAAAACGGACAGCGTTTGCGCCAGTCGTTGCAGGTTCCACAGCCCCACCGCTGGCTGATTATCGAAGCTGTAGCGCCCCTGGTAATCGGAATGGTTACAAATAAAGCCAGGCTGGTAATCGTCCAGAAAACCATACGGGCCATAATCCATCGTTAGCCCCAGTATCGACATGTTATCGGTGTTCATCACCCCGTGCGCGAAGCCCACCGATTGCCAGCGGGAAATCATCACGGCGGTGCGCTCGACAACATCACGAAACCAGAGCGCGTATTTATCCGCTTCATTAGCCAGATGGGGCCAGTGATGGCGAATCACATAATCGGCCAAGAGGCGGACTTTTTCCGGTTCGCGGCGATAATAAAAATGCTCGAAGTGACCGAAGCGAACGTGGCTTTCTGCGATACGCATCAGCATCGCGCCCTGCTCGGTAGTTTCACGCTGCACCGGCGTATCGCTGGAAACAATAGCCAGCGCCCGGGTAGTGGGAATACCCAGCCAGTGCATTGCTTCTGAGGCCAGGCTTTCACGAATAGTGGATCGTAATACGGCGCGCCCGTCGCCCATACGTGAATATGGCGTTTTCCCGGCGCCCTTCAGGTGCCAGTCGACTTTACTGCCGTCAGGTAACTGCTGCTCACCAAGCAGGATCCCCCGCCCGTCGCCAAGCTGTCCCGCCCAGACGCCGAACTGGTGCCCGCTATAGACCTGAGCCAGCGGTGACATGCCCGGTAACAACGCCTCACCGCCCCATACGCCAGCGCCCTGAGACGGATTAAAAAGCTCATCGCTCACGCCAAGGGTGTGTGCCAGGGAGTCATTGCGCCAGATCACGCGGGCATGATGCAATGGTGTGGGTGCCAGTGCGGTGTAAAATTCTGGCAGTTCATCACGCCAGCTATTAATAAAAGACAGGGTCATAGATCCTCCTGTCTGTAAGTGTAGTGGCTTATGCGGGGAGTGAATACAGAGAGTTAGCAGGGTTATCGCTGAACCAGCGACGTGACGTCGGCAACTTTTACCGCAGGCCATAATGCGCCCTGCATGGCGCTAAAAGGAAAAGACGCCACCCGCTGCTTTGCCATTTCATTATCTATTCCGCTAATCATGACGCTGGTACAGAAAGAACTTATTTGCGAAAGTAGCGCGCGCATAAACGGTTCAAAGGCTATTCCTGATAATTGCTGCTGAACAAATGACTTATCCAGCATAACCCGTTTAAACAGCCCGGAAAATACGGCGCGGGTTGAGGCATCTCCGGCACCGAAATTGACCAGCAACAGGGGAAAGCGTTGAGCTAATGGAACAAGAGGATGCGCTTCGGTAAATTGATTCAACCCTGGATAATTCTCATTTACGGTCAGTTCGAGGAAAGGAAAACGCTCTACGCTGGCAATAAGTTCGCTGTCAGTTAACAGCGCGCTGGCCACCGCCGGGGTTATACTTATCCAGGCTAAAAGCTGATGCTGAATAAAAAATATCTGACAGGTTTCCAGTAAATTGATTTTCTCGCGGAACAGACGAACTTCCTGTTCGGCACAGAGCAATGGGGTGATGAGTTCAAGCGGGATGCGAACATCGGCGCGTACAGCGCTGAAACTGGCGATAACCTCAAGACCGATCAACTGTTCCCCACCAGTTCTGGCAGGCAGGAATAGTAATTCCGAACGATAATCGTTATCCAGCGAAACTATCATTGCACCAACCCCTCATCAAGGACGAGAACAGGCTTTCTGAAATGGCAAGGCGGGAAATGTGGATGAATAACTTTTAATAACAACTGTCTCATAAGGTCCATTTTCATTGCGGATTTCCTTACCCATCGGCGTTCAGTGTAATCCAGATCGGATAAATAATACAATTACCGGTTTTGCCAGAACTCTCTGATTTAATGCAATCACAACAGATCCCGACCGGGCGTTTACTTAGCAGGCTTTCTTTTTGCCACACCCGGCTTATACAGGCCATTGCGCAGTATATTAATTTACAGTCAGAAGCATCAAATAGATGGTGAGGTAAGGTTATAACGCTTCAGAAGCGTTCAGGGAAGGATAATACTCCGAATAAAAATCAGGTAAATTGCGTTATATCATCTTTTAATGTTTTGAATGAAAACCGCGCACCCCGGAAAAACACGGTTTTCGAATTAAAACGTTAAATACGACGCGCCTGCCAGAAGTTTTTGCTCCAGTAGACGTTATTCAGTGAGGAGCGCATCACCCCGCGGCTGGTGGAGGCATGAATAAAATTGTTGTCGGTATCGTAAATACCGACATGTAGCCCGCTTTCCCCGGACCCGGTTTTAAAGAACACCAGATCGCCCGGCAGCAGTTCGTCTTTGTCGATTTCCGTACCGACTTTTGCCTGCTGGCGCGTTTCTCTGGGCAGTTTTAGCGCAAATTTATCACGGAAGGTCATCAGCACAAAGCCGGAACAATCTACGCCACGGTGACTCATCCCGCCATAGCGATAAGGCGTTCCGCGCCAGGCGTGAAGCTGTTCATTGAGATTAGCAATGACCGTGATGGAATCGGCAAGCTTCGGATTCGGCGGAGGTGCCCGGTGAATGCTACAGCCTGCTAATAAAAGTGCCACTATAAAAATAAACCCGCAGCGCATGTCCGTGCGATCCTTCTGGTCTTTAACTTGCACAATAATTTACCCTGCCAACTATCAGCCTGACAAGAGACCAATCGTGCTACGCGCCCGCCAGCAGGATCCGCTCCCCGGCGACATCAAGCCGACGAAACGGCATCCCGTAAGCGCGGGTCAGTAATGGCGGAGTTAGCGTTTCTGCCGTGGCTCCGCAGGCGAGCATTTGGCCATCCCGCATCAGCCAGACCCGGTGCGCATGGCGCAGCGTATGGTTGAGATCGTGCCCGCTCATGATGATCGTCACCCCTGCCTGACATAGCTCGTCCAGCAGATAATCTAACGCCGCCTGTTGCGCTACGTCGAGACTGTTCATCGGTTCGTCGAGCAATAATAGCTGCCCTTGCGGATTGCCGTGGGGATGGATTTGCACAATCACCGCAGCCAGCCTGACCCGCTGCCACTCGCCGCCGGAGAGCTGATTCACCTGCCGGTTGAGCTTATCGGTGAGATGCAGCTTATCGGCCACGCGTTGCAGAAGCTGGCCCTGGGCGTTTTCTGCCTGATGTAACCGAAGATAATGCCAGACCGGCATGGCAAACGGCGGCGTTTGTTGCTGCGCGAGGAAAGCGCGCTGGCGTGCCAGCACCGACGCCGGATATTCCTCCAGCGACTGGTGGTTAAAAATTACCTCCCCCAGCCCGCCGGAAAGCCCGGCGATCCGCGTTAATAGCGTGCTTTTCCCCGCCCCGTTAGGCCCTGTCAGATGAATAATTTCCCCTGACCTGACCGCCACGGAAACCGGGCCGAGCCGCCCGGCTTCCGCCACTTCATGCAGTTGCATCAGTACCGGCATTATTTTGCCAACGCCAGCTTAATCGCTTCCATCACGATAGGATCTTCCGGCAGCATATCCGGCGAAAAGCGCTGGACGACCTGTCCGTCACGTCCAATCAAGAACTTTTCAAAGTTCCACAAAATATCGTCAGGATAAAGCGGCGCGCGCCCCTTGCTGGCCATGCGCTCGTAGAATCCGCTACTTTCTGGCGCAACGGCCGTCGGCGCGGCATTGATGAGTTTCTGATACAGCGGGTGACGGTTTTCACCGTTCACATCGATTTTACTGAACAGGGGGAAAGTCACACCGTAAGTGGTGCTGCAAAAGGTTTTAATTTCCTCTTCGCTGCCCGGCTCCTGGCCCAGAAACTGGTTGCACGGGAATCCGAGAACCTTAAAGCCGTCTTTTTCCCACGCTTTATGGATATTTTCCAGGCTCTCATACTGCGGTGTCAGACCACATTTCGACGCCACGTTAACCACCAGCAGGACATCACCCTGGTAACGAGCAAGCGTAGTTTTTTCCCCATCAATGGTTATCACTTCTGTATCAAGAATGTTGTCAGGCATAGCGTCCCCTTAGTGAAGTAATCCGGGTCTCATCGCCCGGCCTTTAATAATAGCCAGATAAAAACAGGTGCGCCCAGTGTGGCGGTCACAACGCCAATGGGTAACTCCGCAGACGACAGCGCCAGGCGGGCCATGATATCCGCCAGCAGCAGCGCCGTTGCGCCCGCCAGCGCGCAGGCTGGCAGCAGAACACGATGGTCGCTTAAGCCACACAGACGCAGCATATGTGGAATAACAAGACCGATAAAACCGATGGCTCCGGCCAGCGCCACGCTGACGCCGACCATCCAGCCAGTGGCGATCACCAGCAGATTACGCCACAGGGCGAGCGGAAGCCCCAACTGACGCGCAGACACCTCGCCCAGCGCCAGCAGATTCAGCACCGCCGACTGGCAGCAAGTCCAGCCCATCACCGGGAGCAGCGCCAGCATTAGCCAGCTTTGCTGCCAGTCCACGCCGCCAAAGCCACCCATCATCCAGTACATTAACTGCCGCAGATCGAAAGAGGTAGAAAAGTAGATGGCCCAGGTCATCAGGGCGCTACAGATAATCCCCAGCGCCACGCCTGCCAGCAATAAACGGCTGGTCGAAAGATGACGTCGGGCAAAGCGCAACAGAATAAGCGTGATGACTAATGCGCCTGCAATAGCGCACAGACCCAGCGCCCAGGCCGGCATTTCCTTACCGAGCAATACGGCGGCAATCAGCCCAACGCCTGCGCCGTTAGAGACGCCCAGCAGTCCCGGCTCGGCGAGCGGGTTATCGAAAAGCGCCTGCATCACCGCCCCGGAAAGCGCCAGCGCCGCTCCCACCAGCAGCACCGCCAGGGTTCGCGGCAATCTTATTTGCAAGATGAATAATTGCCCCTGCGGCGTGGTCCACGAGGCGGGACCGATCCACTGCTCTCCGGTCGAAATACTGATAAACACACTCAGCAGCAGTACGGCGGCGAGGCCGAGTAACCAAACCCGATGATAGCGTTGTTGTCGTTGTTCCCAGACCAGCATCTGTTATCCCTGAAAGTCTGTGCCAAAGAAAAAAGGCCGCAAGAGCGGCCTTTTTAGTTAGTTCAGATTACTCTGCTTTGGGCGAAGCGTTTTCGACACGGCTTTTCAACTTCTGTCCGGGTCTGAACGTCACTACGCGCCGGGCTGTAATGGGAATATCTTCGCCCGTTTTCGGGTTACGACCCGGGCGTTGATTTTTATCACGCAAATCAAAGTTACCAAAACCGGACAGTTTCACCTGTTCACCGTTTTCCAGAGCGCGACGGATCTCTTCGAAAAACAGCTCAACCAGTTCTTTGGCATCCCGCTTGCTAAGCCCAAGCTTATCAAACAGATATTCTGACATTTCAGCTTTTGTAAGCGCCATAGGTTCAATCCCTCAATGATGCCTGGAATCGCTCTTTTAGTGCCTCTACGCATCTGGCAACGGTAGCGGCAATCTCCTCTTCTTCGAGTGTACGGCTGGTATCCTGAAGGATGAGGCTAATAGCGAGGCTCTTAGAACCCTCCGCTACGCCCTTGCCGCGGTACACGTCAAACAAGTTTACGCCAACTACCTGATTTACGCCAACTTTCTTACATTCTGCCAAAACATCCGCCGCAGGGACATTTTCAGCCACGACAACAGCGATATCGCGACGGTTTGCCGGGAAGCGGGAAATCTCCTGCGCCTGAGGCACGGCGCGGTCTGCGAGCTTGTTCCACTCCAGTTCAAACACCAGCGTGCGACCGTTAAGATCCAGTTTACGTTCCAGCTCAGGATGAACAACGCCAATAAAACCAATACGTTCATCTTTCAGATAAATCGCGGCGGACTGTCCTGGATGCAGTGCAGGATTGGCTTCTGCTTTGAACTGAATATCCGTAAGTTTGCCGGTCAAATCGAGAACAGATTCCAGATCGCCTTTCAGATCATAGAAATCAACGCTTTCTTTCGCCAGGTCCCAGTGCTCATCAACGCGATTACCGCAGATGACGCCAGCCAGCATCACATCCTGACGAATGCCTAAATCGGCCTGGGTATCAGGCACAAAACGCAGGCCCGTTTCGAAAATGCGCACCCGGTTTTGTTGACGATTTTGGTTATACACTACCGTGCCCAGCAGCCCCGTCCACAGCGACAGGCGCATCGCCGACATTTCGCTGGAAATCGGGCTTGGCAGGATCAGCGCGTCCTGTGACGGGTGAATCAGCTGCTGTAGTTTAGGATCGACAAAGCTGTAGGTAATGACTTCCTGATAGCCTTTATCCACCAGCAGCGTTTTCACGCGTTTCATTGGCAGGCTGGCTTCGCGGTGGCTCCCCATAATCAGTCCCGCCTGAACTGGCGCGTCCGGGATATTGTTGTAGCCATAAACGCGCGCGACTTCTTCGACCAAATCTTCTTCAATTTCCATGTCGAAACGCCAGCCTGGCGCGACGGCCTGCCACTGATCCTGACCTTCAGTCACGTCGCAGCCCAGACGACGCAGAATGTCGCTCACCTGCTCATCGGCAATGTGATGACCGATCAGGCGATCCAGCTTGCTGCGGCGAAGAGTCATCGTCGCGCGTTTTGGCAGCGTGGATTCATTAGTCACGTCAATAATTGGACCGGCTTCACCGCCGCAGATATCCATCAGCAGACGCGTGGCCCGCTCCATGGCTTTAAACTGGAGCTGCGGATCTACACCGCGCTCGTAGCGGTGGGACGCATCGGTATGCAGGCCATGCCGACGCGCGCGACCAGTAATGGACAGCGGGTTGAAGAATGCGCATTCCAGCAGGACGTTCTGCGTTTCATCATTAACGCCGGAGTGTTCGCCGCCGAAAATGCCGCCCATCGCCAGCGCCTTGTGATGATCCGCAATGACCAGCGTGTCGGTGCTCAGCTTCGCTTCGCTACCGTCCAGCAGCACCAGCGTTTCGTTTTCTTTTGCCATCCGCACAACGATGCCGCCATCAATACGGTCACGGTCAAAAGCGTGCATCGGCTGCCCCAGCTCAAGCAGCACGTAGTTGGTCACGTCAACAACTGCGTCAATGGAGCGAATACCACAGCGGCGTAGTTTTTCACGCATCCACAGCGGAGTAGGCGCTTTGACGTTGATACCTTTCACCACGCGGCCCAGATAACGCGGGCAGGCTTCGGCGGCTTCAACGGTAATTGGCAGCGTGTCGTTGATAGTGGCGGCAACCGGCGCAATTTCAGGCTCGATCAGCGGCGCTTTGTTCAGTACCGCGACATCGCGAGCGATGCCGATAATGCCCAGGCAGTCGGCGCGGTTTGGCGTGACGCTGATTTCAATGGTGTTATCGTCGAGTTTCAGATACTCACGGATATCGGTGCCAACGGGTGCATCCGCAGGCAGTTCGATAATCCCGCTGTGATCGTCAGAAATTCCCAGCTCGGAGAAAGAGCACAGCATACCTTCAGACGGCTCACCGCGCAGTTTAGCCGCTTTAATTTTAAAATCACCCGGCAGCACCGCGCCGATGGTAGCGACGGCAACGCGCAGCCCCTGACGGCAGTTAGGCGCACCGCAGACGATATCCAGCAGGCGCTCGCCGCCCACATTGATTTTGGTAACGCGCAGTTTATCGGCGTTAGGATGCTGGCCGCATTCAACGACTTCACCGACCACCACACCATGAAACGCGCCAGCAACCGGCTCCACGCCGTCAACTTCCAGACCCGCCATAGTGATTTGATCGGACAGCGCTTCGCTATCAATTGCCGGGTTAACCCATTCGCGTAACCACAGTTCACTGAATTTCATTATTTTGTCCTACCCTTATTTAAACTGTTTGAGGAAACGCAGATCGTTTTCGAAGAAGGCGCGCAAATCGGTGACACCGTAACGCAGCATGGTCAGACGCTCCATACCCATGCCGAATGCAAAGCCGGAATACACTTCCGGATCGATGCCTACATTACGCAATACGTTTGGGTGCACCATTCCGCAGCCCAGCACTTCCAGCCATTTGCCATTTTTGCCCATTACGTCCACTTCTGCAGACGGTTCAGTAAACGGGAAATAGGACGGGCGGAAACGGATCTGCAAATCTTCTTCAAAGAAGTTACGCAGGAAGTCGTGCAGCGTGCCTTTCAGGTTGGTGAAGCTGATGTTGGTGTCAACAATCAGCCCTTCCATCTGGTGGAACATCGGGGTGTGAGTCTGGTCGTAGTCGTTACGATACACGCGGCCAGGCGCAATAATGCGGATTGGCGGCTGCTGGTTTTTCATGGTGCGGATCTGCACGCCAGAGGTTTGGGTGCGCAGCAGGCGCGTGGCATCAAACCAGAAGGTATCGTGGTCCGCGCGCGCCGGATGATGACCCGGAATGTTCAGGGCATCAAAGTTATGGTAATCGTCTTCAATTTCCGGGCCGGTGGCAACGGTAAAGCCCAGTTCGCCGAAAAAGCTTTCGATACGGTCGATGGTGCGTGTCACCGGGTGCAGGCCGCCGTTTTCGATACGACGTCCAGGCAGGGAAACGTCGATAGTTTCCTGTGCCAGACGCGCGTTCATGGCCGCGCTTTCTAAATCAGCCTTGCGCGCGTTCAGCGCCTGCTGAACCTGCTCTTTAGCTTCGTTAATAACCGCGCCTGCCGCCGGACGCTCTTCTGCCGGTAATTCACGCAGGGTGGTCATTTGCAGGGTCAAATGCCCTTTTTTGCCCAAATATTCAACGCGTACATTATCTAACGCGGCAACATCTGACGCCTGGTTAATGGCTGCCGTCGCACTGGCAACCAGCTCTGCGAGATGTGACATGATTTTCCTCATTATGTGACGATATTTCTAAACCCCAGATACAAAAAAAGCCTCCGCTGGGAGGCTTTCTGGCGCTGTTTTCCGTTTCTTTTCTCACGCGCAAGCCTCCTGGTTTCAGGTGCTAAAGTAAAAAAAGAAGCGGAAAATAGCAGCATTCATGCTTGCAGTTACCTTGTTGAGTGAGAACCGTAAGGCTTTATTGAAAAGGCTTAGCGGAAAAAAGTCAATCAAAACAAAAAAGAGGGAGCCAGGCTCCCTCTCTTAACTGGCTTACGCCAGAGCTGATTTCGCTTTTTCGACCAGAGCGGTGAACGCTACTTTGTCGAATACGGCGATGTCAGCCAGGATCTTACGGTCGATTTCAACAGAGGCTTTTTTCAGGCCGTTGATGAATTTGCTGTAAGAAATACCGTTCTGACGTGCTGCTGCGTTAATACGTGCAATCCACAGTTGACGGAACTGACGCTTACGCTGACGACGGTCACGATAAGCATACTGACCAGCTTTGATAACAGCCTGGAAGGCAACGCGGTATACGCGTGAACGCGCACCGTAGTAGCCTTTAGCTTGTTTCAAAATTTTCTTATGACGTGCACGTGCAATCACACCACGTTTTACGCGAGCCATGGCTCTCTCCTGTATCTATATTCTGAGTTAGCCCTCAGCCTGAAGCTGACGGGCGGAAAAAAAGTTAACTTATGCGTACGGCAGGCAAGCAATTACCAGACCCAGATCGCCTTTAGAAACCATGGCTTTCGGGCGCAGATGACGTTTACGCTTGGTCGCTTTTTTAGTCAGAATATGACGCAGGTTAGCGTGCTTGTGCTTAAAACCACCTTTACCGGTTTTTTTAAAGCGCTTAGCAGCACCGCGTACGGTCTTAATTTTTGGCATTTTATTAACTTCCACTTCGCATTGTTGATAAACGAAACAAAGGCGAACCCACCTGTGAGCCTAAGCCCACAGGTAAGATTACTTGATGGCCTTACTGTTTCTTCTTAGGAGCGAGCACCATAATCATCTGGCGGCCTTCGATCTTCGTTGGGAAGGATTCGACTACTGCCAGTTCATTCAGATCTTCTTTCACGCGGTTAAGCACTTCCATACCGATCTGTTGGTGGGCCATTTCACGACCGCGAAAACGCAGCGTGATCTTGGCCTTATCGCCCTCTTCGAGAAAGCGAATCAGGCTGCGGAGTTTTACCTGATAGTCACCTTCATCTGTACCAGGACGGAATTTAATTTCCTTCACCTGGATAACTTTTTGCTTTTTCTTCTGTTCCTTAGAAGATTTACTCTTTTCATAGAGGAATTTGCCGTAGTCCATTATACGACAAACCGGCGGCTCGGCGTTAGGGCTGATTTCGACTAAGTCTACTCCGGCTTCTTCAGCTTTTTCCAGAGCTTCTCTCAGACTCACAATACCAAGCTGCTCGCCTTCCAGACCTGTTAAGCGAACTTCCTGGGCGCGAATTTCGCCGTTGATACGATTAGGACGCGCCGTTTGAACTCGTTTTCCGCCTTTAATACCTTATTCCTCCAGTTGTTGAAGACTGCGGCTGCGTATCTCTTGTTGCAGCTTCTCGATAACTTCATTTACGTCCAGGCTACCCAGGTCTTTGCCACGACGGGTACGCACGGCAACCTTGCCGGCTTCAACCTCTTTGTCACCACAGACCAACATGTAAGGGACACGACGTAAAGTGTGCTCGCGGATTTTAAAGCCAATCTTCTCATTTCTCAAGTCTGCTTTTACCCGAATGCCCGCATTTTGCAGTTTGCGCGTCAATTCGTTAACGTAATCAGCCTGAGAATCAGTAATATTCATGACCACTACCTGCACTGGCGCAAGCCAAGTTGGGAAGAAGCCAGCAAATTCTTCAGTCAGGATGCCAATAAAGCGCTCCAGGGACCCAAGAATAGCACGGTGAATCATTACCGGCACCTGACGCTCGTTATTTTCGCCAACATAAGAGGCGCTTAAGCGAGCAGGTAACGAGAAGTCCAACTGGACTGTACCGCACTGCCATGCACGATCGAGGCAGTCGTATAAAGTAAATTCAATTTTCGGACCGTAGAATGCGCCTTCACCCAACTGATACTCAAATGGGATTTGATTTTCTTCCAGCGCAACTGCCAGGTCCGCCTCTGCACGATCCCACATCTCGTCGCTGCCAATACGTTTTTCAGGACGAGTGGAGAGTTTGACAACGATCTTCTCGAAGCCAAAGGTACTATACATATCATAGACTAAACGAATGCAGGCGTTGACTTCATCGCGTACCTGTTCTTCCGTACAGAAGATATGAGCGTCATCCTGGGTAAAACCACGAACGCGCATCAGGCCGTGCAGCGCGCCTGACGGTTCATTACGATGACAACTACCGAATTCCGCCATACGCAGCGGCAGATCGCGGTAAGACTTCAGACCCTGGTTGAAAATTTGCACGTGACCAGGGCAGTTCATTGGCTTGATGCAGTATTCGCGGTTCTCTGAAGACGTCGTGAACATGGCATCTTTGTAGTTGTCCCAGTGGCCGGTTTTTTCCCACAGCACACGGTCCATCATGAACGGGCCTTTCACTTCCTGATACTGGTACTCTTTCAGCTTGGAACGCACGAAGGTTTCCAGCTCGCGGAAAATAGTCCAGCCGTCATTATGCCAGAAAACCATGCCCGGCGCTTCTTCCTGCATATGGTACAGATCAAGCTGCTTACCGATTTTACGGTGGTCGCGTTTTGCCGCTTCTTCCAGACGTTGCAGATAGGCATTCAGCGCCTTTTTGTCTGCCCACGCCGTACCATAAATACGCTGCAACATTTTGTTGTTGCTGTCGCCGCGCCAGTACGCGCCCGCCGTTTTCATCAGTTTGAAATGATGGCAGAAACGCATATTTGGCACGTGCGGTCCACGGCACATGTCGATATATTCTTCATGATGATACAGGCCAGGCTTGTCATCATGGGAAATATTTTCATCAAGGATAGAAACCTTATAGGTTTCGCCACGCTGCACAAACGCTTCGCGCGCTTCGTGCCAGCTCACTTTTTTCTTGATGACGTCATAGTTCTTCTCGGCGAGCTCGTGCATACGTTTTTCGAGCGCGTCGATGTCTTCCTGAGTCAGCGTGTGATCGAGGTCAACGTCGTAGTAAAAGCCGTTGTCGATAACCGGGCCAATCGCCATTTTAGTGTGGGGCCACAGTTGCTTAATCGCGTGACCTAACAAATGCGCGCAGGAGTGACGAATGATCTCAATACCGTCGTCATCTTTAGCGGTGATAATGGCTAATTGTGCATCGTTTTCAATCACGTCGGAGGCATCAACCAATTCGCCATTAACGCGACCTGCGATGCAGGCTTTTGCAAGGCCAGGGCCGATATCAAGGGCAACATCCAGCGGGCTAACGGGGCGATCGAATTGGCGTTGGCTGCCATCAGGAAGAGTAATTACAGGCATTTTATGTCCTTATTTGCAGTGGTGACCCACACGAAAGATCACATACAAAGAGAATAATCGTTTATGAACAGTAAATTGCGAAACCATCTAACCAACAATTGCTAAATTGGCTCACAATTTGAAATCAGGCGTGATATTTCACGCCATCCGGGAATAGTAACATTAAAAAAAGCGAGTGTGCAGCACTCTCTTTCATATTGGTTCAATTGACTTTTTTGCCGGGGGAAGGCTATCAATTTGTTACAGACGATAGAGATAAAATAACATGCCGGGAAGCACATTTATAGCGGGCCGATAATAACCGGCCCGCTGTATTTACATCTTGTAGCCCAGTGAGAGCGTGGTGCGGCGATCGGTATGTTCTGGCGCGGAATCCGGCGGATTGGAGTTCCAGGTCACGTTGTAAGCCACCTTCAAACCGAAATGCTCGTTAATGGCGACGTTGAGCGCGCTTTCAGAGTTTAACGTAGTGTCTTCAGCACCGAAAACAGAAACGCCCTGGGTAAATTTGGCGTTGTCGGTCATCTGCCAGGCATAGGTGCCGGAAGCATAACCTAACGGCTGGGTTTCATTACCGCCGTCAGTGTATTCGTCATAGCGCACGCCCGGACCAAATTCAAAACGCAAACTGTGTACCGGCCCGTTCAGAAACTGGCGACCATAACCGGCGGTTGCGATATCGCGTGCCTGATAGCCGTTGTAACGGTCAGTCAACCAGCTACCCTGCCCAAAGAGATAGTTTTCATCGGACAGGTTATAGCGCGAACGTCCACCGATGGCATATTTCTCAGAAGAACGCTCGTTATTGGAAGAAGTATTGCTGGCGTTACCCCACAGCGACCAGGCAGTCACGTTGCCGTACCAGGTCAGGGTGGAATCCGCCGTCAGGGAGGAGCTATCGGTGTTTCCCGACTGCGCCAGATAACCTGCGTTAACAGTGCCTTCAAACGGTTTTTTTGCAGTAGAGGGATCGTCCATGACAGTAAAAACGGAGTCGTCAGCGGCTGCATACATTGACGCAAACACGCCTCCCGCCAGCATAACCGCAGCGGGAACTGTCTTCAAAAGCTTCATTTATAATTAAGTCCGTACAACAAAAAAAGAGACCATCACGGTCCCGGAAACTTTCGTGGGGATCAACGTTGACGATCCAGAGAAAGGTAACAAATTATAAAAAGGCTCATTTAACATAGCAATGAAATATTGCAGGATTTTTTGAATAAGAACGATCTCAAAACCTTACTGTTTTTTTAGTCGGCAGAGGAAAAGACACAGCGTATTTATTTGTAAAATCATGCTCTTGCCCTACCCTTCCTGACGGTTAAGTGCCAGGATTAATTCAATCCATATTTGGGCCGCACCTTTAATCGCTTACAGGAGGTACCACATGGCTAAGATCTATACCCTCACTTTTGCCCCTTCGCTTGATAGCGCCACCCTGACGCCGCAAATCTACCCTGAAGGAAAATTACGCTGTAGCGCCCCGGTCTTTGAACCCGGCGGCGGCGGGATTAACGTCGCCCGTGCTATCACCTTTCTCGGCGGAAAAGCCACTGCCCTGTTTCCGGCAGGCGGCGCGACCGGCGAGCATCTGGTAAGTTTGCTGGCGGATGAGCAGGTGCCGGTGAAGACCATAGAAGCAAAGGACTGGACCCGGCAAAACCTGCATGTTCACGTCGAATCGAGCGGCGAGCAATATCGCTTCGTGATGCCCGGTGCCGCGCTGACCGACGATGAATTTCGCCAGCTGGAAGAGCAGGTGCTGGCAATAGAAGCGGATTCTTTACTGGTGATCAGCGGTAGCCTGCCGCCGGGCGTTAATGTTTCGCGGCTGGTACAGCTTATCAAATCAGCGCAGCAACACGGTATTCGCTGCGTGGTCGACAGTTCCGGCGAGGCACTGGCCGCCGCGCTGGAGGTCGGGAATATCGAACTAGTCAAACCCAATCTCAAAGAATTAAGCGCGCTGGTGCAGCGGGACTTAACCCAGCCTGACGATGTCCGCGACGCCGCGCAGGAAATTGTCCGCAGCGGAAAAGCCTTGCGCGTGGTGGTTTCTCTGGGGCCGCAAGGCGCACTGGCGGTAGACAGCGAAAATTGCGTTCAGGTCGTACCGCCTCCGGTCAAAAGCCAGAGTACCGTCGGTGCCGGTGACAGCATGGTGGGCGCGATCACCCTGAAACTCGCAGAAAACGCCTCCCTGGAAGAGATGGTGCGCTATGGCGTCGCCGCCGGGAGCGCTGCGACAATCAATCAGGGAACCCGGCTCTGCTCTCGCGAGAATACGCATAAAATCTATGATTATCTGTGCCGCAGCTAATCACGTAACGCATCGCCAAACGGTCACGATCGGCTATGCTAAAAAAATTTGGGAATAACCAGGAGAGGCATTATGAGCGAAGGTGGTATTACGCGTTACGTTGTCACGGTGAAGTTCCATGAAGAAACGCTGACGCAAATTAACGAATTAAATAATCAGTTTTCGCGCGCAGGCTTTACTCTTACGCTAACCGATGACGAGGGAAAAGTGCATGAACTTGGCACCAATACCTTCGGTTTAGTCAGCCCACAAAACGAGCAGCAGGTTAATGAACTGGCGACCGGGCTTGCTGAGGGCGCGCTGGGCGTGCAGCCAGAAGTTGAGGTCACGGTTTTCGATCGCTGGCTGAGTAATAATCCATAAGCAATATGTGCCATTGCGGCAGACAGTTTTTTCAGTTGTGCGTTGGTTCGGGTTTTTTCACTGCATTTGTGCGCTAACGTTATGATATGGCAACAAAGATGGGGGAGAGAACATGTGGCAGGCTATCAGTCGACTGTTAAGTGAGCAACTTGGCGAAGGCGAGATCGAACAACGCCAGGAGCTACCGGGCGGAGAAATCCATGCTGCATGGCGCATTCGTTTCGCCGGGCGCGATTTTTTTGTCAAGTGTGATGAACGCGAACTACTGCCGATCTTTACCGCCGAGGCAGACCAACTGGAATTACTGTCGCGCAGTAAAACCGTCACTGTTCCTGATGTCCATGCGGTGGGAAGCGAGCGCGACTACGCTTTTTTAATTATGGATTATCTTCCGGTCCGTCCGCTGGATGCGCATAGCGCTTTTCAGCTTGGGCAACAGCTGGCACATCTGCACCAGTGGAGCGACCAGCCACAGTTTGGCCTTGATTTCGACAATGACCTTTCCACCACCCCGCAGCCCAATGCCTGGCAACGCCGCTGGTCAACTTTTTTTGCCGAGCAGCGCATTGGCTGGCAGCTCGAACTGGCTGCGGAGAAGGGTCTGGAGTTTGGCGACATTGACGCCATCGTCGCCCACGTTCAGCAGCGCCTGAGCTCGCATCAGCCGCAGGCTTCTTTATTACACGGTGATTTATGGTCAGCCAACTGCGCGCTGGGGCCGGACGGACCTTTTATTTACGATCCTGCCTGCTACTGGGGCGACCGGGAATGCGATCTGGCGATGCTACCGCTGCATCCCGATCAGCCGCCGCAAATCTATGATGGCTATCAGTCTGTTTCGCCACTGCCCTCTGGTTTTCTCGACAGGCAGCCGATCTATCAGCTTTATACATTGCTGAATCGGGCGATTTTATTTGGCGGGCAACATCTGGTGACGGCGCAGAAAGCGCTGGAGAAAGTGCTGGGATCGTAGACCTCCCGGCATCCGGGAGGTCTGGCGGGTTTATTAGTTCAGCTTGACGCCGCCATTGATGCGGAACTCGATGTTCATAATAAGCCCGCTGCCCGGTTTACCGGATTCGTAACGCCATTTGCGCATTGCCGCTTTCACCTCGCGCTCAAACATATTCGCAGGTTGGGCAGAAAGAATTTGCACATTATCGACCCGACCATCCGCCGTCACGTCAAATTTCACCCGCACTTTACCTTCCATGCGTAACGCCAGCGCGCGCGCCGGATAAGACGGTTGATTACGCGTCAGGGCACGTGGACCGGCAGGGGTGGTCACCGCCGGTTTAGCGGTGGGCGGCGTATTGTTATTGACCGGACGCGCAGGTGCATTGTTTTCAAATGGCGATGCCGCGCGCGGCTCAACCGGCTTAACGTCGCGTTTTGGCTGCTCAACCTTTTTCACCGGCTTGGGTTTCGGCTTAGGTTTAGGCCTGGGTTTTTCAATCACCACCGGCGCTTCTTTGGGTGGCTCGGGAACGGGTTCCGGCTCCGGCTCTGGTTCAACGACAGGCTCCGGCGCAGGAGGCTGAACAACAGGCTCTGGCTCAGGCGGCGCGACCAGCGTGACGGAGATAGGCTGCGCAGGCGCAGGCATTTCAATAACCTGATTAACCGAGGTATAAAGCAGACCAGCTACTACTGCTCCGTGGATGCAGAAAGAGAGCAACGTTGGCCACGGGAAGCGGCGTGGTAAATCAAGGGCCATTGAAGTCATAGTCGTTTCAGTTTAAAAATGATGCGCTAATTTTAAATGCAAATAGCAATCATATTCAATAAGGTATTCTCTCTTCCGCCATTTTTTGCCCAATTTGCTGTTATTCAGCCATATTTTTGCTCGGGATTTTGCCTGCTGACGCGGTTGATGATTGCAGTGAACGCGACTTTCACTTACCGTGCTGAATGAGATAACAGAAAAGGAGCTCACACCGTGCTGTATGTTATTTATGCTGAAGATAGTGAAGATTCTCTGGAAAAACGCCTCTCGGTGCGCCCTGCTCACCTGGCACGTTTACAGTTGTTGCACGATGAGGGGCGTCTTCTGACCGCCGGTCCGCTGCCTGCCGTAGACAGCAACGATCCTGGTGCAGCCGGTTTTACCGGTTCAACGGTAATTGCAGAATTTGAATCCAGCGAAGCGGCGAAAGAATGGGCGGATGCCGATCCGTATGTGGCGGCGGGTGTTTATCAGAAAGTTACGATTAAGCCCTACAAAAAAGTCTTCTGATATAAGGGGGCACCGTATCCGGTGCCCTTTTTTAAACTCAAAGATCGTAAATCGCAAACAGCAGCACATTACGATGCTGGTTAAGTAAACACTTTCTGATCGAGTGAATACGAATATTGCGACGGGACTGACCTTCAAGCCAGCGGGATTTACGCCGACTCGCCTGCCTGAGCATGCGCCAGCGCCCCACTTCCGTTCTACTACGCTTCATTTTTACAGCTCTTACAAAGGAAGAACGTGCATTATAGACCCTTGCTGCCGCCAGACCAGCGCTTTTCATCGCCGCTTTTTATTTGCCAGAAAGTGTTGTCCGCGTACACTCTTAACTATCGGCTCAAAAAAGGATTTCTTTATTTATGACAACCTTCTACACGGTGGTGAGTTGGCTGCTCATTCTTGGATACTGGTTACTCATCGCGAGTATTACCTTACGCATACTGATGAAGCGCCGCGCTGTTCCTTCCGCGATGGCATGGCTGTTGATTATCTATATTCTTCCTCTGGTCGGTATTATCGCTTATTTGTCGGTCGGGGAACTGCATCTGGGCAAACGACGGGCGGAACGCGCGAAGGCCATGTGGCCCTCGACGGCAAAATGGCTACACGATCTCAAAGCCTGCAAACATATTTTTGCTGAAGAAAACAGCGCCGTCGCCTCATCGCTGTTTAAACTGTGTGAACGTCGTCAGGGCATTGCCGGGGTAAAGGGGAATCAGCTCCAGTTATTGACCACCTCCGATGACGTCATGCAGGCGCTAATCCGCGATATTCAGCTCGCCCGCCATAACATTGAGATGGTGTTTTATATCTGGCAGCCGGGCGGCGTCGCCGATCAGGTTGCTGAATCCTTAATGGCCGCCGCTCGTCGCGGCGTTCATTGTCGGCTGATGCTGGATTCCGCCGGTAGCGTGACGTTCTTTCGCGGTCCTTGGGCCAATATGATGCGTAACGCGGGCATTGAGGTGGTTGAAGCGCTGAAAGTTAACCTGATGCGCGTATTCCTGCGCCGCATGGATCTGCGCCAGCACCGTAAAATGGTGATGATCGATAACTATATAGCCTATACCGGTAGTATGAATATGGTCGATCCCCGCTTCTTCAAACAGAGCGCAGGTGTGGGGCAATGGGTCGATTTAATGGCGCGGATGGAAGGTCCGGTGGCGACGGCAATGGGCATTGTCTATTCCTGCGACTGGGAAATTGAAACTGGCAAGCGCATCCTGCCCCCGCCTCCCGACAGCAATATTATGCCGTTTGAGGAAGCCAGCGGGCATACTATTCACACCATCGCCTCCGGTCCGGGCTTCCCGGAAGATCTTATTCACCAGGCGCTGCTGACCGCGACCTATGCCGCCCGTGAATATTTGATTATGAGCACGCCCTATTTCGTGCCGAGCGACGATTTACTGCACGCTATTTGCACTGCCGCCCAGCGCGGGGTGGACGTCAGTATTATCCTGCCGCGCAAAAATGATTCCGTGCTGGTCGGTTGGGCCAGTCGCGCCTTTTTCACCGAACTGCTGGCGGCAGGCGTTAAGATTTACCAGTTTGAAGGTGGACTGCTGCATACCAAAAGCGTGCTGGTCGATGGCGAATTAAGCCTGGTCGGTACGGTCAATCTGGATATGCGAAGCCTGTGGCTTAATTTTGAGATCACGCTGGTGATTGATGACGCCGGTTTCGGCGGCGATTTAGCCGCCGTGCAGGACGACTATATTTCCCGCTCGCGCCTGCTTGACGCGCGGTTGTGGGTAAAACGTCCTTTCTGGCACCGGATTGCCGAGCGACTGTTTTACTTCTTCAGCCCGTTGCTGTAAAACGTGCCCATTAGCTATTTAACAGGTAATCATCATGGATATGGATCTCAATAACCGCCTGACTGAAGACGAGACGCTTGAGCAGGCCTACGATATTTTTCTTGAGCTGGCGGCGGATAATCTCGATCCGGCAGATATCATTCTGTTTAACCTGCAATTTGAAGAGCGCGGCGGCGCGGAGCTTTTCGATCCGTCAGAGGACTGGCAGGAACACGTTGATTTCGATCTGAACCCGGATTTCTTTGCTGAAGTAGTTATTGGTCTGGCGGAAACGGACGGTGGCGAGCTAAACGACGTCTTTGCCCGCGTGCTGCTGTGCCGCGAGAAAGATCACAAGCTGTGCCATATTCTGTGGCGTGAATAATGCTAAAAAGGGCTGACGATTGTCAGCCCTTTTGTTTTATAGCGGATCCACCTTCAGGCAGGAAACCGCATGGCGGAAACTGCCCTCCAGTACCGGGCGGGTTTTGGCGCATTCCGGTCCGGCAATCGGACAGCGGGTACGGAAAACACAGCCTGACGGCGGATTGATCGGCGAGGGTAATTCGCCTTCCAGCAACTGGATCTTTTTATTCTTTTCTTTATCGGGGTCGGGTACCGGCACCGCCGACATCAGCGCTTTGGTATAAGGATGCAGCGGATTATGGTACACCTCATCGTAGGTGCCCAGCTCCACGGCATGACCGAGATACATCACCAGCACGCGATCGGAGATATGTTTCACCACCGCCAGGTCGTGGGCGATAAAAATCAGCGACAGCCCCATTTCACGCTGCAACTGCTGAAGAAGGTTAACCACCTGCGCCTGAATCGACACGTCCAGCGCCGATACCGGCTCATCGCAAATAATCAGCTTTGGCTCCAGAATTAACGCGCGGGCGATACCGATACGCTGGCACTGACCGCCGGAAAACTCATGCGGATAGCGGTTGATCAGGTTAGGTAACAGCCCGACCTTCATCATCATGGTTTTCACCCGATCGCGCACTTCCTGACGTGGCATTTTCGGATGATAAGTGCGCAGCGGCTCAGCGATAATTTCCCCGATGGTCATACGCGGATTCAGCGACGCCAGCGGGTCCTGGAAAATCATCTGGATGTCGCTGCGCACGTCGCGCCACTCATCCGGTTTCATCCCCAGCAGATCTTTACCCAGCCAGGCCACTTTGCCATCGGTGGCTTTTACCAGCCCGATAATCGCGCGGGCGAAGGTCGATTTGCCACAGCCGGATTCACCGACCACTCCCAGCGTTTCACCTTCATACAAGCGCAGCGTAACGCCGTCTACCGCCTTGAGGGTTTTTGCCGGTTGCCAGAACCACTGCTTGCCATCTTTAATATCAAAATGGACTTTCAGGTCAGCGATTTCGAGCAATACGTTTCTGTTTTCAGTGATGGCATTCATACCAGTTCCTCCACCGGCTTAAAGCAGGCGCGCAGGCGTCCCGGCGCGAATTCCACCAGCGGCGGTGCGCTGTTGCAGATTTCCATGGCGTGCGGACAGCGCGGCTGAAACGGGCAGCCTTTCGGCAGGCGCAGCAGATTGGGGGGATTACCCGGGATCGTCAGCAGCGATCCGCCTTCAGCATCCAGACGCGGAACGGCATTCAGCAGGCCGATAGAATACGGATGCGCCGGACCGTAAAATACGTCGCGGGCGTTGCCATATTCCATCGTGCGCCCGGCATACATCACCAGCACTTTGTCACAGATCCCGGCCACCACGCCCAGATCGTGGGTGATCATGATGATGGCGGTATTGAACTCACGCTTCAGCTCGTTCAGTAAGGTCATGATTTGCGCCTGTACCGTCACGTCCAGCGCGGTAGTCGGTTCATCGGCGATCAGTAATTTGGGCCTGCACAGCAGCGCCATTGCAATCATGACGCGCTGACGCATCCCGCCGGAAAACTCATGCGGATACATGCGCATACGCTTGCGCGCTTCCGGCATCTTGACTGCGTCCAGCATCTTCACGGATTCTTCAAACGCTTCCGCTTTCCCGAGTCCTTTATGCAGCATCAGCACTTCCATCAGCTGCTCATCAACCCGCATATAAGGGTTGAGCGAGGTCATCGGGTCCTGAAAAATCATGGAGATTTGCTTTGCGCGCAGCTTATTCAGCTCATTTTCGGGCAAATTAAGGATCTGCCGACCGTTAAAGGTCGCCGAACCGCCAATGCGCCCGTTAGACGCCAGCAGCCCCATCAGCGCGAAGGCGGTTTGCGATTTACCGGAGCCGGATTCACCCACGATCCCCAGCGTCTCGCCTGCCCGCAGGCTAAAGTTAAGATCGTTCACAGCGGTCACGTCGCCATCGGGCGTGCTAAACGTGACGCGCAGATCTTTGACGTCCAGCAACAGGCCGGATTTCTGTTCCACCGGTACAGTTTCAATAATGCTCATGGTGGCGCTCCTTAACGATCTTTCGGGTCGAGGGCATCACGCAGGCCATCGCCGATAAAGTTAAAACAAAACAGGGTCACAACCAGGAAACCTGCCGGAAAGAGCAACAGCCACGGAGACACTTCCATTGAGTTCGCACCGTCACTCAACAATGCGCCCCAACTGCTCAGCGGCTCCTGAGTCCCCAGACCCAGAAAGCTCAGGAAGGATTCGAACAGGATCATGCTCGGCACCAGTAATGAAGCGTAAACCACAACCACACCCAGCACGTTGGGCACGATATGACGCACGACAATATTCGCCGTTGACACACCGCCAACCTGTGCCGCTTCGATGAACTCTTTACGCTTCAGGCTGAGCGTTTGACCGCGCACGATACGCGCCATGTCCAGCCAGGAGACCATGCCGATGGCAACAAAAATCAGCAGGATGTTTTGTCCAAAAAACGTCACCAGCAGAATGACGAAGAACATAAACGGAAAGGAGTTAAGGATTTCCAGCAGGCGCATCATGACCGAGTCCGTCTTGCCACCCAGATAGCCAGAAAGCGATCCGTAAAGCGTGCCGACAATCACCGCGACCAGCGCAGCGGCGATGCCCACCATCAGCGAAATACGTCCGCCGATTGCCACGCGCACCAGTAAATCTCGACCCGATGAGTCGGTGCCGAAATAGTGCCCGGACTCGGTATCCGGTGCGGCGGACATCATGCCCCAGTCGGTATCGAAATAGGTAAACTGGGACAGAATGGGAGCGAAGATCACGAACAGGGCAATCAGTCCCAGTAAAATCAGGCTGGCTACCGCCGCACGGTTATGGACGAAACGACGGCGGGCGTCCTGCCACAGGCTGCGTCCTTCAATTTCCAGTTTCTCACTGAAGTTTTCCAGCGCCTCGCTGTTTTTCTTACTCAACATCATGGCGAACTCCAGTGTCAGTAACGGATTTTCGGGTCAATAACGGCATACAGCACGTCAACAACCGCGTTGAAAAGAATGGTTAGCGCGCCAACCAGAATGGTCAGGCTCAGCACCAGCGAATAGTCACGGTTAAGCGCACCGTTAACAAACAGCTGACCGATGCCTGGCAAACCGTAGATCGTCTCAATGACCATAGAGCCGGTAATGATGCCGACAAAGGCCGGCCCCATATACGACAGTACGGGCAACAACGCTGGTTTCAGCGCATGGCGCAGAATAATGCGGCGCATCGGCAACCCTTTCGCTTTCGCGGTGCGGATGAAGTTTGAGTGTAAAACTTCAATCATTGAACCACGGGTAATACGCGCGATACTGGCGATATAAGCCAGGGACAACGCCACCATCGGCAGGATCATGTATATCAGCGCCCCGCCGTTCCAGCCGCCTGCGGGCAACCATTTGAGGGTGATAGCAAATATCAGTACCAGCAACGGCGCGACGACAAAACTGGGGATCACGACGCCGGTCATCGCCACTCCCATCACGGAATAATCCCAGCGGGTATTCTGTTTCAGGGCCGCGATAACTCCTGCCGTAACGCCCAGCACCACCGCCAGCAAAAAGGCAGCCGCGCCAAGTTTGGCGGAGACAGGGAAACTGGCCGCGACCAGATCGTTTACTGAATAATCTTTATACTTAAACGACGGACCGAAATCGCCGTGCGCCAGTTGCTTCAGATAATTGAAGTATTGGGTAGAGATAGGATCGTTCAGGTGATATTTCGCTTCGATATTCGCCATCACTTCTGGCGGCAGAGTACGTTCACCGGTAAAAGGACTTCCCGGAGCCAGACGCATCATAAAAAACGAAATGGTAATAAGAATAAAAAGCGTCGGAATCGCTTCCAGACAACGACGTAGAATAAATTTCAACATTGCCCATACCTTCTGGCGTGTGCCTTTACAGTGCGATGAAATAAGACACTGTGGGGCAGCCTCACGCTGCCCCACCTATTGCCATTAATGCTTAATAATGTACATATCTTTGGTGTAGAGATCGTCCATCGGATCTTTACCGGAATAGCCACCTACCCAGGGTTTCACGAGGCGAGCATTCACGTAGTAATAGACCGGAACAATGGCGCTGTCTTTACCCAGCTGCTGTTCAGCTTTATCGTACAGGGCGGTACGCTGCGCTTCATCGGTCGCTTTGACCGCGTCTGCGAGAATGCTGTCGAATGCCGGGCTCTTATAATGCGCGGTATTCATTGAGCTACCAGAAAGCATGGTATTAAGGAAGGAAGTCGGCTCGTTATAGTCCGCACACCAGCCCGCACGCGCTACGTCATAGGTCCCCTGATGACGGGTATCGAGGAAGGTTTTCCATTCCTGATTCACCAGCTTAACGTTAACACCCAGATTTTTCTTCCAGATGGATGCGGCAGCGATAGCCAGTTTTTTGTGCAGATCGGACGTATTATAAAGCAGGTTAAAGGTCAGCGGTTTATCAGCGGTATAACCCGCTTCAGCCAGCAGTTTTTTCGCTTCTTCGTTACGTTTTTCTTGCGTCCATGTAAACCATTCCGGCGTGGTCAGTTTAGCGCCGTCGGTATATGGCGGGGTGTAACCATAGGCTGGCAGGTCGCCCTGCGCTTTAACTTTGCTGGTGATAATATCGCGATCCAGACCCAGTTTCAGTGCGGTACGCACGCGCGCATCGGTGAACGGGGCTTTCTGGTTATTAATTTCATAGTAATAAGTACACAGGTACGGATCGACATGGACTTCGCTCGGGATCTCTTTCTTCAGCTTCTGGAACAGCTCGATGGGCAGATTGTTATAGGTCATATCGATTTCACCGCTGCGGTAGCGGTTAACGTCGGTGACTTCAGAAGAGATCGGCAGGAAGGTGACCTGATCGATGACCGTTTTAGCGTTATTCCAGTAATTAGTATTACGCTCCATCACGATACGTTCGTTAACAACCCAGTCTTTTAGCTTGTAAGCACCGTTAGAAACAATGTTCGCAGGCTGGGTCCATTTCTCGCCGAATTTATCAATGGCGGCTTTATTGACCGGTGACATCGCCGGGTTAACCAGCAGTTTATAAAAATAGGGTACAGGCTCGCTTAAGGTGACTTCGAGGGTATTGGCGTCGATAGCTTTAACACCGAGTTCAGTCGGCGCTTTTTTTCCTTCAACAATTTCATCAACGTTGAGGATATGACCATACTGCGGATAGCTGGCATAAGGAGAGGCGGTATTCGGATCGACCAGGCGCTGCCAGCTATAAACGAAATCTTGTGCGGTCACGGGCTCGCCGTTAGACCATTTGGCGTCTTTACGTAAATGGAATGTCCAGACTTTAAAATCTTTATTATCCCAGCTCTCTGCTACGCCCGGAACCGGGTGACCATCAACCGGTGAAGTGACCAGCAGGCCTTCAAACAGGTCGCGGCTGACGTTTGCTTCCGGCACCCCTTCAATTTTATTAGGATCAAGCGATTGGGGTTCTGCCCCGTTATTACGGATCATGGTTTGCTTATCCGCCAGTTGCACACCGGCGGGAACATCGGCAGCCATGGCAACATTTCCTGCGATCAGCGCAGCGAGAATGCCTGCTGCAACCAGACTTTTTTTCGTGATGATGGACATTGTGTTAAGACTCCAATAATTATAATTACTGACTCTGGGCCAGCCTGTTCAGTACCCTTTGGGTTCCCGGTCAACACAGGAGCTATAGTTGCCGCCGGGGTTTTCCTGCTGCTATCACCGACTTATCTATTACGGCTGGCTCTGATGGCCACCTTTCGTCGATTCTTTAATATGCCTCCCCTGTCGGGGCATATTGTGTTTCTGCGCACAAAGCGCTATTTGAAAATAATTCTCATCTACATCAATACTGCTGTTTATTGCCTGGCCGGAAAGTATCAAATGCAATCATTTGCTGCCAATATAATTTGCAAATTTGTTAACTAATTCTCTTTTGCATAATTGCCAGGCCCGGCACCAGCGCGCAAAAAACGCACTATTTATTCAAAAAACACTTTCTTTACAACGTTGTAAGAGCTGTAACACCCTCTGCAACTCTCACCGTCCTCTTCGACAGGCGGATTTTGCAAAAAATTAACATTTGCTTACTATTTAGCACATTAATCTGTCAGGAAGCTGAAATTACTAATAACATTTCAATTATGCGGGAGCAAGCCCCAGAGTATCATGTGATAAAAATAACACGGCGCTTGATGGTTAACTGTACAGAAGATGAAGGTAATGGTTTTTATGTCGTTGATATTGAAGTGATTTAACAATTATTGAATTTTATTATGTATTAGCGCTATTTCAACTTTATTTATATATTTTGCTAATAATAGTGCAAACGAAGCCAGGGCTTCGTTTGCAGATTTTGCGAGTGCAGAGAAAAGGATTCAATGAATGAGGCCGGGAAAGATACTCTTTATACCGGTCACGATAAATTCAATGCCCAGCGCCATCAGCAGCAGACCCATAATACGGGTAATGACGTTAATGCCTGTCTGACCCAGCATACGAACCAGCCAGGGGGCCATACGGAAAACACCCCAGCAGCAAAGGGCAAACAGGGCAATGGCGATTGAAAAACCCAACAGATGCATCAGATTATGGTAACGCGCGCCCCAGACAATCGTTGAACTGATTGCCCCCGGCCCTGCCATTAAAGGCAGCGCCAGCGGTACGACCCCAACGCTTTCACGGATTGCGGTTTCTGACTTCTCCTGCTTGTTTTGCTTATCTTCACCAAGCTTGCCGCTGATCATCGACATCGCAATGGTCACGACCAGAATACCGCCAGCAATGCGGAACGAATCAATAGAGATGCCAAAAAGCTGAAGAATGGTGTCACCCAGAAAGAGCGACGTCCAGAGGATAATCGCCACGGAAAGATTCGCCGTGAGATTAGTTTTGTTGCGAGCCACTGCCGTCTGGTAACTGGTCATGCTAATAAAGACGGGCATGATACCGATAGGGTTAACTAAAGCAAAAAGGCCAATAAAAAATTTAAAGCACGTAGGAAAATCGAACAGCAAATAGCTCACGGTTGGCTCCGCACCTTCTCAAAAGTGGTAGTTGACTTCATGTCATTATAAACCCGCGCTGAAGATACGCTTTTTGACAGAACACTTCACCAGATATCTGCCAAAAAACCTTTTCATTATGCGGTGTTATGTATTTGTATAAATTATGCTACTGTGAATTTTGTGCATTCATCCAAACATTTAACATTTGATACAAGTCACCTAAAACAACCTGCTGAAAGGTGTCAGCTTTGCTTAAATTTGACCTGGATCACGTATTTCCTACTCAGAAGTGAGTAACCTTAGCGACATCGCAGAGATGAACATGTTTGCGAAGGTAGCGTGAAGTAAGGCAGAGCTGTTTTAGTAAATCAGTGGATCAATTTGTAAGTAAGTTTATGTTTTGTAAGCTCTTACGCAAGCCATGTCCGGTCTGACTATACTGACCATTCAGGCAGTTGATTTACTAAAAAAGTTTAACATTATCAGGAGAGCATTATGGCTGTTACTAATGTCGCTGAACTTAACGCACTCGTAGAGCGTGTCAAGAAAGCCCAGCGTGAATATGCCAGTTTCACTCAAGAGCAAGTTGATAAGATCTTCCGCGCTGCCGCTCTGGCCGCTGCTGATGCTCGTATCCCCCTTGCTAAAATGGCCGTTGCCGAATCCGGCATGGGTATTATCGAAGATAAAGTGATTAAAAACCACTTCGCTTCTGAATATATCTACAACGCTTATAAAGATGAAAAAACCTGTGGTGTGCTGTCTGAAGATGACACTTTCGGCACCATCACTATCGCAGAACCTATCGGTATTATCTGCGGTATCGTTCCGACGACTAACCCAACGTCTACTGCTATCTTCAAATCGCTGATCAGCCTGAAGACGCGTAACGCCATCATCTTCTCTCCACACCCGCGTGCTAAAGACGCAACAAACAAAGCTGCTGACATCGTTCTGCAGGCTGCGATTGCTGCTGGTGCACCGAAAGATCTGATCGGCTGGATTGACCAACCGTCTGTTGAGCTGTCTAACGCGCTGATGCATCACCCTGACATTAACCTGATCCTTGCGACCGGTGGTCCGGGCATGGTTAAAGCGGCGTATAGCTCCGGTAAACCGGCTATCGGCGTAGGTGCAGGTAACACCCCTGTTGTTATCGACGAAACCGCTGATATCAAACGTGCTGTGGCGTCTATCCTGATGTCCAAAACGTTCGATAATGGCGTAATTTGTGCATCTGAACAGTCTGTTATCGTTGTTGATTCCGTTTACGACGCCGTTCGCGAACGTTTCGCCAGCCACGGTGCTTACATGCTCCAGGGCAGCGAACTGAAAGCCGTTCAGAACATCATTCTGAAAAATGGCGCACTTAACGCAGGCATCGTAGGTCAGCCAGCATACAAAATTGCTGAACTGGCAGGCTTTAGCGTTCCGGTCAGCACCAAAATTCTGGTAGGTGAAGTGACTCTGGTTGACGAAAGCGAACCTTTCGCCCACGAAAAACTGTCTCCGACGCTGGCAATGTATCGTGCGAAAGATTTCGACGATGCTGTTGTGAAAGCAGAAAAACTGGTTGCCATGGGCGGTATCGGTCATACCTCCTGTCTGTATACCGATCAGGACAACCAGCCGGAACGCGTACAGAAGTTTGGCGCAGAAATGAAAACCGCGCGTATCCTGATCAACACCCCGGCTTCTCAGGGTGGTATCGGTGACCTTTACAACTTCAAACTCGCGCCTTCCCTGACTCTGGGTTGTGGTTCATGGGGTGGTAACTCCATCTCTGAAAACGTTGGTCCGAAACACCTGATCAACAAGAAAACCGTTGCTAAGCGAGCTGAAAACATGTTGTGGCACAAACTTCCGAAATCTGTCTACTTCCGCCGTGGCTCTCTGCCAATCGCGCTGGATGAAGTGATTACTGATGGTCACAAACGTGCAATGATCGTGACTGACCGCTTCCTGTTCAATAACGGTTATGCCGATCAGATCACCTCCGTACTGAAAGCTGCGGGCGTTGAAACTGAAGTCTTCTTCGAAGTCGAAGCGGATCCGACTCTGACCGTGGTACGTAAAGGCGCTGAACTGGCGAACTCCTTCAAACCAGACGTGATTATCGCTCTGGGCGGTGGTTCCCCGATGGATGCCGCGAAAATCATGTGGGTAATGTACGAACACCCGGAAACCCACTTCGAAGAACTGGCGCTGCGCTTTATGGATATCCGTAAACGTATCTACAAGTTCCCGAAAATGGGCGTGAAAGCGAAAATGATCGCGGTCACCACCACTTCCGGTACCGGTTCAGAAGTGACGCCGTTTGCGGTTGTTACCGACGATGCTACCGGTCAGAAATATCCGCTGGCAGACTATGCGCTGACCCCGGATATGGCGGTTGTCGATGCTAACCTGGTTATGGATATGCCGAAGTCACTGTGTGCTTTCGGTGGTCTGGATGCCGTCACTCACGCCCTGGAAGCTTACGTTTCCGTACTGGCTTCTGAGTTCTCTGACGGTCAGGCTCTGCAGGCTCTGAAACTGCTGAAAGAAAACCTGCCAGCGTCTTACCACGAAGGTTCTAAAAACCCGGTTGCCCGTGAACGCGTTCACAGTGCAGCGACCATCGCCGGTATCGCGTTTGCGAACGCCTTCCTCGGTGTATGTCACTCAATGGCGCACAAACTGGGTTCACAGTTCCACATTCCGCACGGTCTGGCGAACGCCCTGCTGATCTCCAACGTTATTCGTTATAACGCGAATGACAACCCGACTAAGCAGACTGCATTCAGCCAGTATGACCGTCCGCAGGCACGTCGTCGTTACGCTGAAATCGCTGACCATCTGGGTCTCACCGCGCCGGGCGACCGTACTGCGGCTAAGATCGAGAAGCTGCTGGCATGGCTGGAAAGCATCAAAGCTGAACTGGGTATTCCTAAGTCTATCCGCGAAGCTGGCGTGCAGGAAGCTGACTTCTTGGCTCACGTTGACAAACTGTCTGAAGATGCGTTCGATGACCAGTGTACCGGTGCTAACCCGCGCTACCCGCTGATCTCCGAGCTGAAACAGATCCTGATGGACACCTTCTACGGTCGTGAATACACCGAAGGCGCTCCGGCAGAGCAAGCTGTTGCTCCGGCAGTAAAAGCGGACAAAAAAGCGAAAAAAATGGCTTAAGTAGTTAGCCACGACGCTTAATAAAAAGCCTCATCACATGATGAGGCTTTTTTTTGTCTTATGCATGTCGTACAGAGCCTGAAGGCCTCTGTAAAGCGATGAAATACTCAGCAGGATGAATGGCGGTGCTGGTCCTGAATAGCCGTCAGAGAGCCTACAGCCAGCGCCTCTTTATAATGCTTACGACAGACCGAGATATACCTTTCATTACCCCCAATCACCACCTGTTCCCCCTCATTATACGGACGCCCGCTCTGATCGAGTCGCAGCACCATACTCGCTTTACGCCCGCAGAAGCAGATGGTTTTAAGTTCGACCAGTTTATCTGCCCAGGCCAGCAGATATTGACTCCCGGTAAATAACTCACCCCGGAAATCCGTTCTTAAGCCATAACACAGGACCGGGATATCAAGTCGATCTACCACCTCTGAGAGCGCATGAACCTGCTGACGTGTAAGGAACTGGCTTTCGTCCACTAAAACACAGTGTACGCGCGCAGACGCGTTTTCTGCGTCAATCTCTGCCAGCAGGGAGGTATTCTGGTTAAAGAGCTTTGCGGGCGAGGAAAGACCAATTCGCGAACTCACCTTCCCCGAACCAAAGCGGTTATCAATTTCTGCGGTATATACAAGCGCCCGCATACCCCTTTCCTGGTAATTGTATGAAGACTGTAACAATGCAGTTGATTTGCCTGCGTTCATTGCAGAATAGTAGAAATAAAGTTGTGCCATCGGCCGCATAACCTCAGTCAAAGTGTATTAATTGCTGCGCGGCAGTGTACCATATTTTACGTCTGGCCCATCCGTGCCACGTAAAGAGAAACGGTAATCGCCCTCCCCTCTGGCTGTAGGGATATAGCCACTATTAAAGACTTCAACGCACTATTTTGCAGCAATGGAGCATTAATGTGGGACTTAATGCTTTGTCATTACATTCTCCTAACAAGCGACTTATCTGCGAAAACGACCTCTGGCAGGCGATTTACTATTAGGATGGCTTGATTTTGGATAACGCAATCTGCTAATACGCGAGGTCGATATTTATCCGCCCTTACTATATTTTCGCCCTGCGCATTTTCAAAAAAAATCATATGTCGTCGGGGGTTAACCTCTGGTCTGACCGGCCAGATTATGTATAGGAAAAGCGTGATAGCAGGCAAAATTTAAGTTAACAGGAATTACAAACGCAAAAAATAACAACTAATTTTGTCTTCCTTACATTTCTCCCTATTGCACAACTCAAATTAACGCTCTATTATTAGTTTAACAAACCACCCCACAATATAAGTTTGAGATTACTACAATGAGCGAAGCACTTAAAATTCTGAACAACATCCGTACTCTTCGTGCTCAGGCCAGAGAATGTACCCTTGAGACACTGGAAGAGATGCTGGAAAAATTAGAAGTTGTTGTCAACGAGCGTCGTGAAGAAGATACTGCTGCTGCGGCAGAAGTTGAAGAACGCACTCGCAAACTGCAACAATATCGTGAAATGCTGATTGCTGATGGTATCGATCCGAATGAATTGCTGAACAGCATTGCTGCAGCAAAAACCGGTACTAAAGCAAAACGCGCTGCACGTCCTGCTAAATATAGCTACACCGACGAAAACGGTGAAACTAAAACCTGGACCGGCCAGGGCCGTACTCCTGCTGTTATCAAAAAAGCAATGGACGAGCAAGGCAAACAGCTGGACGATTTCCTGATTAAGAATTAATCTTCCTGCTTCAGAAAATCCCGCTTCGGCGGGATTTTTTTTGCCTGAATGTTGGACTTGATAACCCACCCATCTTTCAGGCAAAAAAAACCGGGAATATCGCATCCCGGTTTGATAATGATTATAACTCTACTTTGTCACGCCAACTGTCTCTTCCAGCCAGGCTTTAAATTCTTCGCCCAGAGAGTTATGGCGAATACCATACTCAACGAATGCCTGCATATATCCGAGCTTATTACCGCAGTCGTGGCTTTTGCCTTTCATATGATAGGCTTCAACAGTCTCTTTTTCGATTAGCATATCGATAGCATCGGTAAGCTGAATTTCATCGCCTGCGCCCGGAGGGGTCTTCGCCAGCAGCGCCCAAATTTCCGCGCTCAGCACGTAGCGGCCAACAACAGCGAGATTTGAAGGGGCGACGTTCGCTTTTGGCTTCTCGACCACGCCTACCATCGGCACGCTTTCGCCCGGCTGCAAAGGCACGCCTTTACAGTCAACAACACCGTAGGCGGTCACGTCTGCCACTGGCTCTACCATGATCTGGCTACAGCCCGTTTCATCAAAACGTTTAATCATTTCTGCCAGGTTATCCTGAGACAGATCGGATTCAAATTCATCAAGAATAACGTCCGGCAGGATCACCGCAACCGGCTCATCGCCGACCACAGGCTGTGAGCAAAGCACCGCATGACCCAGCCCTTTTGCCAGCCCCTGACGCACCTGCATAATAGTGACGTGCGGCGGGCAAATAGACTGCACTTCTTCCAGAAGCTGGCGTTTTACGCGCTTTTCCAGCATCGCTTCAAGTTCAAAGCTGGTATCGAAGTGGTTTTCAATTGAATTTTTGGAGGAGTGCGTTACCAGCACGATTTCAGTGATACCCGCAGCAATACATTCATTAACGACATATTGGATGAGTGGTTTATCGACCAGCGGTAACATCTCTTTTGGGATCGCCTTGGTTGCTGGCAACATCCTCGTCCCCAATCCCGCAACCGGGATAACGGCCTTTTTGACTTTTGAATTTAAAGCAGCCATTGAACTCTCCTGAAGTGTTCGAAATCTGAACTTCTCATTAATGAATTAGCGCGTTTGAGTATATCAGGACGGGAAGACAATCCTGGTCTGAATCAGCCGCGATAACCTGGAATTAGGATTTATACGCATAAACGTAAGCATAGTATCACTGCGGCAGATTGGCAGGTAAACCTATTCTCAGAAGGGAATTCATTTGCTCATTCCGCAGACAACATTAAACGCAGACGGCCACCGGCTCCCCAAATCTGGCACTGCCAGGCTTCGCTACGCTGGCTAATTTGATTGAAATAAGTATCACCGAGCGTACCGAGCGGAAGACCGGTACTGATTTGAATCTGATGTTCGCCCGTATTCAACGTCGCGTTAAGCCCGGCAGAAACCAGAATTAAATTTTTAATTCCACTGTGGTAATAACCGACCAGCAGAGGAAATTGGCCGGGCAAATTGGCCTGGCGCAGTAAATTGTTGACCTGTTTTAGTAAGCTGCCCATTTCAGGCAGGCGTTGCCTTTGCTGCGAAAGCTGTTCCTGAAGCAGACCATTAAATAAAGCACGCAGTAACAACGCCGCCAGAACGCCGTTGTCTCCGGCGCGGGTCACGTCGAGGCAATAAAAAGCAAGGTCGTCATCGGAAAGCGGCGCAATATCCAGTACCAGACCGGGCTGATCCGCAGACATTAACTGACGGTAGTTAATCCTGGAATGAGATATCACCTGCTGAACGGGTGGCTGTAGCTCCTGAAGCAACTTTGCCGCTGCGGCCGGATTGCTGACCAGCGCATCCCAGTCTTCAAAAAGGCGTTCCTCTTCCTCCACCCGCGAATTAAACATATTCGGATAGAGGCAGGCGAAGACCGTTTCGCGCAGGCGCTGAAAATCTTTAACCGGTTTCAGCAAGACATCCTGCACCCCAAGACGCAGCGCGCGGGCGATATCTGACATATTTTCGGTGGCGGAAATCACCAGTATTGGCAAAGTATCACCGGCATTGCGCACGTGCTCCACCAGCTTAAGGCCATTCATTCGTGGCATTGCGATATCACAAATCATCAGATCGATTTGCAGGTTTGCCATTTTTTCGATTGCGTCGATGCCATCCTCGGCCAGGGTCGTACTCGCCCCCAGCGACAGAAGCCAGTTATCCAGCAGAGAGCGGAAAACGGGTTCGTCTTCAACAATCAGAATGTGTTTCCCCGCCAATGGCTGCGTCATGTTATCTCCTCTGACCCACGATACTTAATATTGGCATGCAATCCGCGCTATCGCTTGTCAGATTCTGCTGAACTAATCTTAAAAATAAAGCACGCTTTAACATCTCTAAAAACCACAAATTTTTTGTTTGATATGCGTTTCTTCAATGGACAACGTCATGGCAGCGAGGTTCAGCGCAACACCGGGGGATCCACAGAGAGAAGTATTATAATGGGAAAGATGTAACAAAATTTCAACCTTAGGTTCACTTTTCTGTTGCCGGGCCAGCCTGCAAGCGCCATACGCCGCCAGCGTTCTCTGTCCGCACAGGGATAATGTCAGGCCTGGGCATGGTAAATGCGGCGAGGAAAATTGATAAAACGACACGAGGAGTTTGCGCTGAAAATAAATCCGCGCCGTCAATGTGGAAATAATATTAGCGGAAATAAAAGCGACTCTTCGCCAATAAACAGGAACGTTATTCCCTGCGGTTGGCAGAATGTGATTTACCCCTGAAGGTTTTCGCTCCCGAATGACGCTGGTTTTACGCGCCACCTCTGGTGTTGTCATTATCATTATGAACGGCAGACTTCTCCCCGGCTTCCAGCGTGCAACAATGGCACTGCTCAGTTAACATAACGCTACCTGGCGCATTGACGCCGTTATCATTTATTCCGTGGAGATCACTCTCGTGAACCTTTGTCCTTGTGGCAGCGCTCTGGAGTATAGCCTATGTTGCCAACAATATCTGTCTGGTGCGCGGGTTGCGCCAGATCCATCACACCTTATGCGCTCCCGTTACAGCGCATTTGTGATGAAAGATGCAGATTACCTGATCGCCACATGGCATCCCTCGTGTCAGCCAGCGGCATTTCGTCAGGATATTGAACGTGGATTCGCCAACACCCACTGGCATGGACTGACCGTTTTCTTAGCCGAGAAGGGTGCCTCGCCGGAAGAAGGCTTTGTCAGTTTTGTGGCGAAATTCAGTGAGAATGACCAGCCAGGCGCGATCATTGAACGTTCGAGGTTCTTAAAGGAAGCGGGAAGATGGTACTATATCGACGGTACTCGCCCGCAGTTCGGTCGAAACGATCCCTGCCCCTGTGGGTCAGGTAAAAAATTTAAAAAGTGCTGTGGCCAGTAGCTGGACCCGACACAAAAAACGCAAACACCTTCAACAGGATTTCCCCGTTAATGCACTCACTACAACGTAAAGTTCTGCGCACGATTTGCCCCGACCAGAAAGGACTGATCGCGCGCATCACCAATATTTGCTACAAGCACGAACTCAACATCGTTCAGAATAATGAATTCGTCGATCACCGCACCGGACGCTTTTTTATGCGGACTGAGCTCGAAGGGATTTTCAACGACACCACGCTGCTGGCCGATCTCGACAGCGCCCTGCCGGAAGGCTCGGTGCGCGAGCTAAACCCGGCGGGCCGTCGCCGCATCGTTATTCTGGTCACTAAAGAAGCGCATTGCCTGGGCGATCTGCTAATGAAAGCCAACTACGGCGGTCTGGATGTGGAAATTGCCGCCGTTATTGGTAATCACGAAACCCTGCGTCCGCTGGTGGAGCGTTTTGACATTCCTTTTGAACTGGTGAGCCATGAAGGTCACACCCGCGAAGCTCACGACAAATTAATGGCCGACGCCATTGATGCCCATCAGCCGGACTACGTGGTGCTGGCGAAATATATGCGCGTGCTGACGCCGGAATTCGTTTCTCGTTTCCCGAACAAGATCATTAATATTCACCATTCGTTTCTCCCGGCCTTTATTGGTGCGCGCCCTTACCACCAGGCTTACGAGCGCGGAGTGAAGATCATCGGTGCCACCGCGCACTATGTAAACGATAATCTTGATGAAGGCCCGATTATCATGCAGGACGTGATCCACGTCGATCACACCTACACGGCAGAAGATATGATGCGTGCCGGACGCGACGTCGAGAAAAATGTATTAAGCCGCGCGTTGTACCAGGTGCTGGCGCAGCGGGTATTTGTTTACGGCAACCGTACGATTATTCTTTAATCGCCAATGAAATGAATTGATTAGCTTTGCCGCGTTGCGTGCAAAAAGCAGGCAAACGATTCATCTGAGGCAAAGGAATGCTTTACAGCGGCGCGTCATTTGATATGATGCGCCCCGCTTCCCGCAACGGAAGCAGGCCAGTAGTAACGCAAGCATTACCCCGTGGTGGGGTTCCCGAGCGGCCAAAGGGAGCAGACTGTAAATCTGCCGTCATCGACTTCGAAGGTTCGAATCCTTCCCCCACCACCATTTCAAAGCCATAAACATACCCCTGGTGGGGTTCCCGAGCGGCCAAAGGGAGCAGACTGTAAATCTGCCGTCACAGACTTCGAAGGTTCGAATCCTTCCCCCACCACCAAATTCCATGTTTCCGCCCGGTGACAAAAATCTTCTGCCTCATGTCGATCCCCGAAGGG